>NZ_JNIX01000001.1 GCF_000701445.1 Brevundimonas bacteroides DSM 4726
CGCGCGTCCGGGTCCTGGGCCCAGGACGCCTTCCCCTCGCGACGGGACGGGGCCGATTTTAAGGGGACTGGATATGAGGGCGCGTTCGCGGGCTCTCAATCGCGACAGGCGCTGGATTCGTTGAGGAAATCCGCGCGTCGTTGGATGATTGAGAAAATCAGCGTCAATCTGGCTCCTCCCACAAGGGGAGAACGGAGAGAGCGGCCGTGTGTCAATCCAGATTGACACTTCGCCCTGTCCAGACCTACCGTCCGACATGGACAGGACGCTGCCCGCGCCGTCGCCTGCCGCACCCTCGCCGGGCGCCGTGCTGGAGCTGTTCAAGCCCATCACCTGGTTCCCGCCCATGTGGGCCTTCGTCTGCGGGGTGATCTCGTCGGGCGCGTCGTTCGAAGGGCGCTGGCTGTTCCTGATCGCGGGCGTGGCCCTGACCGGGCCTCTGGTCTGCGCCACCAGCCAGGCCGTCAACGACTGGTTCGACCGGCACGTCGACGCCATCAACGAGCCGCACCGCCCGATCCCCTCGGGCCGCATTCCCGGTCGCTGGGGGCTTTGGATCGCCATCGTCTGGACCGGCCTGTCGCTGGTCGTGGCCGCCCTGACCGGGCCGTGGGTGCTGGCGGCGACGACGCTGGGACTGGTGCTGGCCTGGGCCTATTCGGCGCCGCCGTTCCGGCTGAAGGCGTCGGGCGTGGCGGGACCGCTGGCCTGCGCCTTTTCCTATGAGGGGCTGACCTGGTTCACGGGGGCGGCGGTTATGGCCGGGGCCCTGCCGAGCATGCCAGTGCTGCTGCTCGCCGGGCTCTACAGCCTGGGCGCCTACGGCATCATGGTGCTGAACGACTTCAAGGCGGTCGAGGGCGACCGGGCGCTGGGTCTGCGGTCGCTGCCGGCCGTGCTGGGCGAGGACAAGGCCGCCCGCATCGCCTGCGTGGCGATGGCGGCGCCGCAGGTCGTGGTCGTAGCCTTGTTGTTCGCCGCCTGGGATCGGCCGTGGCACGGGCTGGCGGTGACGGCGCTCGTGGCCGCGCAGATCGCCTGCATGGTCCGCCTGCTCGGTCGACCTAAGGATCTGACGCCCTGGTACAACGCCACGGGCACCACGCTTTACGTCATCGGCATGATGGTTTCGGCCTTCGCGGTCGCGGGCCTGTCGGGAGCAAACTGATGCAGGGCCAGCAAACAGGGCTGTCGTGGCTGGGCATCGTCCGGCTGGGTCTGGTGCAGAGCGCGCTCGGCTCGATCGTGGTGCTGACCACCTCGACGCTGAACCGGGTCATGGCGGTGGAGCTGGCCCTGCCGGTGGCGCTGCCCGCCGCGCTCGTGGCCTGGCACTATGTGGTGCAGCTGTCGCGGCCGCGCTGGGGCCACGGCTCGGACCAGGGACGGCGGCGCACGCCGTGGATCGTCGGCGGGATGGGAGTGCTGGCGCTGGGGGCGTTGCTGGCCACCAACGCCACGGCCCTGATGGCCACATCGACCTGGGCGGGCATCGCGCTGGCCGTGATCGCCTTTTCCATGATCGGCGCGGGCGTCGGTGCGGCGGGGACGTCGCTGCTGGCGCTTCTGGCCACGCGGGTCGCGCCACAGAGGCGACCGGCGGCCGCGGCCATCACCTGGATCATGATGATCGTCGGCATCGTGCTGACCGCCGGGATCGGCGGGGGCTTACTTGATCCGTTCTCGATGGCGCGGCTGGCGGTGGTGGCGTCGGGCGTGGCCCTGATCGCCTTTGTCGTGACGCTGCTGGCGACGTGGCGGATGGAGGGGCCGGCGGTCGCGCAGGTCGCGGCGTCGGAGGCGCCGACGCCCTTCGCCGAAGCCTTGAAGCAGACGCTCGCCGATCCGAAGGCGCGGGTTTTCGCGGTGTTCGTTCTCGTGTCGATGGTGGCCTACAGCGCCCAGGAGCTGATCCTGGAGCCGTTCGCGGGGCTGGTCTTCGCCATGACGCCCGGACAGTCGACCCAGATGTCGGGCGTGCAGAACGGCGGGGTGCTGCTTGGCATGGTGCTGGTCGGCGCGCTTGGCGGATTCGTCGGCGGTCGCGGCAAGGGCTGGATGCGCGGCTGGACCATCGCGGGGTGCGTCGGGTCTGCGGCGATGCTGGGGCTGCTGACGGCGGCCGCGGCGATCGGACCGAGCTGGCCGATCCTGCCGACGGTGTTCGGCCTCGGCTTCTTCAACGGCATGTTCGCGGTCGCGGCCATCGGCTCCATGATGGGGCTGGCGGGCGAAGGAGAGGGACCGCGCGAAGGCATCCGCATGGGTGTCTGGGGCGCGGCCCAGGCCCTGGGCTTCGCGGCTGGCGGCTTCCTCGGCGCGGTCGGCGTCGATATCGGGAAAGGGCTGATGGGGGCTGATGCGCCCGCCTTCGGCCTGGTCTTCACGCTGGAGGCGGGGCTGTTCCTGGCCTCGGCGATCATCGCCTCACGGATCGGCGCACCGGCATCCTCCGTCGCCTCACCCGTCACGGGAGCCCGTCATGTCCAGGCCTGAACTCGGCGTCGTCGCCGAGACCTTCGATTGCGTCGTGGTGGGCGGAGGGCCGTCGGGCTCGACCGCCGCGCGGCATCTGGCCGAGCAGGGGCGCACCGTCCTGCTGCTGGACCGGCAGGGGCGCATCAAGCCGTGCGGCGGGGCCATTCCGCCCCGGTTGATCCGCGACTTCGACATTCCCGACAGCCTGATCTGCGCCCGCGCCTCGGAGGCCCGGATGATCGCGCCGTCGGACAAGCGCGTGCGCATGCCGATCGAGGGCGGCTATGTCGGCATGGTCAACCGAGAGACCTTCGACGAATGGCTGCGCGTCCGCGCCGAGCGGGCCGGCGCCCAGCGGCGGACGGGCATCTACACCGGCATCGAGCGCGAAGCGGATGGCTCGGCCGTAGTGCTGTATCGCGCGGTCGGTGCCGACAAGGACTCAGCCCCAATGGCCGTGCGGGCGCGGATGGTGATCGGGGCCGACGGAGCCAAATCCTCTGTGGCGGCGCAGGAGGTCAAGGGCGCGGACAGGCAGCGCTACGTCTTCGCCTATCACGAGATCATCAAGGCGCCGGCGCGCGGCGTCGCCGACTTTGAGGCCCAGCGGTGCGATGTCTGGTATCAGGGTCAGCTGTCGCCGGACTTTTATGCCTGGATCTTCCCGCACGGCGACACCGCCTCGATCGGCGTGGGGTCCATGCAGAAGGGCTTCTCGCTGCGGACTGCGACGACGGCGCTGCGCAAGCTGACCGGGCTCGACGCCTGCGAGACCGTGCGGACCGAAGGCGCCCCGATCCCGCTGAAGCCGCTGAAGCGATGGGACAATGGCCGCGACGTCATCGTGGCGGGCGACGCGGCGGGCGTGGTCGCGCCGGCGTCGGGCGAGGGCATCTACTATGCGATGGAGTGCGGGCGGCTGGCGGCCGAGGCGGTCGAGGCCGCGCTTCTGCACAAGGACCCGCGCCATCTGAAATCAGCGCGGAGCCGCTTCATGAAGGCCCACGGCAAGGTCTTCATGGTGCTGGGGGTCATGCAGCACTTCTGGTACCGCTCGGACAAGCGGCGCGAGCGGTTCGTCACCATGTGCGCCGATCCGGACGTCCAGGCCCTGACCTGGCAGGCCTATATGAATAAGGAGCTGGTCCGGGCGAAGCCGGCGGCGCACGCGCGGATTTTCCTCAAGGACATGGGCCACCTGCTGGGCCTGCGCCCGGCCTGAACCTATGCAGGCCTTGTTCGCCAGCGGTCATGCCGTCGACGTCGTGCTGGTCGTCATCGCGCTGGAAGCCGCGTGGCTGGTTGGGATGCGGCGGATGCGCCTGTGGTCCGCTGTGCTGGTGCTGGGTCCGGGCGTCTTCATTCTGCTCGGCGTGCGCGCGGCGCTGGTCGGGGCCGACTGGTGGTGGGTCAGTCTGGCGCTCCTGGCGTCGTTTCCGCTGCACCTGCTGGACCTGAGGCGGCGGTTGACGTCCAAGGCATAGAAAAAGGCCCCGGCGTTTCCGCCGGGGCCTTGATCGTTCAGCGATCCGTCAGATCAGGACTGGGTCGCCAGGTAGGCGATCACGTCCGCGCGCTGCTGCGGGTCACGCAGGCCGACGAAGGCCATCTTGGTGCCCGGCATGAAGCCGCGCGGGTTTTCCAGGTAGGTGAACAGGGTCTGGGCGTCCCAGACCGCGCCGCTGTTCTGGTTGGCGGTGGAGTAGCTGTAGCCGGGAACGGTGCCGGCCGTGCGGCCGACGACGCCGTGCAGCGACGGGCCGACGCGGTTCACGCCGGGCTCGACCACGTGGCAGGTGCGGCACTGGCCGAAGATGCGCTGGCCGTTGGCCGGGTCGCCCGTCAGGCCGGCAACCTGAAGCGTCGCGCCCGCGGCGGCGGGAGCAGCCGGGGCGGCGGCGGGCTCGGCGGCCGGAGCCTCAGCCGCGGGGGCTTCGGCGGCCGGGGCCTCGGCGGCAGGGGCCTCAGCGGCCGGAGCTTCGGCCTCTTCACCACCGCCCGAGCAGGCGGCCAGACCGAGAAGGGCGCTCGCCGCAACGACACCCGCGATACCAAACTTACGCATACCCGCAGCCTCCCTAGGAATACAGAGTTGGGCGGACCATAGACCCGGCGCTTGGCCTGTCAACTGCGGCGCTGGCGGCAAGTTCCCGTGGTGGCGCGACAAATTGGGTCAGCCGTGCTCGCCCGTCAGCTTCCTGCGGAAGGACCTCAGCCGGTACCAGACAGCGGCCACGACGACCGGAGCCGCAAGGCCGGTGGCCAGGGTCGCATTGAACCCCTCGATCGAGGATTCCATCGCCTTGAGCGGGAAGCCGAGCAAGGCCACGGCGTAGTAGGAGATGGCGACGGTCGAGAGGCCTTCGACGGTCTGCTGCAGCTTGAGCGCCGCGCCCGCCCGACGATCCATGGAGGCGAGAAGCGCCGCGCTGGTCGCCTCGGCGGCGACCTCGACGCGGGTGTTCAGCATCTGGGCCATGCGGGCGATTCGGCCGATGGCGGCGCGTTGGCGTTCGGCGACGGCGTCGCATGTGCGCATGGCGGGATCGAGGCGGCGCTGCATGAACTCGCCGAGCGTCAGCAGGCCGTTGATGTGGGCCTCGCGCAGCATGTCGATGCGCTCGCGCACGATGCGGTGGTAGGCGGCGGCCGCATCGAAACGGAAGCCGGTACGGCCGATCAAAGCCTCCGTCTCGCCGGCGAGGACGGAAAGTTCGTCCAGCAGGCGGCGATCGGCCTCGGGATCGCCGTCCTCGGTCAGTTTTTCGGCCAGCTCGCCCGCGCGCGCTTCGATCGCGGCGAGTTCACGGCCCGTCTGGCCGGCGACGGGGAAGGCGAGCAGCGCCATCAGGCGGTAAGTCTCGACCTCCAGCAGGCTCTGGACCAGGCGTCCGGTCTGGGAGGCGTCGCCCGCGTGGGCCAGCATCAGCAGACGGGTCATGCCTCGGCCGTCCGGGCGAAAGTCGGTGAAGACGATGGCGGCGTCGTCGGAGAGGCGCGAGCCGACGACCTCGATCCCGAACATGGCCGCCGCCGCAGCCGGATCGACGGCGGGCCAGACCTCCAGCCGGGTGGCGACCAGCACCTCGCCCGGGAAGCTGGCCAGCCAGTCTTCGGGCACCAGGTCGAAGGCGGTCTCGTCGAAGGCGGTGTTGCCGGTGGGCGTGCGAAAGCCGGTCCAGGTCGAGAGTTCGGTGTGCCGTTCCCAGCGCAGACGCCATGTGCCGCCGTCCAGCACGGCCCAGCGGGCGGTGGGGCCGGGCTCGGGCTGACCCAGGCGACGGCACAGGGCGGCCATGTGATCGCGGTCGGCGGCCTCTCCGTCCTGGCCCGACAGGGTTGCGATGCGGGTGACCAGCGCCGGGCCGGTCAGGGGTGTGAAGGGCCGGGCGTGGGCCTCGGCCAGCAGGGCGTCCCTCTGCGGATGATAGCGCCAGCCTGTCGCCGTCGATGTGGCCATCGGCCCCTCCGCAGGGCGAAGCGCCCGGCCGCCACGATAGGCAGAACCGGGCGGCAAACTCAAACGACGCGGGTTTGCGATGTCTGCGGCGCGTTGACCCGGCGGCGCAATGGTGTGACCGTGAGTGTCAAACTGATTGGACACTCATGCGCCTCGTCTTTCCCTTCTCGGCCATCGTCGGCCAGGCGGACATGAAGCTGGCGCTGCTGCTGGCGGCGGTGGACCGGACGCTGGGCGGGGTCATGGTCTTCGGCGACCGGGGCTCGGGCAAGACGACGGCGGTGCGGGGGCTGGCGGCCCTGTTGCCTGCCTTACCGGTGATATCGGGATGCAGGTTCAACTGCGAGCCCGATGCGCCGTCCTCGGCCTGCGCCGGGGTGTGCCGCCACGAGGGGCCAGGCCAGACGCCAGCGCCGGTCGTCGACCTGCCGCTGGGCGCGACCGAGGACCGGGTCGTGGGCGCGCTGGATCTGGAGAAGGCGCTGACCCTGGGGGAGAAGGCGTTCGAGCCGGGGCTGCTGGCACGGGCCAATCGCGGGTTTCTCTATATCGACGAGGTGAACCTGTTGGAGGATCATCTGGTCGATCTGCTGCTGGACGTGGCGCAGTCGGGCGAGAACGTGGTGGAGCGCGAGGGTTTGTCGGTGCGGCACCCGGCGCGGTTCGTGCTGGTCGGCTCGGGCAATCCGGAGGAGGGCGAGCTGCGGCCCCAGCTGCTGGACCGGTTCGGCCTGTCGGTGGAGGTGCGGACGCCCGACACGCTGGCGGAACGGATAGAGGTGGTGAAACGGCGCGACGCCTTCGACCGCGACCCGGTCGGGTTCGTGAAAGCCTGGAAGGGCAAGGACGCGGCTGTCAGGAAGAAGGTGGCGGCGGCGCAAGGGGTGCTGGATGCGGTCACCGTGCCCGACTCGGTGCTGGAGGCCGGATCGCGGCTATGCATGGCGGTGGGGGCCGACGGGTTGAGGGGCGAGCTGACGTTGCTGCGGGCGTCACGGGCGCTGGCTGCGCTGGAAGGCCGGGAGACGGTGACCGAGGCGGACCTGCGGCGGATCGCGCCGATGGCCTTGCGGCACCGGCTGCGGCGCGGGCCGCTGGATGATCAGGCGGGGACCGGCCGGATCGAGCGGGCGATCGACGACCTGCTGGCGGCATGACCGACCCCGCCCTTTCTCCTTGGGGCGTGATCCGGGCGGAAAGCCGGTGACCACTTTTTCTGATCACGCCCAGGTCTGGGCCGATGCGATGCTGGCGGCGGCGCTGCTGGCGGTTGATCCGGAGCTGGGCGGCGCGGCGGTAAGGGCCGGGCCGGGGCCGGTGCGGGACAACTGGCTGAGCGGGCTGAGGGCGCTGCATGCCGACGGAACGCCGTGGAAGCGGTTGCCGCCGGGGATCGGCGACGATCGGCTGCTGGGCGGGCTGGATCTGGCGGCGGCGCTGGGGGCAGGGACGCGGGTCTTGCAGAAGGGCATTCTGGTCGAGGCCGATGGCGGGGTGCTGATCGCGCCGATGGCCGAGCGGCTGGACGGCGGGGTCGCGGCGCGGCTGGCCGGGGCCATCGACGAGGGCGCGGTACGGATCGAGCGTGACGGAGCGTCGGAACGGGCGCCGACGCGGTTCGTGCTGGTGGCGCTGGACGAGGGGCTGGAGGACGAGAGGCCACCCGAAGCCCTGCTGGAGCGGCTGGCGTTCCGGATCGATCTGGACGGCGTGGGTTGGCGCGAGGCCCAGTCGATCAGCGCGACGCCCGACGACATTACCGAGGCGCGGGCGGCCCTCGCCGTGGTCGCGGCGCCGGACGAGGCGGCGATCCATGCGGTCTGCGCGGCGTGCGAGGCGCTGGGGGTGGCGTCGCTCCGGGCCCCGCGGCTCACGCTGAGAACGGCGGCGGCGCTGGCGGCGCTGGAGGGGCGGGATGTCATCGAGCCGGACGACCTGACGACCGCCGCGCGGCTGGTGCTGAGCCCGCGCGCGACGCGGCTTCCGCCCCAGCCTGTTCCCGAGGACCTGGAGCCCGAGGCCGAGCCTGATCCGGCGGAGGCGGAAGGCGCGGACGAGACCGAGGCCTCGGAGCGGACGCCGGAGGTGCTGGACGATCTGGTGCTGGAGGCGGCGCGGGCGGCGCTGCCCGAGGGGCTCGAGGCGTTGTGGGCGGCGTCGGGGCAGACGGTCAGGGGCGCGCCGGCGCGGTCAGGACCGGCGGGGGCGAAGATACCGGCGGCGAAACGCGGGCGGCGGATCGGGTCGCGGCCGGGACGGCCGGATGGGGCGGTGGCGCTGGACCTGGTCGAGACGCTGAAGGCGGCGTCGCCGTGGCAGAGGCTGCGGGGCGGGCGGCTGGGCATGCGCCAGCCGATGCGGGTGCGGCGCGACGATTTCCGCGTGCGGCGCTTCGAGCAGAGGGCCGAGGCGACGGTGATCTTCGTGGTCGATGCTTCGGGGTCTGCGGCCTTGCAGCGGCTGGCGGAGACCAAGGGGGCGGTCGAGTTGCTGCTGGCCGAAGCTTATGTGCGGCGCACCCAGGTGGCGCTGGTGGCGTTCCGGAAAGATGCGGCGGAGGTGCTGCTGCCGCCGACGCGGTCGCTGGCGCGGGCCAGACGCGAGCTGGCGGCTCTGGCGGGGGGCGGGACGACGCCGTTGGCCTCGGGGCTCGAGACGGCGGCGGCGCTGGCGCTGGGCGAGCGGGCCAAGGGGCGGACGCCTCTGCTGGTCGTGATGACCGACGGGCGGGGCAATATCGCGCTGGACGGCGCGTCGTTCCGGACGCGAGCCGAGCAGGACGCCCTTACCGCGTGCCGCCGCATCCGGGCGGCGGGGGTATCGGCGGCGCTGATCGACGTCTCGCCCCGGCCGAGGGGCGAGGGGGCGAAGCTGGCCGAGGCGATGGGGGCGACGTTCGCGGCGCTGCCCTATGTCGAGGCCGAGCGGGTGCGCGACCTCGTCCGCTCGCTGGACGCCTGAGCATGGGCGATCGTCCGGACTGGGCCGTGGAGGGCCGCGACTGGCCCAACCGCGAGGCGAGCCGCTTCGTCACGGCGGGCGATCTGACCTGGCATGTGCAGACGATGGGGCAGGGGCCGGTGGTTCTGCTGCTGCATGGGGCGGGGGCGGCGACGCACAGCTGGCGCGATCTGATGCCGAGGCTGGCAGAGCGGTTCACGGTGGTGGCGCCTGACCTGCCGGGGCACGGCTTCACCGCCATGCCCAGGGACAATCGGCAATCGCTGTGGGACATGGCGCGGCGGACGACGGCGCTGATCGAGATGATGGATGTGCGGCCGGCTTTGGTCGTGGCGCATTCGGCGGGGGCGGCGATCGCGCTTCGCATGTCGCTGGACGGACGGTTCGGCGAGGCGCCGGTCGTGGCGATCAATGGCGCGTTGCAGCCCTTCGCCGGGCCGGTGGCGCCGCTGTTCCGTGGGCTGGCGATGGGGTTGTTCGTCAATCCGCTTGCGGTCGGTCTGTTCGCCCAGGCGGCGCGCGATCCGGGGCGGGTGGCGCGGCTGATCCGGGGGACGGGATCGATGATCGATGACCGGGGCGTGGAACTCTATGGCCGCCTGCTGAGAAAGCCCGGCCATGTCGCGGGGACGTTGGGGATGATGGGCAGCTGGGACATTTCCGATGTGCTGAGGAGCCTGCCGCAGCTGATCGCCGAGCTGACGCTGGTGGTGGGGACGCGGGATCAGGCGGTGCCGCCTTCGGTGGCCGAGGAGGTGCGTGCATCCCTGGCCGAAGCGCGGATCGTAACTCTGAACGGGCTGGGCCATCTGGCGCACGAGGAACGGCCCGATCTGGTCGCGGCGGTGATCGAGGAGGTCGCAGCGCGGCATGGGCTGATCGAGGAGGCGACCGCATGAGCGGAACCCAGGTGTTCATCGTCGAGAGCGTGCTCGTCTTCGGCCTGATCCTGGCCTGGGCCGTATGGGAGCTGTTCTCGACCCAGCGCTCCCTGAAGCGCGACCGGGAGGCCTCAGCGGAGCGAGCGCGGCATGCGGAAGGGCAGCATGGCGCGGACGACGGGCGATCGCAGCCGCCCCAGTGACAGGCTCTCGTGAACGGCCTGGCAGGGCTCGCCCAGCAGATGGGTCGAGAGCGTCGAGCGGGAATAGAAGGGGGTGTCCTCCCAGGTCGTCTCGACATGGACCGGCCGACCCGCGTCGGCGCGGGTGTGGCGCGGCATGCGCCAGACCGTGGGGGGCAGGAGCGCGTGGGGCGGCGGCTCGACCGTCTCGGGCACCGCGCCCGTATCGAAGCGCAGCGCGAGGCTGAGCGCCGTGCCGTCCTTGCGCTTCAGGTCATAGAGGACGGCGCTGTCCCGACGCAGATGGGCGCGGGACCAGTCCCAGACCTCGAAGGCATCCTCCATCGGTTCCGACCCGGCGTTGGTGTCGAGATAGCCCTCGCCGGTCCAGGACAGGGAGGGATCGTCCAGCGTGACCTCGACGCGGGCGCGGGGCGCGATGGGGCGCCAGACGTGCTTGCCTTCGTCGTCCAGCGGGAAGGCGATCTCGTTGATGGCGCGGGGGCGGACCCGGACGGTGCCACGCATCCGCCTGGGGATCATCGGCATGGGCGGGACGGGGGCGGTGGTCTCGTCGAAGCGGATGATCAGGTCGTCGCCGTCCCAGCGGACAGAGCTGGGGCCGAGTTGCAAGGTCTCGGCGTCGCGGAAGACCTGACCAGCCGGGCGCTCGGTCATGCACCACCGCTCGCAGCCCTCGCCATAGAGGGCGACGTTCAGGGCGCAGTGGTTCTCTGGCGATCCGCGTCCCGACCAGGCGTACCAGGGCGAGAAGACGCTGCCGACGAAGGCGATGATGGTCAGGCCGAAACGGCCGTCGTCACTGAGGGCGTCGACATACCACCAGGCGTAGCCGCCGGCGCCGACCGGCGCATCGAAGCGCGGTCCGCCATGACGGCCAGGGCGGCCTGCCGTCCCGACAGGGCCGCCATCGGGACGCCCGCCCCAGGGTGAGTCGCCCCGCCGCAGAGATAGAGTCCCGGCGTCCGCGTACGGGCTCCGGGCCGTCGAAAGGCCCCGTCCCAGCCGTGACCCGCGCGGCCATAGAGGGCTCCACCCGTCCCCGGAAAGCGCTTCTCGAAGGAGTCTGGCGTCGTGACCGCCATCGTCGGGAGGTGAGGGCGCAAGTCGACCCCCGAGGCTCGGATCGAGGCGAAGGCGCGCGAGCGACATAAGTCGATCTCCTCTGGCGACCAGGTGTGGACGTCGCCGTTCGGCGGCGCGTTTGTGATGGCGAAGAACCGTTCCGGCCCCTCGCATTGCGGTGGTCCGTCGTCGTCGGCCCGGTCCTGGGCGCAGATGTAGACGGTGGGAATGCTGGGAGCGCGGCCCGCGTGCAGGTCGTCGAACTCGGCGACGTAGTCGGGCGAGAAATACAGGTTGTGGCGCACGAGCGGGATGTCCCGCGCCTCTGCCGTGAAGGCGAAGGTGACGGCCGACAGCGAGCGGGCGCGGGGCGGGGTCGCCGAGACGGCGCGGGCGGCGGCCGTGCCGAAGCGGCCCTGGGCGACGGCGGACGGGTCGGCGTTGACGATGACGGTGCGGGCCTTGATGCGTTCGCCAGATGACAGAACGACGCCGGACGCCCGGCCCCGGTCGGTCAGGATCTCGGTGCAGGCCTGTCCCGTGCGCACGGTGCCGCCCAGCGACTGGATCAGGCCAGTCAGGGCCTCGGGGATGCGCTGCATGCCGCCGTCGACCAGCCAGACGCCCTGCTGCTCGACATGGGCGATCAGCATGAGGGTGGCGGGCGACTTGAACGGGGAGCAGCCGGCGTAGGTGGCGTAGCGGCCGAACAGCTGGCGCAGGCGCGGGTCGCGGAAGTAGGTCCCGAGCTCGGACCACAGCGAGCGGTAGGGCATGATCGACCACTGATCGAGCGGACGGTGCAGGCCGATGTCGAGCGTCAGCCCGGCGATGGTCGGCTTGGGCCGCTGGATGAAGGGGCGCTCTAGCACCTCGTAGATCTTGGCCGCGCGGGCGGCGAAGGCGCGAAAGCGCCGGGCCTCGTCCGCGCCGGACAGGTCGCCCACAGCCTCGGCGGAGCGGTCGAGGTCGGCGTGGAGGTCGAAGGTGGAGCCGTCGGGCCAGCTGTGGCGGGCGAGGGTCTCGGCGCGGCGGACGGTGAGGTGGCGGTCCAGCGAGGTGCCCGCGCGCTCGAACAGGGTCTCGAACACCCAGCGCATGGTGAAGACGGTGGGACCCGAATCGATGCCGCGTCCGTCGATCGACTGTTCCGACAGCTTGCCGCCCGGGGTGGCGGCCTTTTCGACCACCGTGACGTCCATCCCCTGGGCGCACAGGTCCACCGCGGCGGCGAGACCGCCGATGCCGGCTCCAATGATGACGACCCGGTCGCGGGACATGACCCGCCTTTCGTGTCTTGCGAGGGATACACTAAAGGTGTCCAGTCGGATTGACACAAGGGAAATCGGCCTGGTGGGTCGATGCGCGCCATATGAAGCTGCACGATCGATGGCGCGCCTGGCGGAACGGGCTGATCGGTTCGCCCGCGTTCCAGAGGTGGGCGGCGCGGTTTCCACTGACCCTGCCTGTCGCGCGCCGACGGGCGGCGGCCCTGTTCGATGTGACGGCAGGGTTCGTCTATTCGCAGATCGCCCATGCCTGCGTGACATCAGGGCTGCTGGGACGGCTGGCCGAGGGGCCAATGACGGTCGAGGCGGTTCAGGCGGCGGTGGAGCTGGATCGCGATGGGGCGCTGAGGCTGCTGCGGGCGGCGGTGGCGCTGAAGCTGGCGGAACCGACGGGCCAGGACCGCTGGGCGCTGGGGGTCGAGGGGGCTTCCCTGCTGGGCGCGCCGGGCGTGGCGGCGATGATCCGGCATCATGCGCTGCTCTATGCGGATCTGGCCGACCCGATAGCGTTGCTGCGGCGCGGCGGCGGGGGCGGGGCGCTGGCGGCCTACTGGACCTATGCGGAGGGCGGACCGCCGGATGCGGCGGAGGCCGAGGCCTATTCGCGCCTGATGAGCGACAGCCAGGCCATGGTGGCGGCCCAGGTGCTGGACGCCTGGTCGATCGCGCGGCATCGGCGGCTGCTGGACGTCGGCGGCGGGGAGGGGACCTTCCTGCGGGCGGTGGCGGCGCGGGCGCCTGGGGTGGAGCGGATGCTGTTCGACCTGCCCGCGGTGGCCGAGCGGGCGCGGGCGCGGTTCGGCGCGGAAGGACTGGCGTTGCAGGCGACGGGCGGGGACGTGTTCCAGGACGCCCTGCCGACCGGGGCGGATGTCGTCAGCCTGATCCGTGTGCTGCACGATCACGACGATGGACCGGCGCTGGCGATTCTGAAGGCGGCGCAGGCGGCTCTGCCGCCGGGCGGGACGCTGCTGATCGGCGAGCCGATGGCGCAGGAGCGCGGCGCGGAGCGGGTCGGGGACGCCTATTTCGGCATGTATCTGCTGGCCATGGGCTCGGGCCGGCCTCGCCCCGCGCGAGAAATAATCGCCATGTGTCGGGAAGCGGGCTTTTTCAGCGCCCGCCGCGTTCGGACGGCCATGCCGGTGATCGCGAGCGTGATTGTCGCGCGGAATTGACAGAACAAAGTGTAATCAAAGTTTGACAACCTTTACTGTCAATCTAAGCTGACAGTTGGGGAGGCGCCTATCTTGGCCCGCCGACCCCGAGGCGCTGAGATGGACACACTGGCCGTCGTGATGGAGGAGCCCCGCCGCCTGGCGATGCGGCGGCTCGCTCTGCGCCCGGCCGGACCCGACGATGTCGTGGTCGAGGTGGACGTCAGCGGAATCTCGACGGGTACGGAGCGTCTGCTGTGGGACGGGCGCATGCCCCACTTCCCCGGCCTCGGCTATCCGCTGGTGCCCGGATACGAATCGATCGGCCGGGTGGTGGAGGCAGGCGAGGCCGCGCGCGACCGCATCGGCCAGCGGGTGTTCGTGCCCGGATCGTCGAACTTCATCGATGCGAGGGGCCTGTTCGGCGGCGCGGCGCGGACGCTGATCTCTCCGTCTGCGCGGACGGTCTCTCTGCCCGACGGGCTGGGCGACGAGGGGGTGCTGCTGTCGCTGGCGGCGACGGCCTATCACGCCATCGCGGGCGGGACGGCGCCGGACCTGATCGTCGGGCATGGGACGCTGGGGCGGCTGCTGCTCAGGATCACCGAGGCTCTGGGTGCCCAGCGGCCGACGGTCTGGGAAACGAACGCCGCGCGTCGTCATGGGGTGGCGATCCATCCTGACGCGGACGACCGCCGCGACTATCGCTCGATCTACGATGCCTCGGGGGCCGAGGACCTGATGGATTTCCTGGTCGCGCGTCTGGCGCGGGGCGGGGAGATCGTCCTGGCGGGTTTCTACGAGGCGCGGGTGTCGTTCGCGTTTCCGGCGGCCTTCATGCGGGAAGCCAAGTTCCGCATCGCCGCCGAGTTCCGGCCCGACGACGTAGCGGCCGTGACCGCCCTGATCGAAGCCGGGCGGCTCAGCCTGGAAGGTCTCATCACCCACCGCATGGCCGCGACCGAGGCCAACGACGCCTATCCCACAGCCTTCGGCGATCCCGCCTGTCTGAAGATGATCCTCGACTGGAGGACCTGCGCATGACCGTGACACTGATCACCCATAAGCACCTGCGCGAAGAGGCGAAGCAAGAGCCGCCTCCCGTCCATACCGGCGAGGTCACCAAGGAAACCCAGATCATCGCCATCTACGGCAAGGGTGGCTCGGGCAAGTCGTTCGCCCTGTCGAACCTCAGCTACATGATGGCCCAGCAGGGCAAGCGGGTGCTGCTGATCGGCTGCGATCCCAAGTCCGACACGACCAGCCTGCTGTTCGGCGGCAAGTCCTGCCCGACCATCATCGCCACCTCGGCCGCAAAGAAGCTGACCGGCGAGGAAGTGAAGATCGAGGACGTCTGTTTCCAGCGCGACGGCGTCTTCGCCATGGAGCTGGGCGGGCCCGAGGTCGGTCGCGGCTGCGGCGGGCGCGGCATCATCCACGGCTTCGAGTTGCTGGAGAAGCTGGGCTTCCACGACTGGGGCTTCGACTACGTCCTGCTCGATTTCCTCGGTGACGTGGTATGCGGGGGCTTTGGCCTGCCGATCGCGCGCGACATGTGCCAGAAGGTCATCGTCGTCGGATCGAACGACCTGCAGTCGCTCTACGTCGCCAACAACGTCTGCTCGGCGGTCGAATACTTCCGCAAGATGGGCGGCAATGTCGGCGTCGCCGGCATGATCATCAACAAGGACGATGGCACGGGCGAGGCGCGCGCCTTTGCCGAGGCCGTCGACATTCCGGTCCTGGCCTCGATCCCGGCCAATGAGGACATTCGCAGGAAGTCCGCCAACTATCAGATCATCGGCACGCCGGACGGCGAGTGGGGCAGCCTGTTCGCGGGCCTGGCCCAGGCCGTGACCGACAGCCTGCCGCAGCATCCCAAGCCCCTGACGCAGGACGGCCTGCTGGGTCTGTTCAGCCCCGATCAGGTCGGCGGCGAGGTGCGGCTGGTGCCTGCCAGCCAGAGCGACATGCGCGGCGCGAACTATGTGCCCAAGGCCTCGCTCGAAGTCATATACGACGAGGCGGTGTAGTCGATGGCCGACGGTCCCGCCCGCATGGACAGCGTGACGCCCGAGCCGGTCTCGGTCGACGGCGGCTGCCACGGCGGGAAGGCCGAGCTGCAGGCGGCCGCCGCCCGCGCGGGCAAGTCGGAGATCCTCGCCAAGTACGCCGCGGACTATCCGGTCGGGCCGCACGACCAGCCGCAGTCGATGTGCCCGGCGTTCGGCAGCTTGCGGGTCGGCCTGCGGATGCGGCGGACGGCGACGATCCTGTCTGGGTCGGCCTGCTGCGTCTACGGCCTGACCTTCACCAGCCACTTCTACGGCGCGCGCCGCTCGGTCGGCTATGTGCCGTTCAACTCCGAGAGCCTGGTTACCGGCAAGCTGTTCGAGGACATCCGCGACGCGGTCCACGAGATGGCGGATCCGGCGCTCTACGATTCCATCGTGGTGACGAACCTGTGCGTGCCGACGGCGTCGGGCGTGCCGCTGCAGTTGCTGCCGAAAGAGATCAACGGCGTCCGCATCGTCGGCATCGACGTGCCGGGCTTCGGCATTCCCACCCACGCCGAGGCCAAGGACGTGCTGGCCGGCGCCATGCTGAACTATGCGCGTAAGGAGGCCGAGGCCGGCCCCGTCGCAGCGCCGAAAGACAAGACCGACAAACCGACCGTCATCCTGCTGGGCGAGATGTTCCCGGCCGATCCCATGATCATCGGCCGCATGCTGGACCCGATGGGCCTGGCCCCCGGACCGGTCGTCCCGACGCGGGAATGGCGCGAGCTTTACGCCGCGCTGGACTGCGCCGTGGTGGCCGCCATCCACCCCTTCTATACCGCCAGCGTCCGCGAGTTCGAAGCCGCGGGTCGCAAGGTCGTGGGCTCGGCCCCGGTCGGCCGCGACGGCACCGCGGGCTGGCTCCAGGCGATTGGTGAAGCCTGTGGTGTGCCGCAGACGCAGATCGACGCCGTCAAGAACGCCATGCTCGGCACCATCGGCGCGGCGCTGGCGGCCACCCCGATCAAGGGGCGGATCACGGTGTCGGGCTATGAAGGCTCCGAACTGCTGGTCGCCCGCCTGCTGATCGAGAGCGGGGCCGAGGTCGAGTATGTCGGCACGGCCTGTCCGCAGACCAAGTGGTCTGATCCCGACCGCGAGTGGCTGGAGGCCAAGGGCGTCACGGTCAACTATCGCGCCTCGCTGGAGCAGGATCTGTCGGCGGTCGATGCGATCAAGCCGGATCTGGCCATCGGCACCACGCCGGTCGTTCAGCACGCCAAGGCGATGTCGATCCCCGCGCTGTATTTCACCAACCTGATCTCGGCGCGGCCCCTGATGGGACCGGCGGGCGCAGGCTCGCTGGCCCAGGTCATCAACGCGGCCATCGCCAACAAGGCGCGGTTCGACAGGATGAGCGCCTTCTTCGACGGCGTCGGCTCGGGCGACACCTCGGGCATCTGGTCCGAGACGCCGGTCGCCCGGCCCGAGTTCAAGGCGCGCTATGCCAAGCAGATGGCGGCGGCGGCCAAGGCCGAGGAGCACGTCGGGACATGACGCTGATCCTCGATCACGACAGGGCCGGCGGCTACTGGGGCGCGGTCTACGCCTTCACTGCCATCAAGGGCCTCCAGGTCATCATCGACGGGCCGGTTGGGTGCGAGAACCTGCCGGTGACCAGCGTGCTTCACTACACCGATGGCCTGCCACCGCATGAGCTGCCCATCGTCGTGACAGGTCTGGGCGAGGAAGAACTGGGGAGGCACGGCACCGAAGGCGCGATGAAGCGGGCGTGGAAGACGCTCGACAAGGATCTTCCCTCGGTCGTCGTCACCGGTTCGATCGCGGAGATGATCGGCGGCGGCGTGACGCCGGAAGGCACCAACATCCAGCGCTTCCTGCCGCGCACGATCGACGAGGATCAATGGCAGTCGGCCGACCGGGCCCTGACCTGGCTGTGGACCCAGTTCGGTCCGAAGAAGATGCCCCGGCCGCGCGACCGCGAGGAGGGCGACCCGCCGCGCGTCAACCTGATCGGGCCGATGTACGGCGTGTACAACATGCCCTCGGACCTCGCCGAGATCCGGCGCCTGGTCGAGGGGATCGGCTGCAAGGTCAACATGGTCTTCCCGCTGGGGAGCCATCTGGCGGATGTCCGGAACCTGGCCGACGCCGAGGTCAACATCTGTCTGTATCGCGAGTTCGGGCGCGGGCTCTGCGAGGCGCTGGAGAAGCCCTATCTGCAGGCGCCGATCGGGCTCGACTCCACGACCCTGTTCCTGCGCCGGCTGGGCGAGCTGACGGGGCTGGATCCCGAGCCCTTCATCGAGCGCGAGAAGCATACGACGATCAAGCCGCTGTGGGACCTGTGGCGATCGGTGACGCAGGACTTCTTCGGCACGGCGAGCTTCGCCATCGTCGCCAACGAGACCTATACGCGCGGCGTCAGGAAGTTCCTCGAGGACGACCTCGGCCTGCCCTGCCAGTTCGCCATCTCGCGCGTGGCCGGGACCAAGACCGACAACGGCGCCATCCGCGACCTGGTGCGGGACACCAAGCCGCTGGTGCTGTTCGGCAGCATCAACGAGCGGATCTATCTGGCGGAAGCCGGCGGTGGGGGCCACGGGCCGCAGGGCGTCTGGGTGCCGGCGAGTTTCCCGGGCGCGGCGATCCGCAGGCATACGGGCACGCCCTTCATGGGCTACGCGGGCTGCACCTTCCTGATCCAGGAGGTCTGCAACGCCCTGTTCGACGCCCTGTTCGCCATCCTGCCGCTGGCGTCCCAGCTGGACGCGGTGGAGGCCACGCCGGCGCGGCCCCACGCCGAGATCGTCTGGGAAGACGCGGCCTCCGACGAGCTTGAGAAGCTGGTCGCATCGCAGCCCGTCATCGTTCGCATTTCCGCGGCCAAACGCCTGAGGGACGCCGCCGAGCGCGCCGCCCGTCAGGCCGGGGAGGACCGGGTCACCATCGACCGCCTCGCCGCCGCCAACGCCATCGTCCTGAGCGGGAGGGCCGCATGACGCGCGCCGTCTCCCTGGCTTGGACCCCAGTTCCGAAGTCCGGTTCGCCGGGCGGCGGAAACAGCCACGGGACTTCCCCGTGGCTGGGAAGAGCTCCAACGAAAGGAGGAGATTATGTCTGACCACTCTGGTGGGTCCCTCACGGGTCTCACGCCGGAAGCGGCCAAAGAGTTCCACGGCCTGTTCATGACCAGCTTCATTGGCTTCACGCTTATTGCCGTGGTCGCCCATGGGCTCGTCTGGGCCTGGAAACCGTGGTTGGGGGCTTAAACCTCTCCACTTTACTTGTCGGCCTGTCACTTTGACTGG
This sequence comes from Brevundimonas bacteroides DSM 4726, assembly GCF_000701445.1. Lineage (GTDB taxonomy): Bacteria > Pseudomonadota > Alphaproteobacteria > Caulobacterales > Caulobacteraceae > Brevundimonas > Brevundimonas bacteroides. The sequence goes on from NZ_JNIX01000001.1 coordinate 18,827, forward strand.
TCGACGCCAACAAAGCCGGTCACCGGCTATGGAGGACTACAGTCATGTGGAGAATTTGGCTCCTTTTCGATCCCCGGAGGGCGCTCGTGGCGCTCGCCGTCTTCCTGTTCACCCTGGCTCTGCTGATCCACTTCATCCTGCTCAGCTCGCCTCGGTACAACTGGATCGACGGTGCAGAACGCGCAGCGGCGGCGGCTACGGCCACCCCCTGACGGGAACCGCGCATGCGGCGCGCGGGCGGGACCGGAGCGATCCGATCCCGTCCGTCGCGACCCCCGATAATTTAAGCCCAGACCGCGTGATGCGGCGACACGGGCGAGGAGACGGTCATGGCCTTGCTGAGTTTTGAGCGAAAATACCGCATCAGGGGCGGCACCCTGATCGGCGGTGACATGTTCGATTTCTGGGTGGGGCCGTTCTACGTCGGCTTCTTCGGCGTCACGACGGCGTTCTTCGCCTCGCTGGGGACCGCCCTGATCTTCTACGGAGCCGCGCTCGGCGATACGTGGAACCCGTGGCTGATCTCGATCAATCCGCCCGACATCGCCTATGGTCTGTCGCTGGCACCTCTGCGCGAAGGCGGCATCTGGCAGCTGGTGACGATCTGCGCCATCGGGGCCTTCGGCTCCTGGGCGCTGCGCGAGGTCGAAATCTGCCGAAAACTCGGCATCGGTCTGCATGTGCCGATTGCCTTCGGGGTGGCCATCTTCGCCTACGTCACCCTCAACGTTATCCGTCCGTGGTTGATGGGTGCTTGGGGACACGGCTTCCCATACGGCATCTGGAGCCACCTCGATTGGGTGTCCAACGTTGGCTACCAGTACCTGAACTTCCACTACAATCCGGCCCACATGGTCGCGATTACCTTCTTCTTCACGACCACGATGGCGCTCGCGCTGCACGGCTCTCTCGTGCTGGCGGCAGCTAACCCGGGACCGGGCAAGGAAGTTCGCCAGCCCGAGCATGAGGACACCTTCTTCCGCGACTTCATCGGCTATTCGGTCGGCACCCTGGGCATTCACCGGGTCGGCCTGTTCCTCGCCCTTCAGGCCGGGATCTGGAGCGCGATCTGCATCGTCATTAGCGGTCCCCTCTGGGACAAGGGCTGGCCCGAATGGTGGGATGGCTGGCGCAACCTGCCGATCTGGCAATAGGGGAGGGCGACTGAAATGAACGCCTATCAGAATATCTTCACCCAGGTTCAGGTTCGGGGGCATGCCGAGATGGGCGCGCCGACGGCCGACATCGATAGCGAACGCGTCGGTACGCCCTTCTTCAGCTACTGGATTGGCAAGATCGGCAATGCCCAGATCGGACCGGTGCATCTCGGCTGGACTGGCGTGGTGTCCCTCCTGACCGGGTTCCTTGCGTTCGAAATCATCGGGCTGAACATGATGGCCCAGGTGGACTGGAACCCGTTCGAGTTCGTCCGGCAGCTTCTCTGGCTCGGTCTCTACCCGCCGCCGCCCGAGCAGGGTCTGAACATCCTGCCTCCGCTCAACCAGGGTGGATGGTGGCTGATCGCCGGCTTCTTCCTGACGGTGTCTTTGATCAGCTGGTGCATCCGCAGCTATCAGCGGGCCAAGGCCCTGGGTCTTGGCACCCACACGACCTGGGCCTTCGCTTCGGCGATCTGGCTCTATCTGGTGCTGGGCTTCATCCGCCCGATCATGATGGGCAGCTGGTCCGAAGCCGTGCCGTTCGGGATCTTCCCGCACCTCGACTGGACCGGGGCTTTCTCGATCACTTACGGCAACCTGTTCTACAATCCGTTCCACGCGCTTTCGATCGTGTTCCTGTATGGCTCCACCCTGCTGTTCGCGATGCACGGCGCGACCATCCTGGCCACGACGCGCTACGGCGCGGATCGGGAAGTCGAGCAGATCACCGATCGCGGCACCGCCGCCGAACGGGGCGCGCTGTTCTGGCGCTGGACCATGGGTTTCAACGCCACGATGGAATCCATCCACCGCTGGGCCTGGTGGTTCGCCGTCCTGACCACCCTGACGGGCGGCATCGGCATCCTGTTGACCGGCACCGTGGTCGACAACTGGTTCGACTGGGCCATCGCGCACGACTACGCGCGCTGATCAGTCGATCAGGCCCCAGAGACGCCGGCCGGTTCCCGCCCCTGCTCGCGAACCGACCGGCCAAAGGCCCCGCGCGTCCGTCGCGCGGGGCCTTTTCCTGTCCGGGGTGGCGGAGGACGGCGGGGGCTCAGTCCTCAGCGCCGCCGGGATCCGGGAGGGGCGCCAGGGTCCACGACAGGACGATCCCGCCGCCCGGCGCCGTGGGACCGTCGATCAGAAGAGCGTTGATCTCCTCGAGCTTGCGGTTGATCTCGGCCAGGGTGGCGGCGTCGGGGCTGGCACAGAGGCGCCGAAGCGCCAGGTTGCGTCCTGGTCCCTCGGCCTCGGCCTGGGGCAGGTCCTGGCCCCGGGCGAAGTCGCCGTCGATCTGGCGGGCAAGGGCGCGCACAAACCCCTGGACGGCCGCGCCGTTGGCCGGGTCGCCCGGCCGGATGCGCAGGCGGATGGCGCGAGCCGGCGCGGCATAGAGCTGTACCCGCTTGCGGTTGGTCACGCGCGAGCCGGCCTCGACGACCAGACCGGCTGCCAGAAGCATTCGCAGGTGGTGGTAGAGAGCCGAGGGCTTGGCCTCGAGCCGGGCGGCGAGTTCCTTGACCGACAGGGGACCAAAGGCCAGCAGGCGGTCGACCATGTCCTGGCGTCGGGCGGCGAGGCCGACGGACAGCTGATCGATATTTTCGATCCAGAGGGTCTGCGCCTCCAGCTCGCGAAGGCGCCGATCGACCAAGGGGCCGCTCCTGCCACGGAGCGCGCCGCGCTCCCGTCCGGACGCCATTCAGTCCGATCGGACGCGGTCTTGTCAATGTGTCCAGTTTGCGTCGGCTCCGCGTCGCCTTTGCGGCGAATGGCAGTCGCCTTAGCTCGGCAGGTGGACGTAGCCGCGACCCCGAACGATTCGGAGGAATTCCCGGCTGTCCAGGGGCGCGAGGCGGCGGCGCAGGCGCGACATGGCCGTTCGGAAGGCGGCGGGCTCCAGACACATGTCCGGGATCTGCTCGGCGAGGCGTTCAGCGGTGATGACTTCGCCGGGATGGGCCAGGAAGACCTGCATCAGGCGGACCTGATGGCGAGCCAGTTCAACGCGGGTGCCGTTCGGGCCGGTCGCCATCCGGGTCTCGGAATCGATGGACCATCGGCCCGACGCCACCGTGGGCGGTGTCGGGCGGCGCGTGCGGCGCAGGCGGGCCCGGACCTGCGCTCCCAGCAAACGATCGTCCACGTCGGCCGGCAGGACCTCATCGGCGCCGACCTCTAGCGCCACGATCTGGCTGACGACATCGTCTCTGGCGGCGAGCAGCAGGATCGACGGCCCGCCTTCAACGGCGCTGGTGCGGCAGAAGTCATAGGCGGAAGAACCACACGTCCTTTCGTCCAGGATCACGAGGTCGATGGCCTGGTCGGTGACGACGGTGAGGGCGGCCTGCGGATCGTCCGCGGCAAGGACTGAAACGCGATCGCTCCTCAGCAGATTGGCGACGCGGCCGCGGGACGGTCCGGCAAACCCGACGAGCAGGATCGTGGCCTCTGCGGACAGGACGGTCGAGAAGCGATCGAAGGCCATGATGTCTCTCCCTGAACCGTCTGGGTGCATCCCGTCTCGTCTGTGTCGGCTTCGCGCCGTTTCTAATCAAATGAAATATAGTTCAAACGTATCCGCCTGGCATTGCGCAGCTGTAACGGTTTGATCGTCATATTACCTTATCGTGACATGCAAGTCGGTAGCCGGTCGGGAATTATTACGTTAAGTTCATGTTGGTGGGGGCGGGCTGAACGGAAGAAATCGCTCGTCTGTTTCCGACAACCTTCCGACATCATGAAGACAGGATTCTAAACCTGGTTTAATATTCGCTGGTCGTTGAGAGTTTTCGATCGTCCGGCCGCGACCGATGATCGAACCTGTTCAAAATTCGCCACCCATTTTGGTTTCAGCGACGGCGGCCTTTGGGCATGATTGAGTCGGAAGGAGGCCCTCGATCATGTCTGTGACGTTTGAAGCCGCATCGGTCGCCACCGCGCTTCGCCGCCCCTCGGGCTGCGCTCCAGTCCGGCTGCGGGCGACCATCACCATCGATATCGAGGCCGAGGACTTCCTGACCGCAGAGCAGGTCAAGGCGACGCTCGCAGCGGAGTATGACAATCTGCGTCGGAGCTATCCTGGCGCGGAGCTGGATTTCCGCCAGAGGAAACCCCGGACCGCGCCGCGCGCAGGCCTGCCGGGTCTGATCGTCGACCCCTATGTCGATGACTGAGGCAGGAGGACGTCGCCGCAACACCCTGCTGGCCAGCCTGGTCCTGCTGCGTCGCCTGGCACCAGACATCACGGTCTCGGAGATGCTGGCCTTCCTCTATGTGGCCGAGAATCCGGGTGTGCGGGTCAAGGAGCTGGCCGAGCTGATGGCGACGACGGGGGCGACGGCATCGCGCGCGTCGCGGGCGCTGCTTTCGCCGGGCGACGCGGGGGTCCTGCCGCCGGGGCGGGGGTGGCTGCTGATGGCGTCCAACGGGCGCGAGGCGATCTCGCGGCATCTGTTCCTGACCGACGCGGGTCTCGAACTGGCCGAACGGATCGACGGACTGATCGTCTCGGCACGGCCGATCGGGGCGGCGCCGCGCGCGACCGTCGTCTCGCTGCGGACGGCCGGCGCGTCCTGAGACGACCCGTCCACGGCCGGGGCATTACCGTTCGATAGCGAACTCCAGCGACAGGTCAAAGCGAAGGCGTTCGAGCGCGAGCGTCGACTTGTGACGCTGGACCAGGTCGTCGGCGATCAGCTGGCGCAGCATGAAGTCGCGATAGTGTTCGATGTCGCGGAATTGGCCGATGGCCACGAAGTCGGTGTCGCCGCTGACCGCCCAGGCCATCGAAAGCTCGGGCTGTTCCGCCAGTCGGCGTTCGAACGCCAGGCGTTCGCCGCCGCTGCGCTGGTCCAGCTTGAGCTCGATGATCACGGTCAGGGGCCGGGCGGTATGGCGGGGGTCCACCAGCGCGACCTCGCCCACGATCAGGCCGCTTTCGCGCAGACGTTTCAGGCGGCGATGGCAGGTGGCCGGAGTCAGGCCTACGGTGTCGCAAAGCTCTGCGACGCCGATCCGACTGTTGCGCTGCAACTCCATGAGCAGGCGTCCGTCCAGGACATCGACGAGAACAGGCGGCATCCAGGACGACCCCAAGAGGGCGCGGCGTCGCTTCGTCGCGCTGTGCGCCCGGCGGGTGCACTGCTTCAAAAGCGACCCAATCGCCATGGCCGTCAAGTCTAGGTCGCGAAACTAACAGCAAATTAATGTATTACGAGAGTGTAATTATCCGCCAAGGCGTCGTGCCAGACTCATTTACACACGCGTAATATGTAATGATGTGGCTATTCCGTGACGAATATTGCAGATTATGAATACAGACGTTCAATGTCGCTTGGCTGGCCAAGCAACCGTTCATAGGGTCCCGCTGGGAACAGGGTCGGATCCGCCGACCCTGGAGGGCGTCGCGTTCGAGTGAGCCATCGGTTCACCGGGACGCAGACGGCCATCGCTTCAGGATCGAGATTTCAACGATGAGACACATCACCCGTTCGCGTCTTCTGGCGACGACGATCTTCGCCGGGGCCGTTGTGGCAGCGGCCGCCCCGGCCAACGCCCAGACCGCCGCGCCCCAGGAGGAGGAAGACGCTTCCCAACTGGAAGAAGTCGTGGTGACGGGCTCTCGCATCCGCCGCAATCCCGCCAATGCGCCGACGCCGCTGATTCAGGTCAGCCGCGAGGACCTGCTGACCTCGGGTCAGTCGACCGTTATCGATTACCTGGCCACCATCCCGGCCCTATCGAACTCACAGGTGCCCTCCGACACGACGGGCGCGCTAGGCATCGGCGGTCTGGCGCTGCCGAACCTGCGGTCTCTGGGCACGGGGCGCACCCTGACCCTGGTCGACGGTCGCCGTCATATCGGCTCAGCCGCCGGTTCGCTGGCAGTCGATGCCGACAGCATCCCGCGTCTGCTGATCGAAAATATCGAGATCGTCACTGGCGGCGCCTCGTCGGTCTACGGCGCCGACGCCGTCTCGGGTGTGTTGAACTTCGTCCTGCGCGACGATTTCGAAGGCCTGGAGATCGATGCCAACTACGGCATGATCAACCAGGACGGCCAGACCACACGGCGCCTGTCGGCGCTCTGGGGCGCCAACCTCCTGGACGACACGTTGAACGTCTATGGCTTCGCCGAGCATGAGGAAAGCGAGGCCGTCTATTATGAGGACATCGACTGGATGCGCGATGGCTGGGGCCTGGTCGGAAACGACGTCGATCCTTCGACGGCCCCCGTTGACGGTGATTACGACAACCTGCTGTGGCGGGACATCCGATCGCTGGGAACGACTAACTGGGGAACTGTGACCCTGGCCAACGCCCAGCCGTCCAGCATGACTACCGACGCAGATGTGCCAGTGCCGAACCCGAATTGCACGAGCGCGCTGGCGACGCCCCAGACCACCGACAATTGCTTCCCGCTTTTGCCGGGGTTGACCTATGTGTTCTCCGGCCCAACCGCACGCCTGGCCAATTTCGGGCAACGCATCGGTAACACGGGCTACAGCCGTGGCCTCAACATCGGCGGTGACGGTGTCGGCTTCAACACCCGCGTCAACGTCGACTCCAGCATTCCGCAGTCGGAGTCACAGCGGTTCCAAGTTGGCTTCAACTTCGACATCACGCCGAACATCGAGCTATACGGCGAAGCCAAGGCGATCTTTGAAGACACCTATCTGACCACCGGTCCCAACTTCAACACAATCTACCTGTCGAACCTGTATTCGGGTACCGACACGGCGCCGATCCTCAGCAGCCGCGCGTCGACGCCGCGCCTGTTCACCCTGCGCCTGGACAACGCCTTCCTGCCGACCAACCTGCAGCAGGCGATCCTGAGTAACACCATCACGAACTACACTGCGCCCACGGCCACGTCGCCGGGCGTGTTGAACCCGGCCACGACCCGTTCGGCCCCCTATGCACGCTACAGTTCCTGGACCACGGACCGCGACCAGGCCAACACACGCGACCTCCAGCGTTTCGTTCTGGGTGCCCGGGGCTCGCTGGACCAGTTGCTGTTCGTCAAGAACCTCGACTGGGACCTGGGCTACACCTACGGCCGGGTCGACATCACCGAGCGTGAAGGCACCGACGACGGCGAACGCTTCTCCTACGCGGCCGATGCCGTGGTCGATACGGCGGGCGTGCTTGGTACGCCGGGCCGCATCGTTTGTCGCGCTCAGCTGCTGACTGCTGGCGGCGGCACTGTCACGGACCGAAACACCGGCCTGCAGATCGGCCGAACCGATCCAGATATCGCCCAGTGCGTGCCGCTGAACGTGTTCGGCGAGGGCAACCAGAGCGCGGAGGCCCTGGCCTATATCCGCGCCGACATCAACTACACCGAGGAGAACACCCAGCAGGACTTCCTCGGCACGGTGGGCGGCCAGCTGTGGGATTTCTGGGGCGCGGGTCCGATCGGCGTCGTTCTGGGCTACGAGTACCGCAAGGAAACGACCGAGGGCACGGGCCGCTCCGCGGGCGTCGCCGGCCGCTGGCTCCAGGGCAATACGGGCGGGGCCTTCCTGCCAGCGTCGTATGAGGCCAATGAAGGCTTCGCCGAGTTGTCGCTTCCTCTGTTCCGCGATCTGTGGCTCGGCGACTACGCCGAACTGAGCGGTTCGTACCGCTACTCGGACTTCTCGACCACAGGTGGACAGGACGTCTACGGGGTCAACCTGGTCTATCGCCTGAACAGCCAGCTGGCTTTGCGTTCGAGCGTGAACACTTCCATCCGTGCGCCCGCGCTCGGGGAGTCGTTCGCGCCCCAGTCGCAGACCTTCTTCAACAACCCGCAAGACCCCTGCGACGCGCAGCTCATCAACAACCTGGCTGACCGGACCGTTGCCAATCAGCGCATCGCCAACTGCACCACCCTGCTGGGGCAACTGGGTCTGGCGGGTGTCTATTCCTTCTCAGATCCGACCGCTGCAAACGCCTATCGTCCGACCTATCCGTCCGGCATCGCCGGCCGCAATGGCGGCAATCCCGCCTTGCTGCCGGAGGACTCGGAGAGCTTCACCTTCTCGACGGTCTGGACGCCGGACTTCATCCCGAACTTCTCGCTGGTTCTGGACTACTTCGAAATCGAAATTAACAACGTCATCGCGGCCATCACCGCGCAGACGGCGGTCAACCAGTGCGTCACCGGAGTCGGTCTGAACGGCCCCGCCTGCGCGACTATTTTCCGGGGGACCTCCAATCTGCCCACGACGGCCTACGACGATCGTTTCCAGATCGCCGACTTTATCCAGGGATCGATCAACTACGCCCGCCGCGAGACGCGGGGTCTGGACTTCACGGCAAACTACTCGAACGACATCGAGAACCTGACCGGTTGGAACCTGGGTCGCGTGGACTACAGGCTGGCGGGCACCTGGCTGATCCAGCAGTCCCAGTTCAACGACATCGCCAACCCGGGCAACATCACGCAACAGGACAGCGAGCTGACCTATCCTCGCGTTCGTTTGACCCAGTCGGTGACCTATGCGCCGACGGATACATGGAGCGTGAACTGGACCATGGACTGGCAGACGGCGCAGGACATCGTCCAGCCCCGCGCCCTCGTCGGCAACGGCGACAACCGCGCCGCGCAGTATCTCAACACCCGAAACTTCGCCCGCCACGACTTCACCGTCCGGGCCGATCTGCGGGACGATCTGTCGGTTCGGTTCGGTGTCGTCAACGCCTTCGACAGCGAGCCAGCACGCTGGCTGGCGGCCGGTGTGATCTACAACAACTTCGATCCTTACGGCCGACGCTTCTTCATCGGCCTCAACTACAGGCCTTGGTAAGCCCTCATCCGGATGAGTCACCGGGTACCGGTCAGGCGGACCGAAAGCACGAGGAAATCCGGTCGACTCTATGGCCGTCGCTTCTTCCTGGGCGTCAACGTCCGGTTCTGATCCCCACCCTGACCTGAGGGGAGGAGGCCCCGCCGGTTCGCCGGCGGGGCCTTTCGTTTGGCCGAACGTTGTCGTGCAAGACGGCGGCGACCCGATCGGCTATGTCTCGCCGCGAACGGCTTGGGGGCAGACCGTGACAGGGCATCAGCGGGATTTCGCGCGCAGGGTCGTGCCATTGGCGACTGTGGGTCTGTTCGTCATGGCGATCGCCATGATGCTGATCGCGCGGTTCCAGAACGTGAACCCGGTCGTCCTGCCGTTCCTGCAGAGGGCGGCGGCACCCGCGCTCTATGCCCAGGACATGTATTTGAACGCGGCGATCGTGGCGCGGTCGTCCGTGGTGTTTCCTCTGCTGGAAGCCCTGCAGTTGGACATGACAGCGCCAGCGCCGGTGATCGCGGCGTATCTGGCGGCTGCGGGCGTCGCGGGGTGGGGCGTCTGGCGCATTCTGACCGGGCCGCTGGGGGTCGCGCGGCCGGTGATGGCGCTGATGCTGCTGTTTCTGGCCATCTTCGCCGATTTCAAGCTGGTGGAGTTCAACAAGGGCGGGTGGATCTTCGAGCACAACTTTAGCCTGACCATGCTGGCGGCGGCCGGGCGGGTCTGGTTCCTGTATGCGTTGCTCGCGTGGCGACCGGTGCTGATGGCGGCGGTGCTGATCCCGATCAACCTGTTCGCGTTCAAGGTCGGGTGGCCGCTGGTGCTGATCGGCGGGGCGGCGATGCTCTGGCGACGCGAACGGTCGGTCTGGCCCTGGGCGCTGCTGGCCTTGGCCATGGTCGTGCCGGTGTGGGCGGCCCTGACCCAGTCGGCACGGCTGCCGACCGAAGAGGCGAGAGCGGTGCTGGAGGTGCTGAAGGCGGCCTATACCCGAGAGGACGATCCCTTCGCCATCTCTTGGATGTCCAAGGCCCTGTTCGTCGCGGGGCTCGGTTTCCTGTGGTTCCGGGGGGTGTCTTACGGGCCGACCGTCGGAGTGGGACTGCGGGTGATCGTCGTCGTTTCGGCGGCGATCTTTGTCGGGGGCGGCCTCTATTTCGCCCTGTCGGACAGTCTGCCGCCGGTTCCGGCGCTCGTGCTCCTGAGCCCGGCGCGCGCGCTGGAGACCGTGGGCCTGGCGGCCTATCTGCTGGCGCTGGGCGAGGTCGTACGGGCGCCGGCCCTGAAGACGCCGGAGAAGATTCCCCTGCTGCTGTCGCTGACGGTGCTGAAGGTGACGCCGGACCTGACCTGGGTGGTTCTGGCGACGCTGCTGGCGCTCGTGGCGGGGGTGGTCTGGCTGGCCAGGCGCTGGCTGGAGGGGCGTTGGCCGGTCGTCGGGCGGATGGCCGAGGGCCTGAGCCTGACCGGCATGATCGCCCTGGCCGCGCCTCTGATGGCCGCCGTGTTTCTGTTGAATCTGGCGGGGGGGCGAACGGTCCAGGCCCATGATGCGGGCCTCGGGTTTCGGGACGCGGCGATCTCCCCAAGGGCGGCCGATATGTTGCAGGCGATCCGGGCGGAGAGCCAGGATCGACGTCTGATCTTTCTCGATCTCGGGAGCCAGGGCTGGGCGGCGGCGCGGTGGAACGCGTCGGCGCGCAAGTCCGGCATCGCAGGCGATCCCTACTACCTGCCGCGCCATGCGCTGATGGAGCGACAGGCGCAGCAGAACGCGTTGATCCTGCGCCTGACCGAAGAGGTCGAGGCCCGGCAGGTGTCAGCGGAAACGAGCGCGCAGCTGTCCGCCTGTCACGCGCGCGTCGTCGCGCCGGAAGAGGCGCAGGCCGCGCTGAACGGATGGACGACCGTCGCGCGCTACGGCGACTGGGTTGAGCTGGCGCCGCCCCCGGCGACGCCGCTCGATCCGGTGTGCGGCTGATCGATCAGCCGTTGGCGGCGAAGCCCTTGCCGCCGTTGGACGGGCGGCGACGGCGGGGACGGCGACGGATTTCACCTTCCTTCACCGGCTGAGCGGCGGCGCGGGCGTCCGCCTGAGGCGCGCGGCTGCGGGCGCGGTCGGCGGCCAGGGGGTCGAAGGGCGTCGTCGGCGCGATGGCGCGATCGCCGCCGCCCTGGCCGCGATGGCCCTTGCGCTGGCGATGCGGCTGGCCGCCATGGGGGGCTTTGACGCCCTCGCGGCGCGGGTTGCGGGGGCCGCGTGACTGCTGCTGGTTATCGCCACGCACGTCGTCGGGCATGGAGGCCTTCTTGCCGACGCCGGCCGCCATGATGGAGGCGTCGAGACGGCCGAGCGAAGCGTCGTTTCTGCGATCCACGGCCGGGATCTTCTGGCGGGTGACCTTTTCGATGTCGCGCAGCAGCTTCATCTCGTCGCCGGCGACGAAGCTGACGGCCGAGCCGTCCTTGCCCGCCCGCGCGGTGCGGCCGATGCGGTGGACGTAGGCCTCGGGCACGAAGGGCAGCTCGAAGTTGACGACGTGGGAGACGTTGTCGACGTCGATGCCGCGCGCGGCGATGTCGGTGGCGACTAGCACCCGCAGCTTGCCGGCCTTGAAGGCGGCGAGCGTGCGCTCACGCTGGGGCTGGGACTTGTTGCCGTGGATGGCGCCGGCCTGGACGCCGCCGGCCTCCAGATAGGCCGCGACCTTGTCGGCGCCATGCTTGGTCTTGGTGAAGACCAGGCAGCGCGAATAGTTGGGATCGGAGAACATCTCGGTCAGGAGGGCGCGTTTGCGCCCCTGTTCGACCCAGATGACCGACTGGTTGATGCGCTCGACCGTGGTCGACTGCGGCGTGACCTGGACCTTGACCGGGTCTTTCAGCAGGTCTCCAGCCAGCTTGCCAATTTCGGACGGCATGGTGGCCGAGAAGAACAGGTTCTGGCGACGGTGGGGCAGGCGGGCGACGACCTGGCGGATCGGCTTGACGAAGCCGAGGTCCAGCATCTGGTCGGCCTCGTCGAGCACGAAGATCTCGGTGGTCGAGAGGTCCAGCGTCTTCTGCTGCATGTGATCCAGAAGACGGCCGGGCGTGGCGACCAGGACGTCCAGCCCCTGTTGCAGGGCGCGTTCCTGGGGCCCGTAGCTGACGCCGCCGAAGACGACCGCGACGCGGAAGCCCAGGTGACGGCCATAGGCCTTAAAGCTATCGGCGATCTGGGTGGCCAGTTCGCGCGTCGGCGACAGGATCAGGGCGCGGGTCGTGCGGGGCAGGGGCGCGGTGCGGTTTTCGGCGAGCCGATGCAGGATCGGCAGGGCGAAGGCCGCGGTCTTGCCGGTGCCGGTCTGGGCGATGCCCAGCAGATCCTTGCCGGTCATGACCGAGGGAATGGCCTGGGCCTGGATCGGGGTGGGGGTGACGTAGCCCTCGGTCGCGAGGGCGGTCAGCAGGGCCTTGTTCAGGCCGAAGGAGTCGAAGGTCTTGGCGCTCATGGGAGCGGTTTTCTTTCGCGTGCGACGACGCGCATCGGCCGGGCGGGAAACGCCAAAGGACCGCGCGCCGTCTGTCCCGCGCCGATGGGGCGAGGGCTTTGACGGGCGCCGCCCCGCGTGTCCGGGCAGCGAATGAAGCTCGAGGAGCCTGCGTCTTCTACAGAGCGGTCTTCGTCTTGGGTGAAGACCCACACGCGCTGGAGACGCCGGGGCCGCAAAGGTGCGACGGAAGGGCACATGGGCTTCGATTACGGTGAAGTCAAGGCGGAGCGCGGTTCACGTCCCCGGCTGAATGTAGGGAACCCGCGCGAACAGGCGGCGTTCGCCGCCTCTGGGATCGTCCTCCATGCGGGGCGGGACGTCCATGATCATGGTCTGGCGGCGCGTCAGGTCGTAGGGCGTCCAGGCGGGCAGGCCGGGGTGGTTGGGGTCGCCGGTCCGGGCGAAGGCGGCGAAGGCTCCGGACAGGATGTCGGCCATCGGTTGCGCCTGAGGCCCCTGGGCGCGGCTGCCGGGAGCGGCGACGGTGTCGAGGGCCAGCGGGATGTCGTCGGTGTGCATGGCCCCGCGACGGCCGCCGTCGATGGGGCTGGTCCAGTTCAGTTGGTAGACGAACGCGGGGGTTCCGGCTGCCGCTCGAGCCTCGGCCTCGATGATCGCCCCGCGCCAGGACCTGGCGGCGGTGGTCGCGGCGAAGAAGACGTCGCTGGGCGACCAGTCCGGATGCATGGCGCGATAGGCGGCGATGACGCCCTCGGGCGCGACGTCGATGCGCATGTTGGCCAGCGTCATGCGGCCGGGCAGGTCGTCCCACGTCAGGGCGTGGTTGGCCGGATCGCCGCCGAGGAAGGCGCGGGTCTCGTCGCGGGTGTTGCCGATGATCATGGGAATGGCGGCCGACTGGGTGGGCGCGTCCGGGTAGAAGGGGTGCCGCGTCAGAGTGCGGTCGTCCAGCACCGGGCCGAAGTAGAGTGAGCCGTAGCCGAGGACGGGATCAGTGATCTCCGCGGCACGGAGCAGGCGGTCGACGGGGAGGTTCGCGACGTCTGCGGCACGGTCGGGCGGCAGGTCCAGCGCGTCGAGCCAGGCCGTGGCGCGGCGAGTGGCGTTCATCGGGCCGGACGCCGTGACCTGCTGGCCGCTCATGGTCGCGACGCGATGGAACAGGCCGGCGGCGGACGGCGTGGCCATCAGCGTGGCGATCTTGGCTCCACCGCCGGATTGGCCGAAGACCATGACGCGGGACGGGTCGCCGCCGAAGCCCGCGATGTTGTTGCGCACCCATCGCAGCGCCAGGATCAGGTCGAGCTGGCCCGCATTGCCGCTGTCGGCGAAGGCGGGGCCGGCGAAGCGGGCCAGATAGGCGTAGCCGAAGAGGTTCAGCCGGTGGTTCAGGGTGACGACCACGACGTCGTTGCGAGCCGCCAGCCGCGTCCCGTCGTAGAGGGGGCTGGAGCCGGAGCCGGTCGAGTAGCCGCCGCCGTGGATGTAGACCATGACCGGGCGCCGTTCAGCGTCGAGTCCCGGCGTCCAGACGTTGAGGAAGAGGCAGTCCTCGCTCTGGTTCAGCTCAGGGCCGGTCTGAGGGCTGGCCGGGCCGTAGGCGAAGGCGTCGGCGGGGTCAGCCCAGGGTCTGGGCGGCGCAGACGGCTGAAAGCGGCGCTGGCCGGTATCGGCGCCGTAGCGAATGCCCTTGAAGACGGTCACGCCGCCGTCGCGATAGCCGCGCACAGGACCGTTCGTCGTCGGAGCGACCGGGTGGTCGATCCTCTGCTGGCGGGTGAAGCCGCTCAAGGTCGGGAGCAACAGACCCGTCATGACTGTGCGGCGCCGAAGCTTCATCCCACTCTCCCTGCACCTCGGGCGCAAGTCAGCCTAGGCGGCGCGATCCGAGCTGTCACCGGTGTCAATCGTGGCGATGCTTGCGCCCGCGCGCCCGGCCCGCTCTAGTGCGATCACGCATTGTTACGAGCTGCCTCCCCGGTCCGGCTCGACGGAGATCCGCATGACCCACATCGACCGCGCCGGCCTGTCGGTCGCCGAGGAGCTGGCGACCTTCATCGAGGCGGAGGTGCTTCCCGGTCTGGGTATCGAGGTGGATGGTTTCTGGGCGGGCGTGGCCGACATCTTCGGGCGCTTCACACCGGTAAATCGCGCGCTGCTGGCGCGGCGGGACGAGCTTCAGGCGCGGATCGACGCCTGGCACGCGGCGCGGAAGGGCCAACCGCACGATGCGGCGGCGACGGAGCGCTTCCTGCGCGAGATCGGCTACCTCGCGCCCGAGCCGGCGCCGTTCCAGGTCGGGACCGAGCGGGTGGACGACGAGCTGGCCAGGCTGGCGGGGCCGCAGCTGGTCGTGCCGATCCTGAATGCGCGGTTCCTGCTGAACGCGGCGAACGCGCGGTGGGGCAGTCTGTACGACGCGCTCTATGGCACCGATGCGCTGGGCGACCTGCCGCCTCCGGGCGGATACGACGCGGAGCGCGGGGCGCGGGTGGTGGCGCGGGCGAAGGCGTTCCTGGACGAGGCCGTGCCGCTGGAAACCATGTCGTGGGCCGATGTGGACGAGAGCTTCGCCCACGCCATCGCTCTGAAGCATCAGGAGCAGTTCGTCGGGCGGACCGACAAGGGCGTGCTGTATCGCCACAACGGACTGCACATCGAGGTCGTGTTCGACCGGGACCATCCGGTCGGCGCGAGCGATCCCGCAGGGATCGCCGATGTAATCCTGGAGAGCGCCCTGTCGACCATCTGCGACCTGGAGGACTCGGTCGCTGCGGTGGATGCGGCGGACAAGACCGCCGCCTATCGCAACTGGCTGGGCCTGATGCGGGGCGACCTCAGCGCCAGCTTCCAGAAGGGCGGCAAGACGCTGGAACGCACGCTGGAGGCCGACAAGTCCTATACCGCCGATGACGGCTCGACCCGGTCGCTGAAGGGGCGGTCGCTGCTGTTCGTGAGGAATGTCGGCCACCTGATGACCAATCCGGCGATCCGGCTGCCGGATGGGTCCGAAGCGTTCGAGGGCATTCTCGATGCGATCGTGACGTCGCTGATCGGTCTGTATGATCTAAAGGCGCTGGGCCGGTTCCGGAACTCGACTGCCGGGTCGATCTACATCGTCAAGCCAAAGATGCACGGCCCCGACGAGACCGCCTTCACCAACGCCCTGTTCGACGCTGTCGAGGACCTGCTGGGACTTGAGCGGCACAGCATCAAGGTCGGGGTGATGGACGAGGAGCGGCGAACCTCGGCGAACCTGGCGGCCTGCATCCACGCAGTGAAGGACCGGATCGTCTTCATCAACACGGGCTTCCTCGACCGCACCGGCGACGAGATCCATACGGCCATGCGAGCCGGGCCCATGGTGCGCAAGGCCGACATCAAGAGCTCCAAATGGATCACGGCGTATGAGGCGCGCAACGTCTCGATCGGTCTTGCCTGCGGCCTGTCGGGCCGGGCTCAGATCGGCAAGGGTATGTGGGCGGCGCCGGATCGCATGGCCGACATGCTGGAGCAGAAGATCGGCCATCCCCGGACAGGCGCCAACACCGCCTGGACACCCAGCCCGACGGCGGCGACGCTGCATGCCCTCCACTATCACGCGGTCGATGTGTTCGCGGTCCAGAAGGAGGTGGCCCAGCGGCCGACGCCTGGCCTTGACGACCTGCTGACGCCGCCGCTGGCGCAGGGGGCCAACTGGTCCGAGCAAGAGGTGGCCGACGAGCTCGACAACAACGCCCAGGGCATCCTGGGTTACGTCGTGCGCTGGATCGATCAAGGGGTAGGGTGTTCCAAGGTGCCGGACATCCACGACGTGGGCCTGATGGAGGATCGGGCGACGCTGCGCATCTCCTCCCAGCACATCGCCAACTGGCTGCTGCATGGGGTCTGCACAGCCGCGCAGGTCGAGGCGGCCTTCTTGCGCATGGCGGCCAAGGTGGACGCGCAGAACGCGGGCGATCCGCTGTATCGGCCGATGGCGACCGATCCGGAGGGGTCGCTGGCCTATCAGGCGGCGCGGGCGCTGGTCTTCGAGGGCGTGCAGCAGCCGAACGGCTATACCGAGCCGCTGCTGCATGCGTATCGGCTGAGGATGAAGGGCGGCTGAGGCCTTGTCCTCGCCCTGATCCGAGCGGAATGTCCTGTCAGAGGATGTCATGCCCCATGCCCCGATCCGCACCGCCGCCGCGCTCGCCGGAGCCCTGCTGGTGACCGCCTGCACGCCGCAATCTGCCGCGTCGGAGCCGCAAATGCGCACGCTGGCGGTGGATCAGGTAGCCGGCTTCTGGGCCTTGTCGGAAAGCGGCGGCGGCGCGCGGTGCCAGCTTTCGCTGTCGAACCTGATCATCGAAGGCGTCCGGCCGGTCCTGGTGGAGCGGTGTGCGGTTCCGGCCCTAGCGGCGGCCAGGTCGTGGCGGGCCACCGCCAACGGCTTCGAGGTGCTGAGCGTCGAGGGGACCGTCCTGATGGCCTTCCGCCGCACGGGTGAGGACGCCTTCGAGGAGGTCGGTGGACGCTACCGCCTGACCCGCGCGCCCATTTCCTGACGCATTCGTAACTTGCGGGCCGTGGCTCGGCGTGACAAGTCTCCTTGACCTAGCAGGGGACTCTGAAATGCTGTCGGTGAAGAATCTCGTCCACGTCTATGGCAATGGAACGCGCGCGCTCGATGATGTGACGCTGAGCGTTCCGACCGGGATGTTCGGCCTTCTGGGGCCGAACGGGGCGGGCAAGTCGACGCTGATGCGGTCGATCGCGACGCTGCAGACGCCGACCTCGGGCTCCATCGACTTCGACGGTATCGACGTGATCGCCGAGCCGGACAAGCTGCGGCGCACGCTGGGCTATCTGCCCCAGGACTTCGGCGTCTATCCGCGCGTCTCGGCCTACGACATGCTGGATCACATGGCGGTGCTGAAGGGCATCGCGGGCGGCAAGGAGCGGAAGGAAACCGTCGAGACCCTGCTGAACCAGACCAATCTCTGGTCGGTGCGGAAGAAGGCGCTGGCCGGCTTCTCGGGCGGCATGCGTCAGAGGTTCGGCATCGCCCAGGCCCTGATCGGCAACCCCAAGCTGATCATCGTCGACGAACCGACGGCCGGCCTGGACCCGGAGGAACGCAACCGGTTCCTGAACCTGCTGGCCGAGATCGCCGACAACGTCGTCATCATCCTGTCGACCCATATCGTGGAAGACGTCGCCGACCTGTGCCCCAGGATGGCGGTGCTGGCCGGCGGCAAGATCCAGCTGGAGGGCGCGCCCGCCGAGCTGATGGAACGGCTGAACGGCCGGGTGTGGAAGAAGACCATCGACAAGGAGGCGCTGGAGGAACACCGCGCCAAGCATGAGGTCATCTCCACGCGCCTGTTCGCGGGCCGGACCGTGATCCACGTCCTGTCGGACCGCCGCCCCGGCGAAGGCTTCGAGCCCGTGCCCGGCGGGCTGGAGGACGTCTATTTCTCGACCCTGTCGGCGTCCCGGAAAGCGGCGGCCTGAGCCATGTTCGGGAAGATCGCCGCATTCGAATTCCGCTACCAGCTGCGCCAGCCGGCCTTCTGGGTCATCGGAATCCTGTTCGCCTTGATGAGCTTCGGGCTCGTCGCCGCGTCCGACAACATCTCGATCGGGGGTGGGGGCAATGTGAACGTCAACGCGCCCTATGCATTGGCGCAGGCCAACACCGTCTTCGCCATCCTGTTCATGCTGGCGACCACCGCCATCGTCGCCAACGTCGTGGCTCGTGACGCCACCACCGGCTTTGGACCCATGATCCAGGCCAGCCAGGCGACCAAGTTCGATTATCTGTACGGCCGTTTCGTCGGCGCCTTCGCCGCCGTCGCCCTGTGCTTCCTCAGCGTGACGATCGGAACCATCGTCGGCACCTTCATGCCGTGGGTCGATCAGGAGACGATCGGGGCCTTCCGGCCGGGTGACTATGCCTGGTCCTATTTCGTGATGGGCCTGCCGGGGGTTTTCCTGACTTCGGCCCTGTTCTTCGCCCTTGCGACCGTCACCCGCTCGATGATGGCGACCTATGTCGGCGTCGTCGCGGTCTTCATCCTCTACATCAGTCTGACCTCGGCGCTGGCGCGGCCCGAGTTCGAGGACATCCTGGCATGGCTGGAACCGTTCGGCGCCTCGGCCTATGGTCTTGTCACGCGCTATTGGACGCCGGTGGAGCGCAATACCCTGAAACCCGCGCTGGAGGGGGTCTTCCTCTACAATCGCCTGATCTGGACGGGCGTGGGGGTGGTCTTCCTAGCAGCCGCCTACTTCCTCTATCGACCGGCGACGCGCGGAGCCAAGGCGTCCAAGCAGGACAAGCTGCGCAAGCTGGCCGAGACCACGCCGGCCGCCTCGGCGCCCGCCGGATCGCTGCCGGCTCCCAGCTACGGCTTCGGCTCGGGCTGGGCCCAGCTGAGCCGGCGAACCGGCTTCGAGATGGGGCTGATCTTCAAGAGCCCGGCCTTCCTGGTGCTCCTGGTGCTCGGCGCCTTCCAGGGTGTGGGCAGTCTGCTGTTCGCGGGCGAGGTCTATGGCGCGCCGGTGTTTCTGGTCACCCGTCTGGTGGTTGAGCTGCTGCAGGGCGCCTTCGGTCTCGTGGCCATCATCGTGGCCATCTACTACGCGGGCGAACTGGTCTGGCGCGACCGCGAGCGCAAGACGCACGAGATCATCGACGCCACGCCGACGCCGGACTGGACCTTCCTGGTTCCCAAGACTCTGGCGCTTGTGCTGGTGCTGGGCTCGATCCTGATCGTCGGCATCCTGACCGGCGTCGCCGTCCAGACCTACAAGGGCGGGGTCGACTACGAGCTCGACAAGTACCTCTTGTGGCTGCTGCTGCCGGGCACCCTGAACTTCGCCTTCATCGCGGTGCTGGCGATGTTCATCCAGGCCTTGTCACCCAACAAATTCGTCGGCTGGGCCATCATGGTGGTCTATCTGGTCTCGACCATCGTGCTGTCGAACCTGGGCTTCGAGCACGTGCTGTACCGGTACGGCGGCGGCATCGGCGTGCCCTTGTCGGATATGAACGGGCAGGGCGATTTCCGCGGCTTCTCCAACTGGACCGACGCCTACTGGACCGCCTTCGCCGTGATCCTGCTGGTCGTCGCCTACGCCCTGTGGCGGCGGGGGACCGAGACCCGGCTGCTGCCGCGCGTGCGTCGCATGCCGCGCCGTCTGGCGGGGCCGGCGGGCGTCATCATGGCCGTCGCCGCCGTCGCCTTCGTCGGGTTGGGCGGCTTCATCTTCTACAACACCAATGTCCTCAATGAATATGTGACCTCGGATCAGGAGGAGAAGCGTCAGGCCGACTACGAGAAGGCGCTGCTGCAGTTCGAGGATACGCCGCAGCCGTCCACGGTCAGCGTGACCTATGTCATGGACCTTGATCCCCACGCGCCGCGTCTGGTGACCGAGGGGACCTATGTGGTCGAGAACCGGACGGGGGCGCCTCTGTCGGAGATGCACCTGCGCTGGCTGCCCGATCTGCAGGTCACCCGCATGGAGGTCGAGGGCGCGACGGTGGCGCGCGAGTGGGAGGAGTTCGACTATCGCATCTATCGCTTCGCCACGCCGATGGCGCCGGGCGAGCGCCGGACGGTGCGGTTCGAGACCGTGTTCGAGCAGCGCGGCTTCAAGCATCGCGGCAACACCACGCGACTGGTCGACAACGGCACCTTCGTCTCCAACAACGAGTTCGCGCCCATCATCGGCATGAGCCGGCAAGGGCTGCTGCGGGATCGCACGACCCGTCGCAAGTACGGCTTGCCCGCCGAACTGCGGCAGGCGCGTCTGGAGGACACCTCGGCGCAACGTCGCAACTATATCGGCGCGGACTGGGTGACGTCCGACATCACCATCACGACGACGGCGGACCAGACGCCGATCGCGCCGGGCTACAAGGTCTCGGATGTGACGCGGGACGGGCGGCGCACGGCGCGGTTCGTGACCGAGGCGCCGATCCTGAACTTCCTGTCGGTGCAGTCGGCCCGCTACGAGGTCGAGCGCCAGGTGCACGACGGCATCGAGCTGGCCGTCTATCACCACCCCGGCCACGAGCGGAACATCGACCGGATGTTCCAGTCGCTGAAGACCGGGCTGGACTACTTCCAGGCCAACTTCAGCCCGTATCAGTTCCGGCAGGTGCGGATCATCGAGTTCCCGGCCTACGCCAGCTTCGCCCAGGCCTTCGCCAATACGATCCCTTACTCCGAGGGGCTCGGTTTCATCGCTGACTTCCGCGATCCGGAGAAGATCGACTACGTCACCTACATCACGGCCCACGAGTTGGGGCACCAGTGGTGGGCGCATCAGGTGGTCAGCGCGGACTCGCAAGGGTCCACGACCCTGACCGAGACGCTGGCGCAGTACTCGGCCCTGATGGTGATGAAGGAGAGCTATGGGGCCGATCAGATCCGCCGGTTCCTGAAGTATGAGCTGGACCGCTATCTGCGCGCCCGGGGCACCGAGCGTCTGGAGGAGTTGCCGCTCTATCGCGTCGAGAACCAGGGCTACATCCACTACCAGAAGGGTGGGTCGGTGATGTATCTGCTGGCCGACCAGATCGGCGAGGATCGGGTCAACGCCGCGCTGCGGACCCTGTTGCAGAGGTTCGCCTTCCAGGGCGCGCCCTATCCGCGCTCGCTGGACCTGGTGGCGGCGCTGCGGGCCCAGGCCCCAGCGGACAAGCAGGCCCTGATCACCGACCTGTTCGAGCGGATCACGCTCTATGACGTGAAGGTCAATGAGACCACGGCGACGCGGCGGTCGGACGGCCGCTGGGACGTTACGGTCACGGTCGAGGCCCGCAAGCTCTACGCCAACGGCCAGGGCGAGGAGACCGAGGCCCCGCTGAACGAGACCTTCGACATCGGCCTTTTCGCCGCCGAGCCGGGGGACAGGGCGTTCGATGCGCGCGACGTCCTGCTGTTCGAGCGGCGACCGTTGCGGACGGGGGTGCAGACCTTCCGCTTCACGACGGCGCAGAGGCCCGAGTTCGCGGGGGTCGATCCCTACAACAAGTGGATCGACCGGAACTCGAACGACAACGTGCGGGCGCTGGAGTGATGTTTGATCCCTCTCCCAGGGGGAGAGGGCTTGAGCGCCCGAGAGCCCGTCAGGGCGATCGGCCTTGCGCGAAAGGGTGAGGGGTTACGGGGCCAACCGGTAGGAGGGAAACCCCTCACCCTTTCGGTTGGCGGATCGCTTCGCTCTCCGAACCTCAAGCCCTCTCCCTTTGGGAGAGGGTAGCGAAGTCAGTGAATGGTTTCGCCGTGCTGGGAGTAGTCCAGCCCCTCGATCTCGCCCTCGCGGTCGACGCGCAGGCCGGTGGTGAAGCGGCAGACCATCAGCACGATCCAGGTGCCGACCGCGCTCCAGGCGATGACGGCGAACAGGCCGAGAACCTGCTTCACGACGTCGGCCCCCTCCGACAGGGCGTTGATCGAGGCGCTGGCGAGCAGGCCGGTCAGAACCGCGCCGACGATGCCGCCCACCCCGTGGATGCCGAAGGCGTCGAGGCTGTCGTCGTACTTCAAAGCGCGCTTCAGCCAGACCGATCCGGCGTAGCAGGCGGGGCCGCCGACCAGGCCGATCAGGAAGGCGCCCTTCGGGTCGACGAAGCCCGCCGCCGGCGTCACCGCCACCAGGCCGCCGACCAGACCGGACAGGAGGCCCAGCAGCGTCGGCCGCTTCTGGTCGATCCACTCCACCACCATCCAGCCGAAGGCGGCAGCCGCTGGGGCCAGGATGGTGTTCAGCGCCGCCACCGCCGCGATGCCGTCCGCCGCCCAGGCTGAGCCCGCATTGAAGCCCAGCCAGCCGACAAACAGTAGGCCCGTACCGATGGCGGCATAGGCCAGGTTGGCGGGCGCCATGTTGTCTCGACCGAAGCCGTGGCGCGGACCCAGGACCAGCGCGCAGACCAGCCCCGCCACGCCCGCGTTGACGTGCACCACCGCCCCACCCGCGAAGTCCAGAACGCCCCAGCCGCCCAGCCAGCCGCCGCCCCAGACCTGATGACATACGGGTGCGTAGACAATCAGGTGCCACAGGGCGAAGAACAGGACGCTGGCCGAGAACTTCATCCGCTCTGCGAAGGCGCCGGCGATGATGGCGGGCGTTATGATGGCGAAGGTCAGCTGGAACGCGATCCAGAGGTATTCGGGCAGGCCGGGCGCGAGGCTGTGCGCCGTCTCGATGGTGACCCCGTTGAGGAACAGGGCCTGCAGGCCGCCGATGAAGCCGTTGGTCGGTTCGCCCGAGACGCCGAAGGACAGGCTGTAGCCGACCACGAACCAAAGCACCGTCACGACCATGAAGGACGCAGCCGAATGAGCGATGGTCGAGATGATGTTCTTCTTGCGGACCATGCCGCCGTAGAACAGCGCCAGCCCGGGCAGGGTCATCATGAGGACCAGCGCCGTCGAGACCAGAATCCAACCTGTCGCCGCCGCGTCGATGGCCAGCGGCGCCTGATGCGCGAGGAGGGCGGGCGTCGTCATCGGCGGGGAGGCCTTGAGATGATCTATGCGGGTGGACGGATCATGCGGGGACGGCTTCTCCCTGGTCAAGCTTGCGCTCGGCCTCGGCGACCGGGGTCGGCACGATGCGGACGAACCGCTTCAGGCTGTCGCCCCAGGCCCCCAGAAGCCGCCGCGCCAGAGGCGATCCCGTCGCCGCCAGATGCGCCTCGATCAGGGCCTTCAGCCGTCCCGCCGCTGCTTCGGTGACCGGCCCGAAGGAGGCCAGGTCGCCATTCAGCGCCAGTCCTGTGCGGCCGGCTTCGTCCAGCACGAACAGTTCGCCGCCGGACATGCCCGCCGCCAGGTTCCAGCCGACCGGACCAAGGATCGCGACCCGACCGCCGGTCATGTATTCGCAGGCGTGGGCGCCGGCTCCCTCGACCACGGCCTGCGCGCCCGAGTTCCGCACCGCGAACCGCTCGCCCGCGCTGCCCGCTACGAACAGCCGTCCGGACGTCGCGCCATACAGGGTCGTGTTGCCGATGGCGGGCTGGTGCTCGCGCCACTCGATGGGCTTGACCACGATGTCGGCGCCGGACAGGCCCTTGCCGACATAGTCGTTGGCCTCGCCCGTCAGCTCCAGCTTCAGCCCCTTGGCCCCGAAGGCGCCGAAGGACTGACCGGCCGAACCCACCAGCTTCAGCGTCAGCACGCCTGTCGGACCCGTTGGCCCCCAGCGGCGCACGATGGCCGAGCTGATCCCCGCCCCGATCGTGCGCATGACGTTGGAGATCGGGTAGCTGAGCTCCGACGTCTGGCCCCGGTCGAGGAAGGCCCAGGCGTCGTTCAGGATGCGCGCGTCCAGCGTCGGCGGGACCTCGGCGCGGCCCTTTTCGGCCCAGGCCTTCTTCTCGGCGGCCTCGACGCGGACCAGCAGAGGGTTGAGATCGAGGTCATCCAGATGCGAGCCGCCGCGCCGGACCTGGCGCAACAGGTCGGTGCGCCCGACGATCTCGTCCAGGGTCCGCGCGCCCAGTGAGGCCAGGATCTCGCGCACCTCCTCGGCGATGAAGCTGAACAGGTTCACGACCTTGTCGGCCGTGCCGGTGAACTTCTCGCGCAGACGCGGGTCCTGGGAGCAGACGCCGACCGGACAGGTGTTGGAGTGGCACTGGCGCACCATCAGACAGCCCATGGCGATCAGGCTGGCCGTGCCGATGTTGAACTCCTCCGCGCCCAGGATGGCGGCGACGACGATGTCTCGGCCCGTCCGCATGCCGCCGTCGGCGCGGACGACGACGTGGCTGCGCAGGTTGTTCAGGCTGAGCACCTGATGGGTCTCGGCCAGGCCGATTTCCCACGGCAGGCCCGCGTGCTTGATCGAGGACTGGGGCGAGGCGCCCGTGCCGCCGTTGTGGCCGGCGATCAGGATGCAGTCGGCCTTGGCCTTGGCGACGCCAGACGCGATGGCGCCGATGCCGGAGGCCGAGACCAGCTTCGCCGTCACCCGGGCGTCCGGGTTGATCGACTTCAGGTCGTAGATCAGCTGGGCCAGGTCCTCGATCGAATAGATGTCGTGGTGCGGCGGCGGACTGATCAAGGTCGTCCCGGGTGTCGAATGCCGCATCCGGGCGATGAACTCGGTGACCTTGAAGCCGGGCAGCTGACCGCCCTCGCCGGGCTTGGCGCCTTGGGCGATCTTGATCTCGATCTCGCGGCACTGGTTCAGATACTCGGCCGTGACGCCGAAGCGGCCCGACGCGATCTGCTTGACCGCCGAGTTCATGTTGTCGCCGTCCGGGCGCGTGGCGTACCGCTCCGGATCCTCGCCGCCTTCGCCCGAGACGCTGCGCGCGCCGATCCGGTTCATGGCGACGTTGAGCACGCCGTGGGCCTCGGGGCTGAGCGCGCCCAGGCTCATGCCCGGCGTCAGGAAGCGGCGGCGGATGTCAGAGACGCTCTCGACCTCATGGATTGGGACCGGCGTCAGGCCTTCCTTCCAGTCCAGCAGGTCGCGCGGGGCCAGATCGGGCTGCTCGCGCACGGCCTCGGAGTACTGCTTGAAGCGGCGGTAGTCGCCACGATTGCAGGCGTCCTGCAGCAGGTGGATCGTCCGAGCCTCGTTGGCGTGGGCCTCGCCGCCCGCGCGGATGCGGAAGAAGCCGCCCATGGCCGGGGTCGGCGTCGCCTCGGTCCAGGCCAGGGCATGGCGGGTCATGGCCGCCTTCTCCAGACCCGCCAGGCCGATGCCGGAAATGCGCGACGGGGCGCCGGGGAAGAACTCGGCCGTGACGGCGCGGCTGAGGCCCAGCACCTCGAACTCGCAGCCGCCACGATAGGCGGAGATGACGCTGATGCCCTTGCGCGCCAGGGTCTTCATCAGCCCCGCCTCGATGCCGGCCTTGTAGTTCAGGCAGGCGTCGCGGA
The DNA here is from genome assembly GCF_000701445.1 of Brevundimonas bacteroides DSM 4726. Lineage (GTDB taxonomy): Bacteria > Pseudomonadota > Alphaproteobacteria > Caulobacterales > Caulobacteraceae > Brevundimonas > Brevundimonas bacteroides. The sequence continues at coordinate 44,173 of NZ_JNIX01000001.1, forward strand.
GCGACAGGCCGGGGTAGGCGCCGCGATCCAGCCGCTCCTGGAACATCTCCTGCGCCAGCCAGGCGTTGACGGCGGTGGCGCCGACGCCGACCAGAACGGCGAACCCGTGGGGGTCCAGCACCTCGGCCGAGCGCACGACGATGGAGACGAAACTGCGCAGTCCCGTGTCGGTCAGTCTCTTGTGCACCGCCGCGGTTGCCAGGATCATCGGGATGGTGATGCGGGTCTCGGACGCGCGTTCGTCGGTCAGCACCACGAGCCCTGAGCCGCCCCGGACGGCCGCTTCGGCTTCCGCCTGAATGCGGTCCAGCGCCGCGCGCAAACCAGCGCCCGCCCGATCTTCGGACGCTGGCAGAGGATAGGAGCAGTCGATGACGACGGTGGAACCCGCGCCCACAACATCCAGCATCCGCTCATACATGCCGGTCGTCAGGACCGGGCTGTCCAGCACGAAGACGTTCGTCTGGGCCTCTTCCTCGGCCAGGATGTTGCCCAGGTTCTTGAACCGGGTCTTCAGACTCATGGCCCCGGCTTCGCGCAAAGGGTCGATCGGCGGGTTTGTGACCTGGGAGAAGTTCTGGCGGAAGTAGTGGGCCAGCGGGCGTGGCAGGGCCGACAGCACCGCCGGCGGGGCGTCGTCGCCCATCGAGCCGACCGCCTCCTTGCCTTCCTTGATCAGGGGATCGAGCAGCAGATCGAGGTCTTCGCGCGAGTATCCCGCCGCGATCTGGCGGCGCGTCAGGGCCTCGCCGGTGGCGGCGCGGGGCTCGGGTCCGGGGCCGATCAGGGGCTCCAGATCGACCATGTTCTCCAGCCACTCCGTATAGGGATGGTCGGCGGCCAGGGCGTCGATGGCCTGGGCCTCGTCCAGCACCACGCCAGTCTTGAGGTCGGCGACGATCATGCGGCCGGGGCCGATGGGCAGACGGCGCTTGATGCGGGATTCCGGCAGGCCCGCCAGACCCGCTTCAGAGCCTGCGAGCAACAGGCCGTCGTGGGTCTCCATGGCGCGAAGAGGGCGCAAGCCGTTCCTGTCCTTGCCCGCGACGATCCAGCGGCCGTCGGTGGCGCAGATGGCGGCGGGACCGTCCCACGGCTCCATCACGGCGTTGCAGTAGGCGTAGAGCGCCCGATGCTCGGCCTTCATCAGGCCCTCGTCCTTGGCCCAGGCCTCGGGGATGAGCAGAGCCTTGGCCATGGGCGCGGGCCGGCCGGCGCGAACCAGCACCTCGAAGACGTTGTCCAGCGAGGCGGAGTCCGACCCGCCCGCCTGGACCACCGGCTTCACGTCCTCGCCGTGATCGCCAAAGGCCGTGGCGGCCATGCGGATTTCGTGGCTCCGCATCCAGTTCAGATTGCCCTTCAGCGTGTTGATCTCGCCGTTGTGGGCCAGCATGCGGAACGGCTGGGCGAGGCGCCATTCCGGGAAGGTGTTGGTCGAATACCGCTGGTGGAAGATGGCGTAAGCCGCCTCGAAGCGTGGATCGAGCAGGTCGGGATAGAGCCGATCCAGCAGCTCGGCCCGAACCATGCCCTTGTAGATCAGCGACCGCGACGACAGCGAACAGACGTAGAAGCCGGGCACGGCCTCGGCCGTGATCGCCTTCTCAATGCGGCGGCGGACCAGATAGAGCTCGCGCTCCAGTACCTCCCCAGAATCGTCCCGGCCGTCGATCAGATCGGCGGGACAGGCCAGCATGATCTGCTCGATCTCGGGCCGGGTTGCGTCGGCCTTGGAGCCCACGACCGACAGATCGATCGGCGTCTGGCGCCAGCCGTAGATATAGAAGCCGGCCCGCAGCACCTCGGTCTCGACGATCGCGCGGGCGCGGTCCTGGGCGCCCAGATCGGTGCGCGGCAGGAAGACCTGGCCGATGGCGATAGGGCCGGGCCGCAGGCTCTGGCCGATGGTGCGGACCTGTTCGGCGAAGAATCCTTGCGGCGCCTCGACCATCAGGCCCGCGCCGTCGCCCGACAGGCCGTCGGGATCGACCGCGCCGCGGTGGGCGACGTTCTTCAGGGACTTGATGGCGAGTTCGACCACCTCGCGGCGCGGCTTGCCGTCGATGGCGGCGACGAGACCCACGCCGCAGGCATCGCGCTCGGATGAGGGGTCATAGGCGTGGGCGTCGATCAGCCGGGCGCGATCCGCCTCGTATTGTGTCAGCCAGCTCATGCCGCGACCTCCTGCGTGCGGGCGCGGAGGTAGCGGTCGATCTCGGCGGCGGCGTCCTGACCGTCCTTCACGGCCCAGACGACGAGTGAGGCGCCGCGCACGGCGTCTCCCGCCGCGAAGACCCCCGGCAGGCTGGTGGCGCTGCTGCGGCCCGCGACCTTCAGCGTGCCCCAGTCGGTCAGGGCCAGGTCCGGGTCGTGGGCGGCGAAGGCCTCGGGTTCGAAGCCGAGAGCCTCGATCACCATGTCCGCCTTGACGTCGAAGTCGGCGCCGGGGACCGGCACGATCTCGCGGCGCTTGCCGAACTCGGGCTCGGACAGGGCCATGCGGGCGGCGCGGACGGCGGTCACGGCCTCGCCCTTGGACATCAGGGCCTTGGGCGCGGCCAGCCATTCGAAGACGACGCCCTCTTCCTCAGCGTTGGCGACCTCGCGGGCCGAGCCCGGCATGTTCTCGCGGTCGCGGCGATAGAGGCAGGTGACCGACTTGGCTCCTTGGCGGACGGCGGTGCGGACGCAGTCCATGGCCGTGTCGCCGCCGCCGACGACCACGACCTCGCGGCCCTCGGCGGTGTGCCAGTCGGCCCCGGCGGCGTCGCCCAGGTCGCGGCGGTTCTGGTGGATCAGGAAGTCGAGCGCGGCGACCGTGTCGCCGGGCCCCGCGCCCGGGACCTGCAAGGCCCGCGCCTGATAGACGCCGAAGGCCAGCAGCACGGCGTCGTGCCGTTCCCGCAGTTCCGCCAGGGTCACATCGCGTCCGACCTCGCAGCCGGTGACGAAGACCACGCCTCCGTCGACCAGGCGGTCGATGCGGCGCTGGACGATGCGCTTCTCCAGCTTGAAGCCGGGGATGCCGTAGATCAGCAGACCGCCGGGCCGGTCATGCCGGTCGTAGACGGTGACGGCGTAGCCCTGCTCGCGCAGGCGGTCGGCGGCGGCGAGCCCTGCCGGCCCCGCGCCGACGATGCCGACGCTCTCGCCACGTTCATGGGCCGGATGGATCGGCTCGACCCAGCCGTTGTCGAAGGCCGTGTCGCCGATGAAGGCCTCGACTGAGCCGATGGTCACGGCCTCCCAGCCGGACTGGTTGAGCGTGCAGGAGCCTTCGCACAGCCGGTCCTGCGGACAGATGCGGCCGCAGATCTCGGGCATGGTCGAGGTCGCCGACGCGACGCGCCAGGCCTCGCGCAGATCGTCCTCGGCGGTCAGGTTCAGCCAGTCGGGAATGTTGTTCTGAAGCGGGCAGGCGTTCTGGCAGAAGGGCACGCCGCAGTCGGTGCATCGTCCGGCCTGGGTCTCCAGCGCCTCGGCCGTCGGCTTGACGATGATCTCGCCGAAATCGCGCACGCGGGCGGTCGCGTCCGCCTTGGGCAGGCGGCGCGGTTGGACGACGAAGCCTTGCGGCTCGGAGGGGCCCTTTTGCTGCATGGCAGCATTTAACGACAAGCAGGGCCGCCAGCGCAAATGATTTCCCATCCACGCGACATTCAGGCCCGTCAGGGCATGAAATATGCTTCGATGCCCCTTTACGAGGTCAGGCTTCCCAACCTCCGGCCAGAGCCTTGAACAAGGCGATCTGGTAGGTCGTGACGAGGGCTTCCGATTGCGCCAGCGTGGCCTCGGCCGCGGCTTCGGTGCGTTCGGCGTCGAGAACCGAAAGGAAGCTGTCGGCCCCGGCGTCGAACCGCAGGCGGGCCAGGCGCGCGGCCTCGGCGGCCTGGTCGCGGGCCTCGGTCAGGGCTGAGCGGCGGTCCAGCTCGTTGGCGTAGTTGGTCAGCGCCGTCTCGGTTTCCTGGAGCGCCAGGAGAACGGTCTGGTCGAAGGTGGCGAGCGCCACGTCGGTGTTGGCCTCCGCCCGGTTGACCCGTCCCTGGGCAACGCCGGGGTTGGTGTAGGACCAGGTCAGCAGCGGTCCCAGGCTGAAGCGGAAGTTGTCCTCGTCGCCCAGGTCGCCGATGTCGAGCGCGGTGGCGCCCAAAGAGCCGCCAAGCGTGATGCGGGGATAGAGATTGGCCACCGCCACATTGACCCGCGCCGCCGCCGCGATCAGTCGACGTTCGGCTTCGTGCACGTCGGGGCGACGAGCCAGCAGCGCCGCGCCGTCGCCGACGGGGATAGGCTGGGACAGCTGGGGCGGGCGGGTGCAGGCGCGGGCGGCCTCGCTGGCTTCGGCGGGCGTGCGGCCGGTCAGGGTGGCGAGGCGGAACAGGGCCCCGTCCCTCTGGGCGCGAAGCGTGGGCAACTGGGCGCGGGTGGAGGCCAGCTGGGACTGGGCGCGCGCGACATCGAGACCCGACCCTGCTCCCCCATCCAGAAGACGCTGGGTCAGGTCGGCCGTGCGGCCTTGCAGCGAGATGGTCCGTTCGGCGACCGCGATCTGGGCGTTGGCGGAACAGGCGTCGGCATAGGCGCGGGCGGTCTCGGCCGCGACGATGATCTGGACCGTGCGCATGGCGGCCTCGGCGGCCTCGGCGTCGGCGCGGGCGGCGCGGATCGCGGCCGAGACGCGGCCGAACAGGTCGACCTCATAGCTGGTCTCCAGCCCCACGTCGTAGGTCTCAAGCTCTTCCTGCGTCCCGCCCGGACCCTGGCCGGGCGGGATCGAGCCGGCCGACTGACGGCTGTAGGTGCCCGATGCCGTGGCGCTGAGGGTCGGCAGGCGACCGCCGCGCGTCTCGCTCAGCGTCGCGCGCACCGAGCGGACGTTGGCGATGGCGGCTTCCAGCTCGTTGTTCTCGGCGAAGGCCTGTTCGATCAGACTATCGAGCACCGGATCGTCGTACAGCCGCCACCAGTCGTCGCGTGCCTCGGCCGTCTGGACGGCGCCGTTGGCGGTCCCGATCGGCGTGCTCACGAAGGCGCTTGACGCCGAGGGGGGGAGAGGGGCGTCAGGCGCCTTCGGCCCGACCGCGCAGGCCGCCAACAGGGCGGTGGCGGCGACCGCGGTCAGGAGGGGGGTGATCTTGGAGCGGATCATGCGGCGTCTCCCTGGCGCGGCGCGCCGAGCGCAGGCGCGGGTCCAGGCTGGGTGATGGAGGACGGTCCAGCGAAGTCGCCCTCGCCGTGGCCGCCAGGCGTCGGCGGCTTCTTCTTCGCGCCCTGCGGCAGCCGCTTCGCCAGCGCCCGGGTGATCACGTAGAAGACCGGTGTGAAGACGAGGCCGAACAGGGTCACGCCTAGCATGCCGAAGAAGACGGCGGCGCCGAGCGAGCGGCTCATCTCCGCCCCCGGACCGGTCGCCAGCACCAGGGGCAGCACCCCAAGCACGAAGGCGAAGGAGGTCATCAGGATCGGGCGCAGGCGGATGCGGGCGGCCTCGACGGCGGCATCCCGGGTGTCCAGCCCGTGATCGTCCTCGGCCTGTTTGGCGAACTCCACGATCAGGATGGCGTTCTTGGCGGCGAGCGCGATCAGCACGATCAGGCCCACCTGCACCAGGATGTTGTTGTCGAGCCCGAGTGCGTTCACCCCCAGCATGGCGGCGAGCAGACAGAGCGGCACGATCAGCAGCACCGCCAGCGGCAGGGTGAAGGCCTCGTACTGGGCGGCGAGCACCAGGAAGACCATCAGCACGGCGACGATGAAGATGGGGGCCGCGCCCCCGGCCGCCGCCTTCTCCTGCAGCGCCAGCTCGGTCCATTCGTAGCTGAAGCCCGGCGGCAGAACCTGTCCGGCCATCTGCTCCATGTGGGCCAGGGCCTGACCGGATGAGACGCCCGGGGCTGCTGAACCCTGAAGCTCGGACGCGGTGAACAGGTTGTAGCGCACCACGCGGGCCGGGCCGGATTCCTCCTTCAGCGTCGCCAGCGAACCGATGGGGACCATGGCGCCAGACGACGCACGGACCTTCAGATTGGCGATGTCGGCCAGGTCGTCGCGATAGGCGGGCTCGGCCTGGGCGGTCACCCGGAAGGTGCGGCCCAGCAGGTTGAAGTCGTTGACGTAGGACGAGCCGAGATAGACGCCCAGCGTGTTGAATACGTCGTTGGGCTGCACCCCCATCATCAGGGCGCGGTCGCGGTCGACGTCGGCGGTCACGCGCGGCGAGCCGGTGTTGTAGAGCGAGAACACCTGCTGCACCCGATCCGGCGTCTGGGCCGCCGCGCCCATCATGGCGAAGGTGGCCCCCTCCAGCGCGCCGTAGCCGGCGGACTGGCGGTCCTGGATCATCATCTTGAAGCCGTTGCCGTTGCCCAGACCCTGAACCGCCGGCGGGGCGATGACGAAGATGTTGGCCCCCTGGATGCCCTGGGACGCGCCGGTGATGGCCCCGGCCAGAGCCACGGCCGCCGTCTCTCGCGTGGTGCGATACTTGAAGTCGTCCAGCCGCACGAAGATGGTCGCGGCGTTGGAGCCGAACGAGAAGCTGGAGCCGTCCAGGCCGGCGAAGGCCACGGTGCCGTCAACGCCTTCCGTCGACTTCATGATGTCGGCGGCCTGCGTCATGATCGCTTGGGTGCGGTCCAGAGACGACCCGGCCGGCAGCTGGATGACGCCGATCAGATAGCCCTGGTCCTGTTCCGGAATGAAGCCGGACGGAGTGTCGATCAGACGCCAGGCGGTCAGGGCCAGCATGCCGACATAGACGGCCAGCACCAGGCCGATGACCCGCACCGCGCGGGCGGTGAAGCGGCCGTACTTGTTCGACAGCCATTCGAAGCCGCGGTTGAACTGACGTCCCGCCCAGCCGGCCCAATAGGGAATCTCGCGCCAGCCGCCGCGCCGGGCGGTGGCCTCGTCGTGGGGCTGGTGATGGCGCAGCAGCACCGCCGACATGGCCGGCGACAGCGTCAGCGACACGAACAGCGAGATCACCGAGGCGGCCGCGATGGTCACGGCGAACTGGCGATAGAAGATGCCCGGAATGCCCGGCACGAACATGGTCGGCACGAACACGGCGACCAGCACCAGGCCGATGGCGATCAGGGCGCCCGAGACCTCCTGCATCGACTTGTAGGCGGCCTCCTTCGGACTGAGGCCCTGGCGCAGATACCGTTCGACGTTCTCGACCACGACGATGGCGTCGTCGACCACGATGCCGACGGCCAGAACCAGGCCGAACAGCGACAGCGAGTTGATCGAATAGCCGAGGCCCAGCAGCACCGCGAAGGTGCCGACCAGAGAGACAGGAATAGCCACGATCGGGATGATCGCCGCGCGCCAGCTCTGCAGGAAGATGAGCACCACCAGCACGACCAGGGCCACGGCCTCGATCAGGGTGGTCTGGAGCTTCTCGACCGACTTGGCGACGAATTCCGTGGGGTTGTAGGGGACGCTGATCTCCATGCCCTGGGGCAGTTCAGCGCGGATGGCCTCGACCTCGGCCAGCACGCGGTCAGCGGTGCCCAGAGCATTCGATCCCGGCTGCTGCAGGATGGCCATGCCGACCCCGCGCTCGCCGTCGAAGAAGCCGCGGATGCCGTAGTCCTGAGCCCCCAGCTCGACGCGGGCCACGTCGCGGATGCGGGTGACGGCGCCGGTCGTGGGATCGGTCCGGATGACGATGTCGGCGAACTGTTCGGGGTCGGACAGGCGGCCCTGGACCTGGATCGGCTGCTGGAAGGCCGCCGCATTGGTGGCGAACGGCGGCTGGCCGATGGAGCCGGCGGCGGCCTGGACGTTCTGAGCCTGAAGCGCGGCGGTGATGTCGGTGGCGTTCAGCCCGCGCGCGGCGGCCTTGCTCGGATCGATCCAGATCCGCATCGAATAGTTGCCGCCGCCGAACACCTGAACGGCGCCCACACCCTCGAGCCGCAACAGTCGGTCGCGCAGATTGGCGTTGGCGTAGTTGCCGACATAGTCGTTGGACAGGACTCCGTCCGGCGAGGTCAGACCGATGACCATCAGGAAGCTGGTGGTCTGCTTGTTCACGACCACGCCGACCTGGCGCACCTGCTCGGGCAGGCGAGGTTCGGCGAGCGCCACCCGGTTCTGGACCAGCACCTGGGCCTGATCCAGGTCCGTGCCCGGCTGGAAGGTCACGGTGATGGCCACCGCCCCGTCCGACGTCGAGGACGACGTCAGATAGAGCATGTTCTCAACGCCGTTCACCTCCTGCTCGATCGGGGCGGCGACGGTCTCGGCCAGGGTCTCGGCCGAGGCGCCGGGATAGGCGGTGTTGATGGTGATCGTCGGCGGCGCGATCTCCGGATACTGCGACAGGGGCAGCAGCGGATAGGCGAAGACGCCCACGAGGGTGATGAAGACCGACAGGACGGCCGCGAAGATCGGCCTGTCGATGAAGAAGCGCGAGATGTTCATCGATCAGGCCTTCAGTCGCCGGAAACGGTGGACTGCGTCAGCGCGCCGGCCGAGGTGCCGGTGGCGGCGGGCGGCGCGGTGGTCACCGGGGCCTGTTCCGGGCGGGCCTGGCGCTGGATGCGGCCGTTGGTCGGCTGGACCTTCATGCCGGGCATGGCGCGTTGCAGGCCGTCGATGATGATGCGGTCGGTCGGCCGGATGCCCGAGCGGATGACGCGCAGACCATCGACGAGCGGCCCCAGCTGAACGGGCGTCGGCGTGACCGTGCCGTCGGCGTTGACGACCATGACCACGCGGCGCGCCTGATCGGTCGCCACGGCGCTATCGGGCACCAGGAGGGCGTCATAGGCGCCGGCCCCGGCGACCCGGCCTTGGGCGAACATGCCGGGCTTCAAGAACCCGTCGGCGTTGGGGATGATGGCGCGGGCGCGGATGGTTCCGGACGCCGGATCGACGGCGTTGTCGGTGAAGTCGAGCGTGCCCGAGCGGGTGAACTCGGCCTCGTCCTGCAAGCGCACGCGCACCGGCGCCGAGCGGCCCGCGCGGGCGTCGCGCTGATACTTGAGCAGCAGGGCTTCGGACGCCTCGAACACGAAATAGATCGGCGAGGAGGAGACGATGGTCGTCAGCACGTCCGCCTGTGACGAGCCGCCGGCGACCAGATTGCCCGGATCGACGCGGCGGTCGGACACGCGGCCCGACGCCGGAGCGACGACGCGGGTGAACTCCAGGTCCAGCGCGCGGGCGCGGACGTTGGCTTGGGCGGACGCGACGGCGGCCTCCGCCTGTTCGACGGCGCCGCGGTTGGTGTCGACTTCCGACTGGCTGACGGCCTGGCTGGCCAGCAACCCCTCGGAGCGGGTCAGATTGGTGCGGGCCAGCGCCAACTGCGCCTCGGCCTGGCTCAGCGCCGCCCGGGCGGCGGCCAGCTGCGCCTGGGCCGGACGGGGGTCGAGCGTGAACAGAAGCTGGCCGCGCCGCACGAAGTCGCCATCGCGGAAGTGGACGGCCTGAACGAAGCCGCCGACGCGGGCGCGCACCTCGACCTGGCTGGTCGCCTCGAACCGGCCGGTGAAATCGTCCCAATCGACCACGCGCTCGGCCAACGGCACGGCGACCGTGACCGGTGCGGCGGGGGGCGGACCTTGCGCCTCCGAACGTTGCGAACAGCCGTAAAGCGCGCCCGTCAGAAGGACGGACACGGCCAGAATCTTCAGCCCGCGCATGCGCGCAATCTCCCTGTCGGAGCGATTTCCCTGTCAGGCACCGACCCAATCTACCGGGGGGTGGTCAACGCCTGTTGACTTAGATGCGGCGAACCCTCACGCTTGTCAACACGTGGTGACATCGTCATATCGGGATAACAGCAAGACAGGACCTGAACGCCGCAGATTCGGGCCTCCACTGGGAGATCACATTGGGTTTCGCCGCCGTCTGCCCTCGCCCTCGCAACGCCGCCGCCACGCGCACCGCCATCCTGGACGCGGCAGCGAAACGATTCGCGGCCGAGAGCTACGAGCAGGTGGGCATGCGCGACATCGCCCGCGACGTCGGCGTCGATCCGGCCCTGATCTCCCGCTACTTCGGATCGAAGGAAGAACTGTTTCGCGCGGTTTTGGACGACTGCGACGGCGACGAGCTGATGGACGGCGACCGCGCAACCTTCGGCGAGCGCATGGCCGATGACCTGGTCTATGGCCCGGCCAAGGACGAGGATCTGGCCTGGCTGCTGATCATGCTGAAATCCGCGGGCTCGCCCAAGGCCGCCGAGATCGTGCAGCAGGCGGCGATCGAAGGATTCTACCAGCCCTTCACCGAATGGCTTGGCGGAGAGGATGCGCCGATCCGGGCGCGGGTCATCGCGGGCATCCTGATGGGGATCGCGGTCGGCCGCGACCTGTCCGGCGGCATGAAGCTGTCGCCCGAGGAATGCGAACGGATGAAGGCTCTGCTCGCGCCCATGCTCCAGCAGTTGGTGGACGGCTGAGACCCGTCTCGGGTTGAAATTGCCACAGCGGGCGCTCGGATGCCCCGTTTTGGAACATTCTTCCAATTTGCCCTTGTGCGGCGCAGCGATGTCTGGCCTTATGGGCGGGCAGCAAGGAGCCGGCCGTGAGCCAGTCGACCCGTCACACCCCGAACGCCCGCACGGCTCGCGCCGTCGCGGCTTCGCGAGTCCAGACCGTTTCGATCGCCCTGAACACCCTCATTCTCACCGTACTTCTTGGCCTGCTCGCCGGAGCGGCGTGGACGCTGACGACCTGAACCCAACCAAAACAGGATCGCCCGCAGCCACCCGCTCCCGAAAGGAAGCGGGTTTTTTGTTGCGCGCGGTCCGGAAAAGCCACCGGACCCGATTTCGTGACGACGCAAGATTTCACCTCCAGCCCCCGGCACCGCAGCGCGGTGGTCACGCGCGGTCCCAACCGGGCGGCGGCCCGCAGCTATCTGCGCGCGGCGGGCATGCAGGACGCCGACTTCGACAAGCCGATGATCGCGGTGGTCAACACCTGGTCGTCGGTCACGCCCTGCAACATGCACCTGGACCGGCTGGCCGCGGATGTGCGCGCAGGCATCCGGGCGGCGGGCGGATATCCGGTCGATTTCAACACCATCGTCGTGACCGACGGGATCTCCATGGGGACGCCGGGGATGAAGGCGTCGCTGATCAGCCGGGAAGTCGTCGCCGACTCCATCGAGCTGGCGGTGCAGGGGCACCAGCTGGACGGCGTGGTCTGCATCGTCGGCTGCGACAAGACCATCCCGGCGGCGGCCATGGCCTTGGCGCGCATGGATATTCCGGGCCTGGTCTACTACGGCGGCACCATCCTGCCGGGCGTGGTCGGCGGGCGCGAGGTCTCCATTCAGGAGGTGTTCGAGGCCATCGGCGCGCATGGCGCGGGAACGCTGGACGACGACGGCCTGAAGGCGGTCGAGAGCGCGGCCTGTCCCGGCGCCGGGGCCTGCGGCGGTCAGTTCACCGCCAACACCATGGCCATGGCCCTGTCGGTCATGGGCCTGTCGCCGATGGGGGCCAACGACGTGCCCGCCGTCGATCCGGCGAAGGCGGGGGAGGGCGAACGTTGCGGCCGCCTGATCGTGGAGCGGGTCTTCGCCGGCGACACGGCCCGCAAATACATCACCCGCGCCAGCCTGAAGAACGCCGCCGCCGCCGTCTCCGCCTCGGGCGGATCGACCAACGCCGTGCTGCACCTGACCGCGATCGCGGCGGAGGCCGGGATCGCCTTTGGGGTCGAGGACATGAACGCGGCCTGCGAGGCCACGCCGGTCATCTGCGACCTGAAGCCCGGCGGGCGCTTCCTGGCCAGCCACCTGTACGCGGCCGGCGGCACGCGCTTGGTGACCCAGCGTCTGGCCGAGGCGGGCAAGATCACCAACACCCCGACCGTCTCGGGCCGCAGCCTGTTCGCCGAGGCCGCCGAAGCCGAGGCCGCGCCGGGCCAGCAGGTCGTATCCACGATCGCCGAGCCCTTCAGCCCGCGCGGCTCCTACGCCGTGATCTATGGCGACGTCGCCCCCGACGGCGCCGTTATCAAGCTGACCGGCCACAAGGTCGACCGCTTCGAAGGCCCGGCCTGCGTCTTCGACAGTGAGGAAGACGCCTTCCATGCGGTGCAGGACGGCTCGGTGGGCGAGGGCGACGTGATCGTCATCCGCTACGAAGGGCCCCAGGGCGGCCCCGGCATGCGCGAGATGCTGCAGGTGACCGCCGCCCTGAAGGGCCGGGGCGTCCACAACGTCGCCCTGATCACCGACGGGCGGTTCTCAGGCGCCAGCTATGGCTTCGTCGCGGGCCATGTGTCGCCGGAAGCGGCGGCGGGCGGGCCCATCGCCCTGATCCGCGACGGCGACCGCATCACCATCGACGTCACGAACCGCCGGATCGACGTCGCGGCCGACCTGGCCTCGCGCCGCGCAGGCCACGTCCAGCCGCCGCTGAAGGCCGCCACGGGCGTCTTCGCCAAGTATCGCGCCACCGTGGCCTCGGCCGCGCAAGGCGCCGTGACCATCCCCAACCCGCCGCCCGCTCAAGTCCGGGCCGACAACCGTCAGACCGAGGAAGCCTGAGCCATGCAGATCTACACCAACGACGACATCCGACCGGGCGCCATCGCCGGTCAGCGCATCGCCATCATCGGTTATGGCTCCCAGGGCCGCGCCCATGCCCGGAACCTGAAGGACAGCGGCCACGACGTGATCGCCGGGGTCCGTCACGGCGGCAAGGGCTGGCGGAACGCCACCGCCGACGGCATCGCCACGGCCGAGCCCGCGGACGCGGTCAAGGGGGCGGACATCATCGCCATCCTGACGCCCGACATGGCCCAGGCGGCGATCTACAAGGAGACGATCGAGCCCCACGCCAAGAAGGGCTCCGCCATCCTGTTCGCCCACGGCTTCTCGATCCTGTACGGCCGGGTCCAGCCGCGTAAGGACATGGACGTCATCCTGGTCGCGCCCAAGGGGCCGGGCGATCTGGTTCGCCGGGAATACGTGCGTGGGCGCGGCGTGCCCGCCCTGTTCGCCGTCGAGCAGGACGCGACCGGCAAGGCGCGCGACCGGGCCATGGGCTATGCCAAGGGCATCGGCGGGGCCACGGGCGGCCTGCTGGAAACCACTTTCAAGGAAGAGACCGAGACCGACCTGTTCGGCGAACAGGCCGTCCTGTGCGGCGGGGCCAAGGAGCTGGTCATGGGCGGCTTCACCACCCTGGTCGAGGCCGGCTACCAGCCCGAGATCGCCTACTTCGAGTGCATGCACGAGCTGAAGCTGATCGTGGACCTGTTCTACGAGGGCGGCGTCACCAAGATGAACGAGTTCATCTCCGAGACGGCCAAGTGGGGCTCGGTCTCGTCTGGTCCGCGCGTCATCAACGGCGAGACGCGCGCCCGGATGAAGGAAATCCTGACCGAGATCCAGGACGGCACCTTCGCCCGCGAATGGATCGCCGAGAACGAGGCGGGCAAGGGCGCCTACGACGCCCTGGTCAAGGCCGACGGCGAGCATCTGATCGAGTCGGTCGGAGCGTCCCTGCGTGAACGCATGGCCTGGCTGCATGCGCCCAAGACGGCCGAAGCGGCCTGAGCCGAAAGCGTAACGAGTGACCGTCATGACCGCCGCCGCCGCCTTCAAGGAAACGCCAGCCGCCGCGCCCCAGTCGGGCGCGCGGCTGCTCGTCCGCACCCTGGAGCGGCTGGGGGTCGAGGTGGTGTTCGGCTATCCGGGCGGGGCCATCATGCCGGTCTACGATGCCCTGACCGGCTCGGGCCTGAAGCACATACTGGTCCGGCATGAGCAGGGCGCGGCCTTCGCCGCCGACGCCTGGGCGCGTTCGACGGGCAAGGTCGGGGTCTGCATGGCCACGTCCGGGCCGGGCGCGACCAATCTGATCACCGGCATCGCCAACGCCATGATGGACTCGGTGCCGATGGTCTGCATCACCGGCAATGTCGCGACGCACCTGATGGGCACCGACGCCTTCCAGGAGATCGACATCCTGGGCGTCACCCTGCCGATCGTGAAGCACAGCTGGGTCGTCCGCGACCCCGCCGACATCCCCGCCGTCATCGAGGAGGCCTTCCACGTCGCCCACTCGGGCCGGCCTGGTCCCGTGCTGGTCGACCTGCCAAAGGACGTCCAGGTCGGTATGGCGACCGACGACTACGGCTTCCATTATCCGAACGAGGCCGAGCCTCTGGATCACGCGGCGATCGCCGAGGCCGAGCAGCTGATCCGCGCGGCCGAACGCCCGCTGATCTACGTCGGCGGCGGGGTGAAGATCGCGGGCGCCACCCAGGCTCTGCGCGACTTCGCCGAGCGGACCGGTATCCCGGCGGTCTCGACGCTGAACGCCCTGGGATCGATCCCGACCGATGCGCCGGGGTTCCTCGGCATGCTGGGGATGCATGGGACGCGTGCGGCCAATGAGGCGGTGCAGGACGCGGACCTGCTGATTGTCTTTGGCGCCCGCTTCGACGACCGGGCGACGGGCAAGCTGAACGCTTTCGCGCCCCAGGCCCGTGTCATCCATTTCGACATCGACCCGGCCGAGATCGGCAAGCTGAGGGCCGCCCATGTGCCGGTCGTCGGCGACCTGAAGGCCGGGATCGAGGCCCTGACCACGCGGGTCGCCAAGGCCCCGCTGGCGATCGATCCCTGGATCATCCGCTCGGCGTCGGCCGCGCGCCGTCACGCCTTCCGCTACGACGCCCCGGGAGAGGGGGTCTATGCGCCGGCCCTGCTGAACGAACTGTCCAGGGCCGCCGGCGACCGCTTCATCGCCGCCTGTGACGTCGGCCAGCACCAGATGTGGGTGGCCCAGCACTGCGCCTTCTCGCGGCCCGAAGCGCATCTTACGTCGGGTGGCCTGGGGGCCATGGGCTACGGCCTGCCTGCCGGTCTGGGCGCCAAGATGGCCAACCCCGACGCCCACGTCGTCACGGTGTCCGGCGACGGCAGCTTCATGATGAACATCCAGGAGCTGGCGACGCTGCGCCGCTACGGCGTGGCCCTGAAGATCGTGCTGCTGGACAACTCGAGCCTGGGCCTGGTGCGCCAGTGGCAGGAGCTGTTCTTCGAGGAGAACTATTCCGAGGTCGATCTGTCGGACAATCCCGACTTCGTCGCCGTGGCCCAGGCCTTCGGCGTCGAGGCCTTCCGAATTAGCCGGCGCGAGGAGGTCTCCGCCGGGATCCAGCGCCTGCTGAATGCGCCCGGGCCCTGCCTCGCGCACGTCCTGATCGACCCGAAAGAGAACGTCTGGCCGCTGGTGCCGCCGGGCAAGTCCAACGCCGAAATGATGCATGACACCCGCTTCGAGGGGGACATCTGATGACAGACACCATCCACATCACCATCGACCGCGCCGACGGTTCGCTCCAGCGCCTGATCGGCCTCGTCGAGCGCCGCGGCTTTCACATCGACGGCATGAGCCTGTCGGACGAAGGGGCCATGCGCCGCGTGTCCATGCAGGTGCGCGGCCGCGACGCCGGGCGCTGCGCCGACAACCTGGGCCGGCAGATCGACAAGCTGCACGGGGCGACCCGCGTCGGCTTCGCCGCCGCGACCTACGGCTTCCAGACCGGGGCGGCGGCATGACCGAAGATCGAGTACCGAACGACCCGAACCGCGTCGCCGTCTTCGACACGACCATGCGGGACGGCGAACAGGCGCCGGGCTTCTCCATGTCGCCCGCCGACAAGGTGCGCATGGCGCGGGCGCTGAAGGCGCTGGGCGTCGACGTCATCGAGGCCGGTTTCGCGGCGGCATCTCCGGGCGACGAGGACTGCATCCGCGCCGTCGTCGGCGAGGTGGCCGAAGACGACCAAGGCCCCGTCTTCTGCTCCCTGTCGCGCTCCACCGAGGCCGACATCGACGCGGCCTGGCGGGCGCTGAAGGGCACGTCGCGACGCCGCATCCACATCTTCCTGGGTACCAGCCCCATCCACCGCTCGGCCAAGCTGAGGATGACGACCGATCAGGTCCTTGCCCAGGCCATTGCGTCCGTTCAGTACGCCCGCACCCGCTTCGACGACGTCGAGTTCTCCGCCGAAGATGCCATCCGCACCGAACCGGAGTTCCTGGCCGAGGTGCTGGAGGCGGTGGCCGACGCAGGCGCGACCACGCTGAACGTGCCCGACACGGTCGGCTATTCGACGCCCGACGAGATCCGGGAGCTGTATCGCTTCCTGATCGCCCGTATCCGGCCGCGCCATCCGGACGTGGTCTTCTCGACCCATTGCCACAATGACCTGGGCCTGGCAGTCGCCAACAGCCTGGCCGCCGTCGAGGGTGGGGCGCGGCAGGTGGAGTCGACCATCAACGGGATCGGCGAACGCGCCGGCAACGCCTCGCTGGAAGAGGTGGTGATGGCGCTGCGCGTCCGGGCCGAACGGTTCGGCGTCACCACGGGGATCGACAGCACCAAGCTGGTCGCGACCAGCCGCCTGCTGAGCGAGATCACCCACTCGCCGGTGGTGCGCAACAAGGCCATCGTCGGCATCAACGCCTTCGCTCACGAGGCCGGCATCCACCAGCACGGCATGTTCGCCGACGCCCGCACGTACGAGATCATGCGGCCTCAGGACGTGGGCTTCGAAGGCAGCTTCTTCGTGCTCGGCAAGCACTCCGGCCGCCATGCCGTGGCCAAGCGGGCCGAGGTCCTGGGTCATCCCCTGACCGGCCAGCACCTGACCGACGCCTTCGCCGCCTTCAAGGAACGCGCGGATCAGATCGGGGAGATCGACGACGCCGAGCTGACGGCCATCTGCGTGGCGACCCAGCCGAGGGAGCGCGAACATGTCGCCGCCTAGAACCCTCTTCGACAAGGTCTGGGACCGGCACGTCGTGGTCCCCGAGACCGCCGACACGCCCGGCGTGCTCTACATCGACCTGCATCTGGTCCACGAGGTCACCAGCCCCCAGGCCTTCACCGAGATCGAGGCGCGGGGCCTGAAGGTGCGGCGTCCAGATCGGACCTTTGCCACGCTGGACCATTCCACGCCAACGCTCCCCGCCGGGCTGAACGGCCTAAAGCCCTATGTCACCCCGGAGGCCGAGGCCCAGGTCCATGCGCTGGAGGCCAACTGTGCGCTGCACGGCGTGAGCCTGGCGGGGTGGGACAGCGCCGACCGAGGCGTGGTCCATGTCATGGGGCCGGAGCTGGGCCTGACCCAGCCGGGCATGACCGTCGTCTGCGGCGACAGCCATACGGCGACGCACGGCGCCTTCGGGACGCTGGCCTTCGGCATCGGTACGTCGGAGGTGGCCCATGTGCTGGCGACCCAGTGCCTGATCCAGCGCAGATCGAAAGCCATGCGGGTGACGGTGGACGGCGTCCTGTCGCCCGGCGTGTCCGGCAAGGACGTGGCGCTCGCCGTCATCGCCGAGCTGGGCTTCGGCGGCGGGACCGGCTTCGTCATCGAATACGCAGGCGAGGCGGTGCGGTCGCTCGACATGGAAGGGCGCATGACCCTCTGCAACATGTCGATCGAGGCGGGCGCGCGCGCCGGCATGATCGCGCCGGATGAGAAGACCGTCGCGTGGCTAAAGGGCCGTCGGCATGTCCCGCGGGGTGAGGCGTTCGAACGCGCGGCGGCCGACTGGCTGACGCTGGCGAGCGATCCGGGGGCGGTGTTCGACGCCGAGGTGGTCATCGATGGCGCGACCATCCGGCCGATGGCGACCTTCGGCACGACGCCGGACGCGGGCGCGCCCATCGGCGCACCAGTGCCTCAGCCGGCGTCGGACAGCGAACGCAAGGCCCTGGCCTACATGGGATTCGAGGCCGGGCGGGCGACAACGGACCAGCCGGTCGACGTGGTCTTCATCGGCTCCTGCACCAACGGTCGCCTGCCCGACCTGCGCGCGGCCGCCGATGTGCTGCGGGGCAGGAAGGTCAAGCCGGGCGTGCGCATGTTGGTCGTGCCGGGCTCCGAGGCCGTGCGGCGCGACGCCGAGGCCGAGGGGCTGCACACCGTCTTCACCCAGGCCGGAGCGGAGTGGCGCATCCCCGGCTGCTCCATGTGCATCGCCATGAACGGCGACTTCGTGGGACCGGGCCAGCTGGCGGTTTCGACCTCGAACCGCAACTTCGAGGGCCGTCAGGGCAAGGGCGCGCGCACCATACTGGCCAGCCCGGCCACGGCGGCGGCGAGCGCGGTCATGGGTGTCCTGACCGATCCCCGCCTGTTCCTGGAGAAGGTCGATGCCTGAACCCTTCCGCGCCCTGACCTCCAAAGTCCTGGTCCTGTCGCAGTCCAACATCGACACCGACCAGATCATCCCGGCCCGCTTTCTGACCACGACCAGCCGCGAGGGTCTGGGCCGCCACGCCTTCCACGACTGGCGGTATGAGGCCGACGGGACGCCCAAGCCCGAGGCGGTGCTGAACCGCATCGATCCGCCCGAGCACCGCATCCTTCTGGCCGGCGACAACTTCGGCTGCGGCTCGTCGCGCGAGCACGCGCCCTGGGCCTTGGTGGACTACGGCTTCCGCGCGGTGATCTCGACCTCGATCGCCGACATCTTCTCCTCCAACGCCTTGAAGAACGGCTTCCTGCCCGTCGTCGTGGATCAGGCCGTCTGGGACGATCTGGCCGCCCATCCGGAACAGCCGGTGACGCTCGATCTGGAAACTCAGGAACTGCGGCGAGGCAACCACGCGCCCGTCGCCTTCACCGTCGAACCCTTCGCTCGCCAGTGCCTGCTGGACGGCGTCGACACCCTCGGATGGCTGCAGAACCACCTGCCCGCCGTCGAAGCCTATGAACGTGCTCGCGCCAAGGAGCCTGCCTGATGCCCCCCGCCCAGACTTACAACATCGTCCTGCTGCCCGGTGACGGCGTCGGCCCCGAAGTGACGGCGGCGGCCAAGGCCGTGCTCGGCGTCATCGGCGACTTCTACGGCCACCGGTTCGAGTTCGCCGAGCACCTGATCGGCGGCGCCGCCATCGACGCCACCGGCGATCCCCTGCCGTCCGAGACGACCGCCGCCTGTCTGGCGGCCGACGGCGTGCTTCTGGGCGCGGTGGGCGGGCCGCAGTGGGACGGCGGCAAGCGACGGCCGGAGGAGGGTCTGCTGGGCATCCGCAAGGCCATGGGCTTGTTCGCCAACCTGCGGCCCTTGCAGGTTTCGCCGGTCCTGGCGCACCGCTCGCCGCTGAAGAAGGAGATCGTCGAGGGCGTCGATCTGATCGTGTTTCGCGAGCTGACCGGCGGCGTCTATTTCGGCGAGAAGACCCGCACCGACGATATGGCGTCCGACCTGTGCATCTACACGGTGCCGGAGATCGAGCGGGTGACGCGCGCTGCCTTCAAGACCGCGATCCAGCGGCGCGGCAAGGTCACCTCGGTCGACAAGGCCAACGTCATGGAAACCAGCCGCCTGTGGCGCGAGGTCGTGACCCGCATCCACGCCGAGGAGTTTCCCCAGGTCACGCTGGAGCACGCCCTGGTAGACTCCATGGCCATGCACCTGATCCGCAAGCCTCGCGAGTACGACGTCATTCTGACCGAGAACATGTTTGGCGATATCCTGTCCGATGAGATCAGCGTGCTGGGCGGCTCGATCGGCCTGCTGCCATCGGCGTCGCTCGGCGAATCGGGACCGGGCCTGTTCGAGCCCATCCACGGCTCGGCGCCGGACATTGCCGGTCAGGACCTAGCCAATCCGGTCGGGACCATCCTGTCGGCGGCCATGATGCTGCGCCACAGCCTGGACCTCGAGGACGAAGCGTCTTCCATCGAGGCGGCGGTCGCGGCCGTGCTCGCGGCGGGCGCGGTCACGGCCGACCTGGGCGGCGAACTCGGCACGCGGGCGGCGGCCGGAGCGGTCATCGACGCCATCAAGGCGATCCACTGGGCGGCGTCCCACCGGGTGCAGATGCATTGGGGATGATCCGGGGTTAACCTTTTCGTCGCTCAGCCGTCACACAGTGCTATTGTGCGCTGCAGCGCAGGTTGGAAGCAATAATCTATTCGTCAGGCGTGGATATGTGCTAACAAGAACACGAAAGTTGCACAAAAACGCCATAAGCCCCTTGCGCGGCCCTCCATTGCGGTAAACAGTTCGCAACTGCGAGATCGAAGAGGGGATGCTCATGTCGCAGTTGCTCAACCGACTTCCGGGGGCGATCGCCCTCTGTCTGCTCACCGCAGCTCTATTCTATGCGGGGGGCGCCTTCGCCGCGCCCGCCGAACCCGTGGCAGTCGCGGCGACCGCCGTCACCGAAACGGCCGAGGCCGCAGCCACCGAAGCCGCCGCCGCTGTCGAGGCGGTGGCCGCGCCCGAAGAAGAGGCCGCTCCCGCCCCCGCCCTCCTGGCCCACCAGGCCGTGGCCGAGGTGGATGCAGCCGCCAGCTCCTGGATCCTGACGTCGACCGCCCTGGTCCTGCTGATGACCCTGCCGGGCCTGGCCCTGTTCTACGGCGGCATGGTGCGGAGGAAGAACGTCATCGCTACCATCACCCAGTCACTGGGCGTGGCCGCCGTGGTCAGCCTGGCCTGGTTCGCGGCGGGCTATTCTCTGGCGTTCGGCGTCGGCCAGCCGATGTTCGGCTTCGACGGCGAGACGGTCCAGTCCTTTATCGGCAGCCTCGACGCCGCCTTTCTGAACGGCGTGACCATGGAGACGGCCTACTCAGCCGCGCCGGGCCTGCCGGAATATCTCTGGATCGCCTTCCAGCTGACCTTCGCCATCATCACGCCCGCGCTGGTCACCGGCGCATTCGCCGAGCGGATCAAGTATTCCGCGCTGCTGCTGTTCACCGGCCTGTGGACCCTGCTGGTCTACGCTCCGATCTGTCACTGGGTCTGGGGCGGTGGCTTCCTGGGCTCGGCGGGTGTGCTCGACTTCGCCGGAGGCGCGGTGGTGCACGTTAACTCCGGCGTGGCGGGACTAGTCTGCGCCCTCTTCATGGGGCCGCGCAAAGGCTATGGCGCGGAAGCCATGAACGCCCACAACCCGGTCCTGACAATGATCGGCGCGTCTCTGCTGCTGGTCGGCTGGATCGGCTTCAACGCCGGCTCGGCCTGGGCGGCCGACGCCATCGCGGGCGTTGCCCTGCTCAACACACTTCTGGCCGCCTTCGCCGCCTCACTGACCTGGAAGATCGTCGAGGTCATGGAGAAGAAGAAGCCGTCACTGATCGGTGTGCTCTCGGGGCTGGTCGCCGGTCTGGTGGCCATCACGCCGGCGGCGGGCTTCGTCGATCCGAAGGGCGCGGTCATTATCGGCCTGATCGCCGGTCCGGTCTGCTACGCCTCGGCGGTGTGGCTCAAGAAGCTGCTGCGCTACGACGACAGCCTGGACGCCTTCGGCATCCACGGCGCGGGCGGCCTGCTGGGGGCCATCCTGACTGGCGTCTTCGCCACCACGGCCGTGAACAGCCTGTCTGAAGGAGCCAATATCCCGACCCAGGCCATGGGTCTGGCCTGGACTATCGCTTGGTCCGCCGTCGTGACGTTCATCATCCTGGTGATCTGTAAGTTCACCACAGGTCTGCGCGTCAGTGACGCTCAGGAAGCAGAGGGCCTCGACACCACGCTTCACGGCGAGGGCCTCGAGAACAGTTAAGCTTCACGTAACCGCCGGGCGCGATCCTCCCTCGCGCCCGGTGGCTTTTTTTAGTGTCGGGACAAAAGAAACCAGGGGATAGCCAGATGAAACTTCACACGACTTGCGCCGCGCTGGCCGCCGCGCTCCTCACCGCCGTACCGTTCGCCGCGTCGGCGCAAGATGACATCGACATCGCGTTCAACGCCGCGGTCGGCACTGACTACGTCTTCCGTGGCGTGAGCCAGAGCCTCGAGGACCCTGCCGTTTCCGGTGGCGTCGATCTGAGCGTCGGCTCCTTCTACGCCGGGGCGTGGGCCTCCAACGTCGACTTTGGTGACGACACCGACCTCGAGGTCGATCTCTATGGCGGCTTCCGCACCGAGGCGGGGGGGTATGCGCTCGACTTCGGCGTGGTGGGTTACCTCTACGGCAACGCGCCGGGTGGAGCCGACTATGACTACGTCGAGTTCAAGGCCGCTGCCTCGCGCGCCGTGGGGCCGTTCACGGGCGGCGTGGCTCTCTACGTCTCGCCGGATTTCTTCGGCGCCGACGACGAGGCGACCTATTTGGAGCTGAACGGGGCCTATGCCACGACGGTCGGCTGGACGGTCTCGGGTGCTGTCGGTCAGCAGTGGCTGGACGTATCGGACGACTACGTCACCTGGAACCTCGGCGCGGCCTATGCCGTGACCGACAACCTGACGCTGGACCTGCGTTACCACGACACCGACATCGACGGCCTCGCCATCGCCGAGGACCGGTTCGTGGCGACGGTGAAGGCGGCATTCTGAGAGTAAACGTATCTCCCTCCCCTTCATGGGGAGGGATGATCGCGCAGCGATCCGGGTGGGGTCCGAAAAGCGAGTCCGCACCGAACGTCCCTACCGGCGCTCGGCTACGCCTCGCGGTCCCTCCCCATGGAGGGGGAGGGAGAAGCCGTCGACTAACGTCCGTAGCGCTCCGCCACCGGGGCGTAGCGGTCCCAGACCTGGCGGTCGGCCAACGATCTCAGCAGCTTGATGTATTCCGCATGTGTCCAGGCCAGGGGCGTGGCCGAGTTGGTGCCTTGCCCGGGCTCGTAGTCGAACCGCGTGCGGTCGCCGACGCCGTCCCAGACCTGTTCAGGCAGCAGCAGGCCGCCGTTGGCGAAGCTCTCCATACCGGCGACATAGGTGTTCCGGATGCGGGTCAGGTCGGCGAGCGAAGCTGATCCGCCCTGGAGCGCGCGCGCTAGTTCGTAGTGCCCGCGCTCGCCGGTGAAGAAGGGCCAGACCCGCCCGCGCTGGCCCGGCGTCATGCCGCCGACGCCGTAGCTTCCGCCCGTCTCGACGTTCTCGCCGTAGCCGTCGTTGCCGTAGCGGCGGAAGGCCGGGAAGCCGTTCAGGTCATAGCGGACGCGCAGCCGGTCTTCGCGGGTCTGATCGTCGTATTCGGGCAGGGTCGCCAGGATCGACGGCGCGTCGGCGCGGCGTACGCCATAGCGGACGAGTTCCAGGAAGCCGCCGTCGACGATCTGGTCCTCGGGCAGGCCTTGCTGGGCATTGGCCTCGCCAATGGGGGCGCGGTCGTTCGGATCCTCGTTGCGGGTGATGCGCACGAAGTAGTCGCCGTCGCCCAGCGATCCGTTCGTCGTGAACATCCGGCTCTCGATCTTGCCGGCATAGTCGTCGGCGGCGGCGAGGTAGCGCTCGGCGGACGCGCCGTCTCCCGACGCCCGTGCGATTTCGGCGGCGGTCACCAGTCCCGCGACGACCGCGGCGGTGGTGGACGGGGAATAGCCCTCCTGCTCCTCCCAGCGCTCCTGCTGGGTCCAAGGGGGCGTGACCGTCCGGTCGTTCCAGAGGATGCCAAGCGTGCCGCCCGCGACGAGAAAGTCGGCGGCGGGCTTGATCATCCCGCGGTACATGCGCGCCATCTCGGCGTCGGACACCACGCCGTCCTTCCACAGCCGCCAGCCCAGCATGATCGGCATGGCGGTCTGGTCCATCTGGACCGCGACCCATTCGATGGTGCCGTCGACCCAGGTCTTCTGCAGGAACCAGCCCGTCGCACCGGTATTGCCCGGCGTCTCAGCCCGGACCTGGACCTGCGGCAGGTAGCGGAAGGCGGCCAGCGGCGTCTCGGTGTCGCCCAGAGCCAGCATGGCCATGGCCACCTGATAGAAGTCGCGCGGCCAGACGGCCTTGTAGCCGGTGGAGGGGTTGGTGGCGTCGACCGTGTCGCCCCACGGGTTGGACAGCGACGCGATCAGGGCGCCAGCATAGGTGCGGTCCTCCTGCACCTTCAGCATCAGGGCAGAGGCATAGGCCAGCTTGCCGCCGTCGGTGGACTGCTCGGCCAGGCGGGGCAGCTGGTCGAGAGAGGCGATGTAGTCTTCCCAGCCGACGGCGGCGCCTTCGCCGTTGAAGTTGGTCAGCACGGTCTCATATCCGGTCGCCAGGGCACCGTCGGCGGCGCCTTCCGCATCCTCGCGGGTTTCGCCGAAGCCGATGACGAAGTCGCGGGTGAGGCTCTGCCCCGCCATGATCGTGGGCAGGCCGCCGGCCAGCATAATGTTGCCGCCCTGGTTCCCGGTCGAGCGATAGGCGACGTCCAGATCGCCGTCGGCCAGATCGGTCAGGGCGTCCGAGTTCCCGACGAAGCCCGCGCTGGCGGTCTCGAACGGCGCGCGGGGGCGCAGGATCAGATGGGTGTCGCCTTCAAAGGCATGGAGCGCCTCGGGGGTCGCCTCGCCCCGGTCGCCCACTCCGGTGTTGGCGACGTGCGGTTCCAGCAGCAGCCAGGGCGTGACGTCCGACGACAGGGCCCGGACGGTGACGCGCAGCATCAGGGCCTGCCGATCGGGATCGGTGAAGACGCGCTTTTCGATCTCGAAGCGGCCGTCCCGGTCGGTGGTTGTGATGCGATAGGCGGCCGAAAGTGGGCGGCCCTGGGCGTCAGTGTGCAGATATTCGGTCCGGTCGACGGTGTCGGCGCCCTCAACCGCAAGGCCGCTGTCGGTGGCGACCGCGAAGCGCAGCTGCTTGATCTGCGCCTCATGGATCAGGCCGTACATGGTCTCCGTCAGCACGCCGTCGGCGATGGAGAACCACACCTTCGACACCGCCCCGGTCGGCCCGCCGTCGGCGTAGCGGCCGTCAACATAGGCCTCGTACGACGAGCCTGCTCCGGTCTTGGCCGCGTTGACCCAGGTCGGCCGGTCGCCAGGCGCGCCGGGGGCGACGGCCTCGGCGACGACAGCCGAAGCCGCCTCCGAAGACCCCGGCATCCAGTCCGGCACGGAGGCGCAGGCTCCGAGCGCCAGGGCGGCCGATCCGGCCATCAGGATCGAGGTCAGTCTACGCATGGGGTCACTCTCAGGCGGGAAGGAGGAAGGTCAGGGGCACGTCGAGGCGGCTGTTCCAGCTCTTCTCGTTGTGCTCGGCGGTCGGGAAAACGAGCGTCCTGAAGCGATCGGGGGCCCAGCCGGCGTCGCGGATCACCGTGTCGATGCGCGACTGGAAGAAGGCGTAGAACTGGTCCAGCGTCTCGTCGCCCCGGTCCATGTACAGGCGATGCGTCGCCGGATCGGGCAGGCCGGCCCGGATCACGTCGGACCAGGCCTGGACCACGGCCTCGCGCCACGTGTTCAGCGCATCGCCCTCCAGCCGCTCGAGACGAAGCGGCCAGTGGGTCGACAGGCAACCCGCCGCGCCGAACACCTCCGGATGCTTCATCATGGCGTAGAGCGAGATCAGGCCGCCCATGCTGGAGCCCGCGATGACCGTGTCGTCGCGGCCGGGCAGGGTGCGGTATTCGGCGTCGATGCGGGGCTTCAGCTCCTCGACCAGGAAGCGCAGGTATTGATCGGACAGGGGCGGGCCGCCGTACATCGGCATCAGGCTGTCGCGCACCTCGCCGGGCAGGGCCGCGATCAGATCGGCGGGCACATATTCGCGCAGGCGAAGCGGCGTGTTCCAGACGCCGACGACGATGGGGGCGCGCACCTGGCCAGTCTCGATCAGGCGCACCAGATGCTCGTCCACGCCCCATTCGCCGAAGCTGGCGCGGGCCGGATCGAACAGGTTCTGGCCGTCGTGCATGTAGAGGACGGGGTGGCGCGCATCGCCCGCGTCGTATCCGGGGGGCAGCCAGACGGTGACGTTCCTCGGCCCCAGATGGGCGGAGGCGACGGCCTCGTATTCGACCAGTCGCCCACCGGCGATCGCGCCCGTCTGGGCGAGCGTCGACCCGGTGAAGGGCAGGGCGGCGAGGGTCGTCAGCAGGGCGCGCCGGTTCACGCCTTCACCTCGCGGACGCGCAGGCTCATGGCCGCGGCGATGAAGAAGCTCACGCCGCCGACCACCAGCGCCCAGATCGCCTGGGACTGGAACAGGGCGTTCAGCATCAGGCCCAGCAGGGTCGCGGCGACCAGCTGGGGCACCACGATGAAGATGTTGAACACCCCCATGTACACTCCCATCTTCCGGCCCGGCACGGCGCTGGACAGGATGGCGTACGGCATCGACACGATCGAGGCCCAGGCAATGCCGACGCCGACCATTGGCAGCCACAGCATCTGCGGATCACGGATCAGGAAGATGCCGATCAGGCCAATCCCGCCCATGGCCAAGGCCACCGCATGGGCCCCCCGCTTGCCGATCCGGCGGGCCAGCACCGGCAGGCCGAAGGCCACCAGGGCCGCGACGCCGTTGTAGACGCCGAACAGCACGCCGACCCAGTCCGCGCCCTCATTATAGGCCGCCGAGGTGGTGTCGCTTGACCCGAAGTGGACCGCCGTGACGGCGGCCGTGGTGTAGATCCACATGGCGAACAGGGCGAACCAGCTGAAAAACTGGACCACCGCCAGGCCGCGCATGGTCTCGGGCATGCCGAACATGTCGTCGAGCACCTCGGTCAGGCCGTTGGATTTCGCGGCGCGGCGCATGGCGGCGACGACCAGCTGCAACGCGCCGAACCCGGCGACGAAGCCGGCCAGCACATACAGCTCCTTGCCGACGGACTTTCTCCAGTCCTCGATGTCGGCGGGCAGGGCGGCGGCCTGGTCGCGCACGAACCAGACGGCGAGGAAGGCCAGCGCTCCGGCGATCAGCCACAGCATGCCGCCCGACAGATAGCGCGAGGCGGGACGCATGGCCTCGTGCGCCAGCGGCTCGGGGCGGGCGCCCTCGAATGCGTCGATCTGTTCGGGGCTGTATTCCTTCGTCGAGAAGACGGTCCACAAAACAGCCGTCAGCATGAAGGCGGCGCCGACGTAGAAGCTGATCCGCACGCTGTCCGGCACGATGCCTTCGGGCGCGGTGTTGGCGACGCCGATCTGCGTCAACATCCATGGCAGGCAGGAGGCGAAGACCGCGCCCGTGCCGATGAAGAAGCTCTGCATCGCATAGCCGGTGGCGCGCTGTTCCTCGGGCAGGTTGTCGCCGACGAAGGCGCGGAACGGCTCCATCGTGACGTTGATCGCCGCGTCCATGATCCACAGCGTCGCCGCCGCCATCCAGAGCACCGGGACGTTGGGCATGAAGATCAGGGCGATGGTCGTGGCGACCGCGCCGAACAGGAAATAGGGGCGGCGACGGCCGAGCGGCCCCCAGGTCTTGTCGCTGAAATGGCCGATGATCGGCTGGACGATCAGGCCGGTCAGGGGCGCGGCGATCCACAGGATGGCCAGGCTGTCGACCTCCGCGCCCAGGGTCTGGAAAATGCGGCTGGTGTTGGCGTTCTGCAGGCCGAAGCCGATCTGGATGCCGAAGAAGCCGACGCACATGTTCCAGATGGCCAGCCGCGTCAGACGCGGGCGGGCGGAGGGTAAGGTGGCGGAAAGGGTCACCGACGGGCCCTCCCCAGCGGCACGAACCGGATGGCCTGGCCGCCGCCGGGCGCGAGCGCCAGCGTCAGGGTCTCGGCCGAGGTGACCTCGCGCTGCTCGATGACGATGTCGGTGCGGCTGCGGCCGTTCCCGTCTCGCCAGTCGGCGTCGGGCCCATCGCGATAGATCTCGGCGCGGTAGCGGACGCCGGGTTCGAGGAAGCTCAGGTCCGCCGACAGGACGCGGGGATGCTCGTCGGTGATGGAGCCGAGGAACCACTCCCGCCCCTCCCGCTCGCGCCGCGCGATGGTGACGTAGTCGCCGATCTCGCCGTTCAGGACGCGTGTCTCGTCCCAGTCCACCGCGACGTCCTTGATGAACTGGAACGGCGCCGGATTGGCCTCGTAGTTATCCAGCAGATCGGCCGCCATCTGCAGCGGGCTGTAGATGGTGACATAGAGCGCCAGCTGCTTGGCCCAGGTGGTGGCGATGCCGTCGGGGCTGCGCGTCACCATGCCGAAGATGCCCGGCGTATAGTCCATCGGCCCGGCCAGCAGGCGGGTGAAGATCAGGTTGACCTCGTGCTCGGGCGGATTGCCGGGCTGGCCCCAGGCGCTGAACTCCATGCCGCGCGCGCCTTCGCGTGTGACCCAGTTGGGATAGGTGCGGCGAAGGCCAGTGTCCTTGATCGGCTCGTGAGGATTGACGGCGATGCGGCGCTCGGCCGCCTCGGTCACGACGGCCATGTGGTGGCGCGCCATTGCCTGGCTCTCATGCCAGGCGAAGGTCGGCTGGCCGTCCGGCCCGGTGACCCGCGCCCCGCCGGCGTCGGCGACATAGCCCGTCTTCACCGCCCCGATGCCGAGCCGTTCATAGAGGTCGAAGCCGGCCTCCATCTGCTGCTCGTAGTGGTAGGCGTTCCCCCCGGTCTCGTGGTGACCGATGATCTGGACGCCGCGCTCGCTGGCGTAGGCCGACAGGGCCTCGATGTCGAAGTCGGGGTAGCTCTCGGTGAAGGAGTAGTCCCAGCCGTTGCCGAACCAGTTGCCGTCCCAGCCGACGTTCCAGCCCTCGACCAGCACGCCGCCGAAGCCATGCTCGGCGGCGAAGTCGATGTGGCGGCGCACGTTCTCGTTGGTCGCGCCGTGACGCGGGCCGCTGGCCCAAGTCTTGGTGTCCAGGTGCATTTCCCACCAGACGCCGACGTACTTCATCGGCCGGACCCAGCTGACGTCGCCCAGCGCATTGGGCTCGTTCAGGTTCAGGATCAGGCTGGATTCAACCAGGCCGCCGGCCGTGTCGGTGATCTGCAGCGTCCGCCACGGGGTGGGGAAGGGGGCCTCGCGCTCGACCGCCGCGTTGGTGAAGCCGGGCGTCAGGTCCGCGACGAAGCGGCGACCCTCGGACCGGCGCAGGTTCATGCCGGAGTAGTTGACCAGGGCCGCCTCATGGATCGAGACGTGCAGGCCAGAGTTCAGGCGCAGGGTCATCGGCGTCTGGGTCGAGCCCGCGCCCTCGATGGGCGTGCGGTGATAGAGGTATTCCTCGCGGTTCCATTCCCAGGCCGGAATCCACCAGGCCTCTCCGTCCTCAGCGATGTTGAACTCGGTCAGCTCCGAGCCGATGCGGACCGTACGCAGGCTGTCCTGCTCGGGGAACTCGTAACGGAAGCCCAGGCCGTCGTCATAGACGCGGAAGACGACGTCGAATGTCCGGCGCAGGTCGGCGCGCTCGGTGAAGGTGACCCGCAGCTCTCGATAATGATTGCGAATGAAGCGCCGCTCGCCCCAGGGCTGCTCCCACGTCTCATCGTAATCGGTGGGGGCCTGCGCCGTCAGCTCCAGCCCGCGCTCCAGCTTGGCCGCGTCGGTCAGGATGAAGCCTAACTTTGAGGGTTCGATCACCGTGCGGCCAAGGCGGCTGACCGCATAGCTCGGTCGGCCATCGCCATCCGTCGTCACGCTGACGACAAGCGCTCCGTTCGGCGAGGAGACCGACGCCACGGGCCTGTCCTGGGCCAGGGCCGGCGTCCAGACCGCCAGGAAGGCGAGGATCATCAACAGACTACGCATGGTCTTCACTCCCTGAGGGCTCCTAAAGCGAAGCTCTTGCCAAGCAGCGCGCCTGATGGGCAGATGCGCTGATGACGTGTTTTGCAGCAAAATTTGCAACGGCGACCCGGTGACCCGGCGCTCGACCCGACTGGAGGACATCGCGGCCCTGGCTGGGGTGTCGATCTCGACCGCGTCGCGGGCGCTCAACGACCATCCGGCCGTCAACGACCGCACCAAGCAGAAGATATGGAAGCTGGCGCGCGAGCATGACTATCCGTTCCGCCGCTACATGCCGGCGGGTCCGATTGGCGCGTCTGGCACCATCGCCCTCGTGACGCCGCGCCCGCAGGGTCGCGAGGGCCGACTGTACGACCCCTTCATGCTGGAACTGCTGGCTGGGGTTGGCGAGGCGGCGCGCGAACGCGACTGCGATCTGGTGATGAGCCACGTCTCGCCCGGCAACATCGACGAGCTGAACGCCGCCATGACCACCAGCCGGGCGGACGGGGTGATCTTCCTGGGGCAGTCCACCCTGCACACGGCGTTCAACCGGATGGCCGAGACCGACGGGCGTTTCGTGGTCTGGGGCGCAGAGCTGCCGGACCAGGCCTATTGCTCGATCGGCTCGGACAACATCAACGGCGGACGCCGGGCGACGGCGCATCTGGCGCGGCTGGGTCGCAAGCGAATCGTCTTTCTCGGCGATCTCGATCCGCCCGAGGCCAACCAGCGCCAACGGGGCTACGCCGAGGCGCTGGAGGCTGCAGGGCTGGGCGTCGACCCGGACCTGATCGTGCCCGCCCACTTCGAGGTGGAGAGCGCGGAAGGCTCGGTGGACTCCATGCTGCGGCGGGGACTGGAGTTCGAAGGCATCGTCTGCGCCTCGGACCTGATCGCGCTTGGGGCCGTGCGGGCACTGCTGCATGCGGGCAAGCGGGTGCCGCAGGATGTGTCGGTCATCGGCTTCGACAACGTGCCCTTCAGCCGCTACGCGCGTCCGGCGCTTTCGACTATTGCGCAAGACGTGATGAAGGCGGGACGCCTGATGGTCTCCCGTCTGCTGGACCACGCGGGGCAGGGCGGGGGGCGTTCGGAGCGCATCCCCACCGACCTGATCGTGCGCGAGACCTGCGGCGGCTGAGGTCATTCAGCGGGGCTCGCTCAGCACCAGTCCCGCCAAGGGCGGCAGCTCGCCCGACCACGGATCGGAACAGTTCACGGCCTGAACCACGCTCCAGCCCGCGGGCGGCCGCCACGCGATCGGACGGTGGCCCAGGTTGAAAGCGCACAACAGGCCCTCACCCCCCTCCTGCCGCGTGAACAGCAGCAGGTCGTCGGGCGAATCGAGCATGGTCATCGACCCGGTCCGCATCGCCGGATGGGCCTTCCTCAGCGCAATGAGCTCACGCGCCAGATGCAGGGTCGCCGAGGGATCCTTCTCCTGCTCGGCCACGGCCAGGGCCCGGTGGCGCGGATCGACCGGCAGCCAGGGCTCGGCCTCCGAGAAGCCCGCGAAGCCGTTGTCGGCCTTCCACGGCATGGGTGTGCGCGCCCCGTCGCGCCCCAGGGTCTCGGGCCAGTTGATGATGGCTTCGGGATCGACCAGCCGCTCGAACGGCACCTTGGCCTGGGGCAGTCCCAGCTCCTCGCCCTGATAGACGAAGACGTTGCCGCGCAGCGTCATGAGCAGCAGAAGCGCCATCTCAGCGAAGGCCTTCTCGTCGCGACCCTCGACCCAGCGTGACAACGCGCGCGGCGCGTCGTGGTTCGAAAAGGTCCAGGACGGCCAGCCCTCGCCCGGACCGCCCGGCCACATGGCGGGTCCACGATCGACCAGATCCGTCGTCAGCCGGTCGGCGTAGAGATACAGAAACCCATAGGCCGAATGCAGCCGGTCCGGCCCTTGGGTGTAGAGCTTCATCTCCTCATTGGCCCGTTCGCCCCCGACTTCGGCGACCAGGAAACGGTCGTCGCCATAGCTGTCGGCGACCTGACGCAGGCGGGTCAGGAAGGCGGGGATGTCGCCGTGCGACTGGTTGAAGAAATGGTGTTGGTAGTCGAACGGCCGCGTCCGCTTGCCGGGCGTCGTGACCGGCGGATTGTCGGTCAGCGCCGGGTCGTGCATCGAGAAGTTCAGGGCGTCGCAGCGGAAGCCGTCCACGCCCCTGTCCAGCCAGAACCGCGCCACCGACAGTAGCGCCTCCTGCACGTCGGGGTTCCTGACGTTGAGCTGCGGCTGCTCCTTCAGGAAGTTGTGCATGTAGTACTGGTGCCGACGCGCGTCCCAAGTCCAGGCCGGGCCTCCGAAAACGGACTGCCAGTTCGACGGCGGCGTGCCGTCCGGCTTGGGGTCGGCCCAGACGTACCAGTCGGCCTTGGGGTTGGTCTGATCCTGACGGCTTTCCTGGAACCAGGCGTGCAGGTCCGAGGTGTGGGAATAGACTTGGTCGATGATGACCTTAAGGCCCAGGCGGTGGGCCTTCTCGACCAACCGGTCGAAGTCCTCCAGCGTGCCGAAGATCGGGTCGATCCCCAGGTAGTCGGCGACGTCGTAGCCGAAGTCCTTCATCGGCGATGTGAAGAAGGGCGACAGCCAGATGCCGTCCACGCCCAGGGACGCGATGTGCTCCAGATGCGCCGTAACGCCGGGCAGGTCGCCGATGCCGTCGCCATTGGTGTCGGCAAAGCTGCGCGGATAGACCTGATAGATCACCGCCCCACGCCACCACTCTTGGCGTGGCTCGGCTGACACGCTGTCCAGGCTGTGCGTTCGGGGGCTCAGGGCTTCAAGCGTCAACGCACACCTACTCGGAACGGCAAAGGATGAAGTCCAGCGCGGGCACCGTGACTCGAACGCTGGCGGGGGCGGTCGCCGCCGAGGGGCAGTCGCCGCGCGAGGAGGACCAGGCGGTCGAGGCGGCGTCCACCTCGATGTTGGCGGAAATCTCGGCAGTCGAGGTGTTGTAGACGATCAGGGTCTCGCCCGGCTCGCCCTCGATGCGGCGGGTGACGGCGAACAGGCCGGGCGCCTCGGCGGCGAACCGCACGGTCTGAAGCCCCCGGCGGAGGCGCGGATCGGCCGCCCGCAGCCGGGCCATCTCCGAGATCGCCTGATAGAGCGGAGCCTGAGTGGAGTAGGGAGGCTGGGCGCCCCCGATGATCCGGTCGTCGGCATAGGTCGCGACCTGGGTCGGGAACAGCGTCTGGCGCGCGCCGCCATATCCGCCGTCACCGGTGAAGCCCTGCTCGTCGCCATAGTAGATCGTGGGCACGCCCCGGCTGAACATCAGGAAGGCATGGGCCAGCATCGTGCGCGCCAGCAGTTCCTCGTCCGAGATGCCGGGCTTGGACGTCAGGATGAAGTTGCCGATCCGGCCCATGTCATGGTTGCCGAGGAAGGTCGGCAGGGCCAACGCAGCCGCCTCGCCGCCCTCGTAGAGCACATCGGTCGAGAACAGCCGGGCCAGGGTGTCGGGCGCGGCGTCCCGCGCCACGATCTCGGTCACGGTCGACTGGAAGCCGAAGTCCAGCACCGTGGGATAGCGGTCGACCCGGGTGTAGCGCGCCAGCTGCGCCGGGTCGGTGTCATAGACCTCGCCAAAGATGTGGAAGTTCGGAATGCCGTTGGCCTGTGCCCGCTCCAGCATGGCCGGCACGAAGGCCTGCCAGAACTCCGGGTTCACATGTTTGGCGGTGTCGATGCGGAAGCCGTCGACCTTGTAGCGGTCGATCCAGTCCCCGAAGATCTCGATCATGCCCTGGATGACGCGAGGATGCTCGGTCATCAGGTCGTCCAGCCCTGCGAAGTCGCCGTCGGTCGAGCTCTCGTTGCGGAAGGTCGTGTCGCCCCGGTTGTGATAGTAGATCGGGTCGTTCAGCCAGGCGGGGACCTTCACTGTCTCCTCGCCTTCGGGAACGTAGGGCGTGTAGGCGTAATCCGGCCGGGTCAGGCGCTCGAAGTTCGTGCCGTCGAAACCGTCGTTGATCACCTCGCCGTCCACGCCGCCGCGTCGGGTAAAGGGGTAGTCCGCCCGGCTGCGATACGCGCAGTCGTTGCCCGGGCACTCGCGATAGCGGATCACGTCGGCCGTGTGGTTGGCGACGATGTCCATATAGACCTTCATGCCGCGCGCATGGGCGGCCTCGACAAGGGCCGCCATGTCGGTGTTCTCGCCGAAGTGAGGGTCGACGCGGGTTAAGTCGGTCGCCCAATAGCCGTGGGCTCCCGAGAACTCCCGTCCCGGCTCGCCCTGGACCGGCTTGTTCTTGAAGATCGGCGCGACCCAGATGGCCGTCGCGCCCAGGCCCTGGATGTAGTCGAGCTGCTGTATCAGCCCGGCCAGATCACCACCCTGATAGAAGCCGGCGTCAGTGGGATCGAAGCCGTGATCCAGCCGTCCACCCGGGATGCCGCCGGTATCGTTCGAGCGATCGCCGTTGGCCAAGCGGTCAGGCAGCAGGAAGTAGATCACCTCGTCCTGGGGCAGGCGTTGCCGATGGTCCTGGGCCGATGCCGTGGCGGCCGCCAGCGCCAGCAGCATCGCCGCGGCTGTCCACCTCGCCCTTTCGCCCATGGCCGCCTCCCTTGCCTCCGGGCCGCGAGCGACGTGGCGCGCGGTCTCTTTGCAAGATTTTGCAGGACGTGGGCGGCGTGTCAATCGGGCAACGCTGGCCACACAATGGCAAGCCTGTGGGCATGTTGCGCCGCAAAAACCCCGCTGCGACCGCGTTCTGGAGAGTTCGCCATTTTTGCGACCGTTGCATTACGGGCTTGCAAGGTTGCGCAGAGTTTGCATAGATTTGCGAAGTGGGACGGGATCGCTTCGGCAGAAACGCGAGACGTCCGCAGGGAGGAATGAGAATGAGCCATCGCACCATCACGCGCGCCCGCCTGCTGTCCGGAGGCGCGGTCGGCGTCCTTGCGGCTCTGGCTTTCGCAGGATCCGTCCAGGCCCAGAGCGCCGACGCTGCGCCCCAGCAGGCCGATGAGGTCGACGAAATCATCGTCACCGGCATCCGCGCCTCGATCCGGAGCTCGATCGCCCAGAAGGCGCGCAACACCTCGATCGTCGAGGTCATCACCGCCGAGGACATCGGCAAGCTGCCGGACGTATCGATCGCCGAATCGCTCGCGCGCCTGCCGGGTCTGACGGTCCAGCGCCTCGATGGCCGGGGCCAGCTGATCTCGATCCGCGGCCTGGGCCCAGATTTCACCACCGCGCTGCTGAACGGCCGCGAACAGGTCACCACTGGCGACAACCGCGGGGTCGAGTTCGACCAGTATCCGTCGGAACTGCTGTCGGGCGTCACCATCTACAAGACGCCGGACGCCCAGCTGATCGGTCAGGGCCTGGCCGGCACGGTCGACCTGCAGACCATCCGCCCGCTCGCCTACGGCCAGCGCGCCCTGGCCGGCAACATCCGCTATGAGCTGAACGACATCGGCGCGCTGAACGCCGGTTCGACCGACGAGGGCGTGCGTTACTCGTTCTCCTACATCGACCAGTTCGCCGACGACACGATCGGCGTGGCCTTCGGATACGCTCAGATCGAGAGCCCGTATCAGTCGGAACGGTTCAACGCCTGGGGCTATCCCAACGCCGCGAACGGCGCCTTCGTGATCGGCGGCACCAAGCCCTACGTCATGTCGTCGGAGCTGGAACGCGACGGTTTTATGGGGACGCTGGAGTTCCGTCCGAACGACCGCTTCCACACCACGATCGACGCGTTCTATTCCGAGTTCCAGAACACCCAGATCCTGCGAGGCATCGAGTTTCCGCTGGCGTGGGGCGGGTCGTCGGGAGCTTGTGGCACGCCGCAGGTGCAGACCCCGACCTGCCGGCCTGGTCCGGTCCTGACCATCAACACGACCGAGGACGGCTTCGTCACCGCCGGCAGCTTCTCCAACGTGAAGGGTGTCCTGCGCAACGACGTGAACACCCGCGACAGTGAGATCACCTCGATCGGCTGGAACACGGTGTTCGATGCGACGGACAACTGGTCGTTTATGGCCGACCTGAGCATGTCGCGGGTCGAGCGGACGGACGTCGTCCTGGAGACCTATGCCGGCACTGGCCGGGATGTGGCGGGCGCTCTGGATACGCTGGGCTTCACCATCAACGACGACGGCGTGCCGACCTTCTCGAGCCGCCTGAACTATGCCGACCCCAACCTGATCCGTCTGACCAGCCCTCAGGGCTGGGGTGGCGATATCATCCCCGGCGGCCAGGACGGCTATCTGAACAATCCGTCCATCGAGGACGAGATCAACGCCGTTCGTCTGGAGGCGCGCCATACCTTCGCTGGCGACGGTCCGTTCACCGATCTACGGTTCGGCGTGAACATCTCCGAGCGCGAGAAGACCTTCGTCAACGACCAGTTCTTCCTCGGCGTTCCCGGCGGCGCCTCGCCGGTCGTGCCGTCGGCCTTCCTGCTCCCGGCGACCCAGCTGACCTATCTCGGGCTCGGCGGTGTGCTCAGCTACGACGCGCTCGGTCTGGTGAACTCGGGTTTCTACAACCGCGTCCGCAACCCGAACGCCGACGTCCTGTCCGGCAACTGGCAGGTGACCGAGAAGGTCAACACCGGCTACGTCCAGCTGAGCATCGACCACATGCTGGGCTCGATGCCGCTGCGCGGCAACATTGGCCTGCAGTATGTCGGCACCGACCAGAGCTCGAACGGCTTCGCTGCCTCGGGCTCGGGCGCCTCGACCCGCTCGACAGCGGTCTCGGGCGGGGTGGAGTACGATGAGTTCCTGCCGGCGACCAACTTCATCCTGGAAGTGTCCGAGGACACCTATCTGCGCTTTGCCGCCGCCCGGACCCTGGCCCGCGCCCGGATGGACGACATGCGCGCCTCGCGGAACTTCGGCTTCGACGTGTCGCGCAACAATGCCTCGGCGCGTCCTGACCAGAACTCGCCCTGGAGCGGGTCTGGCGGCAACCCGGAGCTGCGGCCGACGATCGCGAACGTCTATGACATCTCGTTCGAGCGCTATTTCGCCAACCGCACGGGCTACGTGTCGCTGGCTGGCTTCTACAAGGAGCTGGAGACCTTCGTTTACAACCGGAACCAGATCTTTGACTTCACCGGCTATCCGACCGGCGGTGTCACTCCAGTGATCAACCAGGGCGTGGTTTCGGCCCCGGACAATGGCGAGGGCGGCTACATCTCGGGCGTCGAGTTCGCCCTGTCGACGCCGTTCGAGATCTTCCACCCGGCTCTCGAAGGCTTCGGTGCCCAGTTCTCGGTGTCGCAGACCTCTTCGGAAATCACGCCGGATGGCGTCAACTCGACCCCGCTTCCGGGCCTGTCGGAGACGGTCGCCAACCTGACCGTCTACTATGAGAACAACGGCTGGCAGCTGCGTGCGTCCAACCGCTATCGCTCCGACTTCCTGGGCGAGGTCGCCGGCTTCGGCAATGGCCGCACCCTGCGCTCGGTCGCGGCAGAGAACATCGTCGACGCCCAGATCGGCTATGAGTTCCAGTCGGGCATCCTGGAAGGCGCCAACGTCCTGTTCCAGGTCAACAACCTGACCGACGAGCCGTTCAAGACCTTCCAGAACGGCGACGAGCGCCAGACGATCGACTTCCAGCAGTACGGGCGGACCTTCCTGGTCGGCGTCAGCTACCGCTATTGATGGACGACCTTGGCCGCCTTTCTCCCCGAGAGGCGGCCGCCTCCTCCTGAGGCAACCTGGCCGCGCGGATCGCTCCGCGCGGCCATTTTTCTGTCTGGACGCGACGCGCGAACCGCGCGACCCCTTTGATCCGTAACCGCTTACGGGCCGACGCGGCCCGATCAGACGAAAGGCCGCCCGCCATGACGACCGAAACGCACGCCACACCTCCCAAGGGCACGGGACTCGCCTTCGCCTATGTGACGACGCTGTTCTTCGCCTGGGGCTTCGTAACCTCGCTGATCGGCCCGCTGATCGCCGCCGTGCGCCGTGTGTT
Organism: Brevundimonas bacteroides DSM 4726; assembly: GCF_000701445.1. Lineage (GTDB taxonomy): Bacteria > Pseudomonadota > Alphaproteobacteria > Caulobacterales > Caulobacteraceae > Brevundimonas > Brevundimonas bacteroides. Next base: position 81,508 of record NZ_JNIX01000001.1, read on the forward strand.
CGAGCTCTCCTACGCCGAGGCGACGCTGACCACCTTCGCCTGGTTCATCGCCTACGGCATCGCCTCGATCCCGGCCGCCGCCCTGCTGGCGCGGCTGGGCTACAGCAAGGCCATCATCTTCGCCCTGGTGACCATGGTCGCGGGCTGCCTGATCGTGCCGATCGCCACCATCGTCGACTGGTATCCTGGCGTCCTGATCGCGCTGTTCATCATCGCGTCGGGCGTGACCCTGCTGCAGGTCGGGGCCAATCCGCTGGTCGCGGCGCTCGGTCCGCAGAAGAGCTCCCACGCGCGGCTGAACTTCTCGCAGTTTTTCAACTCGCTGGGCACCACCCTGGGGCCGCTGCTGGCCGCGCCGATCCTGTTGACGGGGGGCGTGTTCGCCGCCGACGCCGTCATCACCGACCCGGCGGTGCGCGCCGAATCTCTGCGCAGCATCGACATCGCCTTCCTGGCCGTGGGCCTGTTCTTCGCGGTCGTCGCCGCCTTCATCTTCACGGCCAGGAAGACCATCAACGCCGCCGCCCCCGTGCCGACCGCCGAGGACCGCATGTCGCCTTTGGTGGCGCTGAAGTCGCCCTGGGCCGTGTTCGGCGCCCTCGCCATCTTCTTCTACGTCGGCTCGGAAGTGACCATCGGCGATCTGATGACCGACTTCCTGCATCGGCCGGAGACGCTGGACATCCCGGTCGCCCAGGCGGGCCAACTCGTGTCCTTCTACTGGGGCGGGGCGATGGTCGGGCGTCTGATCGGCGGCCTGCTGATGCTGACGTCCATTCGGGCGAGCACGATTCTGATCTTCAACACGGCGGTCGCGGCGATCCTGTGCCTGGTCGTCACCCAGACCGGCGGAACCACCGCGGCCTATGCGGCCATCGCCATCGGCTTCTTCAACTCCATCATGTTCCCGACCATCTTCACCCTGACGCTGGAGCGGTCGACCGCACCGGTGCCGGCGACCTCGGGTCTGCTGGTGTTCGGCATCATCGGCGGGGCCATCCTACCGCCCATCGCCGGGTCGATCGCCGACAACTCGGCGACGCTGAACCCGCTCTTCTACGTGCCGATGGTCGGGTATCTGATCCTGGTGGCCTTCGCGGTCGCCGCCTCGCGAGCCAAGACCCATTCCATCGCCGCGGCGGGGTCGCCGGGCGGGCACTGAGCCGCATTAGGTGATTCTGCGGGCTGACAGGAGCGAGCGTGGGTTGTAAGCGGTTACACTCCCGTTTTGGAGGTCCGCGTATTCGTGTCCCGTCTTCCCTGCCGTCGCAGCGTCCTGATGGGCGCGGCCGCCGTGGGCGCTAGCATGCTGATGAGCGCCAGCCAGACCCGAGCCCGCGTCGCCTCTCATGCCGAGCGCATTGAGGCGCTCATCGCGCGCATGACGATCGTCGAGAAGGCGGGTCAGCTGAACCTCGTCGGCGACCCGTTCCGCTTCCGGCCCCAGAACGTCAATCCGCTGGACGGGCAGGGCGACCCCGCGCGCGTCACCGCCCTCATCCGCGAGGGCAAGGTCGGCAATCTGTTCAACGGCATCGGCGCCGAGGCCGGCCGCCGCATCCAGCGGATCGCGGTTGAGGAGACCCGGCTGGGCATCCCCCTGCTGTTCGCCGCCGACATCATCCACGGGCTGAAGACGGTGTTCCCGGTGCCGCTCGCCGAGGCCGCCGCCTTCGATCCGGACCTGGCCTATCGCACCGCTCGCGCGGCGGCGCTGGAGGGCGCGGCGTCCGGCGTGCACCAGACCTATGCCCCCATGGTCGACGTGGCCCGCGACCAACGCTGGGGCCGGGTCGTTGAGGGCGCGGGCGAGGATGTCTGGCTGAACGAGGTCCTGGCCGCCGCCCGCACGCGCGGCTTCCAGGGCGAGCGGGGTCTGGCCGACCGCGACGCCCTTCTGGCCACGCCCAAGCACTTCGCCGCCTATTCCGCCGCCGAGGGCGGGATGGAGTACAACACCACCGACATGTCCGACGTGACGCTGCGCGGCGTCTATCTGCCGCCGTTCCAGGCCGCCTTCGAGGCCGGGGCGCTTTCGGTCATGAGCGGTTTCAACGATCTGAACGGCGTGCCGGCCTCGGGCAACCGCTATCTGCTGACCCAGATCTTGCGCGAGGAGTGGGGCTTCGAGGGCTTCGTCGTTTCCGACTACACCTCCGAGCAGGAGCTGATCGCCCACGGCTTCGCCGAGGACGGTCGCGACGCTGCCCGCATCGCCCTGATGGCGGGGATCGACATGTCGATGGTGTCCGGCATCTTCCTGGAGCACATCCCCGACCTGGTCGAGAAGGGCGACGTGCCCATGGCCCGCGTGGACGAAGCGGTGCGCCGGGTCCTGACCACCAAGGCGGCGCTGGGCCTGTTCGACGACCCCTATCGCGGCTGCGATCCGGAACGGGAGCGCCTCATCGTCGGCTCTCAGGAGCACCGCGACCTGGCCCGCGAGGCAGGGGTCAAGTCCATCGTGCTGCTGAAGAACGGGGGCGTCCTGCCGCTCAAGCCTTCGGGCCAGAGGATCGCCCTGATCGGGCCGTTCGCCGACGACGTCGACAACGTCTTCGGCCCCTGGACCATCTGGGGCGACGAAAGCCGCCGCATCTCGCTGGAGGCCGGCTTCCGCGCGGCCATGGCCGACGCCTCCCTGCTGACCGTGGCCAGGGGTTCGGACGTCGAGGCGCCGCTGGAAGGCGGCATCGACGCCGCCGTCGCCGCCGCGCGCGATGCCGACATCGTCGTCCTGGCGCTGGGCGAAAGCACGCGCATGTCGGGCGAGGCCCAGTCGCGCACCGAGATCGACGTGCCCGCGCCTCAGCGCGCCCTGGCCGAGGCCGTCGCCGCGCTCGGCAAGCCGGTCGTGGTGCTGCTGCGCAACGGCCGGGCGCTGGAGCTGTCCGGCGCGGTCAAGGATGCGGACGCCATCCTCGTCACCTGGTTCCTGGGCGGCGAGATGGGCCATGCCGTCGCCGACGTGGTGTTCGGCCAGGTTTCGCCGTCCGGCCGCCTGCCGGTCAGCTTCCCGCACCGCTCGGGCCAGCAGCCCTATAGCTACGACCACAAGACCACCGGCCGTCCCGCCGATAACAGCCTGGCCAGCCAGGAATATGTGGCGCGCTATCGCGAGACGACCAACACGGCGCTCTATCCCTTCGGTCACGGCCTGACCTACGGCGACGTCCGCTACGGCGCCGTCACGCCCGGTGAGGCGACGCTCGCGTGGAACGGCGAGGTCGAGCTGTGGGTCGAGGTCACCAACGCGGGCAGCCGCCCGGTCGAGGAGACGGTCCAGCTCTACATCCGTGACCGCGTCGCCAGCCTGACCCAGCCGGGCCGCCGCCTGCGCGATATCCGCAAGGTGTCCCTGGGCGCGGGTGAGACGCAGACCGTTCGCTTCACCCTGCGTCGCTCGCAGCTGGAGTTCATCGGGGCCGAAGGGCGGCCGACGGTCGAGCCCGGCCTGTTCGACGTCTGGCTGTCGGCCTCGGCCCAGGCGGGACAGCCGGCGACTCTCAGGCTTACCCCGGCTTGAACCCGGCGCGCGGGCGGGCGAAGACGGAGCGATGTTCTCCCGCCTGTTCAGCAAAGCCGCCCGGAAGGGGCCCGCGCGGACGCCTGACGACTGCGTCGTCTGGGCGGTCGGCGATATCCACGGTCGCTCGGACCTGTCGGGGCCTCTGATCACGGCGATCCGGGACGATCTCGCAGCCAGCACAGCCGCGCGGCGCGTGCTGGTCCTTCTCGGCGACCATGTGGATCGCGGTCCGGACAGCCGGGGTGTGCTGGATCAGGTGGTCGAGGTCGCCGCCGATCCCTCGCTGGAGGTCCACTGCCTGCGTGGCAATCACGAGGATCGGATGGAGGCCTTCCTCGACGATCCGTCGTTGGGACCCGGCTGGTGCGATTACGGCGGGCGCGAGTGTCTGATGAGCTATGGCGTGGTCCCGCCGGCCATGCGCGGCGACCCGGAGGGATGGGCCGAGGCGTCGCAGGCCCTGCGGGCCGCCCTGCCGGACAGCCATCTGCGTCTGCTGCGCAGCCAGGGCCACAGCGTCGCCGTCGGCGACTACTTCTTCGCCCATGCTGGGGCGCGGCCAGGCGTCGCGCTGGACGCCCAGTCGCCCGACGACCTGATGTGGGTGCGTCAGGAGTTTCTCGACCACCCCGCGCCGTTCGAAAAGGTCGTCGTCCACGGCCACACGCCCGCCGACGAGGTGGTATCCGACGCGCGTCGGATCGGCATCGACACCGGCGCCTATGCGACCGGTGTCCTGTCGGCGGTGAGGCTGGAAGGCGAGACGCGCAGCCTGCTTCAGGCGGCGGGACGCGGCGAGCGGGTGTCGCTCTCGACCCGGTCGCTGTCCGCCTGACGGCCCATCCGCGTCCGGACCGCCGTGACGATGTCCCTGGCGATCAGACCCGACAGGCTCCACGGCTCGATCAGGTAGCGCCGCGCTAGCCGCTTAGGGTCGTGCACAAGGCGGAACAGCCACTCGACGCCCCATCGCCCCATCCAGCGGGGCGCCTCGGCCTGGGCGCCCGCCTCATAGTCGAAGGCCGCGCCGACCGAGAAGATCACGCAGTTCGGCAGGGCCTCGAGATTGTTCAGGATCCACAGCTCTTGCCTCGGCATGCCCATGCCGACGAACAGGATGTCGGGCGCGAAGGCGCGGACCTGCTCGACCACCGCCGCATTCTCGGTCGAACCGGGCGCGGCGTCGAAGTAGCCGTCCCGGACGGCGATGCTGGCTCGCGGGTGCAACTGGCTCAGCCGCAGCCGCGCGGTCTCGACCACGTCCGGCGCGCCGCCGACATACATGACCCGCCAGCCGTTACGGTTGGTCAGGCTCCAGAAATGCTCGCGCCAGTCCAGATAGGTGCAGCGGTGAAACGCCCGCCCGTGCAGGCCTAGCATCTTGGCGAAGTGGATCAGGGGGGTGGAATCCACCTCCACCAGATCGGCGCGGTCGAAGAAGCCCTGAAGCTCCGGATGCTTCCGCAGCAGGGCCAGAGAGTTCAGATTGTGGTTGGCGACGACGGCCTTCCGGCCTTCGGCGATCCAGGTCTCGACGTGGTGCAGAACCTCTTCCGGCCGCACCAGATCGACGGTCTGACCCAGCAGCCGCACGCGCTCGCGCGAACGCCGCGCCTTGCGGAACGGGCGGCGCGGTTCGGTGCGGCGGTCGTCGGCGAGGATCGCGTCGGTCAGGGCATGGGCGGCGTCGGCCATGCCCGACCATGCCCCGCCCGCTCTCAAGGTCCGGTAATCGAACAAGCTTAACGGACGGACGACCGTTTCATTTGATGGGTTGCGAAGCCGCGCCGCTGGGCTATGGCGTGCAGCGGGAACGGTCGCGAAGGGGTCTACATGCGCGTCACCATGATCGGCACGGGCTATGTCGGCCTGGTCTCGGGCGCCTGCTTCGCCGACTTCGGGCACGAGGTCGTCTGCGTCGACAAGGACCCGTCCAAGATCGAGCGGCTGAACCGGGGGGAGATCCCGATCTTCGAGCCGGGTCTGGACGAGCTGGTCGCCAACAACGTCAGGGCGGGCCGCCTGTCCTTCGCCGTCGACGGGGCCGAGGCGATCCGCAACGCTGAGGTGGTCTTCATCGCCGTGGGCACGCCGACGCGGCGCGGCGACGGCCACGCCGACCTGTCCTACGTCTATGCGGCCGCCGAAGAGATCGCCGGCCTGATCGAGGGCTTCACCGTCGTGGTGACCAAGTCGACCGTCCCGGTCGGCACCGGCGATGAGGTCGACGCCATCATTCGTCGGACCAATCCGGACGCCCAGTTCGCGGTGGTCTCCAACCCCGAATTCCTGCGCGAAGGCGCCGCCATCGAGGACTTCAAGCGCCCCGACCGCGTCGTCATCGGCGTGGAGCACGACCGCGCCCGCGAGGTGATGGCAGAGCTGTACCGCCCGCTGAGCCTAAACGAGTTCCCGGTGGTCTACACCTCGCGCCGGACGTCGGAGCTCATCAAGTACGCCGGTAACGCCTTCCTGGCGATGAAGATCACCTTCATCAACGAGATCGCCGACCTGTGCGAAAAGGTCGGCGCCGACGTGCAGCAGGTCGCCAAGGGCATCGGTCTGGACGGCCGCATCGGCTCCAAATTCCTGAACCCCGGCCCTGGCTATGGCGGCTCCTGCTTCCCGAAGGATACCATCGCCCTCGTTCGCACCGCCCAGCAGTACGAGGCCCCCGTCCGCCTGATCGAGACGACGGTGGAGGTCAATGACGCGAGGAAGCTGGCCATGGCCGAGAAGATCCGCCGCGCGGCCGGCGGCGACATCGCGGGCCAGACGGTCGCCATCCTGGGTCTGACGTTCAAGCCGAACACCGACGACATGCGCGATAGCCCCAGCCTGTCGATCATTCCCGAGCTTCAGCGCATGGGCGCGATGGTGCGGGCGTTCGATCCCGAGGGCATGGCCGAGGCCCGCCATCTGCTCAGCGACGTCCACTTCGCCGATGGCCCCTATCAGGCCGTCGAGGGGGCCGACATCCTGGTCATCCTGACCGAGTGGGACCAGTTCCGCGCTCTGGACCTGAAGCGGATGAAGACGCTTATGCGCCGGCCTCTGCTGGTCGACCTGCGCAACATCTATCGCCCGCATCAGGCCCGCAACGACGGCTTCGACTACGTCGGCGTCGGCAAGCCGTGACGGGCGGCCCAGTCCTCGTCACCGGGGCCGCCGGCTTTGTCGGCATGCATGTGGCCGAGCGGCTGCTGCTGCGTGGCGAGACGGTCATCGGCGTCGACGACTTCAATGCCTACTACGATCCGGCGCTGAAGGACCTCCGCGCCAACAGGCTGGAGGCCCACCCGGGCTTTCGCATGGCGCGCGGTGACATCGCCGATCCCGATCTGATCGCGGGGATCGTGCGCTCCGAGGGCGTGCGCCGGGTCGTCCACCTCGCCGCTCAGGCCGGGGTTCGCTACTCGCTGGAGAACCCCTTCGCCTACCAGCGGTCCAACCTCGCGGGCCATCTGGCGGTGCTGGAGGCGTGCCGCCACGCCGAGGTCGAGCACCTGATCTACGCCTCGTCCAGTTCCGTCTACGGCGACCGGCCGCTGACGGGGCAGGGGTTCCGGGAGGACGATCCGACCGTCAGCCCGGTCTCGCTCTACGCCGCGACCAAACGGTCCTGCGAACTGCTGAGCCAGAGCTACGCCTCGCTCTACGGCTTTCCGCAGTCGGGCCTCCGCTTCTTCACCGTCTATGGGCCGATGGGCCGACCCGACATGGCCTACTTCGGCTTCACCGAGGCGATCATGGCCGGTCGGCCGATAGAGGTGTTCGGCGAAGGCCGCATGGCGCGGGACTTCACCTACGTCGACGACATCGTCGACGGCGTCGTCGGGGTGCTGGATCGCCCTCCGGCGCGCGGTGGCCACGAGGTCTACAACATCGGCGACAGCCACCCTGTCGGCCTGATGGACATGATCGCCACCCTGGAGCGTCTGCTCGGTCGTGAGGCCGTCAAGGTCATGCGCCCCATGCAGCCCGGCGACGTTACCGCGACCTACGCCGACATCTCCAGGCTGAACGCCCTGACCGGCTATGCGCCCAAGGTCGAGCTGGCCGAGGGACTGGAGCGGTTCGTCCGGTGGTGGCGCGACTGGCGCGGCGTCTGACCGTCAGGTCCGGTCAGCGTCAACGCGCTGGAGCGACGCGCGACCAGTGATATATGGGCCGTTCGCCCGTCGCAGGGACGACGCGACCGATTCGCTCTGGGGGGAGCTGCATGCCTGATCAAACCACAGTCACCACCAATACGTCCTGGTTCAGCCGGGTCGGCTCGGCCTTCACCGGCGTCATCGTCGGCATCGTCCTGATCTTCGCCTGCGTCTGGGGCCTGGCGTGGAACGAGGGCAACGCCATCAAGGTCGAGAAGGGCCTGAACGAGGGCGCGGGTCTGGTGGTCGAGGCCGAGGCCTCGCCGATCGACCCTGCCAAGGACCAGCAGCTGGTTCACGTCGTCGGCGACGTCGCCGTGACCGCGCCTCTGACCGACGACCAGTTCGGCGTCACCGCCACGGGCGTGCGCCTGGATCGTCAGGTCGAGATGTATCAGTGGCAGGAGGAGTCCTCCTCCGAGACCCGCACCAAGCTGGGTGGCGGTCAGGAGACAGTGACGACCTATACCTACACCAAGGTCTGGTCCTCGACGCCGATCGACTCCAGCGGCTTCCAGACCCAGGCCGGCCACGAGAACCCCGCCATGACCCTGGAAGGTTCGACCGTCTATGCGACCGACGCGACCCTGGGCGATTTCCGCCTGGAGGAAAACGTCCTCAGCCAGATGGACGGGGCGCAGACCCTGCCGCTGGGTCCCGAACAGGCCGAGGCCATCCAGGCCGCCGCCGGCCAGGGCCGCACCCTGACCGTCGCGAACAACCAGATCTACATCGGCGCCAATCCGCAGACGCCGGTCGTTGGCGACACGCGCGTGTCCTATCAGGTCACTCCGGCGGCCGAGACCAGCATCGTCGCTCGCCAGAATGGCGACGGCTTCCTGCCCTACCGGACTCGCAACGGCACCGAAATCCTGATGGTAGCCGCAGGGAACACGCCGGCCGCCGACATGTTCCAGTCGGCCCAGGATGCCAACACCTTCATCGCCTGGGCCATCCGTGTGGGCGGAGTGATCCTGCTGATGGTCGGCTTCGGCCTGATCCTGGCGCCGTTGGGTGTTTTGGCCGATGTCCTGCCGCTGGCAGGGACGATCGTGCGGATGGGGACCGGTCTGATCGGCTTCGTGCTGGGCCTGCTGGTGGGCACGGTGACCATCGCCATCGCCTGGTTCGCCTTCCGCCCGGTCCTGACGGCGATCATCCTGGTGGTAGGCGGGGCGATCGCCTTCGCCGTCTGGCGATTTGGTCGGGGCAGGGCGAAGAAGAAGCTGGCGGCCGAAACGGCGACCACTCCGGCGTCCTGAGGCCTAGCGCGCTTCGGTCTCGCGGTTGAAGATCCGCGAGACCAGCGCCCAGTTGACCAGCAGAGACAGGGCGGCCGCCGCGACGAGGATCGCGGCGGCCGTCAGCGCATCTGAGGGACTGATCCACCGGGTCAGACCGGTGATCGCGGCGAGGCGAATACCGAGGGCAATCAGCGCCGACGCGGCCGTGGCCATGAGACGGAGCACGGATAGGCGGCTGTTGTTGGCTCGGAAGACCCACGTCTCGAAGAGGAGGTAGTTGGCGATCAGCGCGGCGACGAATCCGCCCGCGGCCGCGAGCTTCAGGTCCAGCCCGACCCAACGGTTCAGAACCAGCGCCAGCCCAAGATCGATGCCGAAGCCGACAACGACCACCGCCATGTAGCGCGCGTTCCGCTTCATGCGAACACCGCCTCCGGCCGGACATCTCGCCACCGGGTGTCGATCGCGGGCAGCGCTTCCAAGAGGTCAAACACGTTGTCGAGCTTGGCCCCCAGAATGCTGACCATACGAGGGCAATCGGCGTGGCGATGGATCAGGATCGGGCGGGCGTCGTCGATCTCGTTCTGCGTCCGCACCGTCTTGACCTCCCACAGGGACCGCTCATGCCGCGCCTCGATCATGCAGGGCAGGTAGCGGGCCGCATCGACGATCATCTCGCGCGCCCGTGACCGACGCGGCATCGCCTCGGCGATCGACCGCGTGGGGCCGAGGCGATCGTCGGTCCATGCGGCGTGGGGTGTGTAACGGACATGCGTCGGCGAATGCAGGCCTTCGGCTGGATAGGGCATCGTCGAGAAGAAGGGTCCATCCATCACGGTGACAGCGTGACCTGCCAAGTCCGGTGGCGGCGTGACCAGCGCCACCTCGGCCCATTCGTGCTTGATCCTCAACCCCTGAAGGCCGGACGTCAGCGCCAAATCGTTCAGTCCAGCGTAGGTGACATTGAACACAGCATCCGCATTGAAGTCTTCGTCGACCGTTTCGATGCGGATGCCGTTTTCCCGGTTGGTGACCTGGCGAGCCTCCAGTCCGGTTCGCACGAAGACGCCAGCGGCATCCAGTCGCTGGGCAAGCGACTCGCGCAAGGCTCGCCAGTCGAAGGCGAACTCCTGACAGGCATAGACCGCCTCAATGTGATCGCTGTCGAACAGGGCGGCATCGGTGCGGCTGGCCTCGGTGAAGGGGGCGTCTAGCGCGCGGAACAAGGCGGAAAAGCGCGAGGCGGTGACCTTTGAGCGATGCCGGGCCACGGCATAGAGCATGCGGAAATCGCTCACGATCGCTTGTGGAAACGCCGCGACGAACCGGGCTTGTAGAGCCCGCGACCGGCGCGCAGTGACCATGCTGCGGGGATAGTGGAAACCGGTATGCACCCGCGCCTGATTGACCCGCGAGGCTCGGGTCAGAACTGTGGTCTCGCGTTCCAGAAGCAGAACCCGATCGCAAGCCGTTCGCAGCGTCAAAGCCAGGCAGCAGCCGAAGAAGCCGCCGCCGATGACCACAGCATCCCAAGCCGGGCGGCTCATCTTGGGTCGGACTTTGGATGGTAGGCGCGGGTAACGGTGCGCCACAGAATGACCAGCAGATCGATCAGAGGGCTAAAGCCCCGGATTTTGGTCGGGATGGCCTCACCTCTTGGGTAAACGCGGGAAGTAGCAATCTCCCGCACCCGGTAGCCGAGCTGAGACGCCCGTACCGTCAGATAGGCCAGGAGTTCATAGCGCACGAACACGTCCCGGAACGGCTGGACGCGCCGGTCCAGCAGGTAGTCGCGCGAATAGGCCCGGTAACCCTGCGTCGTATCGGTCAGCCAATGTCCGGCCGCCAGGCTGAGCAACGGCGCATGGATCAGCCGGATTGCCAGCGCGCGCAGCCACGGCGTATTTTCGTGATGCCCGCCGCGAATGAACCGCGAGGCCTGGACGTAGCCGTAGCCATCGTCGAGCGCGGTAAGAAACTGAGGCAAGGTCTCCACTCCGTCCTTGCCATTGCCGTCGATGGTGACCATGCCGTCATAGCCTTCCTGGAGAGCCCAGGCGTAGGCGCAGCGGAGTTGGGCTGACAGAGCGCCGGGGCCTCGTTTGGTCAGACGGGCGCGCACGCCCAGCGCCAAAAGCCCTTGTGGATCGGTTGAGCCGTCGGTCGATCCGCCGTCGGCGATGATGATGTCCGCCGTGTGGTGCAGGCTCAGTGCCATCATGCGGGTCAGTTGCCGGTGAAGGCGGTCGCCCTCATTCAGCACCGGTATGACCACAACGTAGGGTGTGCGGCGTTCGTGCAGAACATCGACGTCGAAATCGGGAATGCTCCAGCCGCTTCGAGAGAAGTCGCCGGTTGCTATCATGGCCGCGTCCCATCGTCGGACGAGTCGTCGATGGCGACATTCAATGGATCAGCGTCCCGGAAGAAGCTGATCGCACCCATTTCCTCGATGATTTCGTCCCGATGACGACTGTCAAGCCGTTCCAGAATGTGAGCCTGCGCCAGACATCCGATCGTCGCCCACATAGAAAGAAAGGCCATCAATCCGCTGAGCACCATTGAGATCGTGAACCATCCGGGCTGAAGGTCGTCTAGAAGCAACAGGGCGCCAATCGCGTAGACGGCGTAGCCGACCGCGGCCGTCAGCGTGAAAAGGGCCAACACGGCAAACCCCTTTAGGAACCGGGGTCCGGATGCGGAAACCAATTCGGCCAGCAGGTCGATGCGGCGCCCACGCAGCAGCCGGTCGGTCAGGCGGCCATCTTCGACGACCTTGCGCACATAGCGTTCTGGCGTGCGCTTGGGTTCGAAACGCAGGTCAAGCCCGGCCGTGGGACGTGCCAGAAGTCGCGTCAGACTGGTTCGAGGCAGAGCCAGGGTGCGCAAGTCGCGGGTGTCAACGCGATAGCCCGTCAGCAATCGCAACGGCCCGTGCAGCGCAAGCAGTGCCGCTCGAGCCCGAGCGCGCGAGCCCATGACAATCCGGCCGGTCGTCAACGCCTCCTGGGCGAAAGCCGTCAAGTCCAGAGCCCCCGCCTCGTCGTGATCAGTGAGTACGACCACGTCGCCCAAGGCCTCGGAAGCTGCAATTCGGCGACGACGGTAAGGGTTGGTTCCATCCGTTACGACCAGCGTGCGCAGGTTCGGCAGGGCTGCCAGTCTCCGACCAGCTGCGACGAGTTCAGGACGACGCGACTCGCCGACGACCAGGATCACCTCGTAGTGCAGGTTTTCAGAAGCGATGCGCCGGACGAGCTCAGTCAACCCCTCCGGCAAACTTTCCTCCTGATCTCCGATTATGCAGAAGGAGGCGAGGTGTTCGACGCTCATTCTAGGGCACCTTCGCTTCGCGTGAGGGCTGCCTGTGCTCGCCCCACGGACACGCTCAGACGATCGAGGTTGTCGCCGTCCGTCGCACGCATCTCGATGGAGGCCCAGCCGTCATGGTCCACACCGAGAAGCGCCGCCAGAATCCTAGCTAGTTCCACCGTATCGGCCGGCGCTGCCACGAGATTGGGCTCGCTGATGTGCACGTGACCGATCAGGCCGACGGTCTGGGTAAGGTCGCTCAAGACTGCCGCCATTTCGCCATTCATCGTTGAGGCCCCAATGTCCAGATTGACCCGGACCGCAGGATGATCGAGCGCTTGGGCGAAGGCGGCAGTTTCGGCGAAGGTATTCAGGAAATTCGTTCCATAGGCGACTGGATTGGGCTCCAGCGACAGAGTGGCCCCGACAGACCGGCAGCGGTCGCCCAGCCGGCCAATCACGTCCTGAGCCATGGACTCGGCACCCTCCAAGCAGAGGTTCGCCGGAATGCGCCGCGCCGTCGGAGATCCCAAAACTAGGTTCGGACAGGCCAGTTCACCCGCCAAGTCGATGGCTGCCTCAATCCCCGCTTCGAAAGCGCGACGCCCAGCCTCGTCGCCGAACAGGGCCGCTTCGGCCTGGCCGAACAAAAGGGACTGCATTGACACGAGGGTCATGCCGCGACGCTGAACGTCGGCTCGCCAAGCTGTGATCGCCGCCGGAGATGGCCGGAAGGGGTCGGCTTCCCCTGCGAATGCCAGGCTTGGGGCAATCTCCAGCCCCGGCACTCCAAGCGCCTCGAGCCGATCAAGCGCGGCATCGGCCTCGTCGACGCGCCAAGCGATGTTGGAAACCGCCAGCTTCATCACCAAGCCCCCGTGTCCCAGTCGCGCCTAATGGCCGTCAGTACCTGCTCGCGCGACCGCAGGTAGGGTCCGGTGCCCCCAAAGGATGACGCGTGACGTGTGCGCATGTCCTCGATCCGCAGGGGCGCCGTGGAAATCTCAAGCGGGTGGTCGATCAATTCTCGGCTCAGATTACCTGCATGCCAAGGCTCTACGGCGAGGTGTAGGACATCCAAATGCAGGTCGAGTGCGATCGAAATATCTTGGGCTAGACCTCCGAGGTCATAGAACTGGAAACGGCTGTCGGGGTGGGTGAAGCCCGTCGCGGCAAACCCGGCGGCGACCACCGCCTCGGTCAGCGCCGCTCCGTCGGGATGACCCGCGAGGGCAGGGCGATTGAGCGTGATCAGTCCCGTGGCGGCATCGGCAGCGTAGACGGCGCTCAGCGTCCTGGCCATTTCGATCGAAAGCCTCTCACTCAGGCTAACGAAGCCGTCGGGCTTCAGGAATGCCGGCACAGGATGCCGCAAGTCGAATAGAAAGTTCTTCTTCAAGCCCGGTCCGAACAGGGCCGGCATGCGCAGGATCAGGGTTGGAAATTGATCCACCAGGGCGGTTTCCAGCCAACGCCGGTGGCAGCCATAGGGATGATCGGTCTCGAAGTCGGTCGTGCTCTCATCAGCCCCGGCGGCTGGATCCGCGAGCACGGCGATGGTCGAGATCAATACGAGCTGGTTGATCCGGGCCTGGGACACGGCGTCGACCAAGCGCCCCAGATTGTCGAGATCGCCTTCAGGATCGGCGTTGGCGCGCCACATTGCAGCGGGAGCGCCGGCGCAGATAACGGTGTCGAAGGATTCGCCGACGATGCTGTCGATGTTGGCCGAAGCATAACTCGCGTCGAAGGTCACCTCGCGCGACAGGACCCCTCCAACGAATCCGGTTGCTCCGATCAGCGCCGTGCGCCCCCAAGCGGATCGCGCGTCGGTCATGCCAATCTCCTGCCCTGCCGTGGCCCAGCCTAAAGGCTGACCCCAACTTATGACAGTTGGAGATCACTGCTCTACGACAGCACCTTTGGGCGTCGGCGCTCCAACCACCAAAGCACCGTTGCGATAGCGACAAACGCGAGAAACCAGGGCCATGGCGATCCCCCAGTCCGATTTCCAACCACCCCCGCTCGGTGTGGCAGCGCCGAGCGGGCCAAGTCTAACGTCGCCTGCCTAAGCTCGGAAGAAACCACCGAGGGCGTGGCGTCCGCAGGATGAACATAAACGATGCCTCGCTCGCCCTCAGCATCGCTGACGGCGTACCAGCCTGTCAGGCGCGGCCAGAACGCAGCGCAGGCAATGGACCCGGAACGTGGATCCAGAACAAGCCGTGCGCGTGTTCCATCTGGACCGATGACCGTCTGCCCCTCGGACGCGGCGCACAGGCTTGCCCGTTGACCGGCCCTGGCGATCCCCTCCAGTGCGGGGCTCGCCCCCCCATCTGGTCGAGCCAGAACGGAGAACATGCGGCTCCACAGAGCACCGTAACGATCCGGCTGGCCAGTCAGAACCAGGGCGTAGCTGTCGGCCACCACCCAGACTCCGACACGACCGTCACCATATGGCCGCCAGGTGGCGAGCGGGTTTCTGTCCGCGTCGCTGAGCATGACTGCGGCCCCGGATCCGACCGGAACGAAGTCGCGCAAGGTCAGATCGGGCGCGCTTTCGAGTGGTTCGTTTTCGGTGGTTTGCTCGCCATCGGAACCATGCTGCTGCTCGAGCGTCAGGGCGCGTAGGGTCTCGCCGCCCGTCAGCGGGGCGCCAAGCGCCGCCCAGTCGCGACGTGTGCTCTCCGAGAGCGGTCCGGTGGGTCGCAGCAGTAGGCCCATTCCGCCTGCGACACCTGCCCGTATTTCTGCGCGCTCGCCACTGCCAAGATTCTCCCAGCGGCGTTCGTCGATGATCAGCAAGTCGGTTTCCGCCAGGGCCGCGGCGGTCAGAGGCGCGGGTCGGGCCGTCAGTTCGACACCGGCCCCCAAGCCCAGTTGCAGGGATATGTCGATCCCTGCCTGATCCGCCCACCGCCTGAGGAATCGTGGCTCTGGCCCCGGGGCACCGGCCAGGACCACGACGCGGGGTGGTCGCTCTGCGCGTATCTCCAGCGGTACGTCGACACGTTCGACCAAACGCCCCTGGGCGTCTTTCAGTTGCAGGTCGAACAATGCCAACCCGGCCGTGCGCGCCGCGCCTGTGACTACGAACTCCGCGCCCGAATGGATGGCGACGCGATCCACAACCGCGCCGGAAGGGTCGGCGAGTTCCACTGAGCCAGCCTGAAGGCCTCCGACCGAACCACTGATGATGAAGGCACCCCCGGGCGAGACGGGATCGGGCATGACGAGCCGTGTCAGACCGAGTGGTCGGTCCGACGGATCAAAAGTCACGGGTCGATCGACCGTCGACCGGTCTCTGGCTGTCAGCCCTGCGCCAAGCACGACCAGGCTGCGGACTTCTGGATGACGGCGTAGCGCGGTGGCCAAGTCGGGGACTCGTTCGCCCACGTCCGGCGACGCTTCAGGCAGCGCGACCACAACGTCGCCAGCGCGCCGGTCCACCCTCGTCGTGGCTCCCCCGGTCCGCACCACCAGACGGCTGCTGCCAACGCCGACATCGGGGGGATCAAGCGTCAGATAGAGCAGCGCGGCTGCCATCAGATTCAAACCGATCAAAGTCGGAAGGCGCCATGACAGGCCAGTCTGGTCGGCGGGGCCGTTACGCCGCCACAGAAGGATCCGAAGGATCGCCAGTGCCGCGCCGAGGCCGATCAGCATCGTGATCGATAGATTGGATGGCCCGCTCATCTCAGGACGTCCAGGTAGCGGCGACCTCGTGCGGGCGGCGTGGGGCGGCGATCGACGGCAGTGGCGGGAGGTTGAATGGCGGTCCAAAGGAGGGCGCGCAGGCGGCGGCGGCAGTCCGCGCAGCCAGGCTCGGCCCGGACTGTGTCTATCGCTGCGCGGAGCGCCAGCGGGTCGGCGATACGGCCGGGGTTCTGCCGTACCCAGGAATCGAGGGCTTCGAGGTTCAGTTCTGGGCGCCGGCCAGGTCGTTCTTCCAGCGCGCGCCAGGCGGCGACGGCGGAGGTCTCGGGGCCGCGCTCGGGGACTGGGGCAAGGGCGCCGGCGACGATGTCGTCCCTCTCGCCGGTCAGGCGGCGCGCCATGTCGATCGGCGGCAGATCAGAGCCGACGCGCCGCAGGAAGATGCGGGTCGCTTCCTGAGCTTCCTTCAGCAGGTCGAGCGCGCGGTAGGCATGGGGCAGGGCGGCGGCGGGCTCGCCCTGACGCAGCGCCCGCTCCGAGGCCCACATGGCGTCCAGCGCCTGGGACAGGGTCGAGCGCGTTCCGGGATCGAACAGGGTCGCCGCGTCGCCGGTGTCATGGGCGTGGCCGAACTCGTTGAGCACATCTACCGCCGAGCCGAAGAAGCCGCCACCCTCTGGGGCCGGGCCGTGGTCGTGGCCGTCATCGTAGCTGTGGCCGTCCTCAAGGGCAGGCCGTGCGGGCGTCCGCGCCGGGGTCTGCGCTGTCGTCGAGGCGGGGGCGTCGTTGGTGGGCAGCGGCGGCGGGGCGGGTCGGGCGGGTGCGTCGTTGGTGGGCAGGGCGATGGCGCCGGGCTCGTTCTCCCCGCCCATGAACTGGCCGTAGCGGTTCCTCAGCGTCGCCTGGTCGGCACCGAGGGCGTTGGAGCGGCTGACGAAGGTCGGGCGGTCCAGACGGCGCTGCTCCGCGATCAGGGCCTCGGAGTCGATGATGATCTGGCGCTGGCTGCGGAAGTAGGCGGGCAGGACCGACTGGGCCATGCCGTCCAGTCCGTCCGCCAGCCCGAGCGCCGACGGCCAGCGCAGGATGACGCTGGGTCCCTCGACCCTCTGGGTGCCGCCCGGCCGGTTGTCGGTCACGATCAGCTGGACGATCATGTCCGAGGCGGGCTCCATGCCCTCGCGCGCCAGGTCGAAGGTGACGGCGTAGCGGCGCTGGCGCGCCTCTCCGGTTCCGGCGATGCCGCGCGTGGTCTCGGTGACGGTGACGTTTTCGCCCTCGCCCTTGGCCAGGGTGATGCGCAGGGTGGCGGCCGACAGGACGCCGTAGTCGTCGGACGCCTCGAAGACGACGGTCCAGCGGGTCTGGCCGGGCGTGATCTGGACCAGCTGGCTGTCCGGCTCGATCAGGCGGATGGCGGGCGGGGCGTCGGCGACCACGTCGATGCGGCCGAGCCTCTGGCGCGCCAGATCAGGGGCCTCGACGCGATAGAGGAAGGGCTGGGTCGCGACCCGGCTGGCGAACCAGGCCTCGCCGGCGCGGACCAGCGGCAAGGGCGCGGCCTCGGGGAAGGAGAGGGCCGCCGAGGCCGGCGCGGGCGACAGGCCGACGGTCCATTCCAGACGCGAGCCCTCGGGTACGCTGGCGTCCAGCGTCGCCTGCTCGCGGGCAGGCAGGCCGGTGTAGGCGGGCGGAACGATACGCAGGCGGAATGACGAGAGGACCGGCGGACCGGCAGCCGCCGTCGGCACCGACGCGGCGGGAGCGCTGCTTTCGCTGCGCGTGGCAGGCCAGAACAGAATCGCGACCGCCACGATGAGGGCGGCTCCCCAGGCCATGGCGATGGGTCGTAGGGACCAGTCTGGACGCAGGTCCAGACGGGCCGCTTCTTCGGCGCGGGTCTCAAGGCGGCGTCGCTGGAGAGCACGGAAGCCGTCGAGCGCGCGGACATCCGCGAACAGCAGGGCGGCGCTGTCCTCGAACGCCGAAAGCCGCGCGTCGAGCGAGCGGATCAGCCAGCCTTGGTCCAACCGTCGCGCGCGCCAGATGCCGAGGCCGGTGACGAGGCCCAGGGTCAGCAGGACCAGTAGGGCCGCGACGCTCCACCCCGCCAGTCGCCACCCGAGAGCCCCTGCGACGATCGCCACCGGCAGGCCGACGGCGAGGGTGTCGAACAGGGCGCGCCACTGGGCCCGGCGCTGGGGCTGGAGCAGCAGGGGGATCGCCGTCATGGCGCGGGGCCTCGGGCGCGGCGGGTGGCCAGCCAGCGTTCGCCTGCGAAGACGAGGGCGATCAGCAGCGCCAGCCAGGGGCGCAGGTCGAGCGGCGGCTGGTCGTAGGGCGCGGCGCCCGTCAGGGGCGCGTGGTCGGCGGCGGCGACTCGGGTCGGCTCGGGCGGCGGGGCGAGCAGGCTCAACAGGCGGTCCGGGAAGTCGGGCTCGAGCAGGGCGGGCAGATCCTGAGGCTTCGGGGCGCGGGACAGGACGACCGCGCGACCGCGTCCGATGCGCCCTTCCGAGGCGATCACAGCGCCCTCGGCATCGACCCAGACCGGACGGAGGTCGTCGTCGACGGGCAGGCGCAGGTCGCCCGTGGTCAGGATCGCCGCGCCCTGTCGAACCCGGTCGATGACGGCCTGGGGAGGGGTCGAAGCCGACAGCCAGACGATGGCCCCAGCCTCCCGGGGCAGGGGACGGTCGGCGGCGGCGGCCTCGAAAGCCAAGTCTTCGCCCTCGTCGGCCCAGGCGGTGGCGGCGGCCCGGAGGTAGCGGACGGCTGCCTCGCCCTCGGCGTCGAAACGGACGGTCAGTCGGGGCGGGGCGGGCGCTTCGAGAGTGGCCGGGGCGCGGGTCTGGGGGGCCGGGGTCCAGTCCACCTCGCGGGTCAGGATCGGGCGCTGGGCGTCGGCGTCGTCGATGACGGCGGGCGCGACGATGCGGAGCGGCGCGCCCTCGGGCAGTTCGGCGTCCAGCTGGCGGATCAGGCTGACGAGTTCGGTCGTGGGCGCGGGGGCCGGCCCGGCCCCGATCTCGGGAAATCCGGGAGCCAGCCAGACGCGGCGGGCGTCGTCGTCGACCTCGACGGAGGCGGGATCGATGCCGGGGGCGATCGCCACGACCGGCCGGGTATCCGCCGCGCCCCATAGCACCGGCTGAGCGAGCCAGAGCGCCAGCAACGTCAGCACCAGCAGCCGGGCGGCCAGCAGCCACAGCTCGTCCAGCCGCAGTCGTCGGCGCGGCTTGGGCCGTTCTTCCAGCCAGGCGAGGGCGGCGAAGGCGACCGTGCGGCTCTCGGTGCGCCGGGCGATGTGGATGACCAGTGGAATAGCCAAGGCCACCAGCGCCAGCAGGCCGAGCGGGAACAACAGGGCCGGGCTCATCGCGCGGCCTCGGGACGGAACAGGGCGCGGATCGGCTCGTCGGCGGGGCGGTCGGCGAAGTGCTCGGCGTGGCGCACGCCGTGGGCGTCGAGCCGGTCGGACAGGGCCTCGCGGGCCGCCGCGAACCGCTTGAGGAAGTCGGCCCTCAGCGCTGGACCGTCGCCGACCAGCTGTGCGCCCGTTTCCGGATCGACGAAGCGGTAGCCCTGGTCGAAGGGGAAGTCGCGCTCGTCGGCGGTCAGGACCCGGATCACGGCCACGTCGCGGCCGGACATGGCCAGTCGCTCGGCGGTTTCAATGCAGGCGGCGTCGAAGCCATCTGACAGGATCAGAACCACGTCGGTGCTTCCGAACCGCTCGCCATAGACGCCGACGTCGCGGTCCCAGCGGGCGATCCCGGCAGGCTGGATGGGAGCCATGGTCAGCAGAACGCGGTCCCGTTGGCGCGCGCCACCGCCGGGCGGAACGACCATCGGCCCCGTCGCCGTCTCGACCACCAGGCCGAAGCGGTCGCCTTGGTTGACGGCGATTTCGACCAGCGCCGCCGCCAGCCGTCTGGCCGCGTCGAAGCGCGACCAGGTCGGCGTCTTCAGGTCGGCCTGGGCCATGGAGGCGCTGGCGTCCAGCACGATCCAGACGGTGACCGGGCTCTCGCGCTCGGCGTCGCGCACGAAGAAGCGGTCGGAGCGGGCGTAGAGCTTCCAGTCGATCTGGCGCAGGTCGTCGCCGCGTTCATAGGCGCGATACTGGGCAAACTCCTGGGCACCGCCCCTGTTCCGGCTGGCGTGCTGGCCGGCCGAGGCAATCACGGCCGCGCGGCGCGGCGTGATGGACAGGCGACGAAGCCGCGTCCTCAGGTCCGGGGGAAGGTCGAGCGGGGACACCGCTCTCAGTCGCTCCCGGGCGCGGGCAGGGCGGCCAGCAGAGCCGCGACCACGTCGTCGGGTGACTTGCGCTCGGCCTCGGCGGCGAAGGACAGCAGGATGCGGTGGCGCAGCACGGGGGCGGCCAGCGCCCGCACGTCGTCGCGCGTCGCCGCCAGCCGTCCATGCACCAGCGCCCGCGCCTTGGCCGCCAGCATCAGGGCCTGACCGGCGCGAGGGCCTGCGCCCCAGCGAACGTAGTCGACGATGGCCTTGGGCGCTTCCGCCGACGGCCGGGTGGCGCGCACCAGCGCCGTGATCCAGCCCAGCAGCCCATCCGACACATGCACCTGTCGCACCCAGCCTTGCAGCGTCACCACGTCGGCGCCGGTCATGACCTGGGGAACGGCGCCCGCGCCGGCGCCGGTGGTCTGGACCAGGATGGCGCGCTCTTCCTCGGCCGTCGGATAGCCGACGCGGATGTTCAGCAGGAAGCGGTCCAGCTGGGCCTCGGGCAGGGGATAGGTCCCGGCCTGCTCCAGCGGGTTCTGGGTGGCCAGGACGAAGAAGGGTTCCTCCAGCCGATAGGTCGTGCCGGCGTAGCTGACGGTGTGCTCCTGCATGGCTTCCAGCAGGGCCGCCTGGGTCTTGGGCGGGGTGCGGTTTAGTTCGTCGGCGAGCAGCAGGTTGGTGAAGACCGGGCCGAGCTGGAAGCGAAAAGATCGCCGGCCGGTGCCGTGATCCTCCTCCATGACTTCGGTGCCGAGGATGTCCGACGGCATCAGGTCCGGCGTGAACTGGACGCGGCGAAACTCCAGCGACAGGGCCTGGCCCAGCGTACGGACCAGCAGCGTCTTGCCCAGTCCCGGCACGCCTTCGATCAGGCAGTGGCCACCGGCCAGCAGGCCGACCAGCAGTTGTTCCACGACCTCGTTCTGACCCACGACGGCCTGGCCGATGGCGGCCTTCAGCTCGGTCAGCTGTGCCAGCTTGGCCTTGATCTCGGCTTCGGTCGGAGTGGTCATGGGATTCTCAGGCGGTCAGAGCGTAGATGACAATGTTGACGGCGAACTTGGTGTTGTCTTCGGCGAGGAAGCGCTTGTTTCGCCAGTCGTAATCCCACTCGCAGCCGTAATCCTTGTTGGAATAGAGCACGCCGATCCGGCCATCGACGACGATGGCCTTGAGGTAGTCGTGGACAAGGTCGTCGCCCCAGCCGTTGAGCTCCATCGAGGTGTTGGGCGGGCCGTCGGGAAAGTCGAAGAAGGCCGAGTAGATCGGGTGGTCGTTGGGAATCTTGTCCAGCGCGCCCTCGCCGAACAGGGCCGCCATCTGGCGTTCGAAGGTGCGGGCGAACAGTCCGTCGATGTCGTGGTTGCAGTCGTCGACGAAGACGAAGCCGCCGTTCTCGACATAGGTGCGGAAGTTTCTCGCCTCGGCCTGATTGAACTCCACCAGCTTGTGGCCGGCCATGTAGCAGAAGGGGGCGGTCAGCATGGCAGGGTCCGCCAGATCGACCACCCGCTCCTCCGGATCGACGCGGAGGTTGGTGTAGTCGACCAGCGAGGTCAGGACGTTGGCGGGCATGCGCTCGTCCACGTCCCAGTTGCCCGACTGATAGCGCAGCCGGGTGAACCAGAAGTCGTAGGTGGTCTGGGCCGCCGCGGGAGAGGGGAGCAGCGTCGCCGCCGCTCCCCCCGCCAGAAGGCGAAACAGGTCCGCGCGTGTCAGGGTACTCAGGGACACACGCGGAGATCCGTCAGACGGCGTCGGACAGCGACGTGAAGGTGAAGTCCCTCAGACGCATCGGCGGGATCATCATGGTCTGGCCGTCGCCGACCCGGACCGGACGGCCCAGCTCGTCGATGTTGTTCAGCATGATCACGGGCGACTCGTTGAAGCGGAAGTTCTTCAGCGGATATCGGAGCTCGCCGTTCTCGATGTAGAAGGTGCCGTCGCGCGTCAGGCCCGTCAGCAGCACCGTCTGCGGGTCCACCATGCGGATGTACCACGTCCGGCTGACCAGGATCCCGCGCTCGGTCTCGCGCACCAGGTCCGAGGTCGACTTGGTCCCGCCGGTCATGATGATGTTGCCAGGACCGGCGGTCGGGGTCTTGCCCTGACGCTGGGCCCAGTAGCGGCCGTAGATCAGGTTGGCGATCTTGCCGTCCTCAACCCAGGAAATGCGCTCGCGGGGCAGGCCGTCGCCGTCCCACGGCAGGGCGGGCACGTTCGGATCGGCCGGGTCGGAATAGAAGTTGACGCGCGGGTCGAAGACCTGCTCGCCGATCTTGTTGCCGCCGCCCGCCTTGGACAGGAAGCTGCGGCCCTCATCCGCAGGACGCGCGGCGAAGAAATTGAACATGAAGCTGATCAGGCCGGCGGCCGCCGCCGGTTCCAGGATCACCGTGTACTTGCCCGGCTCCAGCGCCTGGGCTTCGGCCGAGGCAGAGGCCTTGCGCATGGCGATCTGGATGTCGTCCGAAGCGTTGAAGCTGCGGATGTCCTGCACGTTCTTCGCCACCCAGCCGGACCCGCGACCGTCTTCGGTGCGCACGGTGCAGGTGTAGTCGGCCTCGGTGGAGCGTTGATAGCCGAAGTTGCCGTTGGAGTTGGCCGAGGCGAAGAAGCTCTGGCCGTCCTGCAGGAAGCCGGCGGCGATCAGGTTCTGCGCCTTGCAGGGTTCGATCGAGGCGCGCGCCACCTCGGCCCGTTGCTCGGGTGTGATGTCAGCCGTCGCCTGGCTGAAGGTCTCGGTCGGGCGATAGGTCTGGCGCTCGACCGCTGGCATGAATTCCGGGTTCTCAGGCGCGAGACGCGCAAGATCCTCGGCGCGACGCACGACGCGCTCAAGCGCGGCGTCGGAGAACTCGTTGATCGAGGCGGTACCGACGCGACGGCCGAACGCCACCTGGACGCCCAGGTCGATGTTCGACACGACCCCGGACGTGGAGACGTTGTTCAGGGCGAAGCGGATATTGCCCTCGACGCTGCCCGTCAGGGTGGCCGTGCACTCGTCGGCCTGCGACAGGGCGATCACCTTGTCGAGAATGGCCTTGGCTTCGGCTTCGGTCATGATGCTCATGGGATTGTCCCTCCGATCCGATCAGCCGAGCGAACGCGCGGTGTTGATGACGTTGATCCCGTCGAAACGGGTGGTCGAGGAGCCGTGGCTGACGGCCGAGACCTGCGACGGCTGACCCTTGCCGTCGAAGAAGGAGCCGAACAGGCGATAGTCGCTCTCGTCGCAGATGGCCGAGCAGGCGGCCCAGAACTCGGGCGTCCGCATCTGATAGGCGACGTCCTCCAGCGGCTGGGTGATCTGGCCGTTCTTGATCTCGTAGAACAGGGTGCCGCCGAACTGGGCGTTGTAGCGCTGCTGGTCGATCGAGAAGGAGCCGCGGCCCAGGATGTAGATGCCGTTCTCGACGTTGCCGATCATGTCAGCCGCCGTCATCGGGGTGCGGCCCGGCGCCAGCGAGACGTTGGGCATGCGCTGGAACTGAACCGTCGACCAGCTGTCGGCGTAGGAACAGCCGTCCGACGCCGTCTTGCCCAGGATGTGGGCCTGATCGCGGGTGCACTGATAGTCGACCAGAATGCCCTGATCGACCAGGGGCCAGCGCTTGGTGGCCACGCCTTCGTCGTCGTAGCCCACGGCGCCCAGGCTGCCGACCTGGGTCTTGTCGGCGAACAGGTTGACGATCTCCGAGCCATAGCGGAACCGGTCGCGGCGCTTGTCCAGCGTCGCGAAGCTGGTGCCCGCGTAGTTGGCCTCGTAGCCCAGCACCCGGTCGAGCTCGAGCGGGTGACCGACCGATTCGTGGATGGTCAGGCCCAGGTGGTTGGGATCGAGCACCAGGTCATAGCGGCCGGGCTCGACAGACTTGGCGGTCAGTTTCTCGCGGGCCTGGCGGGCGGCGGCTTCCGCGTCCTCGCGCATGTCGTAGGACATGCCGTAGCTTATGATGCCGCCGGGGCCGTTCAGCTTGTCGGCGGCGTTGCCGTCCAGATACTCGTAGCCGAGGCCCATGGGGGCCGACAGGCCTTCGCGGCTGCGGAACCGTCCGGTGGTGGGGTCCACGGCCGTTACGGTGAAGGGCGCCCAGATGCGGTGGACGTCCTGGTCGATGTAGGAGCCGTCGGTCGAGGCGAAATACTTCTGCTCGTTCACGAGGAAGAGCTGGGAGTTCACGAAGTTGGCCCCCGCCGCCGTCGCCGCGGCATTGACGCCCAGCAGCAGCTCGACCTTCTCGGCGATCGGCACCTCCATGGCGTTGCGCCGGATCGGGGTGCGATAGCTGACCTCGCCGACGCCGGGCGTGGGGGCCAGCTGGACAGGCTGGGTCTGGTTGACGGCGTTGGCCTTGGCGATGGCGACAGCGAGGCGGGCGGCCTCGGCCACGGCTTCGGGCGTCATGGTGTTGGTGGCCGAGAAGCCCCAGGCCCCGTCGGCGATGACCCGCACGCCCACGCCCGTCGATTCGGTATTGACCACGTTCTGGACCGTGGCCTCCCGCGTGATGACGAACTGGCGCAGATACCTCCCCACGCGCACGTCGGCATAGGACGCCCCGGCCCCGGTCGCGGCGCTAAGGCCTGCATCGGCCAGACGCTTCTTGACGGCCACGTCGATGGTCTCGGTCAGCTGGCTCGCCGCGATGGCCCGCCCGGCGAAGCCCGGCAGCAGCACGCCGCCCGCTCCGATCCCGCAGGCTGCAAGGAATTGACGTCTATCCAAGGCTTCCTCCTCCGCCGGCGTCCGGCATGGGCGGACGCAACTGCACGCGACGGACGGCCCCCCGCGCACCCGGCGGGCATCTTCACCGGGCGGGGCTCCAAGTAAACCTGCGGCATCATTACATTCTCGACACCTTTCGGTCGCGGAACCGCAACCGGGCCCCGGCGCTCAATCAACAGCCAAGGAGGCTCTCATGACCGACCAGCCCATCGACCCCGCCGCGACGCCGGACGACGACACGGCGCCCGAGATCGCCGCCGACGATGCGGGCGCCTCCGCCATCGCCGAACGGCTCGGCCGCGAGGGCGAGAGCCGGGTGATCGACCCGCGCGAGGCGGACGACGCCATCGACGGCGCGGACGCCGAGGATGAAGAGGGCGTGGACGGGGAGGGGGTCTGATGGCCCGCACCGGCTCCGAGACCACGCCCACGCCCGCCGACCACCAGCAGATGGATCGCTCCAACGATCCGGCGGTGACGGCCGAGATGAACGCCCTGGCCCCTGCCGTCGCCATGACCAGCCGCCATCAGCGCCTGACCGGCTCGGCGCATGGCGTGGGCAGCATCGGCTTCGACGACCCAGGCGTGTTCGACGTCGGGGCGGGGCCAGACGCGCCGCCGCCCGAGCTGTACGACACCCACGCACTGCCCGAGCCCGGCCATCCCCGCGACGATTCCGGCCGCGAGGAGCGGTTGGGGTCCGGCGGCGTCTCGCCGTGCGGCGATCCTGGGCCGCAGCCCTACGCCAAGCGGATGACCGAGGCGAACAGCTTCGCCCCCGAACACGATCCGGACGAGCGCCGCCTGAGCGGCGGCCCCGTCGCCCCGGCCGACTAGGCCAGGGCTTCGGCGGGACGGTCGCGGCGCAGGCCCAGAACCAGCCAGAGCGCGCCGCCCAGGACGATCAGCGACGCCGCCAGCGCGCCGAACGCCAGTGTCAGGTTGCCCTTGTCCTGCTCCGCCACGAAGACGCCGAGCAGGCCCCAGGCGACGGGAATGGGATAGGCCAGCACCCGGACGCGCCACGTCACAAACAGGGCGAAGGCCGCGACGATCGCGACGGCCAGAAGCGCCCAGGCTGTCGGCGGCAGGGCGGCAGGCAGGTCGCCGTTGCCAGTCGCCACCGTCAGCAGATTGACCGGCGAGGCCACGGTCAGCCAGCCCGCCAGCGCCGCCAGGGGCCAGACCGTCAGCCACCGGTCGCGATCGCCTTTGGGAAGAGCGCGGATCGAACGGGCATGGGTCAGGAGCGGGATCAGCAGCACAATCAGCGAGCCGAAGATCAGCACGATGGTCGCGACCTCCGCGTCCCACGCCGCCGCCAAAATCCACCAGCCGATGCCGAGCAGCGCGAGCACCGACGGCCATCCGAACGCCCGCAGGATGTCGCTCTCGCCGGTCTGGGGCAGCACCTGGCGCACAGCATAGGCGATCAGGCCGAAATAGATCGGCCCCCAGATGGCGAAGGCCCAGCCGACCACCCGCAGCGTCGCATCGCTGTCGGCCGAGAACTCGGCCGGCGTCTGGCCCAGCCCGGCGAACTGCTGCAACTGACCCGCCACCACGGCGAACAGGGCTGCGGCCAGCACGAGCATGCGGCGGGTTCGGTCGGCGCCAGACGGGCGGACGATGGATGACATGGCGGGCTCCTTCTCGAGGTGTTCTACGCCTTCGCAGCCGCGCGGTTCACCTTCGCGTGTGCGGCAAATAAGTCTGCGGCCAAGCTGAAACGCGCGAGCAGAGCGCGGGTTACGGCGAGTGTGGGCGCGGGCTGTTCCGCGCCCCTGGCAGCGGAGAGCCACGATGACCGACGCGACCAACACCGACGAGACCTTTGATCCCACCGACGTCGAGGCCACGCGCGGCCGCGAGCAGGGACTGGGCATGGGCGAGCGCGAACTCAATCAGCAGGGTGATGTCGGCAACACCGTCGCCGCGCCGAAAGAGGAGCGCGACTCCCAGTCCGCGTCGCAGGACGACGACGATGAGATCGATCAAGACCTGCTCGACGAGAACACCTCCGTGCTCGGCTCTGACGAAGAGGGCGGCCTGGATGAGGACGACACCGGCTACGGCTCTGACGACGGCGAGCTGGAAAACGCCACCGACGACGAGGCCGTCGACTAAGACGAGGTCTAGGCGGCCGCGTAGATCGACCGGAACAGGACCGCGCCGTCCGCCGAGCCCAGCTCGGCCTCGAAGGCACGGTCGGGGTGGGGCATCATGCCGAGCACATTGCCGCGCGCGTTCTGCAGGCCCGCGATGTCGCCGACCGAGCCGTTGGGATTGTCGACGTAGCGGAACACGACCTGGCCCTCGCCCTCGATGCGGGCCAGGGTCTCGGCGTCGGCGAAGTAGTTTCCGTCGCCGTTGCCCTGGGTCATGACCACCTCGCGCTGGCCCTGATAGCCGGCGGTGAACCGCGTCTGGCCGTTCGTGACTTCCAGGGTGATCGGTTTGCAGACGTATTTCAGCCCGGCGTTCCTCAGCAGGGCGCCCGGCAACATCCCGGCCTCGCACAGGATTTGGAAGCCGTTGCAGATGCCGACCACGGCCACGCCGTCGTCCGCGGCCTTCTTGACCGCCTGCATGACCGGCGACTGGGCCGCCATGGCGCCGCAGCGCAGATAATCGCCGTAGGAGAAGCCGCCCGGCAGGACGATCAGATCGAGGCCCTTGGGCAGCTCGGTCTCCTGGTGCCAGACCATCTCGACCCGCTCGTTCGTGGACCGCTCGATGGCGACCTTGCAGTCGCGGTCGCAGTTGGACCCGGGGAAGACGATGACGGCGGCGCTCATGGCGCGGGCGTGTAGCAGGGTTCGCGGCCCCTGTCAGGGGCGCGCGCCCTCCGGCGTTTCGCTCCGCACGCGGGCGAGGAACTCGGTCATGACCGCGACGCGGTCAGGAGCCATGCGCTGGGCGGCCTCGGTCTTCAGGCGGGGCGGGATGTCGACGGCGAAGCGCTCGATGCGACGGAGCGCCAGGTCGTAGTCGTCGCCCTCGCCGGTGGCCGCAAGCAGCCGGGCGGAACCCAGCGCACCGAGGAAATCCAGCGCATCGGCGTCGTGCATGACGATGGCCTCAGGGCCTTCGGGCTCCTTGTCGTACATGTGGCCGAGGATGGCGGCGCGGACGGCGGGGAACTTCTCCATCGGAAAGCCCGCGTCGCGTAGGAAGGGCTCGGCCAATTCGACCGAGCGCACGGCGTGGTCCACGCCCGGCGCGGCGAACGGCGCGATGCCGCCCCAGTCGTGCAGGAAAGCGGCGGCGAACAGGACGTCGGCATCGACGCTCAGCCCCTCGGCCTCGGCCAGCGACAGGGCCAGCAGATAATTGCGCTCGGAGTGCCGCCAGCCCCAGCTTGGGTGGGCCATGTTCTGCTGCGCATGGGCATGGACGGCCCGCCGCCAGGCGCTGTCCAGAGGAATGCCTGCGGGCGTCGCCGTGGCTTCGGCCGGTGCGGTCTGCGCGTCTTGCCGGGCCGTGGCGGGGGTCGCGACCGCGAGCGCCGCCAGCATGGCCGTTAGTGCAATCTGTCTCATCGCATCGCCCCCGTGGATGGCCTCAGCCCTTGTTCTCGTAGACGCCCGTGATCTGCGCCTTGGCGAGGGTGTGGAAGTGGAGGTTGAAGCCGAACTTGGCCCCGCTGTCCTCCGGCGTCACGTCCAGCTTGTCGACGTCCACCGCGAAGACGGTGAAGATGTAGCGGTGCGGCCCGTGACCCGCCGGCGGCGCGGCTCCGCCGAAGCCCGGTTGGCCAAAGTCGGTGCGGCCCTCGACGGCGCCCGACGGGACCGGGGCGCCTGCCGCGATCTCGGTGACGTCGGCGGGGATGTTGGCGACGGTCCAGTGCCAGAAGCCGGAGCCGGTCGGGGCGTCTGGATCGTAGCAGGTGATGGCGAAGGACTTCGTCCCTTCCGGCGCGCCGGACCATTTTAGATGCGGCGAGCGGTTGCCGTGGGCGTAGACCTGCGCGTCCGGCAGGGTCTCGCTGTCCTTGAAGTCGTTCGAGATCAGGGTGAAGGCCATCGTGAGACTCCCAAGTGGTGAGGCATGAACGTGCGATGCGCGGTGGCGTGCCTGTTCAGAGCAACTGCTGGGTCCAAATCACCAGAAACCCGCCGACGCCCATGCCCAGGAAGCCGAGCGCGAGACGGTTCAAGAGGCCGATATGCCGTGCAGGCTTAGCAGCCTGGCGAGCGGTCACCACCTGGTTGATGCACGATAGGGACAATAGACCGCTGACAGCGAGAGCGGCGATCACGAGGATCAAGGCTTCGGTCGGAATATCCGCTGCTTCGGTCTGCTGGAACGTCAGGACAGCGCCCAGGATCAGAAGGCACAGCGACAGAAGGTACTTCGACAGATCGTAGACCAGCAGATCGGGGGCCGTTTCCGGTCCACCCTGCGGCTTCACGACAGCGTCTTCTTCCATGCCTCGGCCTCTACTTGAACTCGATGCGGTAGCTCTCGATGACGGTGTTGGCGAGCAAGATCTCGCACATCTTCTTCGCCTCGGCGGCGGGGTCCTGGGCGCCGTCGAGGTCGAACTCTATGAGCTTGCCGACGCGGGCGTTCGACACGCCGCCCCAGCCGAGCCCCTTCAGGGCGCCTTCGACGGCCTTGCCCTGGACGTCCAGCACGCCGGGCTTGAGGAAGACGTGAACCTTGACCTTGGCCATCAGTGCAGTCCCCCCTGAATCACGGTCGGCATGTCCTTCATGATGCCCAGGCGGCGCGCCACCTCGGCGTAGCTCTCGATGACGTTGCCCAAGTCGCGGCGGAAGCGGTCCTTGTCCAGCTTCTCGCCGGTGGAGCTGTCCCATAGCCGGCAGCTGTCGGGGCTGATCTCGTCGGCCAGGATGATGCGGGCGAAGTCGTTCTCCCAAACCCGGCCGAACTCGATCTTGAAGTCCACGAGTGTGATGCCGACGGCCCCGAACATGCCCGACAGATAGTCGTTCACCCGCAGCGTCATGGCCAGGATGTCGTCGATCTCCTGGGTGCTCGCCCAGTTGAAGGCCGTGATGTGCTCCTCGGTGACCATCGGGTCGTTGAGCTCGTCCTTCTTGTAGTAGAATTCGATGATGGAGCGGGGCAGCGGCGTGCCCTCTTCGATGCCCAGGCGCTGGCTCAGCGAGCCGGCGACGATGTTGCGGCAGACGACCTCCAGCGGGATGATCTCGACCTCGCGGATCAGCTGTTCGCGCAGGTTCAGCCGCTTGATGAAGTGGTTGGTCACCCCGATGCCGTTCAGCCGCATCATGATGAACTCGCTGATCTTGTTGTTCAGCACGCCCTTGCCTTCCAGCGTCGCCTTCTTCTGAGCGTTGAAGGCGGTGGCGTCGTCCTTGAAGTACTGGATCAGGGTGCCGGGCTCGGGGCCCTCATAGAGGATCTTGGCCTTGCCCTCGTAGATCTTCTTGCGCTTGGGGGTCATCATGTCGGTCCTTGACCGGGCCTCTCTGGGCGTCGCCGAAAACGAAAATCGCGCGGCCAGAGGGTTCGTCTGGGCGGCGCGATCCGGTCTCGAGCTGAGCGGGGAATGTTTCGCGCCCGACTTAGCCGAAATCGCCCTGCGACACAAACGCCGACCCGGAGCGAGACCGCCGCGCCACACCGGGCTTGATCCGTGCACGACCGTCCGCCTGCAAGCCGTTATCCATTGCCTTGGAGCCGATGGGGGATATAGACCACGGCCGCTGACCCGTTCGCGGTCGGCCCGAGGAGCCACGACCACGCATGACGACCTTCAACGATCGGGAAAAGGGCTTTGAGTCCAAGTACGCCCTCGATCAGGAGCAAGAGTTCAAGGCCATCGCCCGCCGCAACAAGCTGCTGGGCCTGTGGGCGGCCGAGAAAATGGGGCTGAGCCCGGAATCGGCCGAGGACTACGCCAAGGCGGTGGTGCGCGCCGACTTCGAGCAGCCCGGCGAGGAAGACGTGTTCCGCAAGCTGGATCAGGACTTCAAGGGTTCGGGCATCAGCGTGTCGGAGGGCGAGATTCGCTCCAAGATGGATGAACTGGCTTCGGTCGCGCGCGAACAGGTCCGCGCCGGCGAATAGGCTTAGAGCCTTTTCAGAATCATGACGGCCGGCGGATCGCTCCGCCGGCCGTTTTGCTGTGCGCCAGCCGTCAGTGGCCGGGCGTCAGGACGCCGTCGATGACGTGGATGACGCCGTTTGAGGCGTTCACGTCGGCAGCGGTGATCCAGAAGGTCTCGCCGGTCGAATCGGTCAGGCGCAGACGGCCGCGTCCGGCGTCCTGGGCGGTCAGCCGTCCACCCTCAACCGTCGTCAGCGTCGCGCTGCCGCCGCCGACGCGCACGGCGGTGGCGAGGTCGGCCGCGGAGATGCGGCCGGGCACGACGTGATAGGTCAGGATGCGGGTCAGCTGGCCCCGCTGGCGCGGCTGGACCAGACGCTCGACCGCGCCGTCGGGCAGGGTCTCGAAGGCGGCGTTGGTCGGGGCGAAGACGGTGAAAGGACCGCCGCCGGCCAGGGTGTCGGCGAGGCCTGCCGCCTGCACCGCCGCGACCAGGGTCGAGAAGTCGGGATTGGCGGCGGCGACGCCGACCAGGGTGGTCGAGGCCGCTGCGGCATGAGCGGGGCGTGCGGCGCGGGGCCGGTCGTGAGCCGTCGCCGCCGTCGCGGTGAGGACAAGCGCCGAGGCGGCGAGGAGCGAACGTGAAACTCGGGTCATCGGGGAAGTCTCCTGTGCAAGGCCGCCCTCGGTGCGGGGCGGCTCACAGGGAGCTACCGGGCGACATGGGTCGCGGACGCGAACCGTGACGCTTAAATTTCCGTAATCGAAACAGCGCGATGATGGCGCTGGGACGCGAAAAAGGGCCGCAGCGGGGGGTCTGCGGCCCTTCCTCCATCGGGGGCCTGGGGGGAAGCCTCACCCGATATCCTTGCGTCGTGCGCCCCATCGAAATGCAGCGCACGACATTTGGTTCACTGGAAAAATCAGCCCGGCATCACGACCGTATCGATGGCGTGGATCACGCCGTTGGTCGCGGCCACATCGGCCTGGACGACGCGCGAGGTGTTGCCCGCCGCATCGGTCAGGGTGATGGAGCCGTCGGCGTTGGCGCGCGCCGTCAGGGTGCCGCCTTGCACCGTGGTCAACTGGGCCTGACCGCCGCCGGCGGTGATCTGTTCGGCCAGGGCCGCGGCGCTGACGTTGCCCGGGACGACGTGGTAGGTCAGGATGCCCGTCAGGTCGGCCTTTCCGGCCGGGGCCATCAGGCTCTCGCGCGTGGCGGCGGGGATCTTTTCGAAGGCGGCGTTGGTCGGGGCGAAGACCGTGAAGGGGCCGGCGCCATTCAGCGTCTCGACCAGTTCGGCGGCCTGGACGGCGCTGACCAGGGTGGTGAAGTCCGGATTGCCCTGGGCGACGGTGACGACCGTGCCTGTCGCGGCCGGGGCGGCCGGCTCCATCGCGGCCGTGTCGGTGGCAGCGGCGTCGGCGGCCGGGGCTTCGGTCTCGCCGCCCGAGTTGCAGGCGGCCAGGCCCAGGATGGCGGCCGAGGCGACGGAAAGGGTGAGAATGCGGGTGTTCATGGGGTCAGACTCCTGAATACGCGCGCGCCCGTCAGCGAAGGCTGCGGGCGGCGTCGGAGCAAAGACGGCTGAGCTTCACAAAGGATGCCTCGGCGATCACGTTTTCCGGCGCGACAGGGCGACGCAGGCCCTCAGCCGACGGGTGGATCGTCCCGCAGCCAGCCGGTGATCGACAGGCGGGGCGCGCCGGCGTAGGGCGCGACGGGCGCCACCGAGTGCCACTGCGGGGCCTTGAACAGCGTCAGGACGTTGAACTGCGGGCGCAGGCCGCGCGTGATGTCACCGGCCTCGTTATGGAACAGGAGCTGGCCGCCCCAGTCGGTGCGCCAGTCGCGGGTCAGGCCGATGGTGTAGGCGGCGCGGCGCTCGCCCACGCCCGTGTCGTTGTGCAGCGTCAGGAAGTCGCCGGGCCGAAACAGGGTCGCCTGGGCGTCGATCTTGGTGATGCCGGTTTCGCCAGCCACGGCGGCGCAGAAATCGCGAGCCTCGGGGCTGTTAAGCAGTTCGACCAGTGCGTGGGTGGGATGACCGGGATCGCGGCCGTTCACGAGGGCCTCGATGATCGGATAGGCGAGGTAGCTGAAGCCGAAGCCGGTGCGTGCGGCCTCCAACGCCACGCGGGCCTTGGCCGCCACGCCGTCGCGGCCGAGCGATTGAAGCATCGGTGGCGACAGCCATTCGCCTCGCCCTTGAGCATCTGAAAGCGACAGGCCCCAAGGTGTGGCGGTCTTGAGCGCTGCCTCGATCCGGTCGGCGCTGTCAGGCGTCAGGAAGTCGAAAACCTGGACGACGCCGTCGCGCCGGAACTCGCCGGCATAGTCGCGGGCGTCGAGCTTGGGGTTCAGGCGGATCAGGTCGGACACGGCCTAACCGAACACCCGCTTGAACACGGTGTCCACGTGCTTGGTGTGGTAGCCCAGGTCGAACAGCGCATCGAGCTCTGCGTCCGGGACGACGACGTCCGGGTCGGCCTTGAGGAAGTCGAGGAAGTTCCCTTCGCCGCGCCAGACCTTCATGGCGTTCCTCTGAACCGCCGCGTAACCGTCCTCACGCGAGACGCCCGCTTGGGTCAGGGCCAGGAGCACGCGCTGGGAGTGGACCAGACCGCCGAGGCGGTCGAGGTTCTTCGCCATGTTCTCGGGATAGACGACCAGCCGCTCGACGACCATCGCCAGACGATGGAGCGCGAAGTCCAGGTGGATGGTCGCGTCCGGCCCGATGCCGCGCTCGACCGAGGAATGGCTGATGTCGCGCTCGTGCCAAAGGGCGACGTTCTCCATGGCGGGCGTCACGGCCGACCGGACCAGGCGGGCGAGGCCGGTCAGGTTCTCGGTCAGGATGGGGTTGCGCTTGTGCGGCATGGCCGATGAGCCCTTCTGGCCCGGATCGAACGGCTCCTCGGCTTCCAGCACCTCGGTGCGCTGGAGGTGGCGGATCTCGATGGCGAGGCGTTCAACCGAGGAGGCGACGACGCCCAGCGAGGCGAAGAAGGCGGCGTGCCGATCGCGGGGGATGACCTGCGTCGAGACCGGCTCGATGGTCAGGCCCATCTTCTCGGCGACGTATTCCTCCACAGCCGGATCAACGTTGGCGAAGGTCCCCACGGCGCCGGAGATGGCGCAGGTGGCGATTTCCTCTCGCGCCGTCAGTAGGCGGCGTCGTGCACGCTGAAACTCGGCGTGGTAGCCGGCCAGCTTGAGGCCGAAGGTGACGGGCTCGGCGTGGATCCCGTGGCTGCGGCCGACGCACGGCGTGAACTTGTGTTCCTTCGAGCGGGTCTCAAGCGCGGCGAGCACCCGGTCGACGCCGGCGATCAGCAGATCCGAGGCGCGGGCCAGTTGGACGGCGAAGCAGGTGTCGAGCACGTCCGACGACGTCATGCCTTGGTGGAGGAAGCGGGCCTCCTCGCCGACGGTCTCGGAGACGTGGGTCAGGAAAGCGATGACGTCGTGCTTGGTGGTGCGCTCGATCTCGTCGATGCGGTCCGAGTCCCAGACCGCGTTCCTGCCCTTGGCCCAGATGGCGTCGGCGGCCTCGCGGGGAATGACGCCCAGCTCGGCCATCTTGGTCGCGGCATGGGCCTCGATCTCGAACCAGATCCGGTATTTGGTCTCCGGCGACCACAGGGCGACGGCGTCGGGGCGGGCATAGCGGCTGATCATGGGGCGGGGTAAAGGCGGTGCGGCCCGCCTATGTCAAGGAATCGCGGGGCAGGGGAGACGCCAAGAATGGAACTGATCGTCGGCAACATCGCCTTTTCGACCTGGTCGCTGAGGCCCTGGCTGGTGCTGAAGCGGTGCGGGGCGGAGTTCGCCCTGACCGAAATCCCGCTGTACGGCGAGGGCTGGAAGGAGCGGCTGGCGGAGGTGTCGCCGTCCGGGAAGGTGCCGCTGCTGAAGGTCGACGGCGAAACCATCTGGGACTCGCTGGCGATCTCGGTCTGGGCGGCGGAGCGGTATCCGGATGCGAAGCTGTGGCCGGCCGATGCAGCGGCGCGGTGGCTGGCGCGGTCGGTCGTGTGCGAGATGCATTCGGGGTTCGGGGCGTTGCGGACGGAATGCGCGATGGGCCAGGACGCGCACGGCGTGGTCCATACGATGGTCGGCGAGGACCGGGCCGGTCCGCCGACGAGCGAGGCTGTGGCGGCGGATGTGCGGCGGCTCGTCGAGATCATGGTGACGATGCGGTCCCGGTTCGGGGCGGGCGGGCCGTATCTGTTTGGCGAGTGGTCGATGGCGGACGCCTTCCTGACGCCGGTGGCGTGCCGGTTCCGGCACTATCGGATCGATCTGGCCGCGCATGGCGACGACGGGACGGCGGCGGCCTATGCGGCGGAACTGCTGCGGCAGCCGGATTTCCTGGCGTGGACGGAACTGGCGAAGCGCTCACCTCTTTAGGATGGCGAACGCGCCGTTAAGGGCGATGGCGAACCCGGGCTTAAGGGATCGCCGTTATACTGAGCGACGATTTCGGGAACCGCCATGTCGACTGAGCGCTCGCCAGAACCCGTCCGGGGCCGCCCCAGCCTGATGAGCTATGGGCTGTTCATTCTTGTCGGCTGCTGCCTGTGCGCCTCGCTGGTAGGAAGCCTGCTCTAGCGGGCGCCGGTCGCGGGCGCCGAGGCCAGCTGCGGGGCGGGAGCCTGTTCTGATGGCGGCGGCGGGACATGGTCCAGGCTGATCGGGATGTGGCGCTGGCCCGCGACGACGGCGTCGAGCGTGTTCAGCGGACGGCCGGCCAGACGCTGATAGATCCAGTAGGCGGCGACGACCTTTTCGACGTATTCGCGGGCCTGCGGCACGTCGATGGTTTCGATGAGCAGCAGGGGATCAGGGTCGGGGCCGAGGCGGCGGAGCGCCTCGATCATCGGGCGCGGGCCGGCATTGTAGCTGGAGACGGCGCGCAGCAGGTCGCCCTGGAACTCGGGCCGGGCCAGCATGCGGTTGACGTATTCCTGGCCGAGGCGGACGTTTGTAGCCGGCTGGAACAGGCGGCGCGGATCGGAGACGAAGCCGCGATCACCGGTCATCTCGGCTGCGGTCGTAGGCATGACCTGCATCATGCCATAGGCGCCGACGGGTGAGCGGGCCTCGGCGTTGAAGCCGCTTTCCTTGCGAGCGATGGCGTAAACGAGGGAGCGTTCCAGCGTCCAGCCGCCTTCCGGATTGATCTCGGGCTGGGGATAGTCGGCGGCGTCGATGCGCGAGGCGTCGTTGGCCGCCGAGCCGCCGAGCCGCGGGCCGAGCACGCGGGCAAGGCCGGTCCAGAGGCGACGGGTGGCGTCGCCGGCGGTGCGCAGGCCGTTCCTGAGTTCATCGCGGGCGTCGCCGCGGCGGCCGACCTCGAAGAGGGCGACGGCGCGACGGGCGCGGGGCTCCTCGCGCAGGAAGGCGTCCATCTCGCGCTGGTTGACGCCGGCGGGCTCGTCCATCAGCGAAGCGGCCTGGACGGCGTCGTAGGGCACCGGGCCACCGTTGATGATCGTCGCTTCCTGGCCAAGCTGGCGAAGCGCGATCTGGCCGTAGAAGGTCGCAGGCCAGCGGGCGGCGAGGCGCAGGAACTCGGTGATGCGGTCCTGGCGGCCGGTCTGACCAGCGGCGCGGGCCGTCCAGTAAGCTGCACCGGCGCGAGTCCAGGCGTCCTCGGTGGGGTCGACGGCGACGCGCTCGAAGGCGGAGAAGGCGCGCGGGTAATCGCCGGTACGCCAGGCGGCCAACCCGACCGTCCACCAGTCGCCGATCTGTTCGCCGAGCGTGATCGCCGTGGGCAGGTCGTCGCGGTTGAGGGCGACACGGGCCGCGCGCGCCGGATCGGCCTCGGAGTTGCCGCCGCCGGCCGCGACCGCGTCCCAGGTCCGGGTGACGTAGACGCCGGCGGGTCGGCGCGGTTCCGGCGCCCCATCGGGACGCCGTCGCATGGCGAGCGCATGAACCCGCTGGGCGCTCGGCAGATCGGCGTAGTCGTTCAGCCAGGCCGACAGCTCCTCGAAGGTCGCCGTGTAGTCCGGGTGAAACAGCCGTTCGAACTCGACCTGTCCCAGCAGGACGCGATCATCGGCCTGACGCGCGGCGTCGCGGGCGGCGTCGAGATCCCCACGCCGAAGGGCGTCGAAGGCGGTGGTGTAGTTGAGCCGGTCGGCGTTCGAGAGGGCGCTGGGGGTGATACGCAGCGTGTTCTGCTCTTCGTCAGCGACAACCGCCTCGTAGGGCTCGGGCGCGGCGAGAGCGGGGGGGGCGAAGACGGACAGGGCCAGTGCCGCGAGCGGGGCCGCAATGGCGATCGTCGGCGCGGCCAGCGCGCGTCGGCGGAAATCGGTCAAGGCGGCGGCCCCCCGTGATGCGCGTCGCGGTCTCGATCCGGGATCGACGCGCGGTCTGCGTTCGGTCGTCAAGCAGGGACCATGCCGGAATCCGACTGTTGGCTCAATCGGTTCGCGGTGCGACCCCTCGCCCTTGTGATCCATGAGGCGGGCGCCGATTTTGTGGCGGAAACCCTAACGGAGCCCGCTCATGAACATCCGTCGCCTTGGCAAGAATGGCCCCGAAGTCTCCGCTCTCGGCCTCGGCTGCATGGGCATGAGCGCCTTCTACGGCGCGCCGTCCGACGAGGTGACCGCGACCTCGGTGCTGCACCGGGCGCTCGATCTGGGGGTCACCCTGTTCGATACCGCCGAGATGTACGGCCCATACACGAACGAGGAGCTGCTGGGTCGGGCCTTCGCCGGCAAGCGCGACGGGGTCTTCCTCGCGACCAAGTTCGGCATCGGCTGGAACGCCGACCGCACGGCGCTGAAGGTCGACGGCTCGCCCGCCAATGTGCGGCGCGCGATCGAGGGCAGCCTCAAGCGGCTGAACACCGACCACGTCGATCTCTACTATCTGCACCGTGTCGATCCCGATACGCCGATCGAGGAGACCGTGGGCGCGATGGCCGAGCTGGTCGCGGAGGGCAAGGTGCGGTTCCTGGGGCTGTCGGAAGCCGCACCCGTGACGCTGAGGAAGGCCCACGCGACGCATCCGATCACGGCCTTGCAGACGGAGTATTCGCTGTGGTCGCGCGAGCCGGAAGACGAGCTTCTGGCGCTGTGCGATGAGCTGGGCATCGGCTTTGTGCCCTACAGCCCGCTTGGGCGCGGGTTCCTGTCGGGCGAGATCAAGTCGATCGACGATCTGGAGGAGGGCGACTTCCGACGGTCGAACCCGCGGTTCCAGGGCGAGAACTTCCAGAAGAACATCGACCTGGTTCATGCGGTCACGGCGATCGCGAAGGACAAGGGCGTGACGGCGGCGCAGCTGGCGTTGGCCTGGGTGCTGGCGCAGGGGGAGGCGCTGGTGCCGATCCCCGGAACGCGGCGGGTGCGGACCCTGGATGAGAACATCGCGGCGGTCGACATCGCGCTGACGTCCGAGGATCTGGCGCGGATCGAGGCAGCGTTTCCGAAGGAGGCGGTGGTCGGCGATCGCTATGCTCCGGCGGGACGGGCGGCGCTGAACCGGTAGGGCCATGCGCCATCGCTCTTCCGCTGTGAACGGGTGGGAAGGGCGGGCGGAGCAGCCGGGCCTTCGCCCGGAGACCGTATGGAATGTTGTTTCGGCGAAAGACGACTG
>NZ_JNIX01000002.1 GCF_000701445.1 Brevundimonas bacteroides DSM 4726
CCGCCGATGTCGTACAGGACATTGGCCATCAGGGTGACCGACTCGATGTCGCCTTCCGGCGAGAAGCAGCCGCCCGTCGCCGGCGTCACATTGCACAGACCCGACGGAACATTGTTGTTGGCCCGACGAACCGTGCCCACGTCACCCGAGCGGTAACCGCCCTCGAGCTCCACACGCCAGTTCGGGTTGAAGCGATAGCCAAGACGCGCAAACGCCGCCCAGCCGTTGTTCACTTCATAGTTCCAGTTCACGCCCGTCGTCGAAGACTCGGCGTTGATGTCGTCCATCTGGTGATAGCCGGCGTCAATCGCGCCATACCACCCATCCGGCTCAGCCGAAGCAGCACCAGCGGCGAAGAGCCCCGCTGCCGCGACGCTGGCGAGAAGTTTCAGCTTCATGTCAGTCCTCATGTCGAATTGAATGCCCAAAGGCCACGCTTACACGCGACGCTCACCGGGCCGAACGGCAGAGTTGGGCCCTGGTTCCTCATTTCAGCTTGGAATAGGGCGACTGTGGCGCCGTTTCAACACATATCGCCCCCTTGGCGAGGAAATCACGCCTGTTATCAGAGCGAGGCAAAGCCAAGGGAGATGAACGAATGGCCATTCGGTTTGACGGAAAGGTGGCGATCGTCACAGGCGCGGGCGGCGGGCTGGGCCGGGCGCACGCCCTGGCGCTGGCGGCGCGGGGGGCCAAGGTGGTCGTCAACGACCTGGGCGTCGCCCGCGACGGCTCGGGCGGATCCCAGTCCCCGGCCGAGGCCGTGGTCGCCGAAATCCAGGCCGCCGGGGGCGAGGCCATCGCCAACGGCGCCTCCGTCACCGACTTCGAGGCCGTCAAGGCCATGGTCGCCGAGGCGACCGACCGCTGGGGCTCGGTGGACATCCTGGTGAACAACGCCGGCGTGCTGCGCGACAAGACCTTCGCCAAGATGGAGGTGCAGGACTTCCGCTTCGTCGTCGACGTGCACCTGATGGGGGCCGTGAACTGCACCAAGGCGGCGTGGGACGGCATGCGCGAGCGGAACTATGGCCGCATCGTCATGACCACCTCGTCCTCGGGGCTGTATGGCAACTTCGGCCAGTCGAACTACGGCGCGGCCAAGATGGCCCTGGTCGGCTTCATGCAGACCCTGTCGATCGAGGGGGCCAAGAACGACATCCGGGTCAACTGCCTGGCCCCCACGGCACACACCCGCATGACCGAGGATCTGGGCGCGGCGCTCCCGCTGGATCATCTGGGGCCGGAGCTGGTGACGCCGGGCCTGCTCTATCTGGTCAGCCAGGACGCGCCGACGCGCTGCATCCTGGGCGCGGGCGCCGGCGGGTTCGAGCGGGCCTACGTCACCCTGACGCAAGGCATTCGGGTCGTGGGCCAGGACGCGCCCGAGCAGATCGCCGCCCGCTTCGCCGAAATCAGCGACCGCACCGGCGAGATCGTGCCCGAGATGGGGGCGGCCCAGGGGATGATCGAGCTGGGCAAGGCTCAGAAGGCCATCGGCGGCTGAGCCGGGGCTTGCCTTGACGTGACGGCAGGAGCCTAGGTTCGACCCGAACCAATCGACAATGACGCGCAGCCGTCAGCCAGGGAGAGTATGATGCGTGAAGCGGTGATCGTTTCTACGGCCCGGACCCCGATCGGGCGGGCCTATCGCGGGGCCTTCAACGACACCGCGCCCCAGCAGCTGGGCGCGCATGCCGTTCGTCACGCCGTCCAGCGCGCGGGGGTCGATCCGGCCGAGATCGAGGACGTGGTCATAGGTGCGGCGCTCCAGCAGGGCGGGACCGGCACCAACGTGGCCCGTCAGGTGGCGCTGGCGGCGGGGCTGCCCCCCACGGTTCCGGGCATGAGCCTGGACCGGCAGTGCGCCTCGGGCCTCATGGCCATCGCCACGGCGGCCAAGCAGGTGATCTTCGACCAGCAGAAGATGGCGGTCGGCGGCGGGCTGGAGTCCATCTCGCTGGTTCAGAACCAGCACATGAACCTCTACCGCATGAAGGACGAGGCGCTGCTGAAGCTGTCGCCTCACATCTATATGTCGATGCTGGAAACCGCCGAGGTGGTGGCGCGCCGCTACGGCATTTCGCGCGACCGGCAGGACGAATACGCACTCCAGTCCCAGCAGCGCACCGCCGCCGCCCAAGCTGAAGGTCGACTGGACGCCGAGATCGTGCCGATGACAACGACCATGTTGGTGGCGGACAAGGCGACGGGGCAGACGTCCGCCAAGGAGGTCACGCTGTCCAAGGACGAGGGCAACCGGCCGGACACGACCCTGGAAGGCCTGCAGACGCTCAAGCCCGTCTTTGGCGGCGGAGAAGAGATCCGGCACGGCCAGTTCATCACGGCGGGCAATGCGTCCCAACTGTCGGACGGCGCCTCGGCCTCGGTCATCATGGAGGCTGGCGAGGCGGTGAAGCGGGGCCTGCAGCCGCTGGGTGGCTATCGCGGCATGGCGGTGGCGGGCTGCGAGCCCGACGAGATGGGCATCGGCCCGGTCTATGCCGTGCCCAAGCTCCTGAAGCGCCACGGCCTGACGGTCGACGACATCGGCCTCTGGGAGCTGAACGAGGCCTTCGCGGTGCAGGTGCTCTACTGCGCCGACACGCTCGGCATTCCGATGGACCGGCTGAACGTCTCGGGCGGAGCCATCTCGATCGGCCATCCCTACGGGATGTCGGGCGCGCGCATGACCGGCCACGTCCTGATCGAGGGCAAGCGGCGCGGAGCCAAGTATGGCGTCGTGACCATGTGCGTCGGCGGCGGCATGGGCGCGGCGGGGCTGTTCGAGATCTACTGACCTCCGTCATGGGCGTCGCCGTAACGGGCGGTCATTTCCGCCCGCCATTTGGCCCTCAGCTGCGCCGGCCGTGCCGGATAGCGGTCCTCCAGGACCGTCGCGTCCAGCACGCGGTCGGTGCGGAACATGCGGAAATCGTCCCGCATCTCGCACCAGGCCAGCACGATGCGGGTGGTGTCGCGGTAGGCGATCTGGAAGGGCCAGACGGTGCGGCGGCTTTCAGCCTCCTTCTCGTCTCTGTAGTGCAGCGTGATCTTTCGGGCGCCGTGAATGGCGCGCCGCACCGCCGCCATGTCGATGGCTTCGGGGAGCACGTTCCATCCGGGCGGGGTGGAGACAGCGGGCTCCAGCACCATGGGGCGCAGACGCTCGGGCACGGTGGCGGCGATCTTGGCGATCAGGTCGCGGGCGGCTCGGGCCAGCGCGGGGTCGCCCCGGCCGGCGACCCACTGGGCGCCCAGCACCGCCGCCTCGATCTCGTCGGACGTCAGCATCAGCGGCGGCATGTCGAAGCCCGTGTCCAGCACATAGCCCACACCCGCCTCGCCCCGGATCGGCACGCGCTGGCCCATAAGGGCGGCGATGTCGCGATAGACACTGCGTTTGGAGGTCTCCAGCTCGGCCGCCATGGCCTCCGCCGTCACCGGCTGGCCGCTGCGCCGTAGCAGCTGGACGATCTGAAAGAGGCGGTCGGCTTTGCGCATCTTGGTGGCGCTATCGCTCGGCGCGCGGCGCCTCGCTGCTTGAGCGCGGTCTCCTTCCCCTGGACCTGGCTGGCCGTGACCTTAGGCGACGTTAGACGGCCGCTGCTGACAGCATGCTGGCAGCAGAGTGGCGGTAGTCAATCCATCGACGTCGGGGGGCGGTCTCCGGGCGGTGAAGAGGGAGATTCAATCGTGCTGACGCTGTTCCATGCTGCCCAAACCCGCTCATCGCGCATTCTCTGGCTGATCGAGGAGCTTGGGGCCGACGTCGAGGTTGTCCATTGCGAGATCGCCTGGCGGAACGGTCAGAAGGTCGGCGAAGCTGATCCGAAGAATCCGCATCCGGACGGCAAGGTTCCGGCCCTGATCCATGACGGATCCCTCATCACGGAATCGGCGGCGGTGGCGCTGTATCTGACCGACCTGCATACCCAGGCGGGTCTCGGCGCGCCGGTGGGGTCGCCGGAACGGGGCGCTCTGCTGACCTGGCTGACCTGGGCGGCGGGCGAACTGGAGCCCGCGCTGTTCGCGCGGATGGGCGGAGCGAGTGATCCCTATTCCGACGCACGGTATGAGGCGGCGATGGATCGGCTGATGGAGGCCCTATGGAATGGCCCGTTCCTGATGGGCGCGCGGTTCACGGTGGCGGACGTGATGATCGGATCGACGCTCGCCTGGGTGCGGCTGATGCTGCCCGACAGCCCCCTGTTCAGTCGTTATCTGGAGCGCCTGGTCGCGCGACCGGCGAACGCCCGTGCGCGGGCGCGGGACAGCGCGGTGGCTCTGGAGCAGGCCGCCTGATCAGGCGGCGTGGGGGAGGTCGCCGTTCTGACCGGCGATCTCCACCGACTTCAGCGCCCCGACATAGGCGTCGCGCCACAGGCCGACGTCCGTGTCCTCGACCACCTTCATGAGGGACCGCCATTTCCGGATGCGCTCCTTCAGCGGCATGGTCAGGGCGCGGTGGATGGCGTCGGCGACCTCCTCGCGGCTGAAGGGATTAACCAGCAGGGCCTCGCCCATCTGTTCGGCGGCTCCGGCGAAACGCGACAGGACCAGGACGCCGGGATCCTCCGGATTCTGGGCGCAGACATATTCCTTGGCGACCAGGTTCATGCCGTCGCGCAGCGGCGTGACCAGGCAGACGCGGGCGGCGCGATAGATGCCGGCCAGCTGATCGCGGCGATAGCTGCGGTTCAGATAGCGGATCGGCTGCCAATCCATATCGGCGTATTCACCGTTGATCCGGCCAGCGAGCGAATCCAGCCGGGCGCGAATGTCCTGATAGGTATCGACCTCGTCGCGGCTGATCGGCGTGACCTGCACCAGGAAGACGTCGCCGCGCAGGTCGGGATGGTCGCGCAGGAACTGCTCGTAGCCGAGCATGCGCTCTTCCAAACCCTTGGAATAGTCGAGACGATCGACGCCGACGATCATGGAGCGGAATGCGGCCGAAGCGGCCATGCGGTCATAGGTGCGAACGCCCTCTCGCGAATCGCGAGCCTGCACGAACCCGTCGACGTCGATGCCGATGGGGAAGGTGCCGATCCGGACCCGACGCCCGAACGCCTCCAACCCGCCGTAGCCCGCCAGTTCGCCTCGGACTTCGGAGATGACGTAGTCGCGGAATAGGTCCAGCCATTCCTGGGTCTGAAAGCCGATGAGGTCGTAGGCGAACAGGCTCTCCACCAACCGGCGATGATGCGGCAGGGTCACCAGCAGCTGGCGCGCCGGCCAGGGGGTGTGGAGGAAGAAGCCGATCCGGTTGGTGACGCCCAGCCGGCGCAGGTCCCGGGCGAGCGGGATCAGGTGATAGTCGTGGACCCAGATGATGTCGTCGGGCTGGATCAGCGGCGCGAGCGTCTCGGCGAAGCGCCGGTTCACCCGCTCATAGCCCTCCCCGTAGGACCGCTCGTAGGCCGTGAGATCGACCCGGTGGTGGAACAGCGGCCACAGCGTCTTGTTGGCGTAGCCGTTGTAGTACTCGTCGACGTCCTGGGCCTCGAGGTCGACGAGGTTGACCGTGACGCCGGCACGGTCCTCGACCGTCAGCTCGCCGGTGAAGGTCTCGA
The DNA here is from genome assembly GCF_000701445.1 of Brevundimonas bacteroides DSM 4726. Taxonomy (GTDB): domain Bacteria; phylum Pseudomonadota; class Alphaproteobacteria; order Caulobacterales; family Caulobacteraceae; genus Brevundimonas; species Brevundimonas bacteroides. The sequence goes on from NZ_JNIX01000002.1 coordinate 5,577, forward strand.
CGGTCTCCCCGGACCAGCCGAACCAGAGGCCGTCGTATTTCCGGAGGGCGGCCGAGAGGGCCATCGCAAGGCCCCCGGCGGAGCCGGCGGCGGGGTCAACGGGGGCGGAAACGCGGTTGGAGACGACGATCAGGCGGGTCATGACGCGCCTCAAACGGTCAAGCTGCCGTTCGGCTCCATCGCAAGTGCGTGATCGGCGCGTGAACCGTCATCGGACGTCGGTCCACGACCGGCTGAGCAGGACGGCGCAGTTGATGATGCCGACCAGGGAATAGGTCTGGGGGTAGTTGCCCCACAGCTCGTCCGTCTCGATGGCGATGTCCTCGCTGAGTAGGCCCGCATGCGTCCGGCGACTGAGCATCTGCTCGAAGATTTCGCGCGCCTCGGCGTCGCGGCCGTTCTGGTGCAGCGCCTCGATGAACCAGAAGGTGCAGAAGTTGAAAGCGGTCTCGGGCTCGCCGAAGTCATCGGGCTCGACGTAGCGGAAGAGGTAGGGTCCCTTCTTCAGATCACGCTCGATGGCGTCGAAGGTGGCGACCTGGCGGGGGTCGTGGGGTTCCAGGAAGCCCAGATCGACGAGCTGGAGGAGCGAGGCGTCCAGCTCCTGACCGCCGAAGCTGGCGCCGAAGCGGCCTTCGTCGGGAAGGAAGGCCTCGGCCTCGATCCGCTGGCGGATGATCTGCGCCCGCTCAGTCCAGTGCGTCGCGCGATCGCTCAGGCCCAGATGCGCCGCCGCCTTGGCCAGGCGGTCGCAGGCCGCCCAGCACATGACCGAGGAATAGGTGTGGACCCGGGCGATCGTCCGGAATTCCCACAGCCCGGCGTCAACCTGGTCGTGCATGGCGAAGGCGCGCTCGCCGACCTTCTCCAGCGCATGGAAGTCGTCGAGCGAGCCGGGGCGGAGCAGGCGCTGATCATAGAAGCTCTGGACCAGCGGCAGGACGATCTGTCCGTAGACGTCGTGCTGCAGGTGCTCGCGCGCCTGGTTGCCGACGCGGACCGGCTTCATGCCGCGATAGCCGGCGACGGTGTCGACGATGCGCTCGTCGATGTCCTCTTCCAAACCCACGCCATAGACCGGCTGGACATGGCCGCCCGCCGAGGCGTCGACGAGGTTCCTCAGATAGACGAGATAGTTCTCCAAGATGTCGACCGCGCCGAGCCGGTTCAGGGCGCGCACCGTGTAGTAGGCGTCGCGGATCCAGCAGTAGCGGTAATCCCAGTTGCGCCCGCTCTCTGGGAACTCCGGCACCGAGGTGGTCATGGCGGCGACGATGGCCCCGGTCTCCTCATAGACGCAGAGCTTGAGCGTGATCGCCGCCCGGATCACCGCCTCCTGATAGTCCAGCGGGATGTAAAGGGTGCGCACCCAGTCGCGCCAATAGGCCAGCGTCCGATCCAGCGTCGCCGAAACGCCGGCGCCCACCTCCTGATCATAGCCCTCGTCCGGGCCGAGGAAGAAGGTCAGGGGGCGCTCCAGCCGGAATAGCCGCTCCTCCAGCACATGTGACACCGGGCAGTCGGTGGTGAGACGCAGGGTGATGTCCGTGCACAGATAGCGGACGTGGTTAGAGCCGGAGGTGCACTCGGCCTGCCGCGCGCCCCAATCGGCGGAGGGACGCAGCCGGATGCGGATGCGCGGGCTGCCCGACAGGGGCCGAACGATGCGGGCGAAGGCCAGAGGCCGATAGGTCCGGGAATGCTTTTTGTGGCGCGGGGCGAAGTCGATGATCTCGACCGCCGCGCCGTCGGCCGCGGTCAGAACGGTGCGCAGGACGGGCGTATTGTGGCGATAGGCCTGCTCGGCCGAGACCTGGCCCTCCAGTTCCAGCGACCAGAAGCCGTGCTCAGGCGCGTCGCCGTCCATCAGGGCCGAGAAGACCGGATCGCCGTCAACGCGCGGCGCGCAGGCCCAGACGTAGCGACCCTGACGGTCGATCAGGGCCGAGATGGCGCAGTTGCCGATGGGGGCGAGGTCAAGGTCGCGGCGGGACGGGGTCATGCGCGGGCCTCCGCGATCGCTTCCAGCCAAGTCAGGACCGCCTCCACATCGTCGAGCCTATACCGGGCGGCGGTGTCGCGTTCCGGTCCGACCAGCACGCCGTAGCCGCCGAGCGCGGTCGCGGCGCGGAACCCGGCCTCGTCGGTTAGGTCGTCTCCGACCATGATCGGCGTCGCGCCGGTGAAGGGCGGCTCGGCCATGAAGGCGGCGACCGCCTGGCCCTTGTCGGCGCCGGGGGTCTTGAGCTCCAGCACCATGTGGCCGGGCTGAAGATCCAGTCCCGTCTCGTCCGACAGGCGTTGCGCCAGCGTCCGCGCTGCGGCCTCAGCGTCCGGCGACTGGCGGTAATGAAGACCCGCCGAGACGCCCTTGTCCTCGACGATGACGCCGGGACGGTTCGCCGCGAAGACCTCAAGGGCCGCGACGGCCTCGGCCACATGTCGGCTGGCCTCGGCCCCGTCCAGGCTGCCGTCGCGGCGGCGCCGCGCCAGCCCGTGCACCCCGGAAGCGGAGTGGGCCGCCCCACCCGCGATGCGGTCGATCTCCTCCAGGGTGCGGCCGCTGACGATCGCCACCCGGCCGCCCAGAACCCGATCCAGAGACCGCAGCACCTCGGTGCGACGGGGATCGGCCAGCACCGCGTCCGGGGTCGACGCGAGGGGTGCCAGCGTCCCGTCCAGGTCCAGGAAGAGGGCGATCCCGCCCGTCGCCGGAATCGGCGGTGCGAAAAGGGTGCGGGTCAGGGTCCCGGCGGATGGCGGCATGGTCTCTCTATGCGGTTTCTTCAGGTACGCCCGGCGACCTAACGCCCGACTGCGGCAAAGGTTGAGAAGGGCGGATGAACTCGAGTTACAGCCGTCGATCATGGCCACGGATTGTCGAGCCGGGCGGCTTGGGTCTACACCGCGCGCCTGTTGCGAGGAGACCGAAGGCCCATGCCCCTCGATGCGAAGACGACTTCCGGCGACGCCGCCGGCCCTATGATCGACCACGCCCGTTCGGTGATCCGCCTCAACATTGAGGCGCTGGAGGCGCTGGAGCGGACGGTCAACGGCAGTCTGGTGCGGGCGGTCGAGATCATCCTGTCGCGTCCGGGCTATGTCGTCGTCACGGGCATGGGCAAGTCGGGACACATCGGCAACAAGATCGCCGCGACGCTCGCATCGACCGGCACCAACGCATTCTTCGTCCATCCGGCCGAAATGAGCCACGGCGACCTCGGCATGCTGCGCCACGACACGACGCTGCTGGCCATTTCCAACTCGGGCGAAAGCCGCGAACTGCGCGATCCGCTGATCTTCTGCCAGAGGAACGACATCCCGGTCATCGGCATGACCCAGCGGGCGTCGTCCTTCCTGGCCCGCATGTCGGCTGTATCGCTGGTGATGCCGAGCGTCGCCGAGGCCTGCCCCAACGGCCTGGCCCCCACCACCTCGACCCTAATGACGCTGGCGCTCGGCGACGCCCTGGCGATGGTCCTGATGGAACGGCGCGGCTTCTCGGCCACGGATTTCGGCCTGCACCATCCGGGCGGCTCGCTGGGCATGAGCCTACAGAGCGTGCGCGAGTGGATGGGCGACAATCACGCCCCGCCGCCGACCGTGGCGATGGACGCCGCATTCGCCGAGATCGTGGCCGCAATCACGGCCGGGCGAAAAGGCTCGGTCGCTGTGCTGGACGCTAACGAAACGCTGGCGGGCATGATCACCGACGGCGACGTGCGCCGGGCCTTCTCACAGGACGTCTCGCGCATCACGGCGGGCGACATAATGAGCCGCCAGCCCATCACCGTGGGCCCGGACCAGCGCATGAGCGACGTGGTGGACCTGCTCACCGCCAACAAGATTTCCAACCTCTTCGTGGTCGAGGACGGGCGTCCCGTCGCCATCGTCCACATCGCCGAACTGATGCAGGCGGGCTACGTCGCCTGATCATCGGGTTGCCTGCCGGTTGACCCCCTAGGAGCGAGGGTCTACCCCGCCAGCCTGACCGTGCGCCGCGATGCGCCGGCCAGGCGGAACAACCACGTCGAAGGCTTACGTTGGACAGGTCGGTGGATGTCGGGGAGCCGTCGCGCCCCACGGAGTTCTCGACGACCGCCGCGGCCGAACCCACCGGGTTGAGTGCTTCGTCCCCCGTCTCTACGACCGGCCCGACGCTGTGCATCGACGGCTACAACATCGCCATGACCAAGGGCACGGGGATCGCCACCTACGGGCGCAACCTGCTCTCGACCGTCCGGGGCATGGGTTACGACACCCAGGTGATCTACGGCCCGCCCCGCAAACGGTCCAAACGGCCGCTGCTGAACGAGACGGCTCTCGTCGACGCCGAGCGGCCACGCAAGAATCGCCGGATCGCCCGCTATCTTCAGACCCTGACCAGCCGGAACGGCGTCAAGGCCTGGCCCGTCACACCCAGCGGCGAGGTATTCTGGCCAACCCGCGCCGGTGGCCGCCCCCAGGCCTCGTCCTTCTGGGCCGCTCACGACCTGTTCTTCCGCGCCAACCGGTCGTTCTCGGCCTACCGTAAGGAAACTCCGGTCGATTTCGACGTCGAGGGCGGCCGTCGCCCCGACATCATGCACTGGACCGCGACCCTGCCGCTGCATGCGCGGGGCGTGCCCAACGTCTACACCATCCACGACCTGATCCCGCTGCGGCTGCCGCACACGACGCTGGACGACAAGCCGGCCTACTTCGCCCTGTGCCGCGCCATCGCGCGCCGCGCGGACCACATCGCCGTAGTGTCGGAGACGACGCGCCAGGACGTCATCCGCATGCTGGGCGTGTCCGAGGATCGGGTCACCAACACCTATCAGGCCGTCCACCTCCCCTCGAGCCTGACCTCGCGCCCGGACGCCGAGGTGGCGACAGAGCTGGAAGGGATCTTCGATCTGGGCTGGAAGGACTACTTCCTGCATTTCGGCGCGATCGAGCCGAAGAAGAACCTGGGCCGCATCGTCGAGGCCTACCTCGCCTCGGGCTGCACCACCCCGCTGGTCGTTGTCGGGGGCCGCGCCTGGCTGGACGAACCGGAAACAGCTCTGATGAACCAGGTGCTGGCGGACAAGGGACCGAGCGCCGAGCGCATCCGCCGCTATGAGTACCTGCCCTTCTCCATGCTGGTCAGCCTGATCCGCGGCGCGCGGGCGACGCTGTTCCCCTCGCTTTACGAAGGCTTCGGCCTGCCGGTGCTGGAATCCATGGCGCTCGGCACCGCCGTGCTGACCTCCACGGGCGGATCACTGCCCGAGGTGGCTGGAGATGCAGCCATCAGCGTGGATCCCTATGACGTGCCCGCCATGAGCCGGGGTCTGAGGGCGCTGGAGCAGGACGAGGCCCTGCGGCTGGACCTGGAGGCCCGGGGTCGCATCCAGGCGGCCAAGTTCTCGGTCGAGGCCTACAGGGCGCGGCTCGCCGATCTTTATGCGAAGGTCGGGGCGTGACCCGGTCCGTCCTGTTCGACGCCAGCCGCCTGCTCAGCCGGGCCGAGCGCACCGCGCCGACCGGCGTCGACCGCGTCTGCCTGGCCTATGCGGAGTGGCTGCTGTCCCTGCCCGACGTCACGGTGACGCCGGTGCGCGGGCGACAGGAGCAGCTGGTCGCCGTCGACGAGCCCTGGTTCCGCAAGTGCGTCAAGACGCTGCGCTCGCGCTGGACCGGCGACTTCTTCGAACGCTCGCTGACGCCAGACGAGATGCGGCTGATGACGGCGCTCGCCAGCGGTCACAAGGCCGAGGAGTCCGTCATCGGCGAGCCGCCGGCAGACCCGTCCCGCACGCCCGGCCGCCGCACGCGCGTGCTGAAACAGCTGTTCCGCTCTCAGTGGATCCAGAACCTGCCGTCCAGCAGCCTCTACTTCAACGTCGGCCATACCGGTCTCAGCGACCCGTCCATCCTGAGAGGGCTGGAGGCGCGCGGGATCGAGCGCATCATCCTCCTGCATGACTTGATCCCCATCACCCATCCCGAATTCTGCCGTCCCGGCGACGACATCAAGCACCGGGACCGGGTCATGACGACGCTGCGTCATGCCTCGCGCATCCTGGTGAACTCCCACTACACGGCCTCGGAGCTGGCCGCTTTCGCGGCACGGGAAGGCATCACGCCGCCGCCCATCGACGCCGTGCATCTGGGGCTGGAGCCGACCTTTCTCGCGCCCCCGGCCGCGCCGACGCCGCGCCCCTACTTCGTCCACATCGGCACCATCGAAGCCCGCAAGAACCTGGCCTTCCTGCTGACCATCTGGCGACGTTTGCAGGAGCGGATGGGCGATGCCGCGCCCCAGCTGGTGCTCGTCGGCCGCTATGGCTGGGAAAACGAGGCGGTGCTGGACCATCTGGAACGATCGCCCGCCTTGCGCGGTCTGGTGCATCAGGCGTCGGACCTGCCCGATTCCGCGCTCGCCACCCTGATGGCCAGCGCGCGCGCCCTGGTCGCGCCGTCGTCGGTCGAGGGCTTCGACCTGCCGGCGGTGGAGGCCTCCGCGCTCGGCGTGCCGCTGATCGCCTCGGACATCCCCGCGCACAGGGAACTGGTGCCCAACGCCCAGCTGATCGATCCGCTGGACGGCCTGGGCTGGCTCAAGGCGCTGGAAAAGGCGACCCGGCATCCGCCCAAGGGCGCGCCCTATACCGCGCCCACCTGGGATCGGCACTTCGCGCGGGTCGCCGAATGCGTCGGCCTGACCGCGCGACCCGCCCAGGCGGCGTGATCGGGCCGCTGATCGGACTGGCGGCGCTTCGCAAAGGCCGGTAATCACTTCGTGGATTGCAAAGCCCGGACGCCATGACACGTAAACTGCTCGCTCTCGCGCTCGCGGCCGTTCTCTCCGGCTGCTCCACCCTGCCCCGCGACGGGCCGTCGGGTCGGGCCATCGACCGGGGCGCGGTCGAGGACGTGGACGGGGCCGACTACGCCATCGTCGAGCTGGATTACGCCGCCGCCGAGCGCATCCGCGCGGTCGCCGCGCCCTATCTGGGCTCGCTGGCCGCCGCCGCCAGCACCGAGCGCGTCGATGTGATCGGCGAGGGCGACCTCCTGTCCATCGCCATCTTCGAACCCTCCGGCACCCTGTTCGGCGGGGGATCGTCGTCGCAAGGCGTGCGTTCGGGCAATCAGGCCCTGCCGAGCGTCGCGGTGGATCGCGGCGGGACCGTCACCGTGCCCTTCGCCGGCGCCGTTCGCGTGGCGGGTCTGACCACCACCGAGGCCGGGGCCGCCATTCGTCGGGCGCTGGCCGGCCGCGTCGGCAACCCGCAGGTCACCGTCACCATCGAGGAGAACTTCTCCAACACCGTCACCGTTCTGGGCGAGGTCAAGGAGCCGGGCCGCGCGCCCCTGTCGGTCAACGCCGACACCCTGCTGGACGTGATCGCCGAAACGGGGGGCGCCGCCCGTCCCGTCGAGGACATCGAGGTCCAGATTCGCCGGGACGGCCAGACCTACTCGGCCCCGCTCACCGCCGTCACGACCAACTTCGGCGAGAACATCCGCCTGCAGCGCGGCGACCAGATCAACCTCGTCTACGTTCCCAGACGGTTCAAGACCTTCGGCGCGCTCGGCACGGTGGCCGAAGCCGACATGCCCGCCGGTCAATTGACGCTCGCCAGCGCGCTCGCCCGCGCCGGAGGCCTGAACGACAACTTCGCCAACGCGCGCTCGGTACTGGTCTTCCGCTTCGAACGGCCCGAGGTGGCCCAGGCGCTGGGCGTCACCCAGCCGCCCACGGTGCGGGGCGTGCCGGTGGTCTATCGCCTGAACCTGGAAGAGGCGTCGGGCTTCTTCACGGCCGGTTCGTTCGAGGTGAAGCCGGACGACACCATCTACGCCCCGCGCGCCACGGCGGCGGAGCTGCGCAAGTTCTTCGAGTTCGTGCAGCAGATCTCGCGGGTCGTCTACGACATCTCGGTCACGAACGCGCTCAACAACGACTGAGGCCATCGCCCCATGTCGTGGCGCAACCTGCTGACCAGCCGACGGGCCGCCCCGGACGCCGGGACGGCCGTCGCGCGCGTCGCCGACGTCTGGGAGAAGGCCGGTCGCCGGGCGTCCGCGAGCCTGCCGACCATGGCCGAGGTCGAGGCCAGCGCGCTCAAGGTCTATGCCGATCACGGCCTGCCGACGAAGCCGGGGCACTACCGTCGCGGGCCTGTTTCCGACGCCTGGGACTATCTGGGCGAGGACGTCGACATCGCCCGCCGCTGGGACATGGTGCTGGAGCGGCCGACGGAGTCGGGCTGGAAGTTCGCCACGCTGGAAGACCTGGGTCGTCATGAAGGGGCCTCGGCCGAGCTGCGCGCGGCCTCGGCGCTGCTTTCGGCGTGCCGACACCTGAAGGACCGGATGACGGGCCGCGCGGTCGGCGATCCGGGCGACGACATCGAGCGCGCCATCCGTCTGGGCGTCGACTGGCAGAGGCTGAAGGACGCACAGGCGTGGAAGGAATCCTCGCGGCTGAAGCTGACCACGCCGGAGGATGACGCGCCCGAGCCGCCCGTTGCGGCGCTGCCGGCGGCGAAGTCAAAGGCCGCGCCCAAGCCGCGAGCCCCGCGCAAGAGCCGCAGGACGACAGGCCAATCCTAGGCGGCTCAAGTGATCGGGCCTGCGCTCAAGCAGCAGGCGACCGCGTCGCGAGCGGTGGCGCAGCCAACCTCCAGGCGTGAAAAAGCCCGCTGCGGGGGATACATCGCAGCGGGCTTTCTCGCTCTCTCAGGAGCGGACGTTTCCTCCCCGAAACGCCTTCGTCCAGCGGCTGCGCCTCACAGCGCCGCGCCGTTCGAGTGGGAGCACATCACCGCCATGACGGATTCAAGTCAACCAAAGGCCGTGTGTAATCCGTCGGTTTCATGACTAAACGTCGATCACTCATCCGCGAGGAGATCGGGTTATCGAAGAATCTTCGATAATGCCGCGAATGGTTTGCACCAGGGCGTCGCGCGCCACCGTCTGCTGCCCCGGACGAGCCGCCTTCCAGGCCTCGTTGTCGGCCAGACCGGCGGCCAGAGCGCGACCGGCGTCGAGGTCCTTGATCGTCACCTGACCCGCCGCGATCTCGTTTCCGCCCAGCATGACGGCGGCGGGCGCGCCGCGCCGGTCGGCGTACTTCATCTGGGCCTTCATGCCGGCGCGGCCCAGATAGAGTTCGGCGGCGATGCCCGCCCGACGCAACTCGGCCACGGCGTCGAGGTAGTGCTGCATGTCGGCCTCGTCGAAGACGATGACCACCACCGGCCCGCGCGTCGCCGCCTCGTTGCGGCCCGCCGCGCGCAGCGCCGAGGCCAGGCGCGAAACACCGAACGAGAAACCCGTCGCGGGCGTCGCCTCGCCCGTGAAGCGCGCCACCAGATCGTCGTAGCGCCCGCCGCCCCCGATGGAGCCAAAGCGAACGGCGCGACCCTTGTCGTCGGTCGTTTCCAGCAGCAGCTCTGCCTCGAACACCGCGCCGGTGTAATACTCCAGGCCCCGCACGATGGTCGGGTCGAAGCGGACAGCGGCCTGATCGACGCCCATGGACGTCAGCGCGCGGTCGATGCCGGACAGCTCGTTCAGCGCCGCCTCGCCCGCCGCGCCGAGGCCGCCCACGCGGGCGATGGCGTCCAGCGCCTCCGCGCGCGTCCCCTCCCCGGCCGAGCCCAGGAAGGCGCGGATGGTGTCGGCCACGGCGCCCGGCAGCCGCGCCCCCTTGGTGTAGTCGCCGCTCTCGTCCAGCCGGCCTTCGCCGAGCAGGGCGACGACGCCCTCCCAGCCCAGGCGGTCGTATTTGTCGATGGCGCGCAGAGCCGTCAGGCGCTGGACCGGATCGGTCACGCCGCCGGCGTCGAACAGGCCGTCGAACAGCTTACGGTTGGAGACGCGGACCACCGCCTGACCCTCGGCGAGGCCCGCCGCCTTCAGCCCCTCGCAGGCCATGGCGATGATCTCGGCGTCGGCCTCCGGGCGGTCGGAGCCGACGGTGTCGGCGTCGCACTGGACGAACTCGCGGAAGCGGCCGGGGCCGGGCTTCTCATTTCTCCAGACCGGCCCGAAGGCGTAGCGCCTATAGGGCTTGGGCAGGGTTTCCCAATTCTGGGCGGCGAACCGGGCCAGAGGCGCGGTCAGGTCGTAGCGCAGCGCCATCCACTGGTCGTCGTCGTCCTGGAGCGCGAAGACGCCCTCGTTCGGGCGGTCGGCGTCGGGCAGGAACTTGCCCAGAGCGTCGGCGTATTCGAACGCCCCGGTCTCGAGCGGCTCGAAGCCCCAGCGTTCGTAGACCTCGGTCACCCGAGCGACGATGCGGCGTTCGGCGGCGACGTCGGGGCCTCGGCGGTCGGCGAAGCCCCGGGGGCTGCGGGCTTCGGGGCGGGCGGGAGGCGCGGCGTCGGTCATGGCGCGGATGTAGAGGGATTAGGGATTAGGGACTAGGGATTAGAGGTCGCGTTTCGCCGCCACAGCGGAGGTCGCCCATCCAATCCCTTTTCTCTGATCCCTTCTCCAAACCCTACTTCCGGATCGGCACCATCCGGCCGTAGGTCAGCGAGCGCCACACCCATTCCAGCGGGCCGTTGGAGAAAACCGACAGCCACAGCGGCGACCAGATCAGCTGGGTGACCCAGATGGCGCCGACGACAGTCCAGAGGGCGGCGGGGTGGTAGTCGCCCATCCACTGAGGCCCCCACGGCAGGTAGAAGAGGCTGGCCATGATGAGGGTCTGGGTCAGGTAGTTGGTGAAGGCCATCCGCCCGACCGGGACCAGGACGCCGGTGATCATCCGCAGACCCATCTTCGTCAGCAGGATCAGCATGGCGGCGTAGCCGAGCGTGATCAGCGGGGCCATGCCGCCGGCGGCGTCATCCAACCCCGCGACCGGCAGGGCGGCCGGATCCTGACCCGGCAGGCTGGCCCAGGCGTCGGTGGCCAGAACCGCGGCGGCGGCGAGGAAAACCAGCAGATAGAGGATCACCGGCGACCGGCCGACGAAGAAGCCGGACTTGTAGAGACCCAGGCCCAGCATCATCAGGGGCACGCTGACCGGGATGAGGAACAGGGACAGCATGGCCAGCATCAGCCAGGCCTTGAAGTTCTCGATCCAGGGCGCGACGAAGGAGGTCTTGTATTCGGCGACGGCGGCGTTGACCGTCTCCATCGTCACCTGCGGACTGCTGGCCTGCATCTGCTCCTGGAACTCGGGACCAAGGAGACCCATGGCCAGCGGCCCGGCCGTGGCGATCAGCGCCCAGAGCGCCGAGATCGATCCGCCGATCCAAAGCAGGCGACCGGCGCTCCACGACCGCAGCAGCAGCATGATGGCGCCGCAGTAGGCGTAGTGCAGCAGGATGTCGCCGTACCAGAAGGCGGCCCCGTGGATCAGGCCGAAGACGCCGAGCCAGAGCAGGCGGCTGCGCAGCAGCTTGCCCCGCGCCTCGTCCGACCGTTCGCCGCCGACCAGGAAGATCGAGACGCCAAACAGCATGGTGAAGAGGGTGCGGAACTTGTCCTGGAAGAAGACCTCGGTGACCCAGGCGCCCCAGGCGTCGGCGCCGGTGTGGTTGAACGGGTCGGTCGTGGCCGTCTCGACGACGATGGGCCAGGCGAAGGCCATGGCGTTGACCGCCAGAATGCCCAGGATCGCCCAGCCGCGCAGCATGTCGAGCTGGAAGATGCGGTCCTTGGGCTGGACGGGGGCGAGACCCCCGGTGGCGGGCAGAGGCTGGGCCTCGACGGCGGGCATGGCCATGTGCTTTCCCCCAAAAGCGATAGACAAGCGAGCTTTACACAGGCCGCAGGGGCCGTAAACTGAATTCGCCGTAAGGCGTCAGGCGGGATCGCTCATCAGGCCGAGGCGATCGCGGACCTTTTCCGGCGCCGGCACGAAGGCGATGAAGGCGGCGCACAGACCGGCCCAGAGGGCGTAGGAGACACCGACCAGAACCGCGATGGGCAGGCCGCCGACGCCGTAGATCAGGAGCGTGGTCTCGGTCGCGCCGACGCCTTGCAGCACATCGCCGGACGCCACGAGGCCGATGATGACCATGAGGAGCGCGACCAGCGTCTGGAGCGCGGCGGCGAGCAGGCCGCCGTAGAGCATGAATCGCCAGACGATGCCGAGCCGGGTGCCGGGCCGACCTCGCCGGTCGCGCTCGCGCCGGATGACCATCAGCCCGGCGGGCACGGCGACGCAGCCGAGCACCAAGAGCACGATGCGCCAGTCGATGTCGCGGCCCGGCATCCAGTTCTCGGGCGGCCAGATCAGGAGCGTCAGGATGATCGGCGGCCAGGCGATGCCGGCGATCGCAGCGATCGGAATGGCAAGGCGCGTGCGCCGCCAGGTGACGCGCGTCTGACCCGGCAGGTCCGCGATGCTGTCCAGGCGGATCGCGCGGCGGGCCATCAGCGGGTCGGCACCGGCGTCTCGCCGGAATAGTCGTAGAAGCCGCGACCGGACTTGCGTCCCAGCCAGCCGGCCTCGACGTATTTCACCAGCAGCGGACAGGGGCGGTACTTGGAGTCCGCGAGGCCCTCGTAGAGCACGTTCATGATGGCGAGCACGACGTCCAGCCCCATGAAGTCGGCCAGTTCCAGCGGGCCCATGGGGTGGTTGGCGCCCAGCTTCAGCGCCTTGTCGATGGAGGCGACGTTCCCGACCCCTTCGTACAGGGTGTAGATCGCCTCGTTGATCATCGGCACCAGGATGCGGTTGACGATGAAGGCGGGGAAGTCCTCGGCGTTGGTGGTGGTCTTGCCCAGGCTCTCGGCGAAGGCCACGGCGGCGTCATAGGTGGCCGCAGATGTGGCGATGCCGCGGATGATCTCGACCAGCTTCATCACCGGGGCCGGCTTCATGAAGTGCAGGCCGATGAAGCGGTCGGGCCGATCGGTCGAGGACGCCAGCCGGGTGATGGAGATCGACGAGGTGTTGGACGCGAGCAGGGTGTCAGGCCCCAGGTGGGGAACCAGGTCGGCGAAGACGGCCTTCTTGACCGCCTCGTCCTCGACCGCCGCCTCAATGACCAGATCGGCCTTGCCGGCCTCGGCCAGTGACGGCACGGCGGAGACGGCGGCGAGGGCCGCATCGGCCTGGGCCTGGGTGGTGGAACCGCGCTCCACACTCCGCGCGAGGCTGGCGCCGATCACGCCGAGCGCGACCGGCAGGCGGTTGGCGTCGACATCGTAGAGGCTGACCCGATAGCCGCCCAGCGCGATCGTCTGGGCGATGCCGACGCCCATCTGGCCTGCGCCGATGACGGCGACGGATTTGATCTGGGAACTCATGCGGTCGTGGTCTGCTGCGGCGTCTCCGCCCGGGCGTCGGGCACCTTAGAAGCGTCCGTCAGCGGCGCAAGCGCGGAATGTTGCGGTGCGGCGACAGCCGTCCCGAACTGTCACCCCAGGATCGCGATCAGGGGGCCAGCGGCCGAGTTGTTGAACAGGATCCGGGCGAAGTTGAGCAGCAGCAGCAAAACGATCGGCGAGATGTCGATGCCGCCCAGCGGCGGGATGATCCGGCGGAAGGGCTCGAGCAGCGGCCGGGTCACGGCGTCGAAGAAGGCGGCGACCTGGCTGACGAAGCGGTTGCGGTGATTGATGACGTCGAAGGCGAACAGCCACGACAGGATGGCCGAGATGATGATCGACCAGATCATCAGCTGGATGACGGTGTTGACCAGCCAGACGAGGGCCACGCCCATGAGGTGCTCCAGAGGACAGAGAGATGTGAGACGGTTCTAGCGAGACAGGGCGGAAAGGGAAATGCGGGGAGATGAGGGGAGCTGCGGCGAGGGTCGGCGTTGTGCGGAGTGTGCGGTCACGGGCCCGCCTCTGGCGCCCCGGATCGGGGCGCCTGTCTCCGCCCAGGAGGCGGAGAGCGGGTGGGGACATGCGCCATCGCTCTTCCGCTGTGAACGGGTGGGAAGGGCGGGCGGAGCAGCCGGGCCTTCGCCCGGAGACCGTATGGATTTGTGTTTCGGCGAACGCTGACTGCTCCGCGCGGCTGGTCTGCTCGGAAGCGGACGGCCCCGCGTCGCTCGAAGCCGACTGACCGGGGACCAACGGCCCTGTTAGAGCCTTGCCGCTACTGACGCCTCCGGCGGGAAGGTCGGCGTGCTTGCGAAAGCCGATCCCCTGAACGCGGCAGGTCTTCTGCCTGCCGCCTTTTTGGTGGGCTACCGCCTGGAACGCGGTTCCAGGCTACTTGAGCCCGGGACCCTCGCTCCTGACAGGGAACCCACGCCACCCCCTTGATCCGGACGCCGGACGACCGCTCTTCACGGCCTCCGGTCATTGGACCTCGGGAGCCCCCGCTCTAACCGCTTCCGCCGCGACAAGCTCGCAAGGCCTTGCGCCCTTCCCAGGCGACGGAACCGAGAGGGAGGGTAACACACCCCGATATGCGGGCGCGTTCAGGGCTTCTCAAACGGGAGGAGCGCTGGATTCATTGCCGAAATCCGGGCGTCGTTGGATGATTGAGAAAAACAGCGCGAGTACTTCCCTCTCCCAGAGGGAGAGGGGCGCAAGGTTTCAGTCCCCGCTTTCGCCAAGGATCGCCTCGATCCCTTCGCGCCAGCTCGGATAGGCCGGACGCCAGCCGAGCTCGGCCTTGGCGCGGGCGTTGGAGAGGCGTTTGGAGTCCAGGTAGAAGCGGCGCATGGCGTCCGAGACCGAGGGGTCGGTCCAGCAGACCTCGGGTGGTCGGGGCAATCCCATCCGCTCGGCGGCCCATTCCATGACCACGTCGGCCGGAGCGGGCTCGTCGTCGGCCAGGGTGTAGGCGCGGCCGGGGTTGGGACGGTCCATCGAGGCGAACAGGCCCGACACGGCGTCGTCGACGTGGATGCGATTGAAGATCTGGCCCGGCTTTCGCACCAGCCGCGCCGAGCCGTCGCGCAGGCGATCCACCACCGAGCGGCCGGGGCCGTAGATGCCGGGCAGGCGGAAGATATGGACCGTCAGGCCCATGCCACGCCCGGCGTCCAGCCAGTCGGCCTCGGCCCGGACCCGGCGCGCGCCCTCCAGCGAGGAGGCGTTCAGTTCGTCGTCCTCGAAGGCCCAGCCGCCGTCACGGTCGCCGTAGACGGCGGTGGAGGAGACATAGCCGATCCAGTCGGGATAGGCGGCGCTCGCGGCGATGGCCGGAATCAGGGCTTTCAGACCGGGGCAGCCGGTGGCCTCGGGCGGCGCGGTGACGAGGATGGCCGAGGCCTGGGCCACGGCGGCCTGCAAGGCGGCTTCGTCGGCGGGGTCCACGCCTGTGACGTCGGCTGCTTCGAAGGCCGCGCGTCGCCCGGCAACGCGTGAGGTCGCCGCCGCCGTCATGCCACGCCGGATCGCCTCGGCCGCCGCTCGGCCGCCTACATAGCCGCCGCCGAAGACGAGGAGGGAGCCGGCCACGGTCTCGATCAGATCGCCCGGGCGCGCGCTGGGGCGGCGGTCTCGACCGCTCGCACAGGCTCGGTCTCCAGCGCTTTGGCCCGGCCCGCGTTCCAGGCCGAGACGCAAGGGATCTTGGTCCGGTCGCAGCGATCGGCGTAGCGGCGGGCGATGCCGGTCACATCGGCCATCAGGCCCTCGGCGAGGGTGATGGGCTTCAGCCCCAGGTCGCGGAACTGGTCGTTGGCGACGACCAGCTCGTTCTCGTCGGCCTCCTGGCGCGGATTGGGGACGTTGTGGATTTCGGCGCCGGTCATCTCGGCAACCATGGCGGCGAGGTCGCGCACACGTCGGCTTTCGGTCATCTGGTTCAGGATCTTGACCCGGTCACCCCGTTTGGGCGGGTTCTTCAGGGCGAGCTCGACGCAGCGCACCGTGTCCTGGATGTGGATGAAGGCCCGCGTCTGGCCGCCCGAGCCATGCACCGTCAGGGGATAGCCGACCGCCGCCTGCATCAGGAAGCGGTTCAGCACCGTGCCGTAGTCGCCGTCGTAGTCGAAACGGTTGATGAGGCGCTCGTCCTGGCGGGTTTCCTCGGTCTGGGCGCCCCAGACGATGCCCTGGTGCAGGTCGGTGATCCGCAGCTGGTCGTTCTTGGCGTAGAACTGGAACAGGAGCGCGTCCTGCGTCTTGGTCATGTGGTAGATGGAGCCGGGGTTCGGCGGGAACAGGATCTCCTGCTCGGCCGGGCCGAAGTCGGTATCGACCGTGACCTTCAGATAGCCCTCGGGGATGCGCAGGCCGGCGGTGGTGTAGCCATAGACGCCCATGGTCCCGAGATGCGCCAGATGCACGTCCAACCCGCTCTCGACGATGGCGGCGAGCAAGTGGTTGGTGGCGTTCAGATTGTTGTCCACCGTGTAGAGCTTGTGCCGGGCCGACTTCATCGAATAGGGCGCGGCGCGCTGTTCGGCGAAGTGGACGACGCTGTCCGGGCGCTCGGCGCGGATCAGCTCGACCAGGCGGTCGAACTCCTTGCCGACGGTCATGTTGACGAAGCCGATGTCCTTGCCCGAGACCTCTTTCCAGGCCGCGATACGTTCGCCGATCGGGCGGATCGGGGTCAGGGACTGGACTTCCAGCTCATTGTCGATGTTGCGGCGGCTGAGGTTGTCGACGATCACCACGTCCCAGCCGCGCGCCGACAGATGCAGGGCCGTCGGCCAGCCGCAGAAGCCATCGCCGCCCAGAACCAGAACCTTCATCGTCGCCGTTTCCTCTTGTTGGTTCCGTCCTGACTAGCGGAACGGGCGGCGAGGGCAAAGCCTGGCGTGGTGTCGTTCCTAGCGCGGCGCGCGCTTGGCCAGGATGCGCTGCAGAGTCCGACGGTGCATCCCCAGGCGACGGGCCGTCTCAGAGACATTGTGGTCGCAGAGCTCATAGACGCGCTGGATGTGCTCCCAGCGGACCCGGTCGGCGCTCATCGGGTTCTCGGGCGGCTCGGGCGCGTCGCCGGTGGCCAGAAGCGCCTTGACCACGTCGTCGGCGTCGGCGGGCTTGGACAGATAGTCGACAGCCCCGGCCTTGACCGCCGCGACCGCCGTGGCGATCGCGCCGTAGCCGGTCAGCATGACGATGCGGGCGTCCTCGCGCCGGTCACGGATGGTCTCGACCACCTTGAGGCCGTTGCCGTCCTCCAGCCGCATGTCCAGAACCGCGAAGGCGGGCTGTTTGGCGCGGAGCGCCTCATTGGCCTCAGCGACAGAAGAGACGGTCGTGACCTCGAAGCCGCGCGATTCCAGGGCCCGGCCCAGGCGGGTGCGCAGGGCCTGATCGTCGTCCAGCAGGAGGAGCGAGCGATCCTCCAGGGCGGCGATGCGCTCTTCGACGGACGGGTTGGCGGCGGCGGCGGTGGCCATGACGGTGTTCTCCCTTGCCGCCGAAGTCGGCGGTTACCGCTGGAATTTCAAGCGGTGCGGCGATGCGTCGCCTTCGGACAGTCTATCACGCTTCGAGCGCTTCGCGCGGCCAGCGGATGGTGACCCGCGCGCCGCGGTTGCCGCCGGGGCCGCCGTCGCCGTGGCCGACCGCCACCTGACCGCCGGTGCGTTCCAGGAGCGTCCGGGCGATGAAGAAGCCCAGGCCCATGCCGCCCTGGCTGGGCGCGATCTCGGCCAGAGGAGGCGCGACCACAGGACGGCCCTTCTTGACGTTGCGGCTGGCGTCGCGGGCGGCGGCGAGCTGCTTGGCCACGGCCTGGCGGGTCTTGCTGTTGGGCCGGGAGGTCACATAGGGCTCGCCCAGACGAGGCAGGATGTCGGGCGCGAAGCCGGGCCCGTCGTCGATGACCGTGACGGTGATCCAGCGCTCGCCCGCGCGGCCCTCGACCCGCACGGAGGAGGCGGCGAAGTCGGCGGCGTTCTCGACGATGGCGGACAGGCCGTGGACGACCTCGGCGAAGCGCTTGACCCGGGGCTCCTCGACGCCGGGCGGGGTCTCCACCGAGACGGTGATGGCGATGTCGAAGCCCTCGTGGGGCTCGACGACCTCGTTCAGAAGGGCCTTTAGACCGATATCGACATAGAGCTGGTCGCCGTCCTCGGGCCGGGTGGAGAGGCGTTTCAGGATGTCGCGGCAGCGGTCGGCCTGGCTGAGCAGCAGGCGGGCGTCCTCCGCGACCGCGCCGTCGGGCGGGGAGGCGCGAAGCAGCTCCTTGGCGACGACCTGGATGGTGGCGAGCGGCGTGCCCAGTTCGTGCGCCGCCGCCGCCGCCAACCCGCCGAGCGCCGCCAGCCTCTGTTCGCGCTGGAGCACGTCCTGGGTGGTGGCCAGCGCCAGTTCCAGCGTCTCGGCCTCCGCCGCCACGCGCCAGGCGTAGGCGGCGGTGAAGACGACGCCGGTGACCAGGGCCAGACCGATGCCGAAGCGATAGAGCGCCGGCAGCTCCAGCTTGGTCCCCGCCTGCCACGGCAGGGGCATGGACCAGAAGAACAGGGCGATGGTGGCGATGAGCACCAAGAGGCCGAGGAACAGCGCCTGACGCCCCGGCAGTGACGCCGCCGCGACCGTCACCGGCGCGACCAGCAGCAGGCAGAAGGGGTTCTCCAGCCCGCCGGTGAAGGCGAGCAAAGCCGTTAGCTGCAGGATGTCGAAGCCGAGGTGGATGGCCGTCAGCCGGCCGTCGGGCAGGCGGCCGTCGACCTGACGCAGGCGCGACATGGCGATCAGGTTGACGACCACGCTGGCGAAGATGACCGCCAGGCACTCCCACAGCGGCAGGGGGAAGTGCAGGCCGGCGACCAGCACGATCACGGTCGCCGTCTGGCCGGCGATGGCCAGCCAGCGCAGGATGATGAGGGTACGAAGGCTCAGGCCCCGGCTGCGGCGCGGCAGGCCGGGCCGACCGCCGGGGGCGACGAGGGGCTGCGACGAGAGGCTGGCTTCGCTTGAACTCACGACCGGTCTATAGACCGCGCCCGCCCCGCTGTCGGCCCCTTCGTCCGGAGACACGATGCCACGCCGTTCCATCCTGCTGTTCGCGGGCGCCTGCATCGCCATCGCCACGGCCCTCGCCACCGTCACCGTAATCGTCGTGACGGGTCGGGAGCGCGCCGAGGCCGTGGCGGAAGGGACCGCGACCGGCCAGCCCAGCGTCGGCGGGCCGTTCCAACTGGTGAACAAGGAGGGTCAGGCGGTGGATCAGAGTCTGCTGAATGGCAAATGGAGCCTTGTGTTCTTTGGCTTCACCTACTGCCCCGACTTCTGCCCCACGACGCTGACGGCGCTGGAGGCCACGCGCGAGCGGCTGGGCGACGCGGCGGACGATCTACAGATCGTCTTCGTCTCGATCGATCCGGAGCGCGACACGCCCCAGGCGCTCAAGGACTATCTGTCGTCGGACGGCTTCCCGCCCGGCGTGATCGGGCTGACGGGGTCGGAGGAGCAGGTCGCGGCGGCCGCGCGGGCCTATCGCGCCTTCTACGAGAAGGTCGGCGAGGGCGAGGATTACACCATGAACCACTCGCTGACGGTCTATCTGATGGGCCCGGACGGGCGGTTCCGCTCCGCCATCGCCCATGATCTCGGACCGGAGCGGTCGGCGGAGCTGGTCCGGCGAGTGATGGCGCGAGGATAGCGAGAGACGGATCAGGGATCAGGGATTGGGGATTGGAGACCGGCCGCTTGCGGTCATGCATGACCTGCGACCGGCTTGAGCCCGGTGGCTCTAATCCCTAATCCCTAATCCCCACCGTCCGACTTCGGAGGCCGCATGGCCGACCTGCTCAAGACCGCCCTGATCTACGACTTCGACGGCACGCTCGCGCGTGGGAACATGCAGGAAGTGACCTTCATCCCGTCGGTGGGCATGGGGGTCGGCGACTTCTGGGGCGAGGCGGACCGGCTGACGCGCGCCGCCGACGGCGACAACATCCTGATGTACATGCAATTGATGCTGCAGCGGGCGCGGGAGAACGGCCAGCCCGTGACCAAGCGGCTGCTCAAGGAGCACGGCGAGGACGTCAAGCTGTTCGACGGGCTGAAGTCCGACCTGACGGGGCGGGGCTGGTTCGACCGCATCGACGCGATCGGGCGCAAGTATGGCCTGGAGATCGAGCACTACATCATCTCGGCCGGGCTGGAGGAGATGATCGAGGGCTGCCCGATCCGGCCGGCCTTCCGGCACGTCTTCGCCTCCAAGTTCGCCTATGACGACCACGGCGTGGCGATCTGGCCGGCGGTGGGCGTCAACTACACGACCAAGACCCAGTACCTGTTCCGCATCAACAAGGGCGTGCTGAACCACTGGGAGCACGACAAGATCAACAAGTTCATGGCCGACGAGGATCGGCCGGTGCCGTTCGAGCGGATGATCTTCCTGGGCGACGGCGACACCGACGTGCCGACCATGAAGATGATGCACACCAAGGGCGGCTTCTCGATCGCGGTCTATGATCCCCGCAACTCCGAGCGCGACCAGGAGAAGATCTACGGCCTGATCTCGGAGGACCGGGTGAACTTCGTGGCGGCCGCCGACTATCGGGAGGGCCAGCCGCTGGACCTGATCGTCAAGGGGCTGCTCGGCCGCATCGCCATCAACGCCGGGACGATGGCGGAGGTCTGAGGCTCAGCCGGTGGCGGCGTCGGCCTCGTCGTCGCGCTTGCCTTCGACCGGGTCCTGATCGCCGTCGCCGGGCGTCACGCCGGTGTTCTCGATGGGGTCGGGATCGACGCCCGAGGGCGACTGGGGGTCGGCGAAGGCGCGGCCCTCGTCGGCAAGGGCCTGGTTGATCGCGGCCTGATCGGGATCGATGTCCGACCCCGAGGCCGACCCGCCCCGGATCGAACCCGCGCGTGTGTCGGAGCCCATGTCGCTGCCGGACAGGGCCTCGACCAGCGCATCGCGGCTGCGGCCGAGGTCCGGGCGTTCGCCCATGTCGTCGGCTTCGCGGGCTTCGGGACTGTCGGGTCTGGCGTCGGTCATCGGATCGCTCCTTCGCCAGAGGAAGCGTCGCCGGACCCGGCCGGTTCCCTCCTTCGGGCCCGGAGGAAGTCGACGAAGGCCTTGAGCGCCGGCGGCGGGTGACGTCGCGAGGGGTAGTATAGGAACGGACCGTCGAACGGCTGCTGCCAGTCGTCCAGCACGGCGACCAGCCGGCCAGCGGCCAGGTCGTCCCGCGCCCAGGCCTCGAAGGTTGCGAAGAAGCCCAGGCCGTCGCGCGCGGCATGCAGGCCGAGGTCCGCCGAGGTGACGGTCAGACGCCCCTGCGGCTGGAAGCGGATGACCTCGCTCGCCTTCTCGAACTCCCAGGCGATCAGGCCGCCCGGCAGGCGCAGCCGGATGGCGGGCAGGGTCCGCAGCTGGTCCGGATGGGCGGGCATTCCGACGCGCGCGATCAGAGACGGCGCGGCGACCAGGACGAAGCGTTCGGGTCCGCCCAGCGGAACCGCGATCATGTCCCTGGCCAGCGCCTCGCCGTAGCGGACGCCCGCGTCGAAACCGTCGGCGACGACCTCGGTGAAGGCGTTGTCGAACAGGACCTCCATCGACACGCCCGGATGGGCCGCCATGAAGGGACCCAGCAGCGGGCCGAGCGCGATTTCGGCGGCATCCGGCGCATTGATCCGCAGCCGCCCCACCGGCGCGTCGGCGGCCAGGCCGACCGCGGCGACCGCGCCCTCGATGTCGGCCAACGCCGGCGCGATGCGGGCCAAGAGCGCCTCGCCAGCCTCCGTCGGGCTGACGCTGCGGGTGGTGCGGTTGAGCAGGCGGGCGCCCAGAGCGTCCTCCAGCGCCCGGATGCGCTCGGACAGGCCCGACGGCGACAGCCCCGCCTCGGCCGCGGCCTTGCGAAAGCCCCGGTGCCGGGCGACGGCGGCGAGCAGGGCCAGATCATCGAGGGACGGCGTCATTGTTCGCTGATCCGCACAGTTCATGCGGAGATTGCCGGATTATCGAACAAGGAGGCAAGGCGTAGTGAGACGGCCTCACTTCAGAGGAGCGACGCCATGACCACCCTCCCCACCCGCCGCCTGGGCGCGACCGGCCCCGAGGTCTCCGTGATCGGTCTCGGCTGCATGGGCATGTCGGACTTCTACGGACCGGCCGACCGCGACGAGAGCATCGCCACGATCCACGCCGCGCTCGAGGCGGGGGTGACCCTGCTCGACACCGGCGACTTCTACGGCATGGGCCACAATGAGATGCTGATCGCCGAGGCCCTGAGGGGGCGGCGCGAACAGGCCCTGCTCAGCGTGAAGTTCGGGGCGCTGCGCGATCCCGACATGGGCTTTCGCGGCTATGACAGCCGGCCGGAGTCGGTCAGGAACTTCGTGACCTATTCGCTTCGGCGACTGAACGTCGACCGCATCGACATCTATCGGCCCTCGCGCCTGGACCCCGCCGTGCCGATCGAGGACACCATCGGCGCCATCGCCGAGCTGGTCGAGAAGGGCTACGTCCGCCACATCGGTCTGTCGGAAGTCGGCCCCGAGACGATCCGCCGGGCCGCCGCCGTCCACCCCATCGCCGACCTGCAGATCGAATACAGCCTGGCGTCGCGCGGCATCGAGGCGGCGATCCTGCCGACCTGCCGCGAGCTGGGCATTGGCATCACGGCCTATGGCGTCCTGGCGCGCGGCCTGATCAGCGGCCACTGGTCGAGGGACCGGTCGGTCGACCGCACCTTCCGCGCCATGAGCCCGCGCTTCCAGGGCGAGAACCTGGATCGCAACCTCGCCCTGGTCGAGGCCCTGCGCGGCGTGGCCGAGGCGAAGGGGGTGACCGTGGCCCAGATCGCGGTCGCCTGGGTGGCGGCGCAAGGCGAGGACATCGTGCCCCTGGTCGGGGCGCGTCGCCGGGACCGCCTGGCGGAGTCGCTGGGGGCCGTCGCCCTGACTCTGACGCCGGAAGACCGCGCGGCGATCGAGGCGGCCGTGCCGAAGGACGCAGTCGCCGGCGCCCGCTATCCGGAACAGCTGCTGCGGTTCATGGACAGCGAGCAGGCGTGAACGGAAAAGGGGCCGCGATCGCTCGCGGCCCCGTTGCCTGTTATCGCTAACGCTCGCGTCGCGGACGCTCGCTGCTTGAGCGAAAGTGTTGTCGCTAACGCTCGCCGCGCGGCGGCTCGCTGCTTGAGCGACGGCTTACGCCGCCTTCTCGAACAGCTTCTGCCAGCGGCGCGGCTCGCGCTTCTTCCAGCCCTCGCGGTGGTAGGCGTCCGAGCCGATCAGGGGAACGACTGTGGTCGCCTCGGCGAAGACCATCTGCTCATAGGTGGTCGAAACCTTGCCCCAGGACGCGGCTTCCTTGAGCGTAGAGGACGAGCAGGCGCCGTCGCGGACGTCGGCGACCGTGATCTGGACCGCATACTTGTGCATGTCGGCCTCGACGCCGAGGATCTCGGCGCAGACGACGGTGTCCTGGGCGAAGTTCTTGGGAACCCCGCCGCCGACCATGAACAGGCCGGTCGTGCCCGCCGCGATCTTGATGTCGGTCAGTTCGCGGAAGTCGGCGATGGCGTCCAGCATCATATAGGGCTGGCCGGCGGCGGCCCGCTCCTTCTGGTGCTTGACCAGGCCGAAGCCGGCCGAGCTGTCGACGAAGGCCGGGCAGAAGATCGGCACGCCCATCTCATAGGCGGTCTGGATCAGCGAGCCTTGCTTCTTCGCATTCCCTTCCGACAGCCACTTGCCCATCTCCCAGATGAACTCGCGGGACGAATAGCCGCGCGGCTCCAGCCGGTTGGCGATCTCCAGGATGGTGTGGTCGCAGGCCTGGAGCTCTTCCTCGTCGATGTAGGTGTCGTAGATGCGGTCGATGTAGTTGTCGCGCAGCACATTGTCGTCGACCGGGCCGGCCGCCTGATAGTGCTTGAAGCCGAGCGCCTCGAAGAAATCCATGTCGACGATGGAGGCGCCGGTGGCGACCACGGCGTCGATCATGCCGAACTTCACCATGTCGCGGTACACATGCATGCAGCCGCCGGCAGAGGTGGAGCCCGCCAGGATCAGCCAGGGCGAACAGGTCTCGTCCTCGATGGCCATGTTGAAGATGTCCGAGGCTCGCGCGGTGTCGCGGCTGGAGAACGACATCTTGCGCATCGAATCGATGATCGGACGCGCGTCGAAGCTGGTGATGTCGATGTGCTCCACGACGTTCTGGAGCAGCTGGGCCTTCTGGTTGGACTGAACGGGAGCGTTCATTGCAAGGGTTTCCCTTTGGTTTGAGCGCCCGTCGTCAAAAACATCAGCGGCCCGGACGGAGCGACGGGCCGCTGTGGTAGCTTGGTGGTCGTCTAGTCGAAGAACGTGACGGTGTTCAGACCGTTTCGACGAGAACCGGCGGTTCGGCCGCCTTCCTCGCCGCGTTTTCCTCGTTCTTCACCCGGATCCAGTCCGGGATCAGAAAGGCGTCGACGATCCACCAGATCGTCATGGGGACCCCGAGATAGGGCCCGAGCAGGCTGGTCATGATCCAGGTCACGAACCCCGCCGCCGCCATGCCGAGCCCAGATTTCCACTGGCCGACATAGAAGCGATGGCCGCCGACCCAACCCAGGAACAGCCAGAGCACATAACCGATCACCAGGGTCCGCTTGCCGTCCCACGGCTTGGCGTAGGACGGATCGGACGCCATGAACTCCCGATGACGCTGGTCGTGCATCATCTGGAAATGGTCGGGTCCGCTCGACGCATGGTCGATGCTGGGACCGGGATCGTGAGACCCGTGGGCGTCGGACATCTGCGGCTCCCCCCAAGCTATGCCGTTCGGGAAAGTCGTGGCGCCGACGCCTCCGGTTCACAAGCCCCGGAAACCTGACGTTCTATCTGACCTTACCGGCGACCCTTCCGGCGCTGGCCCGCCTTGCCCTTGGGGCGCGACAGGCGGACGACCTTTCGGGCCTGCTCTTCCGCCGTAGTGCGCACGGTCGGGATGGAGCGGGGCGCCAGGCCATACAGCGAGGCCATCGGGGCGTCCTGCACCGCCGCGACCTCATGCTCGCCATAGCCATTGAAGCCCGTCGACATCGCCACCCCATAGGCGCCGAGCATGCCGATCTCGATGAAGTCGCCCTCACGGATGTCGGCCGGCAGCCAGAACGGACCGGGCATGTGGTCGATCGAGTCGCAGGTCGGTCCATAGAACTGGAACGCCTTCAGCTCGGTCGCGCTCTCGCCGTCCCGGACCAGCTTGGTCGGGAAGGGCCAGCGCGAATGCGTCGCATCGAACAGCGAGCCATAGGACCCGTCGTTCAGATAGAGCGCGTCGCCCTTGCGCAGCTCGACGCGGGCCAGCACCGAGGAGCTCTCGGCCACCAGCGCCCGGCCGGGCTCGCACCACAGCTCGGTCGTTTCCGACACCGGCATCTCGTTGAAGCCGCGATGGATGGCGTCGGCGTATTCGCTCATGTCCGGCGGGACCATGCCCGGATAGACGGAAGGAAAGCCGCCGCCCACATCGACAATGTCGACGAAGACGCCCGCGCGGGTGATGGCGCGACCGACCTGGGCCATGGCGGCCTCATAGGCGGACGGGCGCATGCACTGGCTGCCGACGTGGAACGACACGCCCATCAGGCCGTCCTTGACCGCCCGGCGGGTGCTGAGCAGCAGCGACGGGGCCTGATCGGCCGAGACGCCGAACTTGCCCGACAGCGTATAGGCCGCGCCGTCCGCCGACACCGCCATGCGCACGATCAGGTTCAGGTCGTCCGCGCCGCCCGTGGCGTCGAGAATCTTCTGAAGCTCCTCCCCGCAGTCGAGCGAGAAGGTCCGCACCCCGTGGTCGAAGTAGGCGCGCGTGATCGCCGACCGGCTCTTGACCGGGTGCATGAAGGCCAGGCGCGCATCGGCGCTGACCGAGCGGACGAGCTCGATCTCGGCCAGGGATGCGACGTCAAAACCAGTGACGCCCGCCTCGATCAGGGTCTCGATGACCCAGCGCGACGGATTGGCCTTCACTGCATAGAAGACGTCGGCCTTGAGATTATCCTGGAACCAGCGGGCCGCTACGGAAACCGAGCGCGGTCGCACGAGGGCGACGGGACGCTCAGGAGGCCGCTCACGGACCAGGTCCAGGGGAAGCTGGTACGTGCGCAATTCACGTAACCCCCTGTTAATTGTTAACCCAGACCGGCGTTAGCAGCGCGTAACGGTTAGACCTACGGGGTCCGCCGGAAGCGGCCATATGGGGTCACGCGACTGTCATGTAAAGCGGTTTTTTCGCGGCGCGCCCCTGTGGACAGGATTCCGCTCCGATGGCGGAAGGTCTTTGTTTTCAACGTCGCGGGCGTGACCTTCCCGCCCCGCTTTACGCATCGCTCGCCCGCGTGGCATTAAGACTTGCCGGACCGCGCTCCTCGCGGCATTCGGCGCCTGTTCATCAGCCGCCGTCAGCGAGTTCATGAGTTCATCCGCCGCAGCCACCGCCGCGCCCGGCTCCCTTGCGACCAGCCTGGTGCTCGCGCGCGACGTCTCCAAGACCTTCGGTCAGCGCAAGGCGCTGGACGGGGTGTCGGTGTCCGTCGCCTGCGGAGAGATGGTGGCTCTGATCGGGCCGTCGGGATCGGGCAAGTCGACCCTGCTGCGTTCCATCACCGGGCTGCAGTCCATCGACGGCGGCAAGGGAACGATCAGCGTCTTTGGCCAGACCGTGCAGTCCAACGGCCGCGTGGCCGGGACGGTGCGGGCCACGCGCAGCCGGCTGGGCATGATCTTCCAGCAGTTCAATCTGGTGGGGCGGCTCAGCCTGTTCTCCAACGTCATGCTGGGCGCGCTCGGCCGCCTGCCCGGCTGGCGCGGCGCGCTCGGCCTGTGGCCGTCCGCCGACAAGACCCGGGCCATGCAGGCGCTGCATCGCGTCGGCGTCTCCGACTACGCCGCCCAGCGCGCCAACACCCTCTCGGGTGGGCAACAGCAGCGCGGCGCGATCGCGCGCGCGCTCGTCCAAGGGGCAGAGGCCATCCTGGCCGACGAGCCGGTCGCCTCGCTGGACCCGGTGTCGGCGCGCAAGGTGATGGAGCTGCTCGTCGAGCTGAACAAGCGCGACGGGCTGGGTGTGATCGTGACGCTGCACCAGGTCGATTACGCCATCCGCTATTGCGACCGGGTGGTCGCGCTGAAGGCCGGAAAGGTCGTCTACGACGGCCCGTCGACTGGGCTGGACACCGCCCGGCTGATCGACATCTACGGCCCCGAATTCGAAGACGCCTTCTGGGAGACCAAGGCATGAGCCTTCACCGCTTCACCCGCCGCGCGGCCGTCGTCGCCGCCTCGGCCGCCCTTCTGGCGTTGTCCGCCTGCGGCGGCGGCGACGAGAAGGCCGCGACCGGCGCGCCCGAGACCATCACCTTCTCCATCCTGTCGGCGGAAGGCCAGGCCTCGGCCGGCCCGCTGTGGGAGCCGCTGCTGGCGGACATGGAGGAGGCCATCGGCATCCCGGTCGAGCCCTTCTTCGGCTCCAACTACACCGTGCTGGTCGAGGCCATGCGCGGCAACCAGACCCAGGTCGCCTGGTTCTCGGCCAAGCCCGCGGTGGAGGCCATCGACCGCGCCGACGCCGAGGTCATCGCCCGCACCGTCAACCGCGAGGGCCAGGACAGCTATCGCTCGACCCTGATCGTCAAGACCGGCTCGGGCATCACTCTGGATCAGGTGCTGGCCTGCGGGCGGCGGTTCGATTTCGGCATCGGCGACGCCCAGTCGACCTCGGGCACGCTGGCCCCGCTGGCCTTCCTGTTCAATCCGCGCGGCATCAATCCGACGGAGTGCTTCAAGACCGTGCGCGCCGCCAACCATCAGGCCAACGCCTTCGCGGTCGCCACCGGTGTGGTGGACGTGGCGACGTCCAACACCGTCAACACCGTCTTCCTGGTCCGCCAGAACCCGGCGGTGGCCGAGCAGATCACCGAGATCTGGCAGTCGCCGCCGATCCCGGAGAGCGGCATCCTGGTGCGCGGCGACCTCGATCCCGCGACCAAGGAGAAGATCCGCAGCTTCTTCCTGACCTATGGCCAGGGCGAGGGCGTGGAGGCCGAGCGTCAGCGTCAGGTGCTCGCCGGACTCGAGTATTCCCAGTTCCGCGCCGCCGACGACAGCTACCTGAACCCCATCCGCGAGATGGTGGCCGACCAGCAGCTGTCGGAGGCCCGCGCGCGGGGCGACAACGCCGCCGTGGCGGAGGCGCAAGCAGAGCTGGAGCGTCTGCGGGCGCTGCGCGAGGTCCAGCCTTGATCGACACCAGCGTAACCGGCGGCGCCGTCCCCAAGCCGCCGTCCAAGTCCCTCGGCGCCTGGCTGCTCGACGTCCTGATCTGGGGCGGCGTGGCCGTCGTGCTGATCTACAGTATCGGCGACGTCGACCTCGGCAACCTGTCGCGTCTGGTGACCAACAGCGACAACGTCCGCACCTTCGCCGCGGGCCTGCTGCAGCCGGACTTCACCAACTGGCGGCTGTTCGTCGAACAGATGTGGCTGACCATCCAGATCGCGCTGTGGGGCACCTTCCTGGCCGTGATCCTGGCGGTGCCGATGGGCCTGGCGGCGGCGAGGAACATCGCCCCGATCTGGGTGGTGACGCCGGTGCGCTGGGTCATGAACCTGCTGCGGTCTGTGCCGGACCTCGTCATGGCGCTGCTGTTCATCGTGGCGGTCGGTCTGGGTCCGCTGGCGGGCGTGCTCGCTATCACTCTGAACACCACCGGCGTCCTGGCCAAGCTGTTCTCCGAAGCGGTCGAGTCGATCGACAAGGGTCCGGTCGAGGGCGTGCGCGCCACCGGCGCGTCTGGCCTGCACGAGATCGTCTGGGGCGTCGTGCCCCAGGTGGCGCCGCTGTGGACCTCCTTCGCCCTCTACCGCTTCGAATCCAACAGCCGCTCGGCGACGGTGCTGGGCCTGATCGGCGCGGGCGGCATCGGCCAGGTGCTTTTCGACAGCATGAACGCCTTCGACTACAACTCGGTCTCGACCATCGTCATCATCGTCGTCGTCGCCGTGACCCTGATCGACATGCTGTCACAGGCCATGCGCAAACGTCTGCTTTAAGCGTCGCCGAATCGTCGCCTTCGAAAGCCGCCTGCATGTCCTCGACCCTGCCCCGCCGCCTGTTCGTGGCCGGCGCCGCCGCCATGGCCCTGATCGTCGCCGCCTGCGGACAGGCCGGCGGCCAGCAGAGGAACGGCATCTGGGCGGCGGGCTCCTCGACCGTCTTCCCCTTCGCCACGCGGGTGGCGGAGAACTTCGGCAGGAATTTCCCCGACGGCGCGCCGCCCCGCGTCGAGTCGCTGGGCACCGGCGGCGGCATCCAGGCCTTCTGCCAGGGCCTGGGACCCACGACGCCCGATATCGCCAATGCCTCTCGCCGCCTGAAGGCGTCGGAGTTCGACCAGTGCGCCGAGAACGGCGTCACCGAGATCATCGAGATCAAGATCGGCTATGACGGCCTGGCCGTCGCCACCGCCCGCTCCGGCGCCGACTTCGTGCTGGAAGGCTCGGACCTCTATCTGGCGCTGGCCAAGGAAATCCCCGGTCCAGACGGCCAGCTGATCCCCAATCCGAACCGCACCTGGGCGCAGGTGCGCGCAGGCCTGCCGGACGTGCGAATCCAGGTCTACGGCCCGCCGCCGACGTCGGGCACCCGTGACAGCTGGAACGAGCTGGCCATGCTGACCTCCGCCGAGGCCCTGCCCGCGCTGGCCGCCCTGGCCGAGAGCGACCCCGACCGCTTCGAATCCGTGGCCCAGACGCTGCGCGAGGACGGCGGCTGGGTCGATTCCGGCGAGAACGACAACGCCATCGTCCAGACCCTGACCCGCACGCCGGGCTCGGTCGGGGTGTTCGGCTACTCCTTCCTGGAAGAGAACTTCGGCCAGGTGAAGCCTGCGACCGTCAACGGCGTCACCCCCACGCTGGATACGATCGCCTCGGGCCAGTACCCGATCAGCCGTTCGATGTTCATCTACGTCAAGAAGGCCCACATCGGCGTCACGCCGGGCCTTCAGGACTTCCTGATCGAGTTCACCTCCGAGGCCGCGACCGGCCGGGGCGGCTATCTGCAGGATCGCGGCATGGTGCCCCTGCCGGCCGCCGAACGCGAGGCCCAGCGCGCGGTGGCGGCGAACCTGACGGTTATGACGCGGCCGGAGGAATAGGGGCGCCTCCACGGCGGTCGCACGCTCGCGTTCGATCGTCAGGCGGCGCGGCGGTCCAGGTCGTGGGCCGCCAACGCCTTGGGAAAGCGAGCCTTCGCCCAGGCGGGTTCGTACTCCGGATGGGTCCGCCAACGCTTGATCCAGCGGTTGGCATAGACCCCCAGCGCGGGCGCCGGGTCCAGCGGGTCGAAGATCGCATGCACGCAGGTCGCGGCGTCGAGCCCGATCTGGGCCAGCTTTCCGACCGCCTCGCCCGGCCCGATCGCCCCATCCGCGACCCGCGTCATCAAGAGGTTCAGGTCGCCCTTGGTCCAGACGTAGCGCACGCCCGTCCTTGCCGACCAGGGATCGGCCCAGCCTTCGACCTGCCGACCCAGCGCCAGCTCCAGCCCCCAGACGCTGTGCGGCAGGCCGGCGTGCTCGGCGATCCGCGCCAGGCTGACGCGCGGATTGATCTCCATGAAGGTCAGGTCGCCCGTGCGCGGATCGACCACGAACTGGGCGCACCCGGTCGAGGAATAGTCCAGCGCCTCGACCAGCCGTTCCACGCCATCGCGCACGCGCGGCGTCGGCGCGACCGTGACGCCATAGGTCGTATAGCCCGTGCCGTCATGCTCGTGCGTCCGCGCCGCTCGGATCTCGACCGCGCCCAGCAATCGCCCCCGATCGGCGCTGAAGATCACGCTGTGGCGCGGGCCGGAGACGTATCTCTGAACGATCAACTCCGGGTGGATGTCGGGCCAGACCGGCATCCGGGCGGCCAGCGTCGGCTCGTCCGGGACGATCAGGGCCTTTCTCCTGAACAGTTCGGCATCGACCACCGACGGCTTGACGATGACCGGAAACCCCAGGGCCCGCGCGGCCGCCCGCGCCTCCGCCAGGCTCGCCACGCGCCGGAACGGGGCCAGCGCCACGTCCAGTCGCTCGCACAGGCGGAACAGCCCGGTCTTGTTCATGCAGGCCGCCACGGTCTCCGGTTCCGGCATGATCAGCCGCCCGCGCGCCTGAAACGCCGACCGGTGTCGCGACATCAGGCGCGAGCCCGCCTCGCTGACCGGCTGGATCGCGGTCACTCCGCCGCGCCGGTCCAGCCAGTCCAGGATCACCGGCAGGGCCTCGTCCGTGCCGGGTTCCAGCGGCGGATGCCGGAACGACCCGGCCAGATGCCGCGACCATTCCAGATAGTTGCTCGACACCGACACGCCCGCGAACACCTGAACGCCGGCCCGATTCAGCGCCTTGGCCACCGGAAAGGCCATGCGCGCATCGCCGACCAGCAGGACGGACGGCGCGGGGCGCGTTTCAAAACGGGACAAGGACAGGCTCCTGAGGCAGGTTCAACCCCCGCCGCGCAAACCGCGTGCCTTCAACTCCGCGTCGCCCAGGCCATCCAGACGGCCACCGCCGCGATCCCCGCCGCCATCGCGCGCCCGGCCCACAGGCCTCGCAGCCGGCGCATGACAACCGCCCCGGCCGCCGCCGCGCCCAGCACGATCGCGCCGTGCACGAGGACGCTGACGATCAGGTGCAGGCTCCCCAGCGTCAGGGCCTGCGCCATCGCCGAGGCGTGATCCGGCCGGATGAAGGTCGGCAAGAGCGCCACATAGAAGACCGCCGCCTTGGGGTTCAGCAGATTGCCGGTCAGACCCCGCAGGAACAGGCCGCGCAGCTTCTCCGGATCGCGGCTCATATCCTCGGCCGCCTTGCCCGCCCCGGCCCAGGCCTCCCATGCCAGCCAGAGCAGGAAGATCACCCCCGCCCACCGCACGGCCTGATACAACGCCGGAAACGCCAGCAGCACCGACGTCAACCCGACGGCCGCCAGCACCATCCACACCGCCAGCCCCAGCGTCACCCCCGCCACCGCCGCCAGTCCCGCCAGCCGCCCCTGCGCCATCGACACCAGCGCCAGCCAGCCCATGTTCGGCCCCGGCGTCAGCTCGATCAGCAGAACCGCCACCAGAAAGGGCAGGACGACGGACGGATCGACGGGCCAGAGGTCGTGCGGCATGGCCCTACCCTAGAGCATTCGACGGCGGCGTTGTCCTGCGGTTGGAAAGTTCATCACAGCGAGCACAACGAAGGCGCAACGGGCACGGCGAGACCAAGCGGGTGGTCGGGGCGTCATCTCGATTCAATCGCCGGAGTGATTGAAAGGCGGCGTTCGCCGCCGCGCGGATCGACGCGAAGCGTCCCTCCTCCTGCAACAGGTCTGAGGCCGATGATCGTTGCTTTCGCCACGCGCTCGGTCCCGTTGTGTTCGCCGTGCCTTCGTTTGTGCTCGCTGTGACGAACCCTTCGCGACCCGCAGATGCGCTGCCCTCTTGTGTGTCCCCTTCGCCACACCCAACTGATCGGCATCGGTCCGGCGCGTCGCTTGCATCAGAGGGCGCGCTGGACAGCTTCCGCTGTTCACACGGGGATAGGCCTTGAATCTCGACCTCTATTCCGACCGCGCCAAACAGGCCGTCCAGTCGGCCCAGACCCTCGCCCTCGCCCGCAAGCACCAGCAGTTCGCGCCCGAGCACCTGCTCAAGGTCCTGCTGGAAGAACGAGACGGCCTGGCCCGCAATCTGATCACCGCCGCCGGGGGCGACCCCGCCAAGGCCGCCGAGGGGGCCGAAGCCCTTCTGAAAAAGCGCCCCCAGGTCGAGAGCGCCACCAGCCAGCTGTATCTCGACGGCGCCACCGCCCGCGTGTTCGCCAAGGCGGAAGAAGCCGCCAAGAAGAACGGCGACGCCTTCGTCACCACCGAACGCATCCTGTCCGCCATCGCGCGCGAGGGCGGCCCGGCCGGCGATGCGCTGAAGGCGTCGGGCGTCACCGCCGACAAACTGGATGCCGCCGTCGCCGATGTCCGCAAGGGCAAGACCGCCGACAGCGCCGGGGCCGAGGACGCCTATGACGCGCTCAAACGCTACGCCCGCGACCTGACCCAGGCCGCGCGCGACCAGAAGATCGACCCCGTCATCGGCCGCGACGAGGAGATCCGCCGCACCATCCAGGTCCTGGCCCGCCGCACCAAGAACAACCCCGTCCTGATCGGCGAGCCCGGCGTCGGCAAGACCGCCATTGTCGAGGGCCTGGCCAAGCGCATCGTCGACGGCGACGTGCCCGAGAGCCTGAAGGACAAGACCGTCATGGCGCTCGACATGGGCGCCCTGATCGCCGGGGCGAAGTATCGCGGCGAGTTCGAGGAGCGGCTGAAGGCCGTGCTGGGCGAGGTCACGGCCGCCGAGGGCCAGATCATCCTCTTCATCGACGAGATGCACACCCTAGTCGGCGCCGGAAAGACGGACGGCGCCATGGATGCGTCCAACCTGCTGAAACCCGCGCTCGCCCGCGGCGAGCTGCACTGCGTCGGCGCCACCACCCTGGATGAATACCGCAAGCACGTCGAAAAGGACGCCGCCCTGGCTCGCCGCTTCCAGCCCGTCTTTGTCTCCGAACCGACGGTGGAGGACACCGTCTCCATCCTGCGCGGCCTGAAGGAGAAGTACGAGGTCCACCACGGCGTGCGCATCAGTGACAGCGCCATCGTCGCCGCCGCCACCCTGTCCAACCGCTACATCACCGACCGCTTCCTGCCTGACAAGGCCATCGACCTGATCGACGAGGCCGGGTCGCGCGTCCGCATGGCCGTCGATTCCAAGCCCGAGGCACTGGACGAGATCGACCGCCGGCTGGTCCAGCTCAAGATCGAGCGCGAGGCCCTCAAGAAGGAGACCGACGCCGCGTCGATCCAGCGCCTCGAAAAGCTCGAGGACGAGATCAGCGATCTGGAGATCGAGTCCGCCGACCTGACCCGGCGCTGGAAGGCCGAAAAGGAAAAGGTCGGCCAGGGCGCCCAGCTGCGCGAAACCCTGGACCGCCTGCGCGCCGAACTGGCCAGCGCACAACGCAACGGCGACCTCGCCCGGGCGTCGGAGATCGCCTACGGCCAGATCCCCCAGATCGAGAAGTCGCTGGCCGAGGCCGAGAGCGCCGAGGCGGCCGCTGCCTCGCTGACGCCCGAGGTCGTCGACGCCGAACAGATCGCCCAGGTCGTCAGCCGCTGGACCGGCGTGCCCGTCGACAAGATGCTGGAGGGCGAGCGCGAGAAGCTGCTTAAAATGGAGGACGCCCTTCGCGGCCGCGTGGTGGGTCAGGACGCGGCTCTGGCCGCCGTGGCCGACGCCGTCCGCCGCGCCCGCGCCGGCCTGAACGACCCCAACCGCCCGCTCGGCTCCTTCCTGTTCCTCGGCCCCACGGGCGTGGGCAAGACCGAGCTGACCAAGGCCCTGGCCGCCTTCCTGTTCGACGACGACCAGGCCATCACCCGCATCGACATGAGCGAATACATGGAGAAGCACTCGGTCAGCCGCCTGATCGGCGCCCCTCCGGGCTATGTCGGCTATGACGAGGGCGGGGCGCTCACCGAGGCCGTGCGCCGGCGCCCCTATCAGGTCGTCCTGTTCGACGAGGTCGAAAAGGCCCACCCCGACGTCTTCAACGTCCTGCTGCAGGTGCTGGACGACGGCCGCCTGACGGACGGTCAGGGCCGGGTGGTCGACTTCAAGAACACCCTGATCATCATGACCTCCAACCTCGGCTCGGCCGCGCTGGCCGACCAGGGCGAGGGCGAAGACGTAGAGGCCGTCCGCCCCTTCGGCATGGAGGCCGTCCGCGCCCACTTCCGGCCCGAGTTCCTGAACCGCATCGACGAGATCATCCTGTTCCGGCGCCTCGGCCGCGACCAGATGGCCGGCATCGTCCGCATCCAGCTCCAGCGCCTGGAAAAGCTGATGGCCGACCGCCGCCTGACGCTGGCGCTTGACGACAGCGCCTCGGCCTGGCTCGCCGACAAGGGCTACGACCCGGTCTATGGGGCGCGCCCGCTGAAGCGCGTCATCCAGAAGGAGCTGGTCGACCCGATGGCGAAGAAGCTGCTGGCCGGCGAGCTGGAGGACGGCTCGGTGATCGCCGTGTCAGCGGGGGCGGACGGGTTGGAGATCGGGAAGGCGCGGGTGCATTAGGAGCAGGGTCGTTCACCTAAAGATGCGGATGCGGCGCTCACCGATGTCCATCATCAGACGCCGGTCCTCCATTTGCTGGACACGCTCAAACTCTGCCTCAACGATTGAAATGAACATCTCCACTCGTGATGCTGAGAGAGGTTCCGGGCAAGAGAGCTGCAATCGGCTCAGCGTTGGAAATCGCTCTTGCTGACCCTCCGAGCATAGACGCTCGATACGCTTGAAGTCGCGGTCGTGGCTCACCAGGATCCAGCCACCTTCTTGGGCTGCGGTCGCGACTATCTGATCAGGAGAGGCAGGTACAACGACTTCCGTAGAGCGAATTACGTCATGCCCCAGACGACGGAGGGTGTCTGCAACTCCTTCCGGCACATTCTCGTCGAGCATGAATCGCATTCATGCCGATTAGGACGCACCTAAGCTGCGCGAGTCAAACCGGCGGTTGCCGAGAGTGCGGTCTTTACATCCTCTCGCGTGAGCGAGGGATACTCCCGAAGGATATCATCCACGGAATAGCCCGCATCAGAAAAGCTGCGGATCGTGCTGACTGGAATACGCGTGCCGGCGATCACCGCCTCGTTGTGAACAACAAAGCGATGACGTTCGACTTGCCCGACGCTTGAAATGCTGCGTTCACGTAGCTTCTCTGCCCGGGCCTTCACATCTTCGACCACGGACGAAATTTGTATAGGAACAGCGAGTTGACCGCTCACGGCTCCTTGGACAAGACCGTCACTCGGGTTGCGGAAGTGCACTTCCTTATTGAGGACATAGAGGGTCAACTCAGACCAAGGCCGTGGAGCGTAATTGGCCAGCTCGCGCGCGACAGTCTTCAGATGCTGCAGGGACACCCGATGCGTGTTTCTAAGGATGCTGAGGACCCTTAGGCCAACAATGTCCTCAAATGAGTAGACGCGGCTGTAAGGCGACCGACGGTTTGCAGCAGCATAGGACGGTGGGAAAAAACCTGCTCCGTCCCACTCACGAAGTTGCGCTGCCGAGAGCCCAGTCAGTCGCTCAGCCTGCTCGGCACTGAAGGCACTGATAACGCTAGACATCGTCGACCTCCCTTCCAGCTGAGCATGAATGGCCAGCTCTGCGACGGACCTCGCTGGCATAGTGATTTGCCGAAAGTGGCACCTTGCCGGTCGTGTTGCACGAAATTCTTAAACGTGCGGTACGCCAAAAGCGGACGGATGAAGGTCGGATGGCGCAGTCGGCGTGAGCCGTCGCGGGGTGCGTCCACCCCAGCAGGCGACCCTCACCCTTTCGGCCGGCGCATCGCTGCGCTCTGCGAGCCTCAAGCCCTCTCCCTCCTGGAGAGGGACCGCTTGACTCACCCATCACCCACCAGTTATGCGTCAACCCATAACCCAAAGGTGATGTATTGGTCCGCGCCCCCGACGACCTGTTCCGCTCCCTCGGCGATCCGACCCGCCGCGCCCTGTTCGAGGCGCTGTGCCGCGAGGGAGAGCAGACCGTGGGGGCCCTGACGGCGCGCGCGGGCGTCAGCCAGCCGGCGGTGTCCAAGCATCTGGCCATCCTCAGCGGCGCCGGCCTGGTCGAGCTGCGGCCCGAGGGAAGGGTCACCCGCTGTCGCGCCCGGCCCGAGGCGTTGGCCCCCTTGAGGGACTGGACCCGCGAAATGACCGACTTCTGGGAGGGCCGCCTGGATGCGCTCGACGACCTCATGACCCGGATGGACCAATGATGCCCGCCGATACGACCTCCGCCGACCTGCGCACCGTGACGATCGAGCGCGCCTACGCCCACTCGCCCGACCGTCTGTGGCGCGCCCTGACGACGCCGCACCTGATGGCCGAGTGGCTGATGCGCGGCGACTTCCAGCCGGTCGTCGGCCACCGCTTCACCCTGACCGGCGACTGGGGCGGGGTGCTCGACTGCGAGGTGCTGGAGATCGAGCCCGGGCGGGTGCTGGCCTACAGCTGGAACCACGCCCACCCGGACCCCGCCTATGACCTGCGAAGCGTGGTGACCTTCACCGTCACCCCCACGGCCGAAGGGTCGCATCTGCGGGTCGAGCAGACCGGCTTCCGCCCAGAACAGAAACAGGCGTCCGGCGGCGCCCGCTTCGGCTGGGCCAAGATGCTGGAGGCCCTCGACACCCTTCTGACGAACGATGGAGACGACACATGACCTCACCCGCCTGGGCCCGCCCCGTGCATCGCGCCCTGTCGCTGGCCTTCATGGTCCTGGTGCTGGCCAACCTGGTCGGTCTGGCGTTCGGTTGGCAGGCCCAGTGGCTGTGGATCGTGACGCTGATTCCCCTGTTCGGCCTGATGGGCACGGGCGCATGGCTGTTCGCCGCGCCCTATCTGGTGCGGAGGCGCGCGTGACCAACGCCTCGACCGAGATCGACGCCAATCTCGCCGCCATCAGCGACTGGCGCGGCGAGACCCTGTCGCGACTGCGCGCCGTCATCCGCGCGGCCGACCCGGAGATCGTCGAGACGATCAAGTGGCGCAAGGCGAGCAATCCCTCCGGCGTGCCGGTGTGGGAGCGCGCGGGCATCGTCTGCACGGGCGAAATCTACAAGACCCGCCTCAAGCTGACCTTCTTCCAGGGCGGGGCCCTGCCGGACCCTGCGGGCCTGTTCAACCTCGACGACGCCGGGGCGACGCGGCGCGCCATCGACCTGGGCGAAGGCCAGACGCTCGACGCCGCCGCACTGACCGCCCTCGTCCGCGCCGCCGTGGCCCACAACCTGGCCGGCGCGCGCTAGACCCCGCGCGGGGAAGCGTCCGCGCCGCGACCGCGCGTCCTCTGGCGCCCCCGCCACGCGCCGACCATCTGCTGATCCATGTCCCGCTCCACCGCCCTCTCGCGCCTGACGGACCGGCCGCGCGCCGGTGACGGCGCGTGGCCCGGATACCTGCTGGGCGCCCTGTTCGCCGCCGTGGCGGGGTGGCAGATCGCCAATGGCGGCCCCATCCCCTGGGCCCTGTCGATCCCGGCGCTGAACGAGGGTCGCTACGAGACGATCCTGACCCACATGGTCAGCCACGCGGGCCTGCCGCACCTGATCATGAACACCCTGGCGCTCCTGACCTTCAGCCCCATCGTGGTCCGGGCCATGAGGCGCGGGCGGGGCGGCCTGCCGATGATCGTGCGCTATCTGCTGTTCTTCGTGCTGGGCGGCCTGGCCTCGGCCGGGCTGTTCATCGCCATGAACCTGGACCAGACCCTGCCCATGGTCGGCGCGTCCGGGGCCATCTGCGCGCTCTGGGGCCTGCTCGCCCGCATCGACCCGGAAGGCGGGCCGGACAAGGCCCTGTGGTCGCCCCATGCGCTGCGCGTCACGCGCGACTTCGCGATCTCGAACGCCATCCTCGTTCTTCTGATCAACGGTCTGGCCGCCGCCACTGGCGCGCCAGGCGGCATCGCCTGGGAGGGGCATCTGGGCGGCTATCTGTTCGGCATCCTGCTCGGCCCCCAGTTCCTGCCGCGCCGCCCGCCGCCGCCACCGATGGGGCCGTGGGGGCCGCGCGTCTGAACGCTACGTCCGATCTTGACGTAGAGCTCGGCTAGAGTGATCCCCGATGGGATCGCGGCCTTCTCCAGGCGTCACCGCATGGACTCCATGCACTGCATGGACTGCGTGGACTACCTGCACTCCTTGCACCGTATGTACCCCGTCTTCGGGGACCGCCCCGGCCCTACAGCAGCACGGCGAAGATCAGGCTGACCACGGCGATGTCGAAGACGCGGGCGGCGGCCGAGAGGGCGGAGGTGACGAACATGGGCGAGGCTCGAGAGGCGAAGGGACGGTCGCCCCCGTCCCTGCAAGCCCCGGGCCAGATCGCCGGGCGTCAGACCTCGGTTTTCCTCACCACCCCGGCGGGCGGACGGCGGTCCTTCTCGCCGGAATATTCGGCCCCGAGATAGGTCGAGCGCGCCTGGTCCAGCACGGGCGGCCCGCCCTTCAGGCCGCGCTTCTGGCCCGACTGGCCGATCAGCTGGGCGGCGAAGGCGGCGGCGGGGTCGAGAGGCGCATGATCCTCGGCAGGATGTGCCGGTTCGATCGTCTCCTGCACGCGCACGGGCAGGGTGGAGGCCGACGCAGGCCCCTTGCCGCCCTGCGCCGCCGCGCGCCGGTCGGCGGCGGTGCGGCGCTCGGTCTCGCGGCGATCGCGCGGGCCGACCGGTGGGATGGGGCCGACCTCGCGCGTCATGGCCTAGGCGCCCCGCGAGGACGCCAGCCGCTCGATCTGGGCCCGCATCTCGTCCATCTGGCGGCGCATCTCATCCAGCGCCGGATTGGCGGCGGGCGCGGGCGCGGCGTGGGCCGCCGGCTCCGACGGCGCGCTGCGGCCCAGCGCGAAGGCCGGGAACATCTTCATGGCCTGTTCGAATATGGCCATGTTCTGCTTGGCGGCGGCCTCCATCATGCCCGCGCCCATCATGCCGCCCGGCATGACGCCGACGGCCTTGGTCATCTGCTCGCGGAAGGTCTCCTGCTGGCGCGAGAAATTCTCCAGCGACATCTGCAGATAGCTGGGCAGGACGCCTTCCATCTGGCCGCCGTAGAAGCCGATCAGCTGGCGCAGGAACTGGACGGGCAGCAGCGCCTGCCCCCGGCTCTCTTCCTCGAAGATGATCTGGGTCAGGATCTGACGGGTCAGCTCCTCATTGGTCTTGGCGTCATAGACCACGAAATCGGTCCCCTCGCGCACCATGCGGGCGAGGTCGTCGAGCGTGACGTAGGCGGAGCTGGCGGTGTTGTAGAGGCGGCGGTTGGCGTACTTCTTGATGACGACGGCCTCGCCGTCCTTCGCCTTGCCGTTCGGCTGGGTGCTGTCGGCCACGGTTCCATCCCTGCAGTGCAGTGGCCCTTATCCCGCAGCGCGGCGCCCGGCGAAAGAGGGCATGACGGTTTCGTGTCGCGGGGGTCTTCAGGCCA
This sequence comes from Brevundimonas bacteroides DSM 4726, assembly GCF_000701445.1. GTDB lineage: Bacteria > Pseudomonadota > Alphaproteobacteria > Caulobacterales > Caulobacteraceae > Brevundimonas > Brevundimonas bacteroides. Next base: position 45,508 of record NZ_JNIX01000002.1, read on the forward strand.
GGTTGGGCGCCAGCACCACGCCCACCAGCACGGCCGCCCAGTGGACGCCCGCGCCGGCCACGACGAAGCCGTGCCAGATGGCGCGACGGTACTTCAGCTTGGGCGAGATGAAGAAGAAGACGCCCGCCGTATAGATCAGGCCGCCGAGCACAAGCAGGCCGAGCGCGATCGGGTGGACCGTGTCGATCATGGGCTTGAGCGCGATCACGGCGATCCAGCCGAACACCACATAGACCCCACTCCAGAAGGCGTCGGAAATCCGGGGCAAGACGAGCTTGGCCGCCACGCCCGCAAACGCGATCGCCCAGACCACCAGGGTGAAGCCGATGGCCCACCAGCCCTCGAACCGCTGCGTCGTGAAGGGGGTGTAGCTGCCCGCGATCATCAGGAAGATGGCCGCCTCGTCCAGCCGACGCAGAACCGGCCGGGCCGCGCAGGGCCGGGTCAGGTTGTAGACGGTCGAGGCCGTCAGCATGGCCACCAGACACAGGGCGTAGATGGCCGTCGCCATCACCACGCCGACCCCGCCGTTCAGCGCCGACAATACCGCCAGCACGATCCCGCCCACGGCCGCCAGCGTCAGGCCCACGGTGTGGACCACCAAATCGGCAATGTGTTCGCTGGGCGACTGGTAATGCTCCTCCAGATCGATCTGATCGGGGGTGCAGAGGCGGCGGACGTGGCTTCGGATCGCTTCCAGCATGGTCGCTTCAACCCGGCGGTTCTGCCTGTCGTTCCATCCATATTGGTCGAAGACGATGACTTTCACCTGAACGGCCGCGCTGGTGGTGACGAAAGCCGCCGGATGCGGCAGAAACGCCACGCAAACTTGTCGATCCCCTAACGGCCTCCCCGCCCGTCAAGCTCCGATCAAGGATCGCCCATGACCGACGTCGTCATCGTCTCCGCCGCCCGCACGCCCGTGGGTTCGTTCCTGGGGGCCCTGTCGTCGCTGCCCGCGTCGCAGCTGGGCAGCATCGCGATCAAGGCGGCGCTGGAGCGGGCGGGGGTCGATCCAGCCGACGTCGACGAGGTCGTTTTGGGCCATGTGCTTCAGGCCGCCGCCGGTCAGGGGCCAGCGCGTCAGGCGGCGATGGGCGCAGGCATTCCGAAGGAAACGCCCGCCTGGAGTCTGAATCAGATCTGCGGCTCCGGCCTTCGCGCCGTCGCCATCGGCTATCAGCAGATCGCGCTGGGCGACGCCAAGGTCGTGGTGGCGGGCGGTCAGGAGAGCATGAGCCTGGCGCCGCACGCCCAGTATCTGCGGGGCGGCCACAAGATGGGCGACCTGCAGCTGATCGACACCATGATCCGGGACGGCCTGTGGGACGCCTTCAACGGCTATCACATGGGCCAGACGGCCGAGAACATCGCCGAGAAATGGCAGATCACTCGCGCCGACCAGGACGCTTTCGCGCTCGCCAGCCAGCACAAGGCCGAGGCGGCGCAGACCGGCGGCAAGTTCGACGCCGAGATCACGCCCGTCGTCATCGCCGGCAAGAAGGGCGACGTGGTCGTCGACAAGGACGAATACATCCGCCACGGCGCGACCCTGGAGTCGATGGAAAAGCTGCGGCCTGCCTTCATCAAGGACGGCACGGTCACGGCCGCCAATGCGTCCGGCCTGAACGACGGGGCCGCCGCGCTCGTGCTGATGACGGCGGATGAGGCGAAGTCACGCGGCCTCGAACCGCTGGCCCGCATCGCGTCGTGGGCCACGGCGGGCGTCGATCCGGCGGTGATGGGCACGGGTCCGATCCCGGCGTCGAAGAAGGCCCTTCAGAAGGCCGGCTGGAGCGTCGCCGACCTCGACCGTGTGGAGTCCAACGAGGCCTTCGCGGCCCAGAGTCTGTGCGTGCTCCAGGAGCTGGAGCTCGACCCGGCCAAGGTCAACGTCAACGGCGGCGCCATCGCCATCGGCCACCCGATCGGCGCGTCCGGCGCCCGCATCCTGACCACCCTGCTGCACGAGCTGAAGCGCGAGGGCCTGTCGAAGGGCCTGGCCACCCTGTGCATCGGCGGCGGCATGGGCGTGGCGATGTGCGTCGAGCGGGTCTGAGACCCTAGAGCGCGGCCTTCAGCTCCCTGAGAAACGCCTGCCGTTCGTCGGAGCGTTCGCGGCTGGTCGCGCTGGGCCAGGCCGACAGGAAGACGACCACCAGGTTCCGCGCCGGATCGACGTGGATCATCTGGCCGAAGATGCCGGACGCCTCAAACTGTGTGCCATCGGCGCGCGTCCACCATTGAGCGCCATAGCCCCGGTCGTTCTCGGGGAAGTCGACCATCTGGGCGGTCGCCCGCTCGAACCAGCGCTGCGTGGCGATCTGGCCGCCGGGGACCGCGCCCCGCTCCAGCGCCATCAGTCCGACCCGGCCCCAATCCCTCAGGTTCGCCGAGACGCAGCAGCCGCCCGCCTCCTTGCCCTGCGCGTCCAGCATCCAGAAGGCCGGTCCTTCCATGCCCGCCGGGTCCCAGACCTTCTCTTTCAGATACTCCGCCAGCGGCCGCCCCGTGGCCCGCGCCACCAGCACCCCGATCAGATTGGTCTCGCCGGTGTTGTAATGCCACCGCTCGCCGGGCGGATGCTCGCGCGGCAGGGCGTGCAGATAGGCGACGGTCGCGTCCATGTCGGCCGGGGGCGGCGTCAGATAGAAGCGCGCCACGTCGGAGTTCGGATCGACGTAGTCCTCGTTCCAGCGCGCCCCGGACGTCATGGTCAGGACGTGGGCGATCTGCACCCCGTCATAGGCCCCGCCCGCCAGCTCGGGGATGTAGTCGGTGACCAGATCATAGGGGCTTCGGATCGCCCCGTCCGCGATCGCCGCCCCGACCAGGGTCGAGGTCAGGGACTTGGTCATGGAGAAGCTGTCCCAGTGGTCCTGCGCCGTCAGGCCAAGGCCGTAACGCTCCATCCGCACCCGCCCGTCCTGGATGACCAGCAGGCCGGCCACCCTCTGGCTCTCCATGAAGGCGCTCGGGTCGAAGTCCAGCGCCTCGCCCTGCGGCAGGGGGCGCGGCGTCGGCGACGGCTCGATGCGGGCATGAGGGATCAGCTCGGGCATGCGCCGCAGGTCCTGCTCGCGCCGCTCGGCGGGCCAGAACAGCACCTGCAGATCGGCCGGCAGCGGCGAGACGGTCTGGGCGGCGGCCGGGCCGACGAGGCCGAGTGCGCAGGCCAGGGCGAGCAGGGATCGACGGATCATGCGGGAACCTCCTGCGGCGAAGGTTCTGCCGCGCGCCGTCAAAATGTCAAGCGTCCTTGACGTTGGTGCTGCCTACGAACTCTCCGTCATCCTCGGACTTGATCCGAGGATCGGACGTGGAGACTGCTCCTGCAGAGGCGCGTCGCAGTAACGTTTGGGCCAATCCTGCTGTTCGAGCCCGCTGACAATCCGATCCTCGGATCAAGTCCGAGGATGACGGCATTAGCTGAAAGGCGGTCGTCCTAATCCGGCCAGGTCGCCCGATCCGCGCCCAGCACTTCGCCCGCGAGATACAGCGACCCGCAGATCACCACCCGCCCGGCCCCCAGCCGAATGGCTCGATCCAGAGCCTCGCCCACCGACGGCGCGCTCTGGGCGCCCAGGCCGTGCCCGCGCGCCACCGCCGCCAGCGCCTCGGGATCGGCCGCGGCCCCCTCGAAACCGACGGTGAAGACATGCGCGCCGCTGTCCTTCAGCGCCTCGAAGAAGCCGCCGTGGTCCTTGTTGGCCAGCATGCCGACGATCAGGGCCAATGGCCGGGGCGCCCGCGCCTGACGCTCGGCCAGCACCTCCGCCAGCGCCCGGCCCGCATGCGGATTGTGCCCGCCGTCCAGCCAGAGCTCGGCGTCCGCTGCTCTGGCCGTCGCGCCAGAGGGACCGGCCGTCAACCGTTGCATCCGCGCGGGCCAGCGCGCCGCCGCTATGCCTTCCGCGATCGCCGTCTCGGGCAAGTCGAGTTCCAGCGCCACCGCCGCCGCCAGCCCGGCGTTGGCCACCTGATGCGGCCCCGCCAGCGCGGGCGCGGGCAGATCGAGGAACCGCTCGGTGTTCTGGAACACCATGCCGCCTCGCTCGGCCCAGGCGTCGAAGTCCGTGCCCATGACGGTCAGGGGCGTCTGCATGGCGCGCGCCCTGGCTTCGATCACCGCCATGGCGGCTTCCGCCTGACGCGCGACGATCCCGCGCGCGCCCGCCTTCAGGATGCCCGCCTTCTCGCCGGCGATCTGGCCAATGTCGGTCCCCAGGAACTCGGCGTGATCCAGGTCGACCGGGGTGATGACGCTCAGCAGCGGCCGCTCGATGACGTTTGTCGCGTCCAGCGTCCCGCCCAGCCCGACCTCGACGATGGCCAGGTCGGCGGGCGTCTCGCTCATGGCCACGAAGGCGGCGGCCGTCGTGCTCTCGAACACCGTGGTCTCGACGCCGCGCACCGCCTCGATGCGGTCCAGGATGGCCGACAGATGATCGTCCTCGATCAGCCGCCCCGCCAGTCGGATGCGTTCATTGAACTGCACCAGATGAGGCGACGTGTAGACATGGACCTTCAGGCCCGCCGCCTCGGCCATCGCCCGGAGGAAGGCGACGGTCGATCCCTTCCCGTTGGTTCCCGCCACATGGATCACCGGCGGCAGCCGATGCTGCGGCTCGCCCAGGACGGCGCACAGCGTCCGCATCCGGTCCAGCGACAGGTCGATCTTCTGCGGATGACGCGCGCGCAGGCGTGCGGAAACGGGGTCCACGGCCTCAGGCCGCCTTGCGCCGTCCGCCCATCAGCATCGACAGGATGCGGCCGAGGGTCTCGGGCAGGTCGGCGCGGGCGACGACGCGGTCGACCATGCCCTTTTCCTGCAGATACTCCGAGCGCTGGAAGCCCGGCGGCAGCTTCTCGCGGATGGTGGTCTCGATCACGCGCGGTCCGGCGAAGCCGATCAGCGCCCCCGGCTCGGCCAGATGCACATCGCCCAGCATGGCGTAAGACGCTGTCACCCCGCCGGTTGTCGGATCGGTCAGGACGACGACGTAGGGCAGCTGGGCGTCCTTCAACTCCTGCACCGCCAGCGTCGTGCGCGCCATCTGCATGAGCGACAGCGCGCCCTCCTGCATCCGCGCCCCGCCCGCCGCCGTGAAGCACACCAGCGGTACGCCGCGCTGAAGCGCCGCCCGGGCCGCGGCGATGAAGGCCTCGCCCGCCGCCATGCCCAGCGACCCGCCCATGAAGGTGAAGTCCTGCACCACGACCACGCAGGGGCTGCCGCCGACCTCGCCATAGCCGATGGCCATAGCGTCCTTCTGGCCCGTGGCCTTCCTCGCCGCCGCCAGACGCTCGCGATAGGGCTTGCCGTCCGAGAACTTCAGCGGGTCCTCGGGCACGTCCGGCGTATCGATCGGTTCGAATTCACCGCCGTCGAAGGTGTAGCCCAGCCGCTGCCTGGCGTTGATGCGCATATGCCGGCCGGACGGCGTCACCCACAGGGCGGCCTCCAGGTCGGGGCGATAGAGCATGTCGCCCGAATCCGGGTCCTTGACCCACAGATTGTCGGGCGTGTCGCGGCGGCTGACGATCTTGCGCACGCCGGGCGCGAAGCGGCTCAGCCAGCCGCCGCGCTTTTCCTGGGGAGGTTTGGGAGGGGTCTTGTCGGCCATCGGCGGGCTCTTAGACGGTTTCCGGAACGCGCGCACCCCGCACGGCCTCGGCCAGGCCGCGCACCTTGGCCAGCACGCATGGCGCCGCAGGTTCACCGGCCTCCAGAGCGGCGGCCACCTCATCGACCAGCACCGAACCGGCCACGACGGCGTCCGACACCCGGGCGATCTCGGCGGCGCGCTCCGGCGTCTTGACCCCGAAGCCGACCGCGACCGGCAGGCCCGAGGCCCTGCGCACCCGCTCGACCGCCGGAGCGACCGAGGCCGATTGCGCCTCCTTCACCCCCGTCACGCCCGCGACCGAGACATAGTAGACGAAGCCCGAGGTCCGCCGCGCCACGACCTCCAGCCGCGCGTCGTCCGACGTCGGCGTGGCCAGGCGGATCAGCGACAGGCGGTTCGCGTCCAGCGCGTCCGTCAGGGGATCGGCCTCTTCCGGCGGGCAGTCGACCACGATCACCCCGTCCACGCCCGCCGCCGCCGCGTCGGCCGCGAAGGCGTCATAGCCGTAGGATTCGATCGGATTGAGATAGCCCATCAGGATCAGCGGCGTATCCGCGTCGCCGTCCCGGAACGCCCGCGCCAGCTCCAGCGTGCCCTTCAGCGTCAGCCCGGCCTTCAGCCCCCGCAGCGCCGCGCGCTGGATCGGCGGCCCCTCGGCCATGGGATCGCTGAACGGAAAGCCCAGTTCGATGATGTCGGCTCCGGCGGCGGGCAGGCCGCGCAGGATCTCCAGCGCCTCGTCGCGCGAGGGGTCGCCCGCCATCACATAGGCGACGAAACCGGCGCGCCCCTCGGCCTTCAGCGCGGCGAAGCGGGCGTCGATGCGGGATGTGGTCATTGCGGCGCAGTGGGAGCGGAAGGCGTCGTCGGCTGGGCGGCGCAGACGTCGCCAGGGATCGCCGCCATCGCCAGGTAAGCCGGAGCCGCCGGCGCGGCGACCGTGCCGTCTGCGAAGGCCATCACCTGAAATCCGTCGCAGCCGCCCTCGGGCCGTCGTCGGATGTAGACCACGCGGTTGTCATCGCCGCCGGCCGCCAGCCAGCCCTGCTCGGAAAAGCTTGCGCTCCAGGCGTCGATCACTCCTTCGACCGCCGCCTGGGTCGTCACCACGCAGGTGGCGATGGCGGCCAACGGCGGGCGGCCGGCGCAGGTCGGATCGGCGCTCACACCGGCCACGGGCGGGACGGTCAGGTCCAGCGGCGCGGCGGGCGTCGGGGCCGGGGTCTGAGCTTGGGCCAGAACGGCCGCCATCAGGATCGAAAGGCTCATGCTCACAACTCCACGCCCAGATGCTTCGCCACGGCGAAGATGTCCTTGTCGCCCCGCCCGCACATGTTCAGCACCACGTCGCCGCCCTGGCCCACCTCGGCCGCGATCTCGCCGATCCGGGCGAGCGCATGGCTGGGCTCCAGCGCCGGAATGATGCCTTCCAGCTTCGAGCACAGCTGGAAATGCTCCAGCGCCTCGACATCGGTCGCCGCGCGATACTCGGCCCGGCCGATGTCCTTCAACCACGCGTGCTCCGGCCCGATGCCGGGATAGTCCAGCCCCGCCGAGATCGAATGCCCCTCCAGGATCTGCCCGTCCTCGTCCTGCAGCAGATAGGTCCGGTTGCCGTGCAGCACCCCGGGTCGCCCGCCCTGCAACGACGCGGCATGGTCCGGCCCCTCCAGGCCGCGCCCCGCCGCCTCGACCCCGATCAGCCGCACGCCGGCGTCCTCGATGAAGGGGTGGAACAGGCCGATGGCGTTCGAGCCGCCGCCAATGGCCGCCACCACGGCGTCCGGCAGCTTGCCGCGCCGCGCCTGCATCTGGGCCTTGGTCTCGCGCCCGATCACGGACTGAAAGTCCCTGACCATGGCCGGATAGGGGTGCGGCCCCGCCGCCGTGCCGATCAGGTAATAGGTGTCGGCCACATTGGTGACCCAGTCGCGCAGGGCCTCGTTCATCGCGTCCTTCAGCGTGCCGCGCCCGCTGGTGACCGGAATGACCTCGGCGCCCAGCAGCTTCATGCGGAAGACGTTGGGCGACTGCCGCTCCACGTCCGCCGCGCCCATGTAGACCACGCATTGCAGGCCGAAGCGCGCGCAGACGGTCGCCGTCGCCACCCCATGCTGGCCCGCGCCGGTCTCGGCGATGATCCGCTTCTTGCCCATCCGCATGGCCAGCAGGATCTGGCCCATGCAGTTGTTGATCTTGTGCGCGCCGGTGTGGTTCAGCTCGTCGCGCTTGAACCAGATGTTGGCCCCGCCGTGGTGCGCCGTCAGGCGTTCGGCCAGATACAGCGGGCTGGGCCGCCCCACATAGTGGGTCAGAAAGTCATCCAGCTCGGCCTGGAAACTCGGATCGCCCTTCGTCGCCTCATAGGCCTGGTTCAGCTCCAGCACGAGCGGCATCAGGGTCTCGGCCACGAAGCGCCCGCCATAGGGGCCGAAACGGCCGTCGGCGTCGGGCATGGCGTACTGGTTGGGAATGATGGCGTTCACGGACGTCAGCCTCGAGCGGCGCAGGGGCCGAAATACGGCCAGAAGGAAAGGTCAGGCCACGGCCTTCAGGAAGGCCGCGATCCGGGCGGGGTCCTTAACACCGGGGGCGCTTTCCACGCCAGAGGACACATCCAGCAGGGGCGCGCCGCTGATCGCCGCAGCCTTGGCCGCGTTCTGCGGCGTCAGTCCGCCCGCCAGAAACCAGTCGTGACGGAACGTTCGCCCCCGCATCATCGCCCATTCGAAGGACGCGCCTACGCCGCCGGGCAGATCGGACCCCTCGGGCGGCCTGGCGTCGAACATCAGGTGATCGGCGCGATCCTCCCACTCGGCCGCTCCGTCGAGATCGGCTGGCGTCGAGACCGGCAGCACCTTGATGATCCCCGCTCCGGTCAGCCTCCGCACCTCCGCGGCCCGCGCGACCGTCTCGCGCCCGTGCAATTGCACGAAGTCGGGCCTCAGATGCGCGCCGATCCGGTCCAGAACATCGTCAGCGGCATCGACGGTCACCGCCACGATCGCCGCCCGTCCCCGCGCCCTCTCGAACAACGGCCGGGCGTCCTCCGGCGAGAGGTTTCGGGGACTGCGGGCGAAAAACACCGCCCCGACGAAGGCCGCGCCATGATCCAGCGCGACATCGAGGGCATAGGCCGTGGTCAGGCCGCAGATCTTCACACGGGTCATGCACGGGAGGTGCAGCCCGGGTCCCGCCGGGTCAATCCCGCTGACCGTCACGCGAAGATCGCCATGACTTCGTCACTCGTCGCGCGACGCCAATGGCCCGGCTGCAGATCGCCCGGCAGCGCCAGCCCGCCCAGCCGCTCGCGATGCAGGGCCTCGACGTGATTGCCGACCGCCGCGAACATCCGCCGCACCTGATGATAGCGCCCCTCGGTCACGGTCAGTCGCGCTTCGGTCTGAGTGATCGGCTCCAGCACCGCTGGAGCCAGCGGCTTGTCGTCGCCCTCCAGCACCAGGTCGCCCGAGGAGAACAGCGCACCTTCCATCCCCGTCAGAGATCGCGCCAGGGTCGCGCGATAGACCTTGGCCACATGCCGCTTTGGGCTGATGACACGGTGCAGCAGGTCGCCGTCATCAGTCAGCAGCAAAAGCCCGCTTGTCTGCTTGTCCAGTCGCCCGATGGTCGAGATCGCCGGATCCCTCCGCCGCCAGCGGTCGGGCAGGACGTCATAGACCAAGGCCCCGTCCTCCTTGTGCGAACAGGTCATGCCCAGCGGCTTGTTCAGGATCAGAACGAGGCCCGGCGGCGGATCGACGGGCCGCCCGTCGATGAGCATCCGCTCTGGCAGGTCCGGCGTCACCGTGATTCGGCGGGACACATCATCCACATCGACGCCGTCCAGCACGATCCCACCGACCTTGCCCAGCCGCGCGATCTCGGCCCGCGAGCCATAGCCCATCGACGACAGCAGCTTGTCCACCCGGGTGGTAGCGATTTTCACTTCACCGCCTCGAACAGCTTGTAGCCGCCCTGGTCCGCGACCGGCCGCACCCGCTTGAAGGCCGTATTCAGCTCGGCCTCATAGGGCAGGTGGCGGTTCGCCACGAGCCACAGCACTCCGCCCTTCTTGAGCAGGCCGGCGGCCTTGCGGATAAAGGCCTGTCCCAGCCGCCGGTCCTCGGCCCCGCCGTCGTGGAAGGGTGGGTTCGACACGACGAAATCGAGGTCGCCGCCGTCGTCCAGCGTCCGCGTATCGGCCCACTCGAACGTCGCGCGCGCATCCTCAATGTTGCGCCGGGCCGCCTCGACCGCGCGCCGGTCCAGATCCACCAGCCGCAGCGCGGTCACGCCTGCCGACCTCAGCACCACCGTCGCCAGGGCTCCATATCCGCAGCCCAGGTCAATGCCGGCGCCCTTCAGCTCCGGCACATGGGCCGCCAACAGGGCCGAGCCCGGATCGATCCGGTCCCAGGCGAACACGCCCGGCTGGGACCAGGCGTCCAGCCCTTCGACCTTCTGCGGCCCGCCCGCCGCGATCGCCGCCTCGATGCCCTCGACCGTCTCCGGACGGACCGCGATGCAACGCCGATGGTGCGCCTTGGCCGCCTCGGTGAAGTTCAGGCCGAATCCCTCCAGCTCCTTCTTGAGCCGCGACCCGCCGCGATCCTTGGGTGCCAGAACGTCCAGCCGACCCCCGACCTTCAGGACCCGCAACGCCTGCGCCACCACATAGCGACGCTCCAATACCCCCGACGGGGCATAGATCATCGCGGACTCTACCGAGCCAGTAGCCAGGCTTTCCAGCGCGGCCGAACCGGGAATCAGCGGCGAGGTCTGGTTGGCATTGCCAGGCGGGTCGAACACCAGCGGCGGGCGGCCGTAGAGCAGGGTTATCATCGGCACCTCTTAACCCCGAAGGCTCTCCTGTCGAAAGCCATTGCCCACGGCCCACCTTCGTTTCACATGCTGTGCCGACCCAGTCCCGAAGGAGCGCCCCATGACCCACCCCATTCGCGTCGGCGTCGGCGGCTGGACCTATGAACCGTGGCGCGGCGTCTTCTATCCGGACAAGCTCAGCCAGAAGAAGGAGCTGGGGTTCGCGTCGCGCGCCCTGACCTCCATCGAGATCAACGGCACCTACTATTCCACCTTCAAGCCCGACAGCTGGATGAAGTGGCGCGACGAAACGCCGGACGGCTTCGTCTTCTCGGTCAAGGCCAGCCGCTACTGCACCAATCGCAAGGTGCTGTCCGACATGGGCGAGTCCATGGACCGCTTCCTGGGCCAGGGCCTGACGGCGCTGGGCGACAAGCTCGGCCCGATCAACTGGCAGTTCATGGGCACGAAGAAGTTCGACGCCGGGGACTTCGAGGGATTCCTGAAGCTCCTGCCGAGCGAACGCGACGGCGTGCGCCTGCGTCACGCGCTGGAGGTGCGGAACCCGACCTTCGACACCCCGGCCTTCTTCGACCTGGCGGCGAAGTACGGGGTCGCCATCGTCTACGCCGAGGACGACGAGGCTCCCGAGTGGCCCCGCATCAACCAGCCGACGGCCGACTTCACCTACGCCCGGCTGATGTCCAGTCGCGAGGACGAGCCGACCGGCATGACCTCGGCCGAGCTCGACGCCGTCGCCGCCCGTACGAAAGCCTGGGCCAAGCGCGGCGAGGTCTTTGCCTACTTCATCGCCGGGGCGAAGGTCCGCAATCCGGCGGCGGCCCAGGCCCTGATCGGCAAGCTCGCCTCCGCCTAATCTCGGCCTGCCGGTTGCGGCCTGACCGACCCGGCCACATTTACGCCGTCACGTCCTCCGCCAACCGAGAGCCCGCCCATGCCGATCGCCACCCGCGCCTTCGCCGCCGTCGCCGCAGACAAGCCGCTGGAGCTCTACAGCTTCGAGCGCCGCGACCCCGGCCCGGACGACGTGGCCATCGACATCAAGTTCTGCGGCGTCTGTCACTCCGACCTGCACGTCGCCGCCAATGACCTGGGCAACACCCGCTACCCCATCGTGCCCGGCCATGAGGTGGCGGGGATCGTCTCGGCGGTCGGCTCGAACGTCACGAAGTTCAAGGTCGGCGACCGCGTCGGCGTCGGCTGCATGGTCGACAGCTGCCGCGTCTGCGAACCCTGCCGCCAGGGCGAGGAGCAGTACTGCGTCCCCGGCATGACCCAGACCTACGGCTCGCCCGATCCCAAGGGCGGCCCCGTCAATCAGAAGATCACCCAGGGCGGCTATTCCGACCACATCACGGTCGATCAGAACTATGTCCTGTCGATCCCCGACGCGATCCCGCTGGACGCCGCCGCGCCCCTGCTGTGCGCCGGCATCACCACCTATTCCCCGCTGAAGGAATGGAAGATCGGGCCGGGCTCGAAGGTCGCCGTCATCGGCCTGGGCGGGCTCGGCCACATGGCGGTCAAGCAGGCCGCCGCCCTGGGCGCCGAAGTCACCGTCCTGTCCACCTCGGACCGCAAGAAGGCGGACGCCGAGCGCATGGGCGCGAAGCACTTCCTCATCAACTCCGACACCGCAGCGATGCAGGCGGCGGCCGAAAAGTTCGACCTCATCATCAACACCGTATCGGCCACGCACGAGATCGCCAGCCACATCCAGCTGCTGGCGCGGGACGGCACCATGGTCATGCTGGGCCTGACCACCGAGGGCCTGCCGGTCTACGCCCTGCCGCTCTTGTGGCGTCGCCGCCGCATCGCCGGCAGCCTGATCGGCGGCATCCGCGAAACCCAGGAGATGCTGGATTTCTGCGCCCAGCACCGCATCGCCTCGGACATCGAGGTCATCGCCCCGTCCGAGATCAATACCGCCTACGAGCGCATGGGCCGCTCGGACGTGCGCTACCGCTTCGTGCTGGACATGGCGCGGCTGTAGAGGCCGCGCCTGCCACCCAGACGGATCAGGCCAGCGAGGAGTCGATGTCCTTGCAGGCCTGGATCAGGCCCTGGACCGAGGCCACCGACTTGGCCAGCATGGCCTTTTCCTCGTCGTTGGTGGTGAACTCGATGATCTTCTCGACGCCGCCCGCGCCCAGCAGGGCGGGCACGCCGACGTAGAGGTCCGACAGGCCGTATTCGCCCGACAGCCAGACGGCGCAGGGCAGGACGCGCTTCTCGTCCAGCAGATAGGATTTTGCCATGGCGATGGCGCTCTCGGCCGGGGCGTAGAAGGCCGAACCGGTCTTGAGCAGGGCCACGATCTCGCCGCCGCCCTTGCGGGTGCGATCGACGATGGCGTCCAGGTCCGACTGGCTCAGCAGGCCAGCGGCGACCGCGTCGGGCAGGGGCAGGCCGCCGACGGTCGAGTGACGCACCATCGGCACCATGTCGTCGCCGTGACCGCCGAGCGTCCAGGCGTGGATGTCCTGCACCGAGACACCGGTCTTCTCGGCGAGGAAGTAGGCGAAGCGGGCCGAATCCAGCACGCCGGCCATGCCGACGACCTTCTCCTTGGGCAGGCCCGAGAACTTCTGCAGCGCCCACACCATCGCGTCCAGCGGGTTGGTGATGCAGATGACGAAGGCGTTCGGCGCGTGCTGCTTGATGCCCTCGCCCACGGCCTTCATGACCTTCAGGTTGATGCCGATCAGATCATCGCGGCTCATGCCGGGCTTGCGCGGCACGCCCGCCGTGACGATGCAGACGTCGGCGCCCGCGATGTCGGCGTAGTCGTTGGCCCCCTTGAGGGCGACGTCGGCGCCGAAGACGGCCGAGGCCTCGGCGATGTCCAGCGCCTTGCCCTGGGGGGTGCCTTCGGCGATGTCGAACAGGATGACGTCGCCCAGCGCCTCGCGCGCCGCGACGTGGGCCAGGGTCCCGCCGATCATTCCGGCTCCGATGAGGGCGATCTTCGCGCGGGCCATGGGTCTCTCCTTCTATGTTGGCCGACCGCGCTGAGCGGTGCTTGAGGCCGGGGGCTTTGCTGCGGTGCGATGTCAGAAATCGTCGGGCGGCGGTCTAGACGCCATGAGGCACGGTCGCAAGCGGGGGAAGCGGGGTTTACCGATGGCCGGGCTCCTGCGAGCTTCGGCCTCCAGTTATGAGGAGTTACGCCCATGCGCGCCGTTCTCGCCGCCCTTCTGATGACCACCGTCGCCGCCCCTGCCCTCGCACAAACGCCGCCCGCCACGATCGGCCAGCAGTATGTTCCCGCGCCCTGGTGGATGCGCGATCCGGTGATCACCTCCATAGGCTATGTCCGGGTCGAACTTCAGGCCAACCGGGCGCAGTTCTCAGCCAGCTTCCAGACCGTCGACCGCAGCGTCGCGGACGCCTCCCGCGAGGCCGCCGATCAGGTCCGCGCGCTCAGCCGGGCGCTGGCGGCCTATGGTGCCGAAACCGTGAGGGTCGAGACCACCCTTTCGACCCAGCCGCTGTACGACCAGTACCGCGACGAGAACGGCATCCTGCGCGAAAACACCCGCGCCGACCGCATCGAACGCTATCGCGCCGACGCCACGATCCAGGTCCAGGTGCGTGACGTGTCGGTGCTGGAACGGGTCTATGCGACGGTGGTGGCCTCCCAGCCCGCCTCGATCGGCCAGGTCTATTTCCAGCTGGAACCCGACAACGTCGCCAAGACCAATCTTGCGGCCGCCGCCATGCGCGACGCGCGCACCCGGGCCGAGAACGCGGCGCGCAATGCCGGGGCGACCCTGGGGTCGGTGCGGGTCATCGATCCGACCGGGCGGGCCTGCCAGACCGATGTTCTGGCGGGCTGGCCATCGTACGGTGGCGGCGCGGGCCAGGCGACGACGGTGGACTCCGACATCGTCGTGACCGGCAGCCGGATGTTCGCCCCGCCCGCACCCCCGCCCCCGCCGCCACCCCCAGCCCCCGGTCAGGCGCCGTCCGAGGCGCAGATCGAGGCGGCGCGGCTGGCGTTGCAGCCGCCGCTGCAGGTGCTGACCGATCAGGCCTGTGTCGTCTATGGACTGAACTGAGCGTGAGCGGCTTTCGACCCGACCCGGCCTTCGAAGCCAGGTCGATCTTCGCCGTGGACTGGCCGCTTTGTCATGTGCGGATGCAGACCGACGCGCGCTTTCCCTGGTTGATCCTGATCCCGCGCGTTCAGGGCGCGACAGAGATCGAACACCTGTCCGCAGATGACCGGACCCGGCTGATGGAGGAAATCGTGCGAGCCGGGGCACGGGTCCGGGATCTCGGCGAAGCGACGGGGCGGCCGGTGGACAAGCTGAACCTCGCCGCGCTCGGCAACGTCACGGCCCAGCTGCATGTCCATGTGGTCGGTCGACGCCGGGACGACCCCCTTTGGCCCGATCCGGTCTGGGGGCGAGGCAAGGCCGAGCCGATGAATGACGACCAGATAGAAACGGCCCTCACACTGGTTCGGGGCGGCGAACGCTAGAGCTGGGTCCGGATCGACCACAGCTCGGGAAAACAGCGGCGCTCCAGCGTCGACGACAGATAGCCCACGCCGTCGGTGCCGCCCGTGCCGCGCCGACGGCCAATGATGCGTTCCACCGTCACCACATGCTTGTGCCGCCAGGTGACCAGGGCGTCGTCCAGATCGACCAGCTTTTCCGCCAGCTGATAGAGCGCCCACCAGCGGTCGGTGTCGCGATAGACCTCAAGCCACGCCGCCTCGACGTCGGCCGACGGGATGTAGGGGCGCGACACATCCCTATTCAGCACGGCTTGGGGCACGGGAAGGCCCACGGCCGCCAGCTGGGCGAGGGTGTCGTCGTAAAGACTGGGCGACGCCAGGGCCTGAGACAGCGCCGCGTGGGCGTCAGGGCGATCGGTCTGAAAGACCAGGAACTTGGGATCCTTCAGGCCCAGCATGGTCTCCAGCCGCCGGAACTGGTCGCTCTGAAAGCCGGAGCTGGAGCCCAGGACGCCGCGAAAGCGCAGGTAGTCGGCGGGCGTCATGGTGGCCAGGATGTCCCAGCTCTGCGTCATCACCGCCTGGATCCGGCTGACCCGCGCCAGGCTCTTGTAGGCCGGAACCAGGTCTCCGGCGCGCACCAGGCCCTGGGCCAAGGCCACCTCGTGCAGGATCTGCTTGAGCCACAGCTCCTTGGCCTGGTGGATGATGACGAAGAGCATCTCGTCGTGCTGGCCGCTGACCGGCTTCTGGGCCGACAGCAGCCGGTCCAGGTCCAGATAGCGGGCGTAGGTCATGTCGGCGGCGTCGGTCATGGGGCCTCTATCGGCCCATACCGGACCGGCCTCAAGGTTCAGCCGACAAGGACGGGGGGCGCTCCGGCCCGCCGCCAGGAAGCCATAGACGCTCTCGGCTTCTGGGGCGATGAACGCCTCGGCCAGCGTCTGCCGCTTTACAGGGTCGAGACCCGCGACGGCGGCCCGTACGGCCTCCGTCGCCAGCGATTGAACACCCTGCGCCAACCCGTACCAGCCGCCTTACAGGCCGCATTGCTGTGAACGCCGTTGGCAACGAGGCTTCAGAGCCTGAGCGTCCGTGAGGCCGCCAAACGGGCGAAAGCAATCGTGAGAGCCTTGCGCCTCGCTGCCGCGAGAGGCGTTTCCGAAGCCTCACGGACCACCGCGCCACCGAAACCGTCGGCGACGATCAGGCCCGGATGATCAGGCAGCAGGCTCTGGGGAAAGTCCGGGGCTACGGCGAAGAAGAAGACATCGCAGAAGGGGGCATACTCCGGCCATTTGCGGTCTACGCGGTAATCTTCCGCGCCCGACTTCACCTCGCAGATGACGATATCACCCTTACGGCCCAGGGCCATGACGTCGGCGCGGCGGCCGTTGGGCAACCCCACCTCGAGCAGGGGCGCATAGCCCATGTCGGCCAGCAGCCGCGCCGCGCCCCGGGTGACCGAGAGCGTGGTCTCGCGGCGGCTGAAGACCAGCTCCAGATGGACGGCGGCGGACATGCCGCCACTATGTTCCGCTTGTGTTCTCGCGGCAAGCGGGGCCGGTCAGGCTCCCGTATGGGTGACCCGGCTCGTGTCGAAGCCGAGCGCCCGAGCCCGGGCCAAGGTGGCGGCGCGGACGGAGGCGGCGGGGCTCTGGCTGCGCTGCCAGATCCACCAGCTGGACTTGTCGGGCAGGCCCATGATGGCCCAGCTGTAGTCCGGGGCATGGTCCCAAACCCAGTATTGCTGGGACGCCAGTCCACCGAAGCTGAGCAGACCGGCCAAGCTGAAACGGAACTTGGCGTTGGAGGTGGTGTCGGTGACGCGGGCGGTGGCGCGAAGCGTCTCGACCTGGCCGCTGGGACGACGGACACAGGTGACGAGGATGGCGTAGCGTCCCGTGCTCGACGGATTGAAGTCGATCTGGGCGCGGCTGCAATCGCGCTGCATCCCGTTCGGGTTCCTGGCGATCTCGAACCAGCGGCCGTCGAACCGGTCGAGGTCGACGGCGGTCGCCTGGGCCAGGGCCGGGGCGGCGGAGGTCAGCAGGACGGCGGCGGCGGCCGCGCCGAGCAACGGTCGGATCATTCGGTCTCTCCCTTGGGCCGGAGCTACGGGCGAGACCTCGACAGGGTTGCGGCTCAGCTTCGTTGCGCGCGCCACTGTTCGCGCGACTGGCCCCAGCGGTCGACGGGGAAGGTCTCGAAAGGCGGGGGCAGGACGGCGGGGCCGAGGTTGGTCGAGCCGAGCGCCCGAGCCAGGTTCTGGGAGCCCGTGTTGTCCGGATCGATGCAGTGGATGACCTCGGTCCAGCCGAGCACATCGAAGGCGTAGTCGATGGCGGCGGTCGCGGCCTCGATCCCGTAGCCCTTGCCTTGCGCGTCAGGGTGCAGGCCCCAGCCGACCTCGGTTCCGGGCCAGCCGAGCGGCGTCCACGGGCCGATGCGGCCCAGCCACAGGCCGGATTGGCGATCGATGACCGAGAACATGGCCACGCCCGACAGCGCCCAGGCCCCGGCCATGCCCATGAAACCGCGCCAGGCGGCCTCGGCCGGCTGGGGGCCGCCGACGAAGCGCGAGGTGGGGTGGGCCATGAACTCGGCCCAGCGCGGGAAGTCCTCGCTGGCCGTGGGGCGCAGGATCAGGCGGTCGGTGTGCAGTGTGGGGCCGGGGGCGGTCGTCACAGGGGGTACTCGCGTTCGAGGTCGTAGTGGCTGCCGTCGTCGGTCAGGACGCTGGAATACAGGCCGAAGCGGTCGACGCGGATCGGCGGGCTGTGCAGCAGGTTGTGGTTGGTGATCCAGGCGCCCACGCGGGCGGGGTCGGTCTGGGTCTTGAGATAGGCAAGGGTGACGTGAGGCCGGTAGGCGCGGGGCTCCATCCGAATGCCGGCGCGCTCGGCGGCGGAGCGGCCGCGGCCGGCGAGCACGTTCAGCCGCTCATTGGGTTCGACGCCGGCCCAGATCGCATGGCTGCGATGGGCGTCGCCGAAGGCCCCGACGCCTTTGAGCTCGATGTCGAAGGCGCCGCCGGGGATGCGGGACAGCTCGGCGGCCAGATCGTCGGCGGTGCGTTCGTCGACCTCGCCGTAGAAGGCGAGAGTGACATGGAGCTGCTCGGCCGTGCGCCAGCGCGCGCCCGGCAGCCCGGTCTGGCGGCGCGCGAGCGTCTCGGCGACGTCGAAGGGGATGGCGAGCGCGGTGAACAGCCGGAGCATGGAACGGTCCTAGCCCTCACGGGATTGCGAAGGAAGGCGGGCGGCCCTGCGGCGACCGTTCCCTTGCGTAAAATGCGCGCGGGCACGATATTCCCGACTTCGGACCTGGGACTTTCCCCTGGGCCCCAAATGGAGACGACACTCGCGATGAGCGACTTCAGAAACGGTTACTCGACCCCGGCGCCCGCCTCGGCCGACATGGCCGTGGATGCCGGACTGCGCAGCTTCATGCTGGGCGTCTACAACAAGCTGGCGCTCGGCCTCGCCGTCGCCGGCGTGCTGGCCTACGTCGTCGGCAATGTGCCGGCGGTGCAGCAGTTCTTCTTCGCCCAGACGGCGGATGGCCGCGTCGGCCTGACGGTGCTGGGCATGGTGGTGCAGTTCCTGCCCATCGTCCTGCTGTTCGGCTCGATGTTCTTCATGAAGAACCCGACGGCGCGCGGCGTGAACATGCTGTACTGGGCCGTGGTGGCCTCGATCGGCGCGGGTCTGGGCCTGCTGTTCCTGCGCTATACGGACGCCAGCCTTGCCTCGACCTTCTTCGTGACGGCGGCGGCGTTCGGGGGCCTGTCCCTGGTGGGCTACACCACCAAGAAGGACCTGTCGGGCATGGGCACCTTCCTGATCATGGGCGTGATCGGCCTGATCATCGCCTCGGTGGTGAACATCTTCCTGCAGTCCGGGACCTTCTACCTGATCATCTCGGGCCTGGGCGTGCTGATCTTCGCGGGTCTGATCGCCTATGACACCCAGCGGCTGAAGATGACCTACTATGCTCTGGGCGGCGACCAGGCCGCGCTGGGCGTGGCGACGGGCTTCGGCGCGCTGAGCCTGTTCATCAACTTCGTCAACCTGTTCCAATTCCTGCTGGCCTTCATGGGCAACCGGGAATAGGGCGCGGACGAGCGCTGAAAAGATGGGGCCCCGGTGGAGACGCCGGGGCCTTTTTTTATTCCACCACCTGAAACCGCCGCGCGTCGAACACCCGCAGCACCTGGGCCAGCTCGCGGCCCCGGCGCAGGATCTGGCCGCCTTCGCCGATGACGGCCCACTGGCCCTGGCGGGTCTGGAGCGAGGGGCGTTTTTCGATGCGATAGGCCGGGGCGTCGCCCGAGCGGCGGAAGACGGCGAACTCGGCGGCGTCCTTTCCGCCCAGCATGGCGTAGTCGCGCCACTCGCCTTGCGCCACCATGCGGCCGTAGACCCGCAGGATCTGGTCCATCTCGCGCCGGTCGAAGAAGACCTGGGCGGGGGCACCGGAGGGGGGCAGGGGCTCAAAGCTCATCCTCCTCAATCTAGGCGCATCGGCGGTGAACGCCATCCCGCTGTGACGGGTCGGCAAACCCGCGTTCACGACGTCACGAAAAGGCCCCGTTTCCGTCTTTCGGCGGACAGATGGCGAGCCGACAAGGTCACTGTCGGCCTGACGGAGTTCGGAAGCGTCCCGGATCCTGAACAGCCCCCCCAGCCCCCCTGGATGTCTCCATGAAGGGCTCCGCCGGGCCGACGCTTCCTCCAAAGCGAGACGCCCGCCCGCCCTCCTCCCCCTCCCGGCGCGGCGGGCGTTTTGCTGTCCGGGGCCGAGGTGGCTGGGTCGAGGTGACGGGGCGGCGCGAGGGATGCTAAGGGCCGCGCGCCCTCCCCTCCCGACCGGACGATCCCCATGCCCGCCGCCCCCGCCTTTCCGCCCGCGCCCGACGCCGTCCGTCCGGTCCGGGCGCTGATCTCGCTGTCCGACAAGGCCGGGTTGGAAGAGGCGGCGCGCGCTCTGCATGACGCGGGCGTGGAGCTGGTCTCGACCGGCGGGACGCGGGCGGCGATCGCGGGGTTCGGCCTGCCGGTGAAGGACGTGGCCGACCTGACCGGCTTTCCGGAGATGATGGACGGACGGGTCAAGACCCTGCACCCGGTGGTGCATGGCGGCCTGCTGGGCGTGCGCGACGCGGCCGAGCACAAGGCGGCGATGGAGGCGCACGGCATCGGTCCCATCGATATCGTCTGGATCGACCTCTATCCGTTCGAGTCGACCATTGCGGCCGGCGGCGACTTCGCCTCGGCGGTCGAGAACATCGACATCGGCGGCCCGGCGATGATCCGCTCGGGCGCCAAGAACCACGGCTATGTCGCCGTTGCGGTCGACGCGGCGTCCATCGGCGAGATCGTGGCGGCGGTGAAGGCGGAGGGGGCGACCTCGCTGGCGCTGCGGAAGCGGCTGGCGGCCCGGGCCTTCGCGCGCACGGCGGCCTATGACGCGGCGGTGTCCAGCTGGTTCGCGGAGCAGGTCGAGGACGCGGCCCCGGCGCGCAAGTCGGTCGCGGGATCGCTGGCCCAGACGCTGCGCTATGGCGAGAACCCGCACCAGACGGGGGCCTTCTATCGCACGGGCGAGGCCCGGCCGGGCGTGGCACGGGCCGAGCAGGTCCAGGGCAAGGAGCTGGGCTACAACAACATCGCCGACGCGGACGCGGCCTATGAGCTGGTGGCCGAGTTCGAGGCGCCGGCCTGCGTCATCGTCAAGCACGCCAATCCGTGCGGGGTGGCGGTAGGTCGTGATCTTGCCGACGCCTATCAAAGGGCGCTGGAGTGCGACGCGGTCTCGGCCTTCGGCGGGGTGATCGCGGTCAACCGTGGACTCACGGGCGCGGACGCCCGGGCCATCACCGACATCTTCACCGAGGTGGTCATCGCGCCGGGCGCCGACGAGGAGGCGCGCGCGGTGTTCGCGGCCAAGAAGAACCTGCGCCTGCTGCTGACCGACGGCCTGCCCGATCCTCTGGCGGCGGGCGAGGTGTTCCGATCGGTGGCCGGCGGCTTCCTGGTGCAGTCGAGGGACGTCAGCCGCATCCAGCCCGAGGACCTCAAGATCGTCACACGCCGCCAGCCGACGCCGCAGGAAGTGGAGGACATGCTGTTCGCCTTCACCGTGGCCAAGCACGTCAAGTCCAACGCCATCGTCTACGCCAAGGACGGCCAGACGGCGGGCATCGGGGCGGGGCAGATGAACCGCAGGGACTCGGCCCGCATCGCCGCGATCCGGGCGCGGGAGGCGGGCGAGGCCAAGGGGCTGGCGCATTCGCTGGCGCAGGGGTCGGCTTGCGCGTCCGAAGCCTTCTTCCCCTTCGCCGACGGGCTGATCGAGGCGGCGCAGGCGGGGGCGACGGCGATCATCCAGCCGGGCGGTTCGATCCGCGACGAGGAGGTCATCGCGGCGGCGGACGAGCTGAACCTGGCGATGGCGTTCACGGGCGTGCGGGTGTTCCGGCACTAACCGGTGAACTTTGCGGCCTTCGCCAATGCGCGGGACTGCGAAAGGGTTTCATCACAGCGAGCACAGCGAAGACACAACGGACACGACGATACCGAGCTGTAGCCCGGTCGACGATCGGTCCCGTCGAGATCGGCGTCACGTTCAAGTTGGGCGGCGAAGCCGCCTTTGCTTTGTCCGCGCTATCTCGGATGAGCGGTCGGCGACATCGATATCCGCTCGGTCCCGCTGTGTCCGTTGTGTCTTCGCTGTGCTCGCTGTGATGAACCCCGTCGTCCCGCCACGCGACTGCCGCCGACCAGCAGGCTAGACCGTCAGCATCCCCGTCCGTTCGACCTCGACGGGCCCGGTCATGAGGACGTGGCCGGTGGCTTCGTCCCAGTGGATTTCCAGCTCTCCGCCGTCGACGATGACGGTGGCTCTGCGGCCCGTCAGGCCCCGGCGGGCGCAGGCGACGAGGGCGGCGCAGGCGCCCGTTCCACACGCTTTCGTCAGGCCCGCGCCGCGTTCCCAGACGCGCAGGCGGATGCGGTCGGGGGCGAGCACGTGGGCGAAGCCGACGTTGACGCCCTCGGGGAACAGGGGGTGGTGCTCGATCAGGGAGCCGGAGCCGGTGACGAAGGCGTCGTCCAGCCGGTCGGTGAAGAAGACCACGTGCGGATTGCCCATGGAGACGGCGCCGGGCGTGTGCAGCACCGGGGCGTCGATGGGTCCGATCTGAAGCTCGATGCCCCGGGTGTCCATCTCTTCGGCGAGCGGGATCTCGGTCGAGTCCAGCCGGGGGGGACCCATGTCGACGGTGATGCGGTTCGGGCCGGCGCGGCGGGCGACGGTCGGGCCTCCGAGCGTGTCGATCGTGACGCTGTCGGCGCCGTTGGCCTCCATCAGCATCCAGCCGACGCAGCGCAGGGCGTTTCCGCAGGTCTGGACCGCGCCGCCGTCGGCGTTCCAGACGCGCATGAAGGCGCCGCCAGACTCTGACGGCTCGATGGCGATCAGCTGGTCGAAGCCCTGGCCGGTCTGGCGGTCCGACAGGGCGCGCACCTGATCGGCGTCCGGCGTGAAGGGGCGCGCCAGCGCGTCGACCACGACGAAGTCGTTGCCGCAGCCGTTCATCTTGACGAAGGGACGCCCGCTCATGCGCGGCATATAGGCTTGGGCGGTTCCGAACGCGAGCGACGCGCGTTATGCCCGGTCATGGCCGCCACGGACGCTTCCAACGACAAACCCGGCCTGAGGCTGAGAGCGCGGCTGCGGGCGCTGTATCACGGGCAGTCGCAGACGGCGGTGCGGTTCCGGATCGGGGTTCTGGTCGTCGACCTGCTGATCGTCGCCTTCTTCATCGCTGCGCCCCTGCTGCGCGACAAGCCGCTGGCCTTCTACGTGATCGACTACGTGATCGCGGCGATACTGGCGGCCGATCTGGCGGCGCGGGCGTGGTGTTACTCGGACCTCAAGGACTGGCTGAAGAAGCCCATCGTCTGGGTCGATCTGTTCATCCTGGCGACCCTGCTGTTCCCGGCCTGGCTGTTCAACCTCGGCTTCCTGCGGGTGCTGAGGCTGTGGACCCTGATCAACTCCGAATTCTTCTGGCGCACCATCGGGCGGCGTTATGACGACACCCAGGTGGAGGAGGTGACCAAGGCCCTGGCGGCGCTGGTGACCTTCGTCTTCGTGGCGACGGGCTTTGTCTACAGCGCCTTTCTGGGCCGAACCGAGGGGTTGGTGGGATGGATCGACGCCCTCTACTTCACGGTGACCAGCCTGACGACGACCGGCTACGGAGACATCCTGCTGCCCGGCGCCTGGGGACGCATCGTCTCCATCATTATCATGCTGACCGGGGTGACCCTGTTCGTGCGACTGGGCCAGGCGCTGCTGAGGCCGCACAAAGTCCGCTATCCGTGTGAACGTTGCGGACTGCAGGTGCACGATCCGGACGCCGTGCATTGCAAGGCGTGCGGCAACATCCTGTGCATCCCGGACGAGGGGCGTTAGCGCCGCATGAAGCCGCCGATCAGGTCAGCGAGACCGCCGCCGTCAGCGCTGGGAAGCTGACCGCCGGGGGTCAGGCGGTCCACGGCCTCGGGCAGGAGGCCGGCGAGCGTCTCGGACGCCTGCTCCGGAGAGATACCCAGACGCGCGGCGAAGTCGGCGATGGGTCCGGAGCCCAGAACCTGAGCGATCTGTTCCGGGCTGATGTTGGCGTTGACCCCCGTGCCGATCCACGACTGAACCGTGTCGGCGAGACCCGCGCCGCCGAAGCGTTCGGCCAGACCGGCGACGCCGCCCTGGCTTTGCAGCAGGTCGCCCAGACCGCCGGCCGCCTGATCGCCCAGGCCGTTCAGCACGCTGTCCATCAGTCCCATAATCGCCTCCTCGCGTCTCGGGCGAGCATGATCTGCCAAGGTGACGCTGTCATGTCGCAAGGTGGTGAACACGAAAAAGCCCGCCGGGGCGCGGCGGGCTTCTGGCAGGCGTCAGACGCTTGGCCCGGCCTAGTTGCGGGCGTCCTCGGCGGCGCCCGAGACGGCTGAGCCGGCGGCCTGGACGTCGCGGCCGACGCCGGCGACGGTATTGCAGGCCGAGACCGCGAGCGCGGCGGCGATCAGGGACAGGGTGACGATCTTCTTCATGGTGAAAACCTCCATATGGCGAAGCTTGCCTAACGCCACGCTTGTGTCCCGGTTCCATCGGGCTGTCCATCGCCAATCCACGACCTGATCTGCTAGGGCGACGGCATGACCCAGAGCCGCACCCAACCCACAGGCACTGCCGCCCGCCGCATCGTCGAGACCCTGGCCATCAACGGGGTGACGCGGGTGTTCTGCGTGCCGGGCGAAAGCTATCTGGCGGTGCTGGACGCGCTGGTCGATCATCCGGAGATCGAGGTGGTGACCTGCCGGCATGAGGCAGGGGCCGCCAATATGGCCGAGGCCTACGGCAAGCTCACGGGACGGCCCGGCGTCTGCATGGTCACGCGCGGGCCGGGCGCGACGCACGCCTCCATCGGGGTGCATACCGCGCATCAGGATTCGACGCCGATGATCCTGTTCGTTGGCCAGATCGCGCTGGCGGACCGGGGGCGCGGGGCGTTCCAGGAGGTCGACTACCGCGAGGTGTTCGGCGGCCTCGCCAAATGGGCCACCGAGATCGAGAGCCCGGAACGGACGGTCGAGATCGTGGAGCGGGCCTTCTCGACCGCCTTGCAGGGGCGGATGGGGCCGGTGGTCATCGCCCTGCCGGAAGACATCCTGCATGAGCAGGGCGGGCCGGAGCCTGTGCGGGCGGTCGAGCCGGCCAGGGCGGGGCTGGACGCGGCGTTTCTGAGCGCGCTGGGCGAGCGGCTGGCGCAGGCCGAACGGCCGTTGCTGGTGCTGGGCGGGTCAGGCTGGACCGATGAGGCGGCCGCGGCGATTGGCGACTGGTCCGAGCGGCTGGGCCTGCCGGTGGCGCTGTCGTTTCGGAGGAAGGACATCCTGTCGAATGCGCGAACGAACTATGCTGGCGACCTGGGGCTGGGGTGCAATCCGGAGCTGATGAAGCGGGCGAGGGGCGCCGACCTGCTGATCGCCGTGGGCGCGCGGCTGGGGGAGAACCCGACGCAGGGCTATACCCTTTTCGACCGGGCGCACACGGCCGAGCGGCTGGTGCACATCCATCCGGGACCGGAGGAGCTGGGGCGGGTCTGGCCGACGCTGATGAGCGCGTGTTCCGACAACAGCCGGGCGGCCGAGGCGCTGGCGACGCTGGAGCCGGGTCGGACCTGGCACGATCAGGCGAAGGCCGCGCACGATCACTATCAGGCCTTCTCGACGCCGGTGCCCGTGACCGGTGCGGTCAACATGGCCGAGTGCATGGCGCATCTGGGCGAGGCCCTGCGGGCCGACGCCATCGTGACCAACGGCGCGGGGAACTTCGCGGCCTGGCTGCACCGCTTCTATCGGCATCGGGCGTGCCGGACGCAGCTGGCGCCGACGTCGGGGGCGATGGGTTACGGCTATCCGGCGGCGATCGCGGCCAAGTCGATCCACCCTGAGAGGGAGGTGATCTGCGTCGCGGGCGACGGCGACTTCCTGATGACGGGGCAGGAGCTGGCCACCGCAGTCCAGCACGGGATCAACGTCGTGGTCATCGTGGTGGACAACGGGACCTATGGCACCATCCGCATGCATCAGGAGGGGCACTATCCCGGGCGCGTCGTCGCGACGGACCTGAGGAACCCGGACTTCGTCGCCTATGCGAAGGCGTTCGGAGCCTTCGGCGTTCGGTGCGAGCGGACCGAGGACTTTCCGGCGGCGCTTAGGGCGGCGCGGGAGGCGGCGGGGCCAGGCGGGGTTCCCGCGCTGGTGCACCTGATCACCTCGGCCGAGGACATCGCGCCGAACCGCACGATCAGCGACCTGAGGGCCGGGTGATCACTCCGCGTCGGCGACGGCGCGGATGATGCTGGACGATGAGGGCCGGCCCGCGAGGCTCTGGCTGGGATTGACGACGACCCGCAGGTCACCGCGCTGGAAGCTGACCGAGGCGCGGCTGCCCTCGACGAAGGTGATGCTGCGCAGGTCCCCCAGCTGGGTGCGGAAGGTCGGGGACCGGGCCATGCGGATGACGGCGTCAGTCGTCACGACCAGAGCGTCGACCATCAGGGCTTCGGATTGTTCACCGGTCAGGTTGATGACGACGAGGCGGCCCAGAGCCTGGCTGACCAGGCTGCCGCGCTGGTTCATCAGGCTGAACAACCGGATGGGGCCGAGGGTCGGCAGCGTCAGGGCTTCGGCGCCACCGGTCAGGGATGCGGGGGAACCGTTCGGGCTGCGGACCGTGTAGAGGGTCATTCCCCCGCCGTGAGCGAAACGCAGCACCTGAGAGCCCGCGTCGTTGCGGTAGATGACGTCCCCACGCGGGGCGGGCGTCGGCCGCAGCACCCAGGTCTCGGTCCGGCGCTCGAAGCGGAATAGAGGCAGGGCCCCGGTGCCGTCGAAGATGAAGGCTTCGCCGCCTTCGGACTGGTAGCGCCCGGAGGGGGGATGACCCGGCCGCGAGGGGCGGACCGCGAGATTGCGGCTCTGCTCGGCCTGGGCGTTGCCGCGAACCTGGGCCTCCGATGCTTTTGCGACAGCAACCCCGCCCAGGACGACAGTCGCGGCGACGGCGAACGCCATCGCCGTCGGGAGCGGCGTTCTCGCCCTCACGACCTTGAGCCCTGAAATCATGGCCGAAACCGTTGCGACCTTGACGGGGCGGATTTTGGGCAGACGGCTCGTCAGCCGACGAGATATTGACCGCCGTTCAGCGACAGGGTGCAGCCTGTGACATATCCGGCACGCTCGCCGGCCAGCCAGGACACCATGTCGGCGATCTCTTCGCCCTTGCCGAGGCGACCCACAGGGATCTGGGCGACGATCGAATCCAGCACCTTCTGGTCCATGGCGCCGACCATCTCGGTGTCGATATAGCCCGGCGCGATGCAGTTGACGGTGACGCCCTTGCGCGCGTTCTCAAGCGCCAGGGCCTTGGTGAAGCCAATCATCCCGGCCTTGGCGGCGGAATAGTTGGCCTGGCCGATCTGACCCTTCTGGCCGTTGATCGAGGAGATGTTGACGATGCGACCGAAGCCCCGGTCGCGCATGCCGTTGATGACCTGGCGTGTCATGTTGAACACGCTGTCCATGTTCACGCGGATGACGTCGGACCACTGGTCGTGGCTCATCTTGTGGAAGAAGCCGTCGCGGGTGATGCCGGCGTTGTTCACCAGGGTGTCGATGGGCCCCAAAGCCGCCTCGACCTCGGCGACCGCGCGCTGACAGTCCTCAAAGGATCCGACGTTGCCCTTGACCACCATAACGCCCAGCTCCCGGGCCGTGGCTTCGGCGGCCTCGGTGTTGCCGGAATAGCCGGCGGCAACGGACATGCCGTCTTCCTTCAGCCGCTGGACGATCGCCTTGCCGATCCCTCGGGTGCCCCCGGTCACGAATGCCACGCGCGCCATGATCGTTTCCCTGTCCCTGACGACCCTCTGGAGCGGGGCCTGTTCAATGCGAGGTGTAGCGGCACGCGGCCGGGATGTCTCCACCCCGTCGCCTGAGAGGGTGATCAGGGCTGCTGGGGCGAGACCGTGCGGCCGAGGTCGATAGCCAGGCTGCGCCACACCTGGATGGGGTCGTCCAGCTGGGCCGCGCCGCCGCCTTCGTTGAGCAGCACGTCATACTGGGCGACTGCCTGGCCGGGACCGGTCGAACCGTCCTCGGGCGCGGCGTAGAAGGCCTTCACGAAGCGCCGCTCGCCGTTCCAGCGGCCGATCACGGCCTCATTGGCCTGGGGGCCAGTGAAGGCGGCGGTGAACTGCACGTCCGGGCAGGCCCCGTTGGTGCAGGAGAACAGCGTCAGCACCCAGCGCAACGGGCCGTCGTCGACCCGCAGATAGATGCGATCGCCCGACGTCTGCGGCTCCGATACTGTCAGACCGGCCGCCGTCAGACGCCCGGTGATCTCCGCGACAGGCAAGCCGGTCCAGCGACCGGCAGGCGCAGCGGCCGTGGTCTCCTGAGCCAAGGCGGCGGGGGCCGTTGCGCTCAAGGCGATCAGGGTGGCGGCGATCAGGGCGGTCGGCTTCATGGTGGGCTTCCAGGCCATCGGTCGCATCAATCTAGCGCCGATTGCGGCGAAGCGGCGACCGGGGAATCGACCGTCTCCGTCGAGGCGTGCTCCAGCCACTGCGCGCCTTGCATTTCGTTCAGTCGCGACACCGTCCGCTGGAACTCAAACGCGCCATCTCCCGCAGGATACAGCGTCTCGGGAGCTCCGGCGGCGAAGCCCACCAAGCGTCGGCGCGCTTCGTAAAGGGTGTCGATCAAGGTCACGAACCGGTTTGCCGCCTGGCGACGGTCTGGCGTCAACACGGGAATGTCGTCGATGAACAGCGTATGGAAGCGCGCGGCGATGGCCAGATAGTCCCGCGATCCCAGAGGCCGGTCGCAGAGATCCGCGAACGTCGCCCGCGCCAGCCCTCCGGCCGTTCGCTGGATCGTCACGGTGCGACCGAGGATGTGCAGCGTCGCAGGGCATTCCGGCATCTCGCCCCTCAGATCCTCCCACAGCATCTCGAAGCCCGTGCGCCGGGCCTCGCCGTCGCCGTTGTACCAGACGCGGGACGCCCGCATCCGGTCCAGCCGCCAGTCGCGCGCGCCCTTCAGCTCGATCACCTCGCACCGCTCCACGATGCGGTCGATGAAGGGGACGAACAGGGGTCGATTGATCCCGTCCTTGTAGAGCAGGTCCGGGGCGCGGTTTGAGGTGATGCAGACCACGACCTTTCGCTCGAACAGGGCGTCGAACAGCCGACCCAGGATCATGGCGTCAGCGATGTCGGTCACCTGCAGCTCATCGAAGCACAAGAGCCGCGCTTCCGACGCGATCAGGCTCGCTACGGGCTCGATGGGGTCATCGCCCTTGTGGGTGCCGAACACCGCCTGTCGGGCGCGCTTATCGCCCTCGCGCCACTGCCGGATCAGGTCGTGAACGCGGGCCATGAAGGCGTGGAAGTGGGCACGGGTCTTTCGCGTCTCGGGCGCGCAGGCGAAGAACAGGTCCATCAGGATGGACTTGCCCCGTCCCGGCGGCCCCCACAGGTACAGGCCCCGCACCTGTGGGACGCCGCCGAACAGGCCTCGCTTGCCGAGGTCCTTCTCCAGCCGCGCCAGGGCGTCGACGGCCTGCTTCTGCGCCGGATCGGCCGTCAGACGCCCGTCCTTGATGCGTTTGTCGTAGGCGGCGCGCGTGCGGGATCCCATGGTGCCCGGGCTTAGCGAGGCCTTTCGTCGGAGGAAAGCGGTTGCTTCGCACACGCGAAGGCATAAATGCGAAACCACGGAAGTTCGCTTCCGCACTCCCAACCCGCGCTCAAGTAGCGAGCGACCGCGTCGCAAGCGTTAGCGCACCAAAGGACTCCTATGGCCTACAACGTCGCCATCGTGGGCGCGACCGGCAACGTCGGACGCGAAATGCTGACCATCCTCGAGGAACTGGAGTTCCCCGTGGCCGAGATGCACGCCGTGGCGTCGCGCAAGTCCAAGGGCGTCGAGGTCGCCTGGAAGGACAAGACCATCAAGTGCGAAGTCATCGACAGCTTCGACTGGTCGAAAGTCGACATCGTCCTGATGTCGGCGGGCGGCGACGTGAGCCGCGAATGGTCCGAGAAGATCGGCAAGGCCGGCCCCATCGTCATCGACAACTCCTCGGCGTTCCGGAAGGACCCCGACGTCCCCCTGATCGTGCCCGAGGTGAACCCGGACGCCATCAAGGATGCCCGCAAGAAGAACATCATCGCCAACCCCAACTGCTCGACCGCCCAGCTGGTGGTGGCGCTCAAGCCCTTGCATGACGCGGCCAGGATCAAGCGCGCTGTCGTCTCGACCTACCAGTCCGTCTCGGGCGCCGGGAAGGAAGGGATGGACGAGCTGTGGAACCAGACCAAGGCCATCTACGGCCTGGGCGACGCCAGCCCGAAGAAATTCCCCAAGCAGATCGCCTTTAACGTCATTCCCTTCATCGGCTCGTTCCGCGACGACGGCTACACCGACGAAGAGGCCAAGATGTGGGACGAGACCCACAAGATGCTGGACCCGTCGATCCAGCTGACGGTCACCTGCGTGCGCGTGCCGGTCTTCGTCGGCCACTCCGAGGCCGTGACGGTGGAGTTCGACAGGCCGATCACCCCCGACGAGGCTCGCG
The DNA here is from genome assembly GCF_000701445.1 of Brevundimonas bacteroides DSM 4726. Taxonomy (GTDB): domain Bacteria; phylum Pseudomonadota; class Alphaproteobacteria; order Caulobacterales; family Caulobacteraceae; genus Brevundimonas; species Brevundimonas bacteroides. Next base: position 75,667 of record NZ_JNIX01000002.1, read on the forward strand.
CCATCCTGCGCGAGGCGCCCGGCGTGCTGGTCATCGATAAGCAGGAACACGACGGCTACATCACCCCGGTCGACGCGGCCGGAGAGCACGCCGTCTATGTCAGCCGCATCCGCAAGGATCACACCGTCGAGAACGGCCTTAGTCTGTGGGTCGTGTCGGACAATCTGAGGAAGGGCGCGGCGCTGAACGCGGTCCAGATCGCGCAGTTGCTGGACGAGACAGGGACCATCAAGCCCCGCAGCGGCTATCGGTCGATCGCGGTCTGACAACCGGTCCGATCCTGCCATGAGCACCCCAGCGCCGACCCGCGCGGCCTTCCTGTCGGCGCTGGGCTGTTACACCCTGTGGGGCTTCATGCCCCTGCTGTTCATCGCTCAGGGCGCGATCGGCTTCACGGCCATCGAAATCCTGGGGCATCGCGCGGTCTGGTCGGTGCTGTTCGCGGCCGGGCTGGTTCTGCTGGCCGGGCAGTGGCCAAGGGTCCGCGAGGCCCTGGCCAATCCCCGCACTCTGGGATGGCTCGCGCTGGCGACCGTGCTGATCGCCCTGAACTGGGGCGTCTACGTCTGGGCCGCGACCCATCAGGCGACGCTGGAGGCCAGTCTCGGCTACTACATCAATCCCCTGCTCAACATGGTAGTCGGGCTCTGGCTGTTTCGGGAAAGGATTGACCGGATCGGGTGGGCCGCGATCGGACTGGCGGCCATAGGCGTCCTGTTCCAGGCGCTGGCGCTGGGCCGCCCGCCGTGGATCAGCCTGTTCCTGGCCTTCAGCTTCGGCGCCTATGGCATCATCAAGAAGCGGGTGCCGGTCGAGGCCCAGACCGGTCTGTTCATCGAGTGCCTGATGCTCGTACCGTTCGGTGTTGTCTACGTCGTCTGGCTACAGATGACCGGGGCCGGGCACGGTTTCGACAACGTGACGAACCTGTTCTGGGCGGTGCTGAACGGGCCCTGGACGGTCGTGCCGTTGGCGCTGTTCGCCTTCGCGGCCCGACGGATGCCCCTGTCGACGCTCGGTTTCATCCAGTTCCTGGCCCCGACCCTTCAGTTCTGCGTGGGGGTGGCGACCGGCGAGGCCCTGACGCCCCTGCGGATCGTATCGTTCGTCTTCATCTGGCTGGGCGTGGGCGTCTTCGCCGTCAGCAGCCTGCTGCGCGCCAGGGCCGCCCGCCGCGCTGCGGAAGACGCCGCGATGCCAGCCTAGAGCGCGCCGTAGAGCGCCCCGATCAACCGTTGCGCCCGGGGATCGCCGATCAGATAGGGCGACTGCCGCGTCATGGCATAGGCGGCCGACAGCCGTTTCGCCCCATCCGCGAAGGCGCAGCTGCCGCCCCAGCCGCAGTGACCCACGGCGTCGGGATTGGGCCCGAAGATGTCGAGCCCGGCGTTCCTCGTGAACCCCGCCCCCCAGCTCATGACGAAGGGCAACACCTTGTCCTGACCGGCCACCCGCTCCCGCGTGGCCTCGGCGACTACCGTCGGCGACAGCAGGCGCCTCCCCTCCAGCATCCCGTCGTTGGCGATGACGCCCAGGATGCGCGCCAGATCCTTCGCCGTGCCGTGAAGATTGGCCGAGGGGATCTCGATGGATCGCCACTCCGCCGATCCGCGCCCCCCCGGGGCAGAGCCCTTGTCTAGGAAGGCGGCTTTCTTGATGGCGTCGATCGTGCCCAGGTCGGTGGCCTTGGCGGGTTTTCGCAAGCTGGCCACCCGGCCGTGCTCGGCCTGGGGCAGGCCAATCCACAGGTCCAGCCCGAACGGCCGGGCGAAGTCCTCCGCCAGCGCCAGGCCCATGGTCCGGCCGTCGGCCAGCCGGAACACCTCATTGGCCAGATAGCCGACGGTGATCGGATGATAGCCCGAGCCGGTCCCCAGCGGCCACATCGGCGCCTGCGCCGCCAGCCGGTCCAGCACCGCCTGCCGGTCGAACCAGATCGACGGATCGGCGGGATCGGAAAATCCCGGCAAACCAGCCTGATGCGACAGCAACTGGGCCACCGTCACCCGGTCCTTGCCGTTCGCGCCGAAGGCCGGCCACAGCGCCGCGATCGTCTCGTCATAGGCCAGCTTGCCGCGCTCGACCGCCGCCGCCATAAGAATGGCCATCACCGCCTTGCCGGTCGAGAACACCGGCACCAGGGTCCGCTCATCCATCGGCACGGTCCCGGCGGCGTCGGCGTGGCCGGCCCAGATGTCGATGACCGCCTCGCCTTCGACCACGGCCGAGAAGCGCGCGCCCTGTTCATTCAGCCCGTCGGGCGCGTCGACGAAGTTGGCGGCGAAGGCGTCCTTCACGGCGGCGAAGCGATCCGGACAGACGCCGGAAATCTCGGGCAGGGTTGTCATGCGCCCTCCCTAGCCCCGGTTTGCGACGCCCGCCACTCCAGCGCCGCGCGGCCCGCCACGACGCCCGACGCCAGACTGGCCTGGAGCAGATAGCCGCCCGTCGGCGCTTCCCAGTCGATCATCTCTCCGGCCACGAAGACTCCGGGCCGTGACCGCAGCATCAACGATGGATTGAGACTCTCGAACCGGACCCCGCCGGCCGAAGAGATGGCCCGCTCCAGCCCCTGGATGCCGGTCAGTCTCAGCCGCACCGCCTTGATCCGCTTGGCCAGCTTCTCGAGGTTGCCCGGAACCTCGCCGATCTCGCGCAGCATGGTGACCGCGACCGGCGACAGGCCGCCTGCCTTCCTCAGATGGTTGGTCAGGCTGTCCTTGCCACGCGGCCTCGCCAGCCGCTCGGCAAGCACCGCCTCGCTCAGATCGGGCCTCAGATCGACCGTCATCACCGCGCTCCCGTCGCGCGCAATGGCCTCCCGCAATGCCGCCGACAGGGCATAGACCGCCCCGCCTTCAACACCGTAGCGCGTCACGACCAGCTCACCGCGCACCGAGCGACCCTCGAAGCTGAGGACGGCGGGTTTAAGAACGGCTCCAGCGAACCGTTCGACCAGCACCGGCGACCAGGCCACGTCGAACCCGGCGTTGGCCGGGACCAGCGACGCGACCTCTGTCCCTACCGCCTCCAGCCAGGGCCTCCACGCCCCGTCCGAGCCCAGCCGGGGCCAGCTCGCTCCGCCCAAAGCCAGAACGGTCGCCGCCCACCCCTCGCGCCGTTCGCCGTCAAGCGTTTCGAACACCAGATTATCGCCGTCCCAGCCGGTCCAGCGCGACCGCGTACGCACCTCGACCCCCAGCTCGGCCAGCCGCGCCAGCCAGGCCCGCAGCAGCGGCGAGGCCTTCATGGCCTTGGGGAACACCCGCCCGGACGATCCGACGAAGGTGGACTGGCCCAGCCCCTCGGCCCAGACGATCAGATCGGCCTGAGAAAAAGCCTCCAGCCAGGGCGCGACGGCCTCGGCTCGCGTGCCATAGCGCCGGACAAACGCCTCGATCGGCTCGGAATGCGTAAGGTTCAGCCCGCCGCGCCCCGCCATCAGGAACTTGCGCCCGACCGACGGCATCCGGTCGTGAACCACGACACGCGCCCCACCCGTCGCCAAGGTCTCTGCGGCCATCAGACCGGCCGGGCCAGCGCCGATGACGTGGACGGGATCAGGAGGATTCATCCCCGCCCCTTAGCCGCTCCGGCCTTGCGGCGGAACGCCGGGCGCGCGCATACGCTGATGCCCCATGAGCGTCGCCTTCACCCGCGAGGAGGACCTGGAGGCCACGGCCGCCGATCTTCCTGACCGCCCGATCTCGCCCCATCCCAACCTCGTCACCCCGGACGGGCTTGCGGCCATCGAGGCAGCGCTCGCCGAGGCGCGCGCGGCCTACGCAGCGGCCCAAGCCCGGGGCTCGATCGAGGCCGACCGCACGGCGATGGCGAGGGCCACGCGCGATCTGCGCTACTGGTCCGCCCGTCGGGCGTCCGCACAACTGGTCGATTTGCCGGCGGACAGGCGCGTCCGCTTCGGTGGCTCGGTGACCATCGAACGCGAGGACGGCCGCACCCAGAGGTGGCGCATCGTCGGCGAGGACCAGGCCGATCCGGCGAGCGGCTCGGTCAGCCATGTTTCGCCGCTGGCTCGGGCCCTGATCGGCAAGCAGGTGGGCGATGAGGCTCTCGTGGCCGGCCAGGCCGTGGTGATCACGGCTGTCGATGATTGATTCTCAGGCGGCCGCGACCTGAGGCAGTCCCGCCGCCCGATCCAGCCGGGCGTCCGTCAGCTCGGCGCCCGCCAGACTGGCGCCCGTCAGGTCAGCCCCGGACAGATCCACGCCCGTCATCACCGCGCTGGTGAAATCCGTGCGGCGAAGCTCGGCATATCGCAGACGCGCACCCGAGAGATTGGCCGGGATCGACCGGCCGGGCCCGAGAGGCAGCGGGGTGAGATCGGCGGCGGTCAGATCAGCCTTGGTCATGAGCGCCCCGCCCATCCGCGCGCCGCGCAGATCCGCCTGAGACAGCCGCGCGCCACGCAGGTCGGCGTTTTCGAAATTGGCCCCCTGAAGCGCGAGGCCGCGCAGGTCCAAGCCGGCGAGACAGGCCCCCTTGGCGCTCATGGCCGAGAGCTTCAGCCCCTTCAGGCGATCGCCGAGCGGGCGCAGATCCTCGCCGTCGAAGATGGCCGCGCCGCCCAGCGCGCCGCCGCTCTCGACCCAGGCATTGGCGTCCAGCGCCATCTGGAACAGCTCTTCAGCGCGCGCGATGGCGGCAGCGTCCGGATCGCGGATACAGCCCGTGGTGTCGGTGCGGTCGAGCTTGGCCGTGTCCATTGCGACACCGCTTAGAATGGCCCCGCACAGCCGCGCCCCGGTGAGGTTGGCCCCTGCGACGGCCGCACCGTCCATCTGTGCGCCGGACAGGTCTGCGTCCTTGAGATTGGCGCCGCTGAGATTGGCGCCGCGGAGGGAACAGTCGGTGAAGTCGGCCTTCATCGCGCTCATGCCGTCGAACCGCGAACCGTCCAGCGTCGCGCCGGAGAAGCGGGCTCCGTCGGCCTGGCCACCCCGGGTCTCGTGCCGGGCCGCGGTGAGGCCCTTGGTCTCGTGCGGCACTGCGATGACGCCTTCGCGGAAGTCGGCCTGTGTCAGGTCGGCTTCGGACAGGTCGGCACCCTGCAGGCAGGTCCCTCGGATATCGGCCCGAACCAGTCGCGCCCGGGTCAGATCGGCGCCGCGCAGGTCGCAACCAAAGAGCACGGCCCGCTCCAGCCGCGCCCCGGCCATATTGCACGCCTGCAGGACCGAGCCCGAGAAGTCGGCGTCGTCTAGAATTCGGTGGGCCATGCTGACGCCGGTCAGGTCGACGAACTTGAGCGACAGCTTGCGCCCGCCGGGCCTGCCGGAGACGAATCGTTCGTGGGCGGCGGCGAACAGGTCGAAGTCGCCCTGACCGAGGCGGCGGCGGTTGATCGTCATGCGTACGCCCCCTCCGGTTCGAGGCCACGGACACCAGTCAGGGTCGCCTCGGCGAACTCGGCGTTTCGGGCCTGAACGCCGTGCAGCACGGCTCGTGTGAGGTCGGCGCGGACCAGGATCGCCCGGCGGATGTCGGCGCCCGACAGGTCGGCGGCCCGCAGCCCGGCCCCGGTGAGATCAGCAGGCAGCAGACGCTCGGGTCCGAGCATCAGCGGCCCCAGCTGGGCCTCACGCAGATCGGCACCGTTCAGCCGGGCACCGACCAGACGGGCACCCCGCAGGTCGGCGCGGCGCAGATTGGTCGAGCGCAGATCGGCACCCTCCAGATGGGCACCCTGAAGCTGCACGCCCTCCATGTTCAGGCCGTAGAAGACTGCGCGTTTGGCCGAGAGAGCGGTCAGATTCAGGCCGGTGATGGAGCCCAGAGCGCGAAGATCGACGTCGTCGAACACTGAGGGCTGGCCCTCGGCCCCGCCGGTCTCGCACCAGACGGCGTGCTCATGCAGCATGTCGGCGGCGGGCAGCTTGGCGACCGGGGAGCCGGATGAGCGGGTGTCGGTCAGGGCGCCTTCGAGGTTCGCTCCGTCGGTGCGCCACATGGCCGAGGTCACCCCCACCAGCACCGCGTCCCGCAGATCCGCTCCGGTCAGGTCGGCCCCTGACAGGTCGGCACCGGCAAGGTCGGCACCACGGAAGGCGGCACCTTTGAGATTGGCCCGGACCAGCTTGCAGTCTTTCATGATCGCGTCGGAGAAGTCGGCGGACTGGGCCGCGATGCCCGACAGACGCGACCTCTGCAGATTGGCACCCACGAGCGATGCGCCCTGGGCCTCCGTCGGACTGCGGTTCTGGGCCTCGACGATACGGAAACCAACCGACTTGTCGGCGGCGGCGATGGCCCCTTCCCTCAGATCGGCTTCGAACATGTCGGCGCCCGACAGATCCGCGCCGCGCAGGCAGGCCCCGCGCAGATCGGCCCGGCGCAGCGAGGCGTCGACCAGGATCGCATCCTGCATGTCGGCCCCGAAGAAGGCCGCGTTGTCGAGCCGGGCGCCCGTCAGGTCCGCTCCGATAAGGCAGGCGGCGGAAAAGTCGGCGTCGGCGAGGTTGCGGCCCTTCAGATTGAGGCCCGACAGGTCCATCCAGGCGAAGACGGCGCGCGCGCCGCCCGGGCGCGCCTGCCACAGCCGGTCGTGCCGCGCGCAGATGGCGTCGAGCTCCTGCTGGCTGATGCGGCGCCGGACGACGCCTTCCTGGACCGCTGACATGGTCCCATCATGGGACAGCGTCGCTTAAGGAAGGTTTTCGGAAACCCTGATTCCTAACGCTGTTCAGCTCGTCAGCAGGCCCTGCTCGGCCAGGGCGTCGGCGAGTTCGCCCGGTCCGGTCCAGAGACGGGTGTAGCCCGCCTCCCCCAGCCGCTTGAGCTCGGTGACAAGGTCGGCGCGGGGGCTGGCGGCGAAGCGGGCGTCGAAACCCTGGCCGTCCTCGCTGATGCGGACCATGGGGCGGCCCGTCTCGTGACGGTGCAGGAAGCCCTCCGAGAGCACGGCGGCCTGTTCGCCCATCAGACCGGTCTCGACTTCGACCCCCGCCTGACGCAGGCGCTCGGCGCCCCGGCCGGCGGCGAACGGCGAGGGATCCAGGGCGGCCACGACGACGCGCGCGACCCCGGCTTCGGCCAGGAAATGGGCGCAGGAGGCGCGGCCCGACGACCGCGCGCCGCAGGGCTCGAGGGTGACGTAGGCGGTCGCGCCGCGCGCGGCCTCGCCGGCGGCGGGGACCGCCTGTTCTTCGGCGTGGGGGCGGCCCCCGGGGGCGGTGGCGGCCTCGGCGATCACCTGTCCGTCCTTGACCAGCACGCAGCCCACCGCCGGATTGGGCCAGGTCTCGCCCATGCGGGCCAGCGCCAGATCGATGGCGCGGGCCATGAAGCGGGCGTCCTCGGCGCTCATGCGGCCTCAGGCAGGGGCTGGGCGCGACCGGCGTCCAGATAGCGGGCGGCGGTCGGCTTGAGGCTGGCGTCCAGGTCGATCTCCAGCGGATTGCCGGTCGGAATCTCGACGCCGACGATCCGGTCGTCGGGCACGTCGAACAGGTGCTTGACGATGGCGCGCAGCGAGTTGCCGTGAGCGGCGATCAGGACGTCATCTCCTGCGGCCAGACGCGGCGCGATCTCGGCGTTCCAGTAGGGCAGGACGCGGTCGAGCGTGGTCTTCAGGCTCTCGGTGTCGGGGATCGCTTGCCCAGCGTAGCGGGGGTCGCCCTCGAAGTCCCATTCCGATCCGGGCTCCAGCGGCGGCGGCGGAATGTCGTAGCTGCGTCGCCAGACCTTGACCTGGTCCTCGCCGTGCTTCCGGGCCGTCTCGGCCTTGTCCAGCCCCGTCAGGCCGCCGTAGTGGCGCTCGTTCAGTCGCCAGTCCTCGATCACAGGCACGCCGGCCAGGCCCGCCGACTGGAGCGCGAGAGCCCCCGTGCGTTTCGCCCTCGTCAGAACCGAGGTGAACATCACCGCCGGACGAAAGCCCGCTTCGGCGATCAGTTCTCCCGCGCGCCGCGCCTGGGCCTCGCCCTCGGCGGTCAGGTCGACGTCGACCCAGCCGGTGAAGCGGTTCTCCAGGTTCCACTGGCTCTGGCCATGACGCAGCAGGATCAGGCGGGGCATGGGGTCTCCGAAAAACTGAGGCATTCGGGGTAGGCGCGGGCCATCCGGGGGTCAAGCCGGGAGCCAGCCCCGCCCAGCGGCGTTGTTGTGGCCTTCCGACCCCCCGTCTATACCGCGCCGGGTCTTCCCAAGGCCCGCCGCAGAGGAACGCCCGCATGCTGAAGCCCCGCCAGGACCTGGTCCCGAACACCTTCGAGTACGAGACCATTCCGCTGGTGAAGCCGACGGGGTTCCGCGAATACGACGCGCGCTGGATCCTGGAGAAGGAGATCAACCTGCTGGGCATCCAGGCGCTGGGTCTGGCCGTCGCCACCTTTTCCCATGAGCAGGGCGTCCAGCCCCGCATCGTCGTGGGTCACGACTTCCGCTCCTATTCCTCGACGGTGAAGCACGCCCTGACCATCGGCCTGATGGAGGGCGGCATGGAGGTGCTGGACGTGGGTCTGGCGCTCTCGCCTATGGCCTATTTCGGCCAGTTGGCGCTGGAAGCCCCCTGTGTGGCCATGGTCACGGCCAGCCACAACGAGAACGGCTGGACCGGCGTGAAGATGGGCACCAACCCGCCTGTCACCTTCGGCCCCGACGAGATCGGGCGGCTGAAGGAGATCGTGCTGTCGGGAACGGGTGTGCCGCGTCCGGGCGGCCGCATCGAGCGGGTCGAGGGCTTCCGCGAGCAATATCTTCAGGAGGTCGTGGGCGACATCAAGCTCAGCCGGCCGCTGAAGGTGGTCTGCGCCACCGGCAACGGCACGGCCGGGGCCTTCGCGCCCGAGGCCCTGCGCCGCATGGGCGCCGAGGTGATCGAGATGGACGCGGACCTCGACTGGAGCTTCCCCAAATACAACCCCAACCCCGAAGACCACGCCATGCTGGTCCAGATGGCCGAGAAGGTGCGCGAGACGGGGGCCGACCTCGCTTTGGGCTTCGACGGCGACGGCGACCGCTGTGGGGTGGTGGACGACACCGGCGAAGAGATCTTCGCCGACAAGATCGGGCTGCTGCTGGCGCGCGACCTGTCGGCGCTGCATCCCAACGCGACCTTCGTGGTCGATGTGAAGTCGACCGGCCTCTACAAGACCGACGAAGTGCTGGCGGCCAATGGGGCGACGACAGTCTACTGGAAGACCGGCCACAGCTACATCAAGCGCAAGACCGCCGAGCTGGGCGCGCTGGCGGGCTTCGAGAAGTCCGGCCACTTCTTCCTCGCGGACCCGATCGGGCGCGGATACGACGACGGCATCGTGGCGGCCGCAGCCGTCTTGCAGATGCTGGATCGCAATCCCGGCAAGCGCCTGTCTGAACTGAAGCGGGCGCTTCCCGACGCCTGGACCAGCTTGACCATGTCGCCGCATTGCGACGACGAGCTGAAGTACGATGTGCTGGCCAAAGTCGTGGCGGAGTACGAGAAGCTCGGCGCGGAAGGCGGCTCGATTCTGGGGCGCAAGATCGTCGAGGTCATCACCGTCAACGGCGCTCGCGTGCATCTGGACGACGGGTCCTGGGTACTGGTCCGCGCCTCGTCCAACAAGCCGGAGCTGGTCGTGGTGGTCGAGAGCATGCGCTCGGAAGACGACATGCGCGCCCTGTTCCGCGAGGAGGTGAAGCCGCGCCTGGCCCGCCATCCCGAGGTCGGCGCCTACAATCAGGAAATCTGACGCCGTCAGGTAGGTCAGGTAGGAAGGCGGAGCTCGAAGGTCGTGCCGGTCGGGCCGGTCTCGACCAGACGCAGATCGCCGCCGTGGTTGGCCGCCAGCTCGCGCGAGATGGTGAGGCCGAGCCCCGTGCCGTCCGATCCGCTTCCGCTGACGAAGGGCTCGAACAGGCGCTCGGACAGGCGCGGCGGGATGCCTGGGCCGTCGTCGATGATGCGGATGACGCTCCAGCCGGGCTGTTCCCACGCCGAGACGGTGACGCAGCCGAGCGCGCCGCGACGGCCCGGCTTGCGCGTCGGATCGGCCTCGATGGCCTGGCGGGCGTTGCGCATCAGGTTGACCAGGATGCGGTGGAGCTGATCGCCGTCGGCGCGGATCGAGAAGCGCGCGGGGATGGTTCTGGCGAGGCGCACGCCGGTCGGTTCCAACCCGGCGTCCTCTGCGGCGGCGGTGACGGCGGGGGCCAGCGCGAGGCGGTCGATGACGGGGGCCGGTTCCTCGGACTTGCCGTAGTCGAGCACGTTGCGAGCCAGGGCGGCCGCGCGGCCCAGCGCGCGCTCCAGCCGGGGCAGGGCCTTGGCGACCTGGGGGTCGGGCGAGGCGGCGAGACGCTCGGACGCCATCTGGGCCGAGGTCAGCATGTTCCTGAGGTCGTGGTTGATCTTGGCCACGGCCTCGCCCAGCGCCACGAGGCGGGCGCGCGACTTCAGCGATTGACGCACCTCTTCCTGCATGCGGGCCAGTTCGCGCTCGACCCTGCCGATCTCGTCCTGACGGTCCGAGGGTTCGGGCGCGGGCTGGAGCGGGTCGGCGGCGAAGCCCTCGATGGACCGCGTCACGCGGCGAAGTGGGCGGAGCACGAGGAACGCCAGACCGGCGTAAAGCAGGCCGCCCGCCGCCGCCGAAATGACCAGCGACACAAGAAGGCTGTTCAGAAGGAAGGCCTGGAGTTCCTGCTTCAGCGGTTCCGCCGGCGCGACCACGTCGATGAAGTCGCCGGAGCGATAGCGGGGCGCGGCGCGGACGCGGATCGAGCGGTCCGGGTGGCCCATCAGCGTCTCCATCGGCTCCCACAGGCGCGCGCCGGTGTTCCGGCGCCTCAGGTCGATGAAGTCGGGCGTGCGGGGCAGATCGGGCGCGCGCAGCAGCTGGCTCATGACGCCCTGGTCGGAGATGGCCACCGCCGACACGCCGCCGATGCGCAGCAGCTGATCGGCGGTCTCGGGGTCGACGGCGTTGTACGGCAGGGCCTCGACGCCGACGGAGGCCAGTTCGGCGGCCTGGAGCCGGTCCTGCAGCCAGGTCTCATGGAAGTTTGCGGCGTTGGGCAAAAGGATCAGCGCCTCGACCGCCAGGGTGAACAGCACGGTCAGGATCAGCAGGCGCGACTGCAGGCCGTCGGGCGCGGCCGGCCGCCAGCGGCGAGCGCGCTCGAACAGATCGGACAGCCGCGCCTGCGGGCTCATGGCGCGGCGGCTCCCGGCAGGCGGCGCTGGACGGCCTTCAGCGCCAGCGGCAGCACGACGGCCAGGACGAAGACGCCCAGCATCGGCGCCCAGAACTGGCCGAACAGGGCCTGGATGTCCGGATTGGGATCGCTGGCCAGCAGGGTGTTCAGCCGCGCTCCGATCCAGCAGTAGATGATGTGGGCGGGCAAGAGGCCGATCACCGTGGCGATGATGTAGGGCGCGAGCCGGACCGTCATCAGACCGGCCGCGACGTTGATCATGTGGAACGGCACCACCACCGCCAGCCTGGACGCCAGCACATACCAGAAGGTGTCCTTGTCGATGGTGGCGCAGACCTTGGCGAACATCCCCTTGTCGCCCTCGGCCCGGCGCCGCAGGTCCTCGCCCAGCGCCGTGCGGGCGACGCCATAGACGATGAGGGCGCCCAGGGTGGCGGCGATGGCGGTCGACACACCACCGACCCAGGGCCCAAACAGATAGCCCGCCGTGATGGTCAGGAAGAAGACTCCGGGCACCACGCTGGCCGTCAGGACAGCAAACAGGGCCATGAGGGCCAGCAGCGCGAGGATGTAGTTGTCAGCGGTGAAGGCGCGCAGCGCCGTGCCGTGGACCTTCAGCGTCTCCAGCGACAGATAGCGATGCCAGCCCATGGAGAAGATCAGGACGATCACGGCCGCGAGGGCAAGTAGGGGGAGAAACCGAGAGAGGCGCTTCATGGATGTCTCAACGCCCGCAACTCCCGGATCGGCGGCCTTACCGGCGTTGACAGCCGCCGCCCCCGCCCTTATACGCCCGCCCTTCCCGCGACGGACGCCCTGTCCGGCCGCGCAACCCTATTCGAACACAGGAGCCGACCGTGAAGCGGACCTATCAGCCGTCGCGACTCGTGCGCAAGCGCCGTCACGGCTTCCGTTCGCGGATGGCCACCAAGAACGGCGCCAAGATCGTCGCCCGCCGCCGCGCCAAGGGCCGCAAGCGCCTGACGGCCTGATTTCCTTCTCCCCTTGCGGGAGAAGGTGGCCGAGCGCAGCGAGGTCGGATGAGGGGTACGAGGATGCAGACACGATGCATCCGCCTTGCGTTCCCGTCAGACACCGAGTTGCACCCCTCATCCGGCCCTGCGGGCCACCTTCTCCCGCAAGGGGAGAAGGGATGAACGAGAATCCCCCCTCATTGCGACGCCTGACCAAGCGGCCCCAGTTTCTGGCGGCCGCGAAAGGCGTTTCCCTGGCGCGCGGCGCCGTGCTGATCCAGCGGCTGGATCGCGCCGACCGCGATCCGGCCATCGGCGTGGGCTTCACCGCCACCCGCAAGATCGGCGGGGCGGTGGTCAGGAACCGCGCCAAGCGCCGCCTGCGCGAGGCCGCACACGCCCTGTTGCCCGTTCACGGCGTCGCCGGCTCCGACTATGTGCTCATTGCCCGGCAGGGCACGGCGGATCGGCCCTGGGAGCGTCTGCTTGACGATGTGGCGTCCGCCCTTACAAGGCTGGCGCAGCCGGGCCCGCCGGACCCCTCGCGTTCGCGCGAGGCCGCCCCCATTTCCGACCCCCCGCCTGCTCAGGACGCCTGACCCCGAATGAAGAACGAGAACACGCGGAACATGGTGATCTTCGTCGTCGCGACGGCGGTGATCCTGATCCTGTACCAGATCTTCATCCTGGGCCCCCAGGCCGAACAGCAGCGCGCCGCCGCCGAGGCCGCGGCAGCGTCTCAGACCGTCGACGCCGACGGCGACCTGGCAGTTCCGGGCGCCGCCCCCGCCCCGTCCGCCGCCGTCTTCACCGAGGATCGCGGCCAGGCGCTGGGCACGGTCGCCCGCGTGCCGATCCAGACCGGCAAGCTGCGCGGCTCCCTGTCGCTGCAGGGCGGCCGGATCGACGACCTGTTCCTGACCGACTACCGCGAGACGCTGGACGATCCCGCGCCCGTGGAGCTGTTCCGCCCGGCGGGCATGGAGCACGCCTTCCTGGCCCAGTTCGGCTGGACCGGACAGAACATCGCCGGCGGCGTGCCCGGCCCCAACACCCTGTGGCGGCTGACCAGCGGCTCGACCCTGACGCCGACGACGCCGGTCACCCTGACCTGGGACAACGGTCAGGGTCTGCGCTTCACCCGCGTGGTGTCGGTCGATGAGAACTACCTTTTCACGCTCCGGGACACCGTCGCCAACCTGGGCACGACGCCGATCGTCATCGCCCCCTATGGCCGCATTGAGCGCCAGGGCGTGCCCGATACGCTCGGCAAGAACCAGATCCTGCACGAAGGCGGGATCGGCACCTTCGGCGAACCCGGCGACTACTCGACCACCCAGCTGAAGTACGGCGACTGGACCAAGAAGCCGCGCGAAGAGTTCGAATCCACCGGCGGCTGGCTGGGCATCACCGACAAATACTGGCTGGCGGCCCTGATCCCCGGGCAGAACCAGACGATCGAGGCCGAGTTCGTCGCGCGCGACGCCAATGGCCTGCAGATGCGCGAGGCCCGCCTGCTCGGCGAGCCCCGCACCATCAATCCGGGCCGGCAGATCACCGAGGAACAGCGCCTGTTCGCCGGCGCAAAGCGCAACGAGATCCTGGCAGACTATGAGGAAGTGCTGGGCCTGCCGCGCTTCGTCTATGCGATCGACTGGGGTTTCCTGTTCTTCCTGACGCGACCGATCTTCCTGCTGGTCCACTGGTTCGCCGGCCTGGTCGGCAACTTCGGCGTGGCCATCCTGCTGCTGACGCTGACGATCAAGCTCATCATGTTCCCGCTGGCGAACAAGAGCTACGAGAGCCTGTCGAAGATGCGCAAGCTCCAGCCGCAGATGGAGAAGATCAAGACGCAGTTCAAAGACGACCCGCAGAAGCAGCAGCAGGAGACGATGGCGCTGTATCAGCGGGAGAAGATCAATCCGCTGGCGGGCTGTTTGCCGATCCTGGTGCAGATCCCGGTCTTCTATGCCCTGTATAAGGTGCTGTTCGTCACCATCGAGATGCGCCATGCGCCCTTCTTCGGCTGGATCCGCGATCTGTCGGCGCCCGATCCGACCAACATCTGGACCCTGTTCGGCCTGATCCCGTGGGATCCGGGTTCGATCCCGCTGCTGGGCGGCTTGCTGGTCAACTCGGGCGGCGGTTTCACCCTGGGGCTCAGCGTGCTCGCCATCTTCTACGGCTTCACCATGTGGCTGCAGCAGGCGATGAACCCGCCCATGCCCGATCCGGTGCAGCGCCAGATCTTCGCCTGGATGCCGGTGATCTTCACCTTCATCATGGCGGTGTTCCCGGCGGGTCTGCTGGTATACTGGGCCTGGAACAACGTGCTGTCGATCGCCCAACAGTACTTCATCATGCACCGCTTCGGGGCCGAGAACCCGATCGACGACTTCATCGCCAAGCTGAGAAACAAACCCGCGTGACGGAGCCCGAGACCGGCGCCTATTCGGACGAGGAGATCGAGGCCGCGCGGGTGCTGTTCGCCCGGCCCGCGACTTTCGTCATGGGCTGCGCCAAGATCGAGCAGTTGCCCGAACCGGACCTGCCCGAGATCGCCTTCGCCGGCCGGTCCAATGTCGGCAAGTCCAGCCTGATCAACGGCCTGGTCGGCATGCACAAGCTCGCGCGGGCGTCCAACGAGCCGGGCCGGACGCGCGAGGTCAACTTCTTCGACCTGGACGGAAAGATGCGGCTGGTGGACCTGCCGGGCTACGGCTGGGCCAAGGCGTCGAAGTCGACGGTCAAGCAGTTCCAGAACCTGGGCCGGGACTATCTGCGCGGGCGGGTGACGCTGAAGCGGGTCTATCTGCTGATCGACAGCCGGCACGGGCTGAAGAGCGTCGACACCGAGGCGCTGGACGCGCTCGACCTCGCCGCCGTCAGCTATCACATCGTCCTGACCAAGGCCGACAAGATCAAGGCCCACGAGCGCGAAGCCGTGCGCGAGGCGACGCTGAAGGCCATCTCCAAGCGCCCGGCGGCGTTTCCGGCGGTGGCGGTGACCTCGGCGGAGAAGGGGCTGGGGCTGCCCGAACTGCGGGCCGAGATCATGCGAACGACGGGCGTCCAGATTTAGGCGACCACTCCGGCAAGCTGCAGGCCCTGAAAGCCAGCCAGCAGGACCAGAAGACCGCCCACGCCATAGGTCAAGGCTCGACGCGGCAGCCGCTTGGTGATCCAGCCCGCGAAGGGGGCCGCCAGAAGGCCGCCGACGACCAGGCCGCCGATCGCCGCCGCATGGTTCTCCAGCGCGCCCGCCTCTTCCCAGTGGCCCGTCACAAGCGCCCAGACGAAGGTCGCGGAGATCGCGACGGTCAGGAAGAACTCAGCCGTGTTGACCGTGCCGATGGCGCGTCTCGGCTCGGCGCCAGCCCCGACCATGGTCGAGGAGACGGTCGGGCCCCAGCCCCCGCCGCCAATGGCGTCTAGAAAGCCGCCGATGACGCCCAGCGGCGCGACCTTCCACTGGCGGATGCGCCGCGGCTCGATGTCATGCCCGGCCCTCCAAAGGATGTAGAGACCCATGCCCGCCAGATAGACCACGATGAACGGCTTGATGACTTCGCCGTCGAGACCGGACAGCACATAGGCACCCAGAACGCCGCCGATCACGCCGGCGACAGCCAGCGGGATGAACAGTCGCCATTCGACGTTCTTGTGCCAGACGTGGGAGCTGGCGGAGGCGGCGGTGGTGAAGACTTCAGCGCCGTGAACGCTGGCCGAGGCCATAGCGGGCGGAACCCCCAGCGCCAGAAGCACCGACGACGAGATCACGCCATAGGCCATGCCCAGCGAACCATCGACCGCCTGGGCCAGGGCGCCGACCAGCAGAAACAGCAGAAAGGTGTCCATCCAGCCCCCAGATTGACGGTCGTGACGAGCGCTACGGCACAGCTAATGCCCCAGATCGACAGGGGTAACCGACGATGACGGCGATGTTATCCAGCGTGACCGTCCGCAGCCGTCGCATCGACAGCCGGGATGCCCCGCGATAAGGGTCCGGCCCTTCGCTCAACCGGAGCCCAAGCCCACTTTGCGCCTGCCCCAGTCCAAGCTCGACCAGGTCCTGGACCGCTTCCATCAGGTGGAAGCGCGCATGGGCGCGGCCACCGACGGTCAGGAGATCGTGCGTCTGTCCAAGGAGCACGCTGAGATGAAGCCGGTGGCCGACGCCGTCACCGCGCTCGGCCGCGCGCGTGCGGAGATCGAGGACCTGAAGGCCATGGCCTCGGACCCCGAGATGGCGGCGATGGCGGAGGAGGAGCTGCGTATCCTGTCTGAGCGCCTGCCGGACATGGAGCGCGACGTGGCGTTGCTGCTGGCCCCGCGCGACGCCGACGAGAACGCGAGCGCCGTGCTGGAAGTGCGCGCCGGCACCGGCGGCGACGAGGCGGCCCTGTTCGCGGGCGATCTCTTCCGGATGTACTCGCGCTACGCCTCTACGCGCGGCTGGCGGGTCGAGATCGACAGCGCGACGGAAGGCGAGGCCGGGGGCTACAAGGAAATCATCGCCACGGTCACCGGCGACGGCGTCTTCGGCCGGCTGAAGTTCGAGAGCGGGGTCCACCGGGTCCAGCGCGTGCCGGCGACCGAGGCCGGCGGCCGCATCCACACCTCGGCGGCGACGGTCGCCGTCCTGCCCGAGGTCGAGGACGTCGAGATCGACATCCAGGACAAGGACATCCGCATCGACACCTACCGCGCCTCCGGCTCGGGTGGGCAGCACGTCAACAAGACCGACTCCGCCGTGCGCATCACCCATTTGCCGACGGGCATCGTGGTGACGTCGTCCGAGAAGTCCCAGCACGTGAACCGCGACAAGGCGATGAAGAACCTGCGAGTCCGCCTGTATGACCTTCAGCGCCAGCAGAAGGATCAGGCGCGATCCGACGCCCGGAAGTCCCAGGTCGGGTCGGGCGACCGGTCCGAGCGCATCCGAACCTACAACTTCCCGCAAGGCCGGGTCAGCGATCACCGCATCAACCTGACGCTGCACAGCCTGCCGCAGATCCTGGAAGGGGAGCTCGATCCTCTGCTGGACGCCCTGATCGCCGAGGATCAGGCGGCGCGTCTCGCCGATCTGGAAGCCGAGTTCGCCTGAACGAAAAAGGGGCGGCCCAAAGACCGCCCCTCTCATTCGTCGATACGCCGGCGGGTTACGCCGCCTTGGTCTTGGCCTTGCCTTCGATCAGGCCGGTCGCGGTCGAGGCGATCTCGATGCGCCGGGGCTTCAGCGCCTCGGGCAGCTCGCGCTTCAGCTCGATCGACAGCAGGCCGTTGTCGAGGCGGGCCTCGGTCACGATCACATAGTCGGCCAGCTGGAAGCGGCGCTCGAAGTCGCGCTCGGCCAGGCCGCGATGCAGATAGGTGCGGTTTGCCGCGCCGTCGTCGTTGGCCGTCTTGCGGCCGGTGACGGTCAGCAGGTTTTCCTTGACCTCGATGTTCAGCTCGTCGGGCTTGAAGCCGGCGACGGCGATCTCGATGCGGTAGGCGTTTTCGCCCGTCGTCTCGATGTTGTAGGGCGGCCAGCCGTTCTCCTGGCTGGTGCGCGCGGCGCTTTCCAGCAGGGAGGCCAGGCGGTCGAAGCCGACGGCCGAGCGATAGAGGGGGGTCAAGTCGATGGTACGCATGTCGATCTCCTGATCAGTCAGCAAGATGGAGCCGCCCCGCGATTTGTGGCCCGGGTCGGCGTAGGGATCGAACCGCCCGGTCCCGATCTGGGCCCCGAACCGTCCGCGAGAACCCGGGAACCGGCGCTCTCGGATGCTCAGATGGTGCGCCTCGGTGCGGCGTCAAGACCCCGGCCGTCGCCGGATCATCACTTGCCCGATCAAGCGTCGTGGGTATGGTCGCCGCCAACCACAACAACGCTTCGGGAGACCCTGTTCATGCGCGCATCCGTGATCGCCCTCGCCGCCGTCCTGGCCGCGACGACCGCCTCGGCCCAGGCCCTGCCCGCCGCGGGCTCCAACGCCCTCACGGCCGCGCCGCCCGTGCTGCAGGAAGACGCCGCGCTTCAGGCCGCGATCGCGTCCGACGCCCGTCCCGCCGCCGACAAGGCCCGCGACGCCGCGCGGCGCCCCTATGAGGCCCTGACCTTCTGGGGCCTGACGCCGGGTTCGACAGTGGTCGAGATCCAGCCCGGCCGCGCCGGCTGGTGGTCGGCGATCCTCCAGCCCTACCTGGCCCAGACGGGCGGGCGCTACGTCGCGGTGAACAATCCCGGCGAAGGCATGGGCGTCGAGGCCGGGACCGCCGATCTGGTCCTGGTCGCCCGCGCCTTCCACAACTGGCATCGCGCGGGTCGGACCGACCCCTTCATGGCCGCCTTCTTCGGCGCCCTGAAGCCGGGCGGCGTGCTCGCCATCGAACAGCACCGCGCCGCGCCGGGCACGAACCCCGACGCCACCGCCCCCTTCGGCTACGTCTCGGAGGCCTACATCATCGCCGCGGCGGAACGGGCCGGCTTCGTGCTCGACGCCAGGAGCGAGCTGAACGCCAATCCGCGCGACGATCGGGATCACCCCTATGGCGTCTGGACCCTGCCGCCGGTCCGCACCTCGGCGCCGCGCGAGGGCAATCCGAACGACCGCGCCACGCCCCTGACCGAGGCCGAGCGCGCCGAGTACGACGCCATCGGCGAGAGCGACCGCATGACGCTGCGGTTCCGAAAGCCCGCCTGATCGAGCTTTGACGCGCTTAGCGAAGCCCTCTATCCCAACCGCTTCCGGGACGGCGTCGCGGGCTGGCGGCGCCGGGGCAGGAATGACGAATGCGGGACGATAAGCGGTCGGGATCAGCGGGACCGTCGCGGCGGGCCATGCTGGCCGCCTGCGGCCTGATCGCCGTCGGCGGCCTGTCGGCCTGCGGCGACCGCGAGCCCGAGAAAGCCGATCCCGAAACCCCCGCCGGACCCCCCGAGGGCTCGTTGGAGTGGGCCATCGCTGGACCTTGGCGCGCGGCCGACCGGGCGCGCGATACCTGGCGGCATCCGCTGGAAACGCTGAGGTTTTTCGGACTGCAGCCATCCATGACCGTCGTCGACTTCTGGCCCGGCAGCGGCTGGTACACCGAGATCCTCGCGCCGTACCTCGCCGAGGGCGACGGCGAATACTACGCCGTGGGCTTCTCGACCGCGCCCGGCGCCGACCCGGCCCAGGCGGCGCTCAACGCCAACTTCGAACAGCGCTTCGGCTCCGATCGCCGCCTGTACGGCGAGGTCAAGTTCAGCCAGTTCGGGGCCACGACCGGCCCGGTCGCGCCGGCCGGCACCGCCGACATGGTCCTGTTCATGCGGAACATCCACGCCTGGATGGCCGCGGGCATCGCCGAAAAGGCCTTCGCCGACGCCTTCGCGGCGCTTCGCCCGCGCGGCATCCTGGGCGTCGAGCAGCATCGCCTCGGCCCCGATCAGGACCAGGACCCAGCCGCGGCCGACGGCTATGTCCAGGAGGCCTTCGTCAAGCAGTTGGCGGCCGAGGCCGGCTTCATCTTCGAGGCGGCATCCGAGATCAACGCCAACCCTGATGACACCAAGGACCATCCCTTCGGCGTCGAGACCCTGCCGCCGCGCCTGCTGACGGCACCGCTCGGCTCGCCGCCCGACCCGACCTTCGACAGCGCGCCGTATCGCGAGATCGGCGAGAGCGACCGCATGACCCTCAAATTCCGGAAGCCCGAGTGAACCGCGCCGCCGCCTTCGCCGCCAATGCGCCCCTGATGGGCGTGCCTGGAGCCGCCGCCCCGCCGGGTGGCCAAGGCGAATGGTTCCGCGGCGCCGGCGGCCTGCGCCTGCGCGCCGCCTTCTGGACGCCGTCGACGCTGGTGGCGGCCAGGCCGCGGGGCACCGTCGTCCTGTCGCCTGGCCGCACCGAGCCGATCGAGAAATACTTCGAGCTGATCGGCAACTTCCTGGCGCGCGGCTGGTGCGTGCTGGCCCACGACTGGCGTGGACAGGGCCTGTCGGCCCGCCTTCTGCCCGACCGTCTGAAGGGTCACGCCCGCGCGGTCGAGGAGTTTCTGGACGACTATGCGCGCCTGATGGATGCCTTCGAGGCCCGCGCGCCCAAGCCCTGGGTGATGGTTGGCCATTCGATGGGCGGCGCGCTCAATCTGCTGACGCTCGAGGCCGGAGAGAGCCGTTTCGCCGGGGCCATCCTGTCCAGCCCCATGCTGCGGGTGAAGACGGGAAAGCGATCGATGTGGTCCGTCAAGCTGGCGGTGCGCTGGAACGTGCGTCACGGCAAGGCGGGCGACTTCGTCCTGGACGATCCGGACGATCCTTTCGACCACACCTTCGAGAAGGATGCCCTGACGTCCGACGAGACGCGCTACGAGCTGTGGCGGCAACAGCTTTTCGCCTGTCCACACCTGGCGGTGGGCGGCCCGACCTGGGGCTGGCTGGCCTTCGCGCTCGATGCCGGCGAACGCGTGCTCAAGCCCAAGGCGCTGAAATCGGTGCTGATCCCCTGCACCATCGTCCAGTCCGGCGAGGACGACCGGGTCTGGAAGCAGACCAACCGCTGGGCCGCCAAGCGGCTGGGGCGGGGGCGCTATGTGGAGGTCGCGGGAGCCAAGCACGAGGTCATCATGGAGACCGACGACATGCGCGCGGTCTTCCTGAACGAGTTCGACGCCATGGCCGACTACGTCTCGCCGGTGAACGACCTTGCGCCGCTGGCCGCGCCGGAACCGACCGAAACCCCGGCCGCCTAGGCCTCAGCGCACGCCGCGTTTGAACGCCACGAGGGCGTCCTCGCGCACCCGCGCATCACCGACCGCGATGATGCGCCCATCGCCCGACGGCGGCTGGCCGGTCCAGTCCGTCACCTGTCCGCCCGCGGCCTCGATCACCGGCACCAGCGCCGACCAGTCCCATTCCTTGAGCCCAGTCTCGGCCACCAGGTCGATTCGGCCCATCGCCACCATGGCATAGGCGTAGGCATCGCACCCGAACCGGGCCAGCCGCGCCGCCGCCCGCACCTGGGTCCAGGCCCCGAACTCGGGCGCGGTGAAGATGTCCGGATCGGTGGTGGCGATCACCGCCTCGGTCAGGCGAGGGCATTCCCGCACCCGGATCGCCCGCTCGCCGCCACGCGACACCAGCCGCGCGCCCGACGGCCCGCCCAGGAAGACCTCGTCCAGATAGGGCTGGGCGATCAAGCCCACGGTCGGGCGGCCCGCGTGTCGCAGGGCGATCAGCGTGGTCCACAGCGGCAAGCCGGCGATGAAGGCGCGGGTGCCGTCGACCGGGTCCAGAACCCAGACATGGTCTGCGTCCGGGCGGTCCTCGCCGTACTCCTCGCCGATGACGCCGTGTTCGGGATAGCGCGTCTCGATCAGGCGGCGGATAGCAGCTTCCGCGCCCCGATCGGCCTCGGTCACGGGATCGAAGGCCCCTTCGCCCGCCTTGTTCTCGGCCGCCGCCTCGTTGCGGAACAGCGGCAGGGTGACCCGCGCGGCCTCGGCGGCCAGCTCCAGGGCGAAGGCTTCGTACTCTGTCATTCGGGGTCCGGGGGGCTTGGGCGCTTGGGGCTCGGTCGTGTATCGTGATGGCTCCCGAACGCCAAACGTCACGGTCCGAAATGAGCGACGCCTTCCACACGCCGGCTTCCGTCGATCCCCGCCTGCTGGAGGTCCTGGTCTGCCCGGTCACGCGCGGCAAACTGGACTACGACCGCGCCGCCAACGAGCTCATCTCCAAGGGCGCCAAGCTGGCCTTCCCCATCCGCGACGGCGTGCCGATCATGCTGGCCGAAGAGGCAAGGCAGCTGGACTGACGCTGCGCGTCAGACCAGCTCGCCGCGCAGCAGCTTCGGCAGATCGCCTGTCGCGCCGCCGGCCTCGCCCATGAAGGCCTTTCGCAGCGGCGCGATGCGGTTGACCGCCGCCATGCCGAGATCGCGGGCCAGCCGGGCCGGCGCGATGTCGTTGGAAAACAGCCGCACGAAGCCGTCGAACCCGGCCGCCAGGGCCAGGATGTCGAAGCGCCGCCAGCGGGCGTAGCGATCCAGCACCGTCTCCGATCCGACGTCCTCGCCGAGCCGGGCGGCTTCGATCAAGACCTCGGCCAGGGCGGCGGTGTCCTTCAATCCCATGTTCAGGCCTTGGCCCGCCACCGGATGCACCCCGTGGGCCGCGTCGCCGATCAGGGCCGTCCTCGGCCCCGTCAGCTTGGTCGCCAGCTCCAGAGCCAGCGGGTAGACGAAGCGCGGCCCCTCCGGCCGGGCCTCGCCCAGGAACTCGCCGAAGCGGCGCATGAGGTGCGAGCGGAAGGCGGCGTCGGAACAGTCGCGCAGCGCCTCGGCGGCCTTCGTCGTCTCGGTCCAGACGAGGCTGGCCCGCTGCTCGGTCAAGGGCAGGATGGCGAACGGTCCGCCGGGCAGGAAGTATTCGTGCGCCACATTGCCGTGGTCGTGGTCCAGCCGCACCGTCGCGACCACGCCGGACTGGCCATAGCCCCAGCCGACCGTCTCGATCCCGGCGGCCTTCCTGACCAGAGAGCCGCGACCCTCGGCTCCCACGATCAGCGGCGCGGTCAATGCGCGGCCGTCCTTCAGCGTCACCACCGCCCGCGCGCCCGAGCCGTCGACCGTCTCGACGGCGGCCGGGGCCATCAGCTCGACCGTGCTGTCGGCCAGCACCTCGGCCAGGGCCGCGCGGATGCGGCGGTTCTCGACCATGTATCCGAGGGGTTCGCCGCCGGTCGCGTCGCCGACCTCCTCGGCGTCGAAGCGCAGGAAGGCGGGCGAGCCTGATTTCGACGCCGCGCCGGGCCGGCGGCCGTCCGTCACCAGAATGCGGTCCATGCGGCAGGCGTGCGGCCGCAAGCGCTCGCCCAGGCCCAGGGCGTCGAGCATCCGGAAGGTCGACCAGGCGATGGCCGTCGATCGCCCGTCGAAGGTCTCGGCCAGCTGGGCCGAGAACGGCTGCGGATCGATCAGGGCGACCTTCAGGCCCCCGCTCGCCGCCGCGAGCGCAAAGGTCGCCCCCGCGAGGCCAGCGCCGGCGACGATCACGTCATGGGTCTGCGATGCGGTCATGCCGACACGCTAGAGGGACGCAGCCAGAGGGTCGAGAGCCGCGTCGCCGCAGCGAGCCTACTCCTCCGTCGTGTCTCCCAGCGCGGCCGTTTCGATGCCGGGGGCGGTCGGATCGGTGACGACGATCCCCTCGGGCGCGGCGGCGAGGTGGGTCAGGTCGCCCCGGGCGCGGAGCACGTCCAGCGCGCGCTGGAGCTGGTAGTCGGCGTCTTCGTCGTAGTCCGGACCCGGCGCCTCGCGCGGGGTGTGCGGTCCGCGCCGCTCCGCGCCGATGGAGGCGTCCAGCGCCGTGGCGTAGGCCGCCTCGGAATAGACGAAGCTGGAGCGGGAGACGATGCGGGCCTCGGCCTCGGTGCGGGCCACCTCCAGATCCGGCTCGATGCCGATCTTCTGGATCGAGCGACCCGACGGCGTGTAATAGCGCGCCGTGGTGATCGAGAGCGCTCCGTCCTGGCCGCCGCGCAGGGGGATGACGGTCTGGACCGAGCCCTTGCCGAAGCTGGTCAGGCCGACCAGCGTGGCCCGCTCCTGATCCTGAAGGGCGCCGGCCACGATCTCGGACGCCGAGGCCGAGCCGTAGTTGATCAAGACTACGATCGGCAGGCCGCCCGACAGGTCGCCGGGGCGGGCGGCGTAGCGTTCGATCTGATCGGCGCGGCGGCCCCGCTGGCTGACGATCTCACCGCGTTCCAGGAAGGCGTCGGACACGTCGATGGCGGCTGTCAGCAGACCGCCGCCGTTGTTGCGCAGGTCCAGCACATAGCCCTGGATGTTCGGGTTCTGGGACTTGAGCCGCTCGATGACCTCGCCCAATTCGCGGCCGGTGTTCTCGTTGAAGGTGGCGACCCGCAGGTAGCCGAAGTCGCCTTCCATGCGGCCGGTGACGCTGTCGACCGTGATGACCTCGCGCACCAGGGTCACCTCCAGCGGGTCGGAGCCGTCGCGCAGGAAGGTGACATTGACCGAGGTGCCGATCGCGCCGCGCAGCTTCTCGGAGACCTCGGACACCGTCAGGCCGGCCGCGTTCTGGCCGTCGATGACCGAGATGACGTCGCCCGCCTGCACCCCGGCCTTGGCGGCGGGGCCGTCGTCCATCGGCGAGATGACCTTCACCAGGCCGCCCTCGGTGGTGATGGTCAGGCCGACGCCGGAGTATTCGCCGGAGGTCCGCTCCTGAAGGTCGTCGAAGCCGTCCGGCGCGAGGTAGTTCGAATGCGGGTCGAGCGCGGTCATCATGCCCGCCAGCGCCGCCTCGATCAGCTTCTTGTTGTCGACGGGAACGACATAGGCTTGTTCGATCACCGCCAGGGTGTCGCCGAACAGCTGGAGCATCCGGAAGGTCTCGTTCCGGGGCGTCTGGCTGGCCACGGCGGCGGCGGAAAGGCTCAGCGCCGCGACGGCGGCTCCGGCGACGAGAAGTCTGCGCATTCGGTCTCTTTCAGCGTCCGCCGGGGCGGACGGAGGGAGGATGGAGCGGGATCGTCGCGATCAATCGTGGCGGCCCCGCGTCCGGTGGATAAAATCAGCGTCACGCGGCGGAGGGAAGGGGATTCCCGCCCCCGTCGAATGAGAGTCCGGCGAAAGGGTTGGAGTGACTCTCACTTCTCTCACTCCGGGCACCGGATCGCGTCGATATGGCAGACAAACGCAGCATCACCGATCGCCGCGTCAAATCCGGCCGCATGCGAGGCCGGTTCAGAAAAATGGCGCCGGATCGACCGGGCGGTCGCTTCGCCGGAGTTCCAGATAGACCTCGCCGCCGGCCTCGGCGCGGCCCAGCGACTGCCCGTCAGCGACCCTCTGGCCGGGTTCGACCGCGACCGTATCGAGACCCGCCACCACGGCCCGCCAGCCGTCGCCCAGATCCAGGATCACCACCTCGCCCCAGCCGCTGAGAGGGCCGGCGTGATCCACGCGCCCGCCCGCCGGGGCGGCGACGCCTCCCGACGCGGTCCAGCGCCAGCCTTGCGAGCGCGCGCCGTCCGCGCCCTGACCGAAGCGGACGGATGGCGGACCGGCGACCGGGGCGGTCAGGCGATTGCGACCGGCGGGCAGGCGACTGGCCGGGGCGTCGGCCTCCGCAGCGGCGGACACGGGCGTAGCGCCGAGGGCTCGAATCCGGTTTTCCAGAGTGCGGGCAGCGCGCTCGGCCCGCTCGGCGTCGGCGCGCAGCACGGCCAGAAGGGCGGTTCTGCGAGCCGAAAGGCTTTCGATCTCGGCACGGCGGTCGCCCTGCGCGCTTTCGGTGGTCAGCAGCCGCTCTGACGAGAGGACGGCGAGGCGACGGATGCGGCCGACCTCGGCCTGGCGGGCGGCGAGCGTGTCGGCGCGGGCGCGCAGGTCCGGGGCCATGGCCGTCATCAGGATGGCGGCGCGCACGGTGTCCACGGCGCGATCGGCGGGGATCAGCAGCGGCGGCGGTGGGCGGCGGCTCATCAGCTGGAGCGCGGACAGGAGCCGCATCTGGCTGTCGCGCGCCCTGGACAGCTCCGACACGATGGCGGCCTCGCGCCGGCCGAGTTGCGCGAGTCTCGCGCGCTGCGCCGCCAGTTCCTGATCGCCTGAGGCCACGTCGCTTTCCAGCGTGGCCAGTTCGCGGTCCAGCGCGGTGATCTCGCCGCGCGCGGCCTCGGCGTCGGCGCGCAGGCGCCGCGCGCGCACCTGTTCGTCACGATAGCGGGCCTGGAGCTGCTCCAGATCCTCCTGCACGGCGGCCGCGGCCGGCAGGGCGGCCAGCAGGACGGCGGCGAGGATGGCGAGGCGCTTCATCAGTCGCGATGATAGGGCGATCCGGCCAGGATCGTCACCGCGCGATAGAGTTGTTCGGCCAGCATGGCGCGGGCCAGTGCATGGGGCCAGGTCTGGGGCCCGAAGGCGAGCGTGGACCGGGCGGTCGCCAGCACCGAGGCGTCGAGCCCATCCGCCCCGCCGATGGCAAAGACCAGACGGCGCTCGCCCCGGTCGCGCAGCCGGGCGATGTGGTCGGCGAAGGTGCGGCTGGAATAGGTCTTGCCGCGTTCGTCGCAGGCGATCAGGTGCGAACCTTCGGCCGCCGTCAGGATCAGCTCGGCCTCGGGCCCCTTGCCGGGCTTTCGGGGTTCAAGATCGACCAGATCGAGCGGGCCGAGCCCCAGCGGACGACCAGCGGCGGTCGCGCGGGCGGCGTAGTCGGCCGCGAGCTCGGCTTCCGGACCGCGACCGGCCCGACCGATGGCGAGGATGGCCACTTTCACGCCCGGCTCAGGCCGAGGCGGGGGTCCGGTGCGCGCTGTCGACGGCCCAGATCTTCTCGATGTTGTAGAAGACACGGACTTCGGGGCGGAACAGGTGGACGATCACGTCGCCGGCGTCGATCAGCACCCAGTCGCAGTGCGGCAGGCCCTCGACCTTGGCGCGGCCCATGCCGTGATCCTTGAGCGTGCGCAGCAGGTGGTCGGCGAGCGCGCCGACATGGCGGTGCGACCGGCCCGATGCCACGATCATGGTGTCGGCCATGGGCGATTTGCCCTTCAGGTCGATCAGGACGATGTCCTGGGCCTTGTCCTCGTCCAGCTTGGCCAGCACGGCCTGTTCAATCGGCGTGGAGCCCACCGGCAGCGGGGCCTCGCGGGTGAAGGGGGCGTCGTCGTCGTCGGGCTCATTGCCCTCGGACCCAGTGCCGAACAGGGAATAGTCGGAAGACTCGTCGTCTTCGGCCGCGCTCTCGTCGCCGTGCTCGGCGTGGAGGGGCTGGATGGGGTCGGCCTCATGCGCCGTATTGGAAACGGCGTCGTTTTGCGCGTCGTGCGCGGGCGGGGGGGTCAGCGGAGGGCTCCGGGAGTGATCACTAAAGCGGCTCTCTAGCATGAAAGGGGCGCAGGGTCACCCGGGCAGGTTCGCAGCGCTATCTCTCGGGACGCGGTCCCTCGCCGCCTGCGCGGTTCTGAGCCCGCAACGCCGTGGAGGACGACGGGTTCAGCGGCGCTCGCAGATAGGTCCAGGCGGGGGCCTGCATGTGGGCCAGCAGACGCGCCTCGCGCGACGAGACGCGATGGCCGGCGAAGCGCCGGGCGGCGGGCGCGGCGCGGCTTTCCAGCAGGGAGCCTGGCCGGGCCACGACGGCCACGGGCATCATCCGCATGATGTCGGTCCAGCCGCGCCAGCGGTGGAAGCTTTCCAGATTGTCCGACCCCATCAGCCAGACGAAGCGCACGCCGGGATGGCGCAGCGTCAGGGCTCGAAGCGTGTCGATGGTCCAGCGGGTGCCGGCGCGGGTCTCGAAGTCCGAGACGATCATGCGGGGGCCGGGCGCGACAGAGCGGGCCGAGGCCATCCGGTCGGCGAGCGGCGCGGTCTGGCCAGCATCCTTCAGCGGGTTCTGCGGCGAAACCAGCCAGACGACTCGGTCCAGATCGAGCCGCTGGAGCGCCGTCTCGGCGACATGGGCGTGGCCGTCGTGGGCCGGGTTGAAAGAGCCGCCGAACAGGCCCACGGCCATGCCGGCGGTCAGGTTCAGCCCGTCGCGGAGGATGCCTGATCGAGGTCCGATCGCCTGGGGCGCGGGTCCGGCGTGGAAGAAGGACAGGGCGGGCTCGGGGCTGCGGGGCTTATGCTCACGATGGAGCTAACCACCGTGCTAACACGACGGATGGACCGTGTCGCCGGTCATGCTGCTGACAGGAGGCTGGCAGGAGACCCGCCCTAGCCTGCTTTCCCTGACAGACGGGGAGAGACCGTGATGACCGCCGACCCCAGCGACGTGCTGATCGCCGCCGCTGGACTGACCGCGCTCGGGGCCGCGCCCGCAGCCACCCAGACGCCCGCTGAGCCGGGACAGTTCTCATGGCTGGATGGAAACTGGCGCATCGCCCACCGGCGGCTCAAAGCCCCCGGCGACTGGGACGTGTTCGAGGGCGAAGCGACCTGCTGGTCGATCCTGGGCGGACGGGCGCACGTGGAGGAGTTGCGTATCCCGGTCCGCGATTTCTCGGGCATGGGGCTGCGGACGCTGGACCCGGAAGCGGGCGTCTGGCTGGACTACTGGATGAACGCAAAGGTCGGAAAGCTGGGCGGCGCAGGCGTCGCCGGGCGGTTCATCGGCGGCGATGGCGTGTTCGATTCCGCCGCCGCCGACGAGCAGGGCCCGATGATCGTGCGCGGCCTGTGGGACCAGATCACGGGCACCTCGCACCGCTGGCGGCAGGGCGTGTCGAGGGATGGCGGCGCCAGCTGGGACTGGAACTGGATCATGGAGTGGACGAGGGCCTAGGGAGCCCAGCCGCCAGGGGCTATGCGCTCCTCGCCGTCCTCGTCGATCTCGCCCCGGTTCCGGCGGACCTCGGCCCAGGCGGCGCGGAGCAGTTCGGGCACGCCCTCGCCCGAGACGCCGGAGACCAGCATGGGTCGCTTGCCTGACGCGGCCTTCAGTTCGGCGGCTTTTTCCTCGCGCGCCTCGGGGGTCAGGGCGTCGATCTTGTTCAGCGCCAGAATCTCGGTCTTGTCACCTAAGCCCTCACCATAGGCGTCCAGTTCACCCCGGATGATGCGCCAGGCCCCCGCCACATCGTCCTGGGTTCCATCGACCAGATGGATCAGGGAGGCGGAGCGTTCGACGTGGCCCAGGAACCGCGTGCCCAGACCCGCGCCTTCGGAGGCCCCCTCGATCAGGCCGGGGATGTCGGCGATGACGAAGCGTTCGCCGGGCGACAGATCCACCATGCCGAGGTTGGGGGCCAGGGTGGTGAAGGGATAGTCCGCGATCTTGGGCCGGGCGGCGCTGGCGGCGGCGAGGAAGGTCGACTTGCCGGCGTTGGGCAGGCCGGCCAGGCCGATGTCCGCGATCAGCTTCAGCCGCAGCCAGATCCAGCGCTCCTGGCCCTCCTGGCCGGGATTGGCGTGGCGCGGGGCCTGGTTGACCGGCCCCTTGAACCGGACATTGCCCCAGCCGCCGTTGCCGCCACTGAGCAGCAGTTCCCGCTGACCGGCCTCGGTCAGGTCCAGAACGACCGTCTCCTTGTCCTCGTCCAGCACCTGGGTGCCGACGGGGACCTTGAGCACCACGTCCTCGCCCTTGGCACCGTGCATCTGGCGGCCCTGGCCGTGGTGGCCGGTGCCGGCCTTGAAATGCTGCTGGTAGCGATAGTCGATCAGGGTGTTCAGGCCCTCGACCGCCTCGATCCAGACGTGGCCCCCGTTGCCGCCGTCGCCGCCGTCCGGCCCGCCGTTGGGAATGAACTTCTCGCGCCGGAACGACACCGAGCCCCCGCCCCCGTTGCCGGAGCGGATGTAGATCTTGGCCTGGTCGAGGAACTTCATTGGGGGCGTTCTAAACCGTTCTGCGGCGGAGGCGACTCCTTTGCTGGGGCATGAGCTCTGGTCGAGAAGCTCCGCTGCGTGGAGGGCGGCAAGGATTCATCACAACGAGCACAACGGAAAGAACAGACGGACTCCTGCGACCCCGTCCCATCTGCGCTATGGTCGTGATTCGGCATCAACGGGCGGGACGGCATGGCGGAGGCCGACATCGCATTTGCGGCGGCGGCGGGGGCGGCGGGACTGGCGCTGGCCGTCGGCGCCTGGGCCTGGCGCTTGCAGACCCAGACGCGAGCCCGGCTGGACGCGGCCGAGGCCGTTCGCGACGCCGCCGAGCGTCAGGCGGCGGCGGGTCTGGGAGCCGTGGCGGCCTTCGACGAGGTGCGGCTGGGACTGACGCCGGAAGAGACACCGATCCTGCTGGGCGGCGAGGCGCAAATCGCCGCGGCGCGAAAGAGCTTGGCGGGAGACGCCCAGGGGACGACGGCGGTTGCGATCGCCGAGGCTCTGCATGCGCGCCACGGCGAGGCGATCGAGCAGCTGCTTGGCGAGGGGACGCCGTTTCGCGCGCGGGATTCCGAAAGCGGCTGGACGATCGAGGGCCGCACCGACGGCGGCGTGGCATGGCTGAGACTGAACGAACGCGTGGACCCCGCGAGCGCCGAACCTTCCCTGGGAGCCGGATTGATCGCCGAAGCCTCGCCGTCCCCCGCCTGGGTGCTGGACGGAGAAGGGGCTCTGATCTGGGCCAACCGGGCATGGATGAACGAGACCGGCTGCGACAGCCTTGAGGCTGCGCGCCGCCGTCGGGCGTCCTTCGACCGGGGGGCCGATCAGCTGGCCGCCGAAGCCGGGCGGGTCGGGACCCGGCAGGAGGGATTCCGCTGGACACCCGGCGACGGGCGCCGTCGCGCCTGGAAGATCATCGCCGAGCCCATCGGAGGTGTCGGCGGACCCGTGCTGGTCTTCGCCCTGGACGCCACGGAGGCGGAGGAGACGCGCGACACGCTGCGTCGCCACGTCGAGGCCCACGACGAGACCCTGAACCATCTGGCCGATGCGGTCGCCATCTTCGGCCCCTCGCGAAGGCTGGCCTTCCACAACACAGCCTTCCAGGCCCTGTTCGGGCTGGACGCGGCCTGGCTGGACGAACGGCCGACGCACGCCGAGCTTCTGGACCGGCTGCGTCAGCGCCGCATGCTGCCCGAGGTGGTTGACTACGCCGGATGGAAGGCGCGCGAGCTGGAGTTCTACGGCTCGGCGGACGTGGCCCCGGATGAGAGCTGGTCCCTGCCCGACGGACGCACGCTACGCGTCGTGCGCCAGCCGCATCCGTTGGGGGGCATCCTTCTGCTGTTTTCGGACATTACGGGAGAGCTGAATCTGAGGAGCCGGTTCAACGCCCAGCTTCAGGTCCAGACGGCCACGTTGGACAAGTTGAACGACGCGGTCGCGGTGTTCGGCTCCGACGGGCGCCTGAGATTGCACAACGACGCGTTCGAGAGCTTCTGGCAGCTGTCGGCCGAACAGCTGCGCGACGCCGGCGAGTTCGACGCCATCGCCGCCCTTCTGAAGGCCCATTTGCCCGACGCGGCCCTGTGGCTGGAGCTGAAGGCGCGTGTGGCCGATCCCGATCCCGAAAGCCGCGTGCCGGTCTCGGGCGAAGGCCGCACCACAGACAACCGCATCGCCGCCTGGCAGACCCGGCCCCTGCCGGACGGGGCCACCCTGGTCGCCTTCTCGGACGTCACCGCCCGGCGCGAGCTGGAACAGGCCCTGGCCCAGCGTGAGGCAGCACTGAAGGAAACCCAGGCGCTGAAGCGGGAGTTCGTCGGCTCCGTCAGCTACGAGCTGCGCACGCCGCTCACGACCATCGTCGGCTATTCCGAACTGCTTGAAGCGATGGATGATCTGCCGGAACGCAGTCGCCAGCATGCGGGTGCCATCCGGGTCGCGGCCGGTCAGCTGGCGGCCTCAATCGACGACGTGCTCGACATGGCCCAGATCGACGCCGGCGAGATGGAGCTATCCCTAGACGACGTACGGCTGCGCGATCTGTTCGCCGAGGCCGTGGTCCGCCATCGTCCGCGCATTGAGGGCCGGGGCGCCAGCCTGAAGGCGATGGCTACCTCCAACCTACCGGTCCTGCGCGCAGATGCCCGGCGTTTAGGGCAAGCGATCGACCATCTCCTGGACAACGCCGCCCGCTCCGTTTCCGAAGGCGGTGCGGTGGTCCTGAAGGCCGAAGCCAACACCACCGAGGTTCGCATTCGGGTCGAGGACACCGGTCGGGGCATACCGTACCATCTGCAGGCGCATGTCTTCGACCGCTTCGTGAAGCGTGAGCGCGGGGGGCCAGGAGTGGGTCTGGCCCTGGTCAAGGCCTTGGTGGAGTTGCACGGCGGCTGGGCCGAGGTCGAGAGCGAGCCCGGAAAGGGCGCGGCTTTCATCCTGCATCTGCCGCTGGAGACTAAGGGCGCCGCCGCCGAGCCTGAACTCGCCCTTGGTCAAGGGCCCGTGTAAGCGGCGAATACCCATAAATCCTTTTGCAGCGAAGCGCGTTCTATGGTGCCCTCTCGCCTACCGGCGAATGCCGACAACAGGTCTTCATGCTCTACGCGCTTCACGAGCTCGCCTATTCCTCGGCGCAGCCTTTCCGGATCGGGGCCCAGTTCGCCCGGCGGTTCTGGACGTCCCCCTTCAACCCGGCGTCGCAGACGGCGATAGGGCGCACGGCCTACGCCTCGGCCGAGGTGTTCGAGAGCATGACCCGTCGCTACGGCAAGCCGGCCTGGGGGCTGGAGGTCATCAATGTCGACGGCCATCCGGTTCGCACCACCGAACAGGTCATCTGGCAAAGCCCCTGGGTGCGCCTGCTGCGCTTCGCTCGTAATGTCGGCGACCTGAAGCGTGCGAGAAAGCCCGTCGCGGCGCCCAGCGTCCTGATCGTGGCGCCGCTGTCGGGACACTACGCCACCCTGCTGCGTGGCACGGTCGAGACCTTCCTTCAGGACCACGACGTCTATGTTACCGACTGGGTCAACGCCCGTCAGGTGCCGATGCTGGAAGGCCGATTCGACTTTCACGACTACATCGATCACGTGCGTGAGATGCTGGCCCAGATCGGCCCGCGCGCCCACGTCGTCGGGGTTTGCCAGCCGGGGCCGCCGGTTCTGGCCGCCGCCGCGGTGATGGCGGCCGAGAACGATCCGAACCGGCCCGCGTCGATGACCTTCATGGGCTCGCCGATCGACGCGCGTCTGTCGCCGACGGTGACGAACCAGCTGGCCGAGGCCAAGCCCTTCACCTGGTTCCAGTCGAACATGATCCACACCGTGCCCTGGCCCTATCCGGGGTTCGGGCGCGAGGTCTATCCGGGCTTCGTGCAGCTCTACAGCTTCATGTCGATGAACGAGCAGCGCCACACCGACGCCCACTGGGACTATTTCACCAGCCTGGTAAAAGGCGACGGCGACGGGGTCGAGAAGCACGAGCAGTTCTACGACGAATATCTGTCGGTGCTGGACTTGACCGAGGAGTTCTATCTCCAAACCATCGACATCGTTTTCCAGCAGCACCTTCTGCCGCGCGGCCTGCTCGAGCATCGCGGCCAGCGCGTCGATCTGACGAAGATCACCGACATCGGCCTGATGACGGTCGAGGGCGAAAAGGACGACATTTCAGGCGTCGGCCAGACCCAGGCGGCGCATGGCCTGTGTGTGAACATTCCCGACGACCGCCGGGTGCTTTACGTCCAGCCCGAGGTCGGCCACTACGGCGTCTTCAACGGGCGGCGGTTCCGCGAGGAGATCTACCCCCGCGCCCGGGACTTCATCGCCGCCAATGAAAAACTCTGCGCCGTACCGAACCGGTCAGCGACTGCCGCTTGAGGGCGGCGGCGCCCTAAGGCTCAGCGTCAACCCGCGCGCGCGACGCATCTCCGTCCGCATCGACGGGAGGCGCGGCGAGGCCGTGGCCGTGGCCCCGTCCGAGCGGCGGCTGGCCGATGCGGTTGCCTTCGCCCGGTCCAAGTCAGACTGGATCGCCGAGCGGCTGTCCGCCCGCCCGGCCGGAGCGGCGCTGGAGCCCGGGGCGGTGATTCCGGTGGAAGGTCGGCCGGTGCGCCTCGAAGCGACCAGCGGCACAGGTGCGGCGCGCCTGGTCGAAGGCCCCGATGGCGCGCGCATTCTTTCGGGCGGTGACGGCGAGGCCTTTTCGCGCCGCGTGTTGAACCTGCTGAAGCGGCTCGCGCGCCAGCGGCTGTCGGAGCGCACAGAGGTCCATCGCAGGGCTCTGGGACAAGGCTCGGTCACCATCGCCATCAACGACGCCGGCACGCGCTGGGGCTCCTGCACGCCCCGGACGCGCTCGATCCGCTATTCCTGGCGGGTGATCCTGGCTCCGCCCGCGATCCTCGACTACCTCGCCGCGCACGAGGTGGCCCATCTGGTCCACGCCGACCACAGCCCGGCCTATTGGTCCGTGGTGCGCGGCCTGATCGGCGACCACCGGCCTCACCGCGCCTGGCTGCGCGCCAACGGCGCGGCGCTCCACGCGGTTGGACGCTAGCAGCCCTTCTCCTCTTGCGGGAGAAGGAGCCTAGAAGAACAGTGGGTCGCGCTCGCGTTCCCGGGGCTGGGCCGGTTCCGGGTTCTGGGCCGGAGGGTCCTCGCGGCGGCGCGAATCCTCCGTCCGGCGGGGCTCGACGGGCGTCGCCGGACGCGGATTGTTCTCGACCGGCGCCGTCGGGTCGTAGGGTTCGCCAGCCTCCATATCCACGCCGTCGATGACGCGGCTGTCGCCGAAGGGGTCCTCGATCGAGTTCATCAGGTCGCCGACAGGATCGGGCGCGACCCAGCCCTCGGGCATGGGCGGACCATCCGGAATGTCCGGAGCGTTCAGGCGCGGAAGCGCCGCCTCCATAAAGCCGCGCCAGATGGCGGCGGGCGAGGAGCCGCCGGTCACGCCGCGCATGGCGGTGTTGTCGTCCTTGCCGACCCAGACGGCGGTGACGAAGCCGCCCGTATAGCCGACGAACCAGGCGTCCTTGTAATCCGACGTCGTGCCCGTCTTGCCCGCCAGGTCGCGGCCGGGAATGGCCACGGCCTGGGCCGTGCCGCGCGTGACCACGCCGCGCAGCATCTGATTCATGTAGTAGAGCGGCGGGTTGTTGATGGCCTGGCCGCCCGCGGCATCGCGCGCGCCGCGCTGATAGATTACGCGGCCCTGGGGCGTGCGGATTCGGCTGATGCCATGGGCCTCGACCCGGCGCCCGCCGTTGGCGAAGGCGGCATAGGCATTGGCCATGTCGATGGGAGAGACCTCGACCGCACCCAGCGCCATCGCGGGCTCCAGCCCGATGCGCGAGCTGATGCCCAGGCGCCGGGCGGCGCGGGCCACACTGTCGCGCCCGATCTGGTCGGCGACATAGGCGGCGACGGTGTTGGTGGACTGGGCGACCGCGTTGCCCAGCGTCGTCTCGCCGATGAAGTTGCCGGAATAGTTGCGCGGGCTCCAGTTGCCGATGCGGATCGGCTCGTCGACCACCGGGGTCTCGGGCGTGTAGCCGGCCTCCATCGCCGCCAGATAAACGAAGGGCTTGAAGGCCGAACCGGCCTGACGCCGCGCATCCACGGCCCGGTTGAACTGGCTGTCGGCGTAGGAGGCCCCGCCGATCATGGCCCGCACCCGACCGTCGCCGTCCAGAGCGACCAGCGCAGCCTGCTCGACGCCGCGCGAGGCGTCGCGCTCCAGGATGCGGCGGACGTTGCGCTCGGCCGACGTCTGCAACGTCAGGTCCAGCGTCGTCTCGACGATCAGGTCCTCGGTCGGCTCGCCGACCAGACCGCGGATTTCCTGATCCAGCCAGTCGATGAAGTATTGTGCGTGCTGGGTCGCCAGGGTGCGTGACACCCGCACGGGCTCCAGCACGGCGGCGGCGCGCTGTTCCGGCGTGATGACGCCGGCGTCGACCATCTCGTTCAGGACGACGGTGGCGCGGGTCGCGGCCCGCTCGCTTTCGGAGACGGGGGAATAGCGGCTGGGGGCCTTGAGCAGACCGGCCAGAAGCGCCGCCTCGCCGACCGTCAGCTCACGCGCCGACTTGTCGAAGTAGCGCTGGGACGCCGCCTCGATGCCATAGGCGCCGGCGCCGAAGTAGACGCGGTTCAGATAAAGCGCGAGGATCTCCTCCTTGGAGAACTTCAGCTCCAGCCAGACGGCCAGCATCAGCTCCTGCACCTTGCGGCGCATGTTCTGGTCGGGCGTCAGGAACAGGTTCTTGGCCAGCTGCTGGGTCAGCGTCGAGCCGCCCTGGACGATGCGGCCCGCGCGCATATTGGCCGCCACGGCCCGCATCATGCCGATGGGGTCGAAGCCGGGGTGCCAGTAGAAGCGGCGGTCCTCGATGGCGATGAAGGCGGCCGGAACATAGTCCGGCAGGGCCTCCAGATCGGCGGGCGGCGCCTGCTGGGAGCCGCGCGTGGCGATCAGGGCCCCGTTGCGGTCCAGATAGGTGATCGAGGGCTGGCGATCGACGTCATAGAGCGCCGAGGTGTCGGGCAGTCCGCGCGCGAACACGGCGAAGAAGACCACCAGGAAGATCAGGCCCCAGACGGCGAGAACCGCCGCCCAGTAGAGCGCGCGCTGAAGCGGCGTCCGGCTCGCCGCCGCGCCGCCGGAACCCTGTCCGCGCCCGAAACCTGGACCCGCCATAGACATCCTCGAAAAGCCCGCCCGGCCGCTCATAGCGCGCCGAACGCCGGTCTGGAACGCCCCACTGTTCTCACGCGAATGTGAAGGTCGTTTCGGCCCAAACTAGGGCCGTGAAGTTAACGCCGTTTCAGTCGTAATCGACGCCGGTGAGATACAGGCCGTCCGAAGGCGCGACCGGCCCGCAGGCAGCGCGATCCCTGGCTTCCAGCGCCGCGCGCACGGCGTCGGGCGACCACCGGCCCAAGCCGACTTCGACCAGCGTCCCTGTCATGGACCGCACCTGGCGATGCAGGAAGGAGCGGGCCTCGAACACCAGCCGCACCTCCTCGCCGATCCGCTCGACGCGCGCGATGTCCAACGTCTTGACCGGCGAGGCCGACTGGCAGGCCACGTCGCGGAAGGTCGTGAAGTCGTGCTGCCCGATCAGGAAGCCCGCGCCCGCGTTCATGGCCTCGACGTCCAGCGCCCGCTTGACGTGCCAGACCCGGCCCCGATCCAGCGCCGGTCGGCCCGACCGGTTCAGGATGCGATAGAGATAGCGCCGCCCCGTCGCAGAGAACCGCGCGTGCCAGTCGCCCTCGGCGACCGCGCAGTCGAGCACCGCAACGGCCTCGTGGACGAGGTGGGCGTTCAGCGCGTTCATGACCGTGGCGGCGGGCCAGTCCTTGTCCAGATCGACGTGGACCACCTGGCCGGTCGCGTGGACGCCGGTGTCGGTGCGGCCGGCGGCCGCGATGCGGACGCTCTGGCCCGAGAAGGCCGTCACCGCCGCCTCGATCGCGCCCTGAACCGTCGGCTGATCGACCTGCGTCTGAAAGCCGTTGTAGTCCGAGCCGTCATACTCGACCGTCAGCCGATAGCGCGGCATCAGCCCAGAACCGTGCCCGGCGGCAGGGAAAAGCCGTTCAAGAACTCGGCCGCGTCCTGCGCCGCCTTGCCGGGCCGCTGCACGCGCAGCAGGCGGACGGCTCCGTCACCCGTGCCGATGCGCAGCTCGCCATCCAGAACCTCGCCCGGCGCGCCGGACGCCTTCAGACTGACCTGGCTCATCACGGCCTTGATGCGCGTCGGCTGGCCGTCGGGACCCGTGACCTCGAACCAGGCGCCCGGCGCGGGGGACAGGCCTCGGATGTGGGCGTCGATCTCGGCGGCGGGGCGGGTCCAGTCGATGCGAGCCTCGGCCGGAGTGATCTTCTTGGCATAGGTCGGCTCGCCGGCCTGCGGCGTCTCGACCGCCCCGCCGCGCTCGATGGCGGCGAGCGCCCGGGGCCACAACGTCGCGCCGGTCGCGGCCATGCGCTGGCCGAGCGTCGCGGCGGTGTCGTCGGGCAGGATGGGCAGGACCTCGCTCAGCAGGATCGGCCCCTCGTCCAGACCTTCGGACATGCGCATGATCTGGACGCCCGTCTGCCGATCGCCCGCCATGATGGCCCGCTGGATCGGCGCGGCGCCCCGCCAGCGCGGCAGGAGCGAGCCGTGCAGGTTGAAGCAGCCCAGACGCGGCGCCTCCAGCACCTCGCGCTTCAGGATCTGCCCGTAGGCGACGACGCAGGCGGCGTCGAGCTCCAGGCCGGCGAAGTCGGCGATGGCCTCGGGCGACTTCATGCTCTCGGGCGTGAAGACCGGCAGGCCCATGGTCTCGGCGAAGGCGTGGACCGGCGAGGGCGTCAGCTTCTGGCCTCGACCGCGCGGACGCGGCGGCTGGGACCAGACGGCGACCACCTCGTGGCCCGAGGCGATCAGCTCGGCCAGCGACGGCACGGCGAAGTCGGGGGTTCCCATGAAGGCGAGGCGCATCGCGCCTCTCTAGGGCGTCCGAGGCGCAACGTCGATCAGGCCGTGCTGCCGAAATCCAGGTCCTTGCGGGCCGAGATGATGGTGACGATGAAGCCCGCCAGAACGTCCAGCATGACCATCGTGGTGATAAGGAAGAAGGTCGAGGTGGCGAAGCCCCGGATCAGCAGGAACTCGACGAGGCAGAAGACGAACAGGATCATCGACAGCGCGTGGTTGATGATCGCCACCTTCTGGCTCGACGTCGACTTCAAGAGCTCGAAGAACAGCAGGATCAACGACAGGAACAGGATCAGGTCGCCCACGCCGACCTGCCAGCTCGCGCCCGACGCCATGGGCAGGGAGAACAGCGGCTGGCGCAGCGCTTCGTCGGCCGCCGCCATTCCGCCCCCGCCGATGCCGGACAGCACCACGATGTTGTAGAGGATGAACGGAATGATTAGCAGGGGAATGGCGATCAGCATGGTGCGGTCCTTCTGCGATCAACGGTCCAGCTTGGTAACGGTGAATACCCCGGTTCGCTCCCGACGACCACGGGGTTCGCGCGCCACGCGCAGGTTCAGTACTCCGTCACCGGCCCCGGCCGGCGCGAGCGGGTCTTGAGCCACATGACGCCCAGGATGTCCGACACCGAAGCCTTCAGCCGCCCCCAGTTGGTGTATTTCGAACGGCCTGTGTCCCGATGCCGGTGGCCGATGGGCAGGTAGCGGTTCTCATAGCCCTCGCGGATCACCAGCGCCGGCAGGTAGCGGTGGATGTGGTCGAAGTAGGGAAGCCGCAGGAAGACGTCGCGCCGGAAGGCCTTGAGCCCGCAGCCGGTGTCGTCGGCGTCATCGCCCAGCAGGCGCTTTCTGATGCGGTTGGCCCAGCGCGAGGCCCACAGCTTGGCCTCCGAATCCTGTCGCTTCTGGCGCACGCCCCCGACCAGGGCGACCTGCGGCGGGGCGGCGATCAGGGCCTCGACCAGTTTCGGCGCGTCCGCCGGCGGGTTCTGCCCATCGCCGTCCAGCGTCACGACGATCTGCCCGCGCGCTGCCAGCACGCCGGTCCGCACGGCCCGGCTCTGGCCCGCGTTCGTGGCATGACCCAGGACCCGCAGCGTCGGCAGCTCTACGGTCAGGGCGCGCAGCTCGGCCAGGGTCGAATCCCGGCTTGCGTCATCGACGAAGATGATTTCGTGCGAGCGCCCGGCGAAAGCTGCCGCGATCTCGCGCGCAAGCGGACCGGCGGCCCCCGCCTCGTCATGGACGGGGACGACGATGGAGATGTCAGGGGCAGCCTCGGCGGTCATGTCTGCTGTCTAGCCGCAAAGGGGGGCCGGACGCCACGGTCAGCCGCTGTGTCCGGTGGTGGACACAACACAATCTTGAGGTAGCTTGGCCGTTCAGC
Organism: Brevundimonas bacteroides DSM 4726; assembly: GCF_000701445.1. GTDB lineage: Bacteria > Pseudomonadota > Alphaproteobacteria > Caulobacterales > Caulobacteraceae > Brevundimonas > Brevundimonas bacteroides. The sequence continues at coordinate 115,034 of NZ_JNIX01000002.1, forward strand.
GCCGCCGCTGCCTCCCTGTCCCCGTCGCCACGAGACGACCCATGGCCAACCTGGATTTCCGCACCGCCACGCAAACGCAAGCCACCGCCTACACGGGCGACGGCTCCGGCACAGACATCATCTTCTTCTCGTCAGGGACGGCGACGGGGACGGTCATCACGGTGAACCCGGCGCTGGGCGCGGATCCCGAGACGATCACCATCGCCAACCCGGGGACGGGCACGACGTCGCTGAACTTCAGCCGCGCCGCTGTTTCGGGCGTGAACTCCTTCCAGTTCGCAGACGGCTCGATCCTGATCTATGGCCTGAACAGCTCCGAGAGCCTGGACGGCGACGCCTTCGCCGACCTGCTGTTCGGCAACGACGGCGACGACATCATCACCGGCAACAACGGTGACGACCAGATCTTTGGCGGCAACGGCGCCGACTCGCTGCTCGGCGGCGAAGGCTCCGACCTGCTGCAGGGCAACGCCGGCAACGACACCCAGAATGGCGGGAACGGCGCCGACTTCATCTTCGGCGGTCAGGGCGTCGACGTTCTGGACGGCGGCAACGGCAACGATTTCATCCAAGGCAATCTCGGCAACGACACAATCACGTCTGGCAACGGTGCCGACACTTTGGTCGGCGGCCAGGGGAACGACTTCCTGAACGGTGGTAACGACAACGACCTGCTGCTTGGAGACCTCGGGAACGACGCCCTTACGGGCGGCGAGGGCGACGACGTCATCAACGGCGGCGACGGCAACGACATCGTCAACCAGGACAACGGGACCGGCGAAAACGGCAACGACAACATCAACGGCGGCAATGGCAACGACTCGATCGGGGCAGGCAACGGTAACGACGTCCTGAACGGCGACAACGGCGACGACGTCCTGGTCGGCAATAACGGCAACGACACGATCAACGGCGGCGACGGCAACGACACCATGGGCATTGCCTTCGGTGCAGGTTCCACCGACGACGGTGATGACGTCATGGATGGCGGAAACGGCAACGACTCCATCCATGCCTCGAACGGGGCCGACACGATGTTCGGTGGAAACGGCGAAGACACTATCGACGGTGGCGAAGGCAACGATGGCCTGCTGCAGGGCGGTCAGGGCAACGACACGGTCAGAGGCGGTAACGGCGACGACTTCATCTTCGGTGGCCAGGGCAATGACGTCCTGAACGGAGACGGCGGCAATGACTTCCTCCAAGGCAACCTCGGCAATGACACCGTGAATGGCGGGGCCGGCAACGACACCGTGATCGGTGGCCAGGGCGACGATCTGCTGACGAGTTCGTCCGGCGATGATCTGTTGTTCGGCGATCTGGGCCAGGACAGCGTGTATGGCGATGGCGGCAACGACACCCTGACCGGCGGCGCAGACACTGACTTGCTGGACGGCGGGACTGGCAACGATGTGCTGCTGGGCGGCGACGGTGGCGATCTGCTGCTGGGCGACGCAGGCAACGACCAGATCAACGGCGAAGCCGGCAATGACACCATCGGCGGCGGCGATGGCAACGACACCATCGGCGGTGACGCCGGTAATGACGACATCGACGCCAACGACGGCAACAACGTCGTCAATGGCGGCGACGGTCAGGACACGCTCATTGCGGGCACCGGCAACGATGTGATCGACGGCGGTGACGGCAACGACACGATCGACGGCGCGAGCGGCAACAACACCCTGACGGGTGGAGCCGGCAACGACACCATCACGTCCAGCTCGGGCAACGACGTGGTCTCGGGTGGTGACGGCGAAGACACCATCAACGCCGGCGCGGGGGCCAACAACCTCGCGGGCGGGGCCGGAAACGACAG
>NZ_JNIX01000003.1 GCF_000701445.1 Brevundimonas bacteroides DSM 4726
CCGCCGATGTCGTACAGGACATTGGCCATCAGGGTGACCGACTCGATGTCGCCTTCCGGCGAGAAGCAGCCGCCCGTCGCCGGCGTCACATTGCACAGACCCGACGGAACATTGTTGTTGGCCCGACGAACCGTGCCCACGTCACCCGAGCGGTAACCGCCCTCGAGCTCCACACGCCAGTTCGGGTTGAAGCGATAGCCAAGACGCGCAAACGCCGCCCAGCCATTGTTCACTTCATAGTTCCAGTTCACGCCCGTCGTCGAAGACTCGGCGTTGATGTCGTCCATCTGGTGATAGCCGGCGTCAATCGCGCCATACCACCCATCCGGCTCAGCCGAAGCAGCACCAGCCGACAGGGCCAGAGCCGCCGCCGCGCTGGAAGCCAGGAACAAGGTCTTGAAACGCATGGGTGTGAGCCCTCCGCAGCCACAATTGATCTCATGGGGCGGTCCGACCGCCTTGGAGGGGTCATAACAGCGTTGCAGCACGAGGTCGATAGGGTCCCAGCAGGGCGCGAGCGTCGCGGCCGGAGCGTGGCGTTGAAGCTACAGGGGAAATCAGACAGCTGTGCCGTATCGGCCCTTTCTTCGCACGAAACAATGAGGCGCCCACGGGTTTGTCGCTGGTGCGAACGCGGCTATGGCTCACCCATGAGCCAGACCGATGCGGGTTGCGAGATCATCGCGGAAGCGGGCGTCAATCATGACGGCGACCTCGACGAAGCCCTGCGCTTGGTCGCCGCTACTGCGAGCGCGGGGGCCGATACCGTCAAGTTCCAGACGTTCGACGCCGACGAACTCGCCACGGCCACAGCCCCGACTGCCGCGTATCAGGTCGAGGCCGGCGAAGGGGCCGAGCAGGCCGCCATGCTGCGGCGGCTGGCGCTTCCCCTGTCGGCGTGGAAGCGCATCGCCCGCGAAGCCGAGGCGTGCGGTATCGCCTTCCTGTCCACGCCGTTCGATGCCGCCTCGGCGCGGTTCCTGATCGACGAAACCGGGATGAAGCGGATCAAGGTCGGCTCCGGCGAATTGACCAACCTGCCCCTGCTGCTCGATCTGGCCCGGCTCGGACGGCCGATGCTTCTGTCGACCGGCATGGCGACGATACAAGAGGTGTACGACGCCCTTGGAACCCTTGCGTTCGCGTCGCTGGCCGGGTCCAGCGAGCGACCGTCGCTCGATGGCGTTCGGCGTGCCTATGCGGCCCCGGAAGCGAAGGCCGTTCTGTGCCGGACCGTCCTGATGCAATGCGTCACCGCCTATCCGGCACCCTACGACCAGGCCAATCTGCGTGTGCTGGATACCTATGCGGCGCTGGGGGTCGTTCCCGGCTATTCGGATCACACCCTCGGCACCGATACAGCGCTGGCCGCCATCGCGCGGGGCGCGCGGGTGATCGAGAAGCACCTGACCATGGACCGGACCCGCCCCGGGCCGGATCACAAGGCGTCCCTGGAACCGGACCAGATGGCGGCGCTGGTGACCGGAGCCCGGCGCTTCGCGCAGATGCTGGGTTCGGATATCAAGGCACCGGTCGAAGCCGAGGTCGGCAATATGGCGGTGGCCCGACGCGGTCTGGTGGCCATTCGGAACATCCGGACCGGGGATACTCTCTCCACTGAAAACATAGGGCCGCGGCGTTCGGGCGGCGGCGCACCTCCGTCGGCCTTGTGGGAGCTCCTCGGCCGGACGGCCCAACGCGATTACAATGTCGGCGACTGGATCGAGCCGTGAGGCGGATCGGCGTCTTCACCGGCACGCGCGCCGAGTACGGCCTGCTCCGCCCCGTCCTGACCGTGCTGGAGGCCTCGTCGTCGCTGGAACCCCGGCTGATCGTCGGCGGGACGCATCTGTCGGCGCGACACGGGGCGACCCTGTCCGAGATCGAGGCGGACGGACGCGGTGCCGACGCCAGGATCCACCTTTCGATCGCGGGTGATGACGGCGTCTCGGTCGCGGCGGACATGGCCGCGACGCTGGCGGGCGCGGCGACGGCCTATGCCGAACTGGGACTGGACGCCGTGCTGATGCTGGGGGACCGAACCGAGGTGCTGGCGGCGGCGGCGGCAGCCGTTCCGCTTGGTCTGCCGATTCTTCATCTGGAGGGCGGGCACCGCACCGCCGGAGCCGTTGACGACGCGATCCGGCACGCCGTGACCAAGCTGGCCGCCCTGCACTTCACAGCGGCTGAACCCTATCGTCAGCGCATCCTGCAGATGGGCGAGGCCCCGGAGCGGGTCTTCACCGTGGGATCGACGGCGGTCGATACTCTGAAGGCGCTCGGCGAGGCTCGTGCGGGGGATATCGAGGCACTGGCGGGACTGGATGTCTCGGGGGGCTTCCTTCTGGCGACCTTTCACCCCGAGACGCTCGGCGAACGGTCGCCAGCCGATCAGATCGCAATGTTTCTTGACGGCCTGTCGGAGGCTTTGGATCGGCCCGTGCTGATCACGCGCCCCAATGCGGACGCCGGATCGGCCGCAGTGAGGGCGGCGCTGGACGCCTTCGCCGCCGAACGTCCACGGCAGATTCGGCTCGTCGAGTCGCTGGGGGCCGTGAACTATTTGAAGGCGCTGATCGCCTGCGACGCCGTGGTCGGCAACTCCTCCAGCGGGGTGATCGAGGCACCCGCCGCCGGAACGCCGTCGGTCAATGTCGGGGCCCGTCAGGAAGGACGGCTGAAGCCTCCGAGCGTGATCGACTGCGCGCTGGAACCTCTGGCCATCGCCCACGCCATCCGTCGGGCGACGGCCCCCGGAGCCAAGGCGGCCGCGCGGTCGCAAGCCCCCCCGTTCGGTGATGGACGCGCTGGCCGCAGGATCGTCGAGATCCTCGAGCAGACCGACTTCGGAGGCCTCGCCCGCAAGCCCTTCGTCGACCGGCCCTAGCGGCGCACGCTGTCCAGCGGGGCGGCGGCGGCGCCCCGGACGTGCGGCCACAGGGCCTCGCAGATCAGGAAGTCGAAGGCCGTGTCGACGTCCCAGCCCCTCTCCGGCGGGATGACCCAACCCAGAGTGCCGTCGCCCTGAAAGCTGCGGCGCTCGAGCAGCACTTCCGGTCGGCCCACGTAGACCGCGCCGTTGATGACCACGGGCTCGTCCGGTTCCGACGCGTTGGGGCGGAAGGTACGGTCGGGCTTCACCCGGCCATAGAAGGTCTGCGGCTTCAGGACCGGCGAAACGCCGATGACCGACGGCGCGCCGGTCTCGTGACAGAGGCGCACCGCCCCGTCGATGTCGGGACCCAGTCGCAGAGGCGAGGTGGGTTGGAGCAGGACGACATAGTCCCAGCGTTCGCCGAGCGTCGTCAGCGCATGCTCGATGGCGTCGATCACCGAGGCGTCGGGACCTGACAGGTGATCCGGCCGGCGAAACGGCGGGGCAAACCCCATGTCGGTCGCGATCCGGGCCACCGTCTCGTCGTCGGTCGAAACGACGACCTGATCCAGCACAGTCGCCTCACGACAGGCTTCCAGCGTCCAGGCGATCATCGGCCGCCCCGCCAGCATGCGCGTGTTCTTGCCCGGCAGACCCTGCGAACCGGCGCGCGCGGGCACGATCCCGAGGACACGGCCGATGCTGGCCCCCTGCCCGATCATGGTCCGCTCCGTGACGCCTAGTGCGGCCTCCTTTAGACTCTGATTCGCGCAAGGCCTCGCGCGTTCGGCGCGGCCGCGTCTGGCAGGGCGGAACCGACCGGCGATGACCGACACCTCGATCGCAGGCCCGATCCGCTCAAGCCTTGAGGGCCGCAGCGTTCTCGTGACCGGCGCGGGCGGCTTCATCGGCAGTCGACTGTGCGAACAGCTGGTCGAGGCGGGGGCATCGGTCCGCGCCTTGGTGCGCTACACCTCCGATGGCGAGGCGGGCTGGCTGGATCGCTCGCCGATCCGCAGGGACATCGATGTTCGGCGCGGCGATCTGGCAGATCGGGACAGCGTGTTCGACGCTGTGCGCGGGACCGATCTGGTGTTCCACCTCGGCGCCCTGATCGCCATTCCGTATTCCTACCTCGCGCCCGAGAGCTATGTCCGGACCAACATCCTGGGCACGCTCAATGTGCTGCAGGCGGTGCGCGAGCTGGAGATCAGCCGGCTGGTGCACACCTCGACCAGCGAGGTCTATGGCTCGGCCCAGGCCGTGCCCATGACCGAGGCGCATCCGCTGGTGGGGCAATCCCCCTACTCCGCCTCCAAGATCGCCGCGGACAAGCTGGCGGAGAGCTATCACCGGTCGTTCGCCACGCCCGTGGTGACATTGCGCCCCTTCAATACTTACGGGCCCCGCCAGAGCGCCCGGGCGGTGATCCCGACGGTGACGACCCAGCTCCTGGCTGGACGGACGATCCGGCTGGGCGACACTCGGCCGACGCGGGACTTCGTCTATGTCGATGACACGGTCGACGCCTTCCTGAGGGCGGGGACCGTGGCCGGGATCGAGGGACTGACGGTCCACACGGGCACCGGCATCGAGACGCGCGTCGGCGACCTGCCCGCCCTGATCGCCAGGGCCGCCGGATTGGACTTCACGGTGGAAGAGGACGCAAGCCGCCTGCGCCCACCCGCCAGCGAGGTCGAGCGGCTGTGCGCCGATGCCAGTCTGGCGCGCGAGCGGCTGGGCTGGGCGCCGCGCGTCCCGATCGAAGAGGGACTGGGCCGCGTTGTGGAGTTCGTGCGGGCGAACCCCGGCCTCTATCGCCCCGAGGAGTATGCGGTGTGACCGGCGGAGGCGACATCACCGGCAATCTGATCGCGCCGGACGCGCCACTGCTGGCGGCCATCGAGCGGATGGACTCGGTCCGGAAGAAGCTGCTGGTCGTGGTCGATCCGGACCGACGGCTGCTGGGCACGGTCTCGGACGGCGACATTCGCCGGGGACTGATGCGCCGACTGACGATGGACGACCGCATCGACGCGGTCATGAACGCCAAGCCGGTGGCCCTGCGGCTGGACGGGTCCGAACAGGAGGCGCTGGTTCGGCTGGCCGAGCGGGGCGTGAGCCTGGCACCGGTGCTGGATCGCAACGAACGGGTCGTGGGTCTTTATCCCGACGCGGTATCGGCGGGGGCGCGGCGGGACAATCTGGTGGTCATCATGGCCGGGGGACGCGGCGTGCGGCTGGCCCCCCTGACCCAGACCTGTCCCAAGCCCATGCTGAAGGTCGCGGGCCGGCCACTGCTGGAGACCATCATCGAGCGGTTGCAGACGCAGGGCTTTCACCGGTTCCGGCTGGCGGTGAATTATCTGGCCAAGGTCATCGAGGACCACTTCGGCGACGGGTCCGGCATGGGCGTCGAGATCCGGTACTTGCGGGAGGACCATCCGAGGGGCACGGCGGGGGCGCTGTCGCTGGTGACCGATCCGATCGACCAGCCCATGCTGGTGATGAACGGCGACGTCCTGACCCGCATGGCTTTCGGCGATCTGGTCGACTTCCATGTCGAGAACCGGGCGCTGGCGACGCTATGCGTGCGCGAGCATGCGTTCCAGGCCCCCCACGGTGTGGCCGAGGTCGACGGCGTGCGCATGACGGCGCTGCGCGAGAAGCCGACTTTCCGCTGGCTGGCCAACGCCGGCGTCTATTGCCTTGACGGCCAGGTGCTGGACCGGGTTCCAGCCGAGGGGCCGTTCGACATGCCGGAGCTGCTGGCGTCGCTGGCGGCCGAGGGTCAAATGGTCGGGGCCTATCCGATCCATGAATACTGGCTGGACATCGGCCGCCCTCCGGATTTCGAGAGCGCTCAAAGCGATTTCGGCGCCGTATTCGAACCGGCTTGAACGACCGCCACCGTCTGGCCGCTTGCGATCAGCGCGGGCGCGCGTATGTTCGCGCGCGGGTGCGTCGTCTCTTTTCAGGTCAGCCGAACCGCGAGCCACGGATCGGCCCGCCGTCGGGCCTGCATCGCGGCCGGGCACCAATGCACTGTTTCCTTCGACCCGAGTGAGCATCCCTTCGTGAGCCGCCATTTCCGGATCATCGGCGCCCTTCTGATGCGCGAGATGACCACGCGGTATGGCCGTGAGGGGCTGGGGTTCCTGTGGGTCGTGGGCGAGCCTCTGCTGTTCTGCTTCGGCGTCATCATCATGTGGACGCTGATCAAGCCGGCCTATGAGCATGGCATTCGCCTGGGTCCGCTGGTCATGACGGGCTACATGTCGCTTCTGATGTATCGCCACATGATCAGCATTAGCCTGGGAGCCATTCAGGGAAACATCGGCCTGATGCACCATCGCCAGATCGGCATCATGCACATCTTTCTGGCGCGCAACCTTATGGAGTTTGCCGGCGGCACCGCCGCGTTCGCGGTGGTCTATATCGTGCTCTTCGCCATGGGGCAGGTCGAACTTCCAGCCAACTGGCTGCTGCTCTACGCCGGTTGGATCATGGTCGGCTTTACGGGCCTGGGAGCTGCGTTGATCTTCGCCGGTCTGGCAATCCGCTTCGAGCTCATGGAGCGACTGGTACCTGTGCTGACCTACGCCATGATCCCGCTGTCCGGGGCCTTCTTCATGCTCGCCTGGATCCCGCAGCAGTATCGATACCTTCTGCTGCTGGTCCCGTTCCCCAACGCCATCGAGATGGTGCGCGACGGGGTTTTCGGCGAGTTCGTCCCGACCTATTACCACGCCGACTATGCGCTTCTGTCTGGCGCGGTCATGCTGTTCACCGGCATGATCCTGCTGTCCGGGGCCAAGAACCGGGTTGCCATCGAATGACCGAGACCAAACTCAACTACATCGGGCCGATCCCCAAGCTGCTCACGTTCGAGCGGGATCGTCCGGCCTGGTGGCGGCGCATTCCGGTCGCGGCCCTGATCGTGGTCGTCCTGCCGACGTTACTGGCGACCATCTATTTCCTGCTGATCGCCTCGCCCCGCTATGTGTCCGAGACGCAGTTCATTGTGCGCCAGGCGGGTCAGTCCACGCCATCGACGATCGGCGTCGCCCTGCAGGGCATCGGCATCGCCCCGACCCAGACCGACGCCTTCGCGGTGCATGAGTACATCAACTCGCGCGATGCCTTGCGCGAGTTGTCGCGCCGCTATGACCTGCCGGCCATCCTGGGTCCGCGAGGGGCCGACGCCTTCTCGCGCTGGCCGCGGCCGTGGGAGGACCGGTCCAACGAGGGGCTGTACGAAGGCTTCCAGCGCTTCGTGACGGTCGGCTACGATTCCACGACCGGCATCTCGACCCTGCGCGTAGAGGCTTTCCGCGCCCGCGACGCCCAGGCCCTGACCGAGGCCCTGCTGACGGGCGGCGAGCAGCTGGTCAACCGCATGAACGAGCGGTCGTCGGCCGACGCGGTCGCCCAGGCCCAGCAGGCCCGCGAGGAGGCCCGCGCGCGTCTGACGGGCGCCCAACAGCAGCTGACGGCCTTCCGCAACCGCGAGCAGATCCTCGATCCGCAGCTGGTCGCGCGAGAGAGTTCCCAGCTGATCGGCGGTCTCCAGGCCCAAGTCGCAGGCCTGCGCGCCGAACGCGCCCAGGTCGCGGCCGAGGCCCCCAACAGCCCGCAGCTGCCGACCTTCGACGCCCGCATCCGCGCCTATGAGGCCCAGATCGCCGCCGAGCGCGCCAACATGGCCGGCAACTCCGAATCCCTGGCGCCGATGATCAGTGTCTATGAGGACCTGGCGTTGGCCCGCGAGCTGGCCGACCGCGAGCTGACCCAGGCGACCGCCGCCGTCATCGCCGCCGAGCAGGAGGCGCGCCGCCAGAAGCTGTACCTGGACCGTGTCGTAGCCCCCAGCCTGCCCGACGAGCCGGCCGAGCCCAAGCGGTGGCTGGCCATCCTGACCGTGCTGGCCTCGTCGCTGCTGGTCTATGGCATCGGCTGGTTGATCTGGGCGGGCGTGCGCGAGCACCGCCAGGACTGATGGCCGCCGTGATGGAGGACATTGCCGCCTTGCCGGGTCTGCGCGTGCAGAACCTGGGCAAGACCTATTTCGGCGAGACCAAGCCCCTGTTCACGGGCCTGAACTTCGAGCTGGCCCGGGGCGGGCGCCTCGCCATCCTGGGCCGCAACGGCCAGGGCAAGTCGACCCTGATCAAGATGCTCGGCGGCGTCCTGCCTGAGACGGAGGGCCGCATCCAGTGGCTGATGAGCTCATCGTGGCCCATCGGCTTCGGCGGCGGCTTTCAGGGCAGCCTGTCGGGGCTGGACAACATCAAGTTCATTTCGCGCATCTATGACCGGCCCTATGCCGAGACGCTGGAGCGGGTCGACGACTTCGCCGAGCTGGGCTCGTCCCTGAAGCTGCCGGTGAAGCACTATTCGTCGGGCATGCGCGCGCGTCTGGCGTTCGGCCTGTCGCTGGCCATTGAGTTCGACTGCTATCTGATCGACGAACTGGTGGCGGTCGGCGACGCCCGTTTCCAGCAGAAGTGCCAGGCGGAGCTGTTCGAACGCCGCGCCCACCGCAGCTTCATGATGGCCAGCCACGACACCCACCTGATCGCGCGCCACTGCGACCGCGCCCTGATCATCGAAAGCGGCAAGGCCAAGATCTTCGAGGAAATCGACGAAGCGGTCGAGGTCTACACCTGGCTGAGGGCGGCGTAGTGGTCGCCCGCTTTGGCAATGGTCGGGCACGCTGGATCGTTCTGACGCCGTCGGCCGATGACGAGGGTTGGCGGCGTGAGATCGCTCGAGCCGGAGCCGCCGCAGGATTGAAGACCCAAGTCGAGCGGGCCTTCAGTGAGGATGCGGGAGCGGGCTACGACGATCCTCGTCGCCTGTTCATCACCGAGGATGCAGCGATCGCGCTGGCCGCCAGGCCATCGTCTGTGGTCGCCATAATGCCCGAGCCCGAGACGGCACCAGATGCCGTGGCCGAGGCCCATAATACCTACGCCCCGCATAGCGTCTGGCACGCCTCGATCCTGCTCGCTCGCGCGGCCCAGCTCGCGGAAGAGCATGCTGTCATCACCGCAAAGGATCTGGCGCGGCGACCGACGATGCTGCGGCTGTTCGGCGACATGGAAATCATCCCTCCAGCCTCGATCGCCGAGGCATCACGCCAGCCGGCCGTCGCCGCAGCCTTCGCGATCTACCGAAACGGCGATCTGGCCGACGCTTCAGCAATACCGTGGTCTGAAAAGCTCTTTGTCTACGACGAACGCGCGTCTCGTGACTGGCCCGAGTGGGGGGTAATGGATACGACGGGAAGACCCCGGATGCTGGTCTGGGGCCCTTATGTCGCCCTGCCACCGGGCGTCTGGCGCGCCGTGATGCGCTTTGGCGTCGATGAAGCCGGAGCAAGGCGCCAGTACCGCATTGACTGGGGAACCCGTACCGCCTGCGTTAGCGAGTATGTCACGCCCGGCCAGTCCGGAACCTATGAGATCACCCTCGATTGGTTGTTCGAGGAGGCGGACGCCGCCGAGATGCGCTTGATCCTGACCGAGGGCTCGTTCATGGGAACGGTCATGTTCCAGGGCATGTCGGTCCAGCGCGTGCCGCGGACCCTCATCTCAAGCGACCAGGCCGCCTGACGGCGCGCGGCCCCGCCGCGTGAAGGAGTGACCCTTAGAATGACCGGCCAGGCGACAATGTCCGATCGCTACTTCTATCTCGGCCCGGACGCCGCTCTCGTCCGACTGCAGGACGGGCATTTCCTGTTCGTGGATCCCCAAGACGAAACTGTCAGCGCACACCTGATCGGCCGGGGTTACTGGGAAGTCTGGATCCAGAAGACCCTGGCGTCCCTGCTCAAGCCCGGCCAGCGCGCGATCGAGGTCGGCGCGAATACGGGCGTCCACACCCTGACGATGGCGCGGGCAGTGGGCGAGGCAGGGCGTGTTACGACCGTGGAGGCAAATCCCCGACTGGCGAACCTTCTGGCACGTTCGATCGACTACAACGGCTACTCCGGTCGTATTGGCCTGTATCGGGGCGCAGCGAACGACACGGACGGGGAGCTGGACTTCCAGACCTCACGGCGCAATGGCGGAGGCGGACATACCTTCGTCTATGATCGGATATTCGGCGATGAAACGGTCACCGTTCGGGTGCCTGCCGCGAGGCTCGACACCATGGTCGCAGAGCCGGTCGACTTCATCCGCCTCGATGCGGAGGGGTCCGAGCCCCAGATTCTGGCCGGAGCCGTCAATCATCTGAGCAATCCCGCCATCACCATCTGCATGGAGTGGGACGTGTTTCAGATGAGCATGCGAACGAAGGTCGAACCGTTCGTTCGCGGATTGATCAAACAGGGCTTCAAGTTCTGGCGTATCGAGCACGACCTTGGCCTCACGGCCTTGCCCGGCACGGACATGGCGACGATGCCGCACTGCGAAGTCCTAATCAGCCGCGTGAAGCCGGGAGCCTGACGGGGCCCGATCAGTTCGGGACCAAAAGGGCCCCGGTCACGGCCAAATCAGAGAGGGTCTGCGCGGGCCGGACGGCCACCCGCACCTCGGTCGCCCCATCCACGACCCGCACGCGCCCTTCGAACGTGCGGTATCGATCGATCACCCGCACCGGCAGGCGCTCGGTCGCCAGTACGCGCCCCCGCCCGTCCTTCTGCGTCACCACGATTTCGGCGGACGCTTCCTCGCCGCGCGGCAGGCCCGGAGCGAACAGGCTGGCGCCGAAGCGATAGTCGCCGGGTGGCGGGGCGTCGATGGTCTGGCCCCAGTCGCGGGCGGGCAGGGTCTCGGCGCGGATGGTGCGCATGCAGGCACCGTTGGCGTTCCACGGCGGCCCGGTGACGTCCCCGAAGGTCAAGTCGGCCCCCTCCCCCTCGCTGTCCCAGGCGCGGGTCTCGCAGGCATAGTCGCCCTCGGGCACATAGGGGCCGCCGAGGTGGCTGTTGAACAGCAGGTTGCCGGACAGATAGAGCGGATCGACCGGGAAGGTGCGGATCGTCGGATCGACGGCGGAGGCGCCGTCCGGGTCCCAGGTCCCGCCCTCGGGCCGCACCAGCGTCGTCCAGGTGCGGCAGTCGACCATCGACATGGCCCGACCGTGGAACACCGCGTCATAGGTCGAGGCGGGGCAGCGGGCCTTGAGGAACTCTGGTGTCAGGCCCTCGCCCGCGCGCCAGGCCTCCCAGCGGGTCGCGCCATATTCCCGCGTGAACCAGTTGGTCTCCATCGAGCCGTAGCCCGAGGCGAAGTGGCGCACGAGCAGGGAATCGAGCCGCCGGGTCTTCGTGTCGTCGGCCGGATCGACGACATAGGCGTGGGCGGGGTGAAAGCTCCATTCGATGCGCGCCGCGCTGGTGCGGATGCGCTGCTCGCAGTTGGGGGCGAATGTCGTGGGCGAAGCGGCCTCCCCGCCCCGGAACGCGCGGTCGCTATTCGGAAACAGCCGCCAGCCGCCCAGATCGCAGTCCGGCCGCCACCAGGGCTGCCAGTAGGCGCCGGGGTCGGACGTACCGAGGAAGGCGACCCAGTCCTCGCTCGCGCCCATGATGTTGTAGCCGCCGCGCGCGGGATCCAGATGGACCTGACGCGGAAAGGCCGGGTCGAGGTCCCAGGCGTCGGTGAAGAAGTAGGTCTGGACGCCCAGGGTCCGGGCCCCGAAGTTGGACGGATCGGGATCCTCGATGGGGAAGCTGTCGCTGACCTGATATCCGCCGACATCGACCTTGTGATACGGCAAGGGCTCGCCAGGGCGGAGCTTTCGCCGGCTGTCGGGGCAGGACACCGGGTCGGCGAAGATCGGCTGGTCGCTGCCGTCCACGCAGACCATCTGGATCAGGAAGTCCGTGGGGTCCGGCGCCTGGCCCCGCGCCGGATCGGCCGCGCAGCCCGTCAGGCCGAGCGCGAGAAGGCCGATCAGGACCGCCCGCGCCGCCATCGTCATTTCCGCTCCAGCACCGTGGTGCGCAGGTATCGCCCGTAGTCGCTCTTGCCCAGCGCGGTGACGATCGACTCCATCTGGTTGCGGTCGATGAAGCCTCGGTCGAAGGCGATTTCCTCGGGGCAGGCGATCTTGAAGCCCTGGCGCTTTTCGAGCGTGCGCACGAACTCGGCGGCCTCCAGCAGGCTGTCGGGCGTACCGGTGTCCAGCCAGGCGAAGCCCCGGCCCATGATCTCGACCGACAGCTGGCCGCGGTTCAGGTATTCGCGGTTGACGTCTGTGATCTCCAGCTCACCGCGCGCCGAGGGCTTCAGGTTGGCGGCGATGTCCACCACCTGCTCGTCGTAGAAATACAGACCCGTGACCGCCCAGGGGGACTTCGGGACCGGCGGCTTCTCCTCGATCGACAGGGCGCGCATGTCACGATCGAACTCGACCACGCCGTACCGCTCCGGATCGTTGACGTGATAGGCGAAGACGGTCGCGCCGTTCGGCCGCGCCATGGCGCTGGTGAACAGGTCGGTGATGCCGTGGCCGTAGAAGATGTTGTCGCCCAGGATCAGCGACGATGGCCTACCCGCCACGAAATCCGCGCCGATGATGTAGGCCTGGGCCAGGCCGTCGGGGCTGGGCTGGACCGCGTACTGGATGTCCATGCCCCACTTCGATCCGTCGCCCAGCAGGGCCTGGAAGCTGGGCACGTCGCGCGGGGTGGAGATGATCAGAACCTCGCGGATGCCGGCCAGCATCAGGGTCGACAGCGGATAGTAGATCATCGGCTTGTCGTAGATCGGCATCAGCTGCTTGGAGGTGACCAGCGTCATCGGGTGCAGCCGCGTGCCGGACCCGCCGGCGAGGATGATGCCCTTCATCGGGTAGGCTCCGGTATCAGTTCGGCGACGATCTCGGTGACCGCGTCCTTCCAGGGACGAGGTGCGATGCCGTAGTCGCGGGTGATCTTGAAGGTGTCGAGACGCGAGTTCGAGGGGCGCCGCGCAGGCGTGGGATAGTCGGCCGTGGTGATGCCCTCGACCGTCGCCGAAGGCCCGCCGCGCGCGGCCGACAGGGCCATGATCTCGCGCGCCAGGCCGGCCCAGGTGGTCGAGCCCGCGTTGACGAAATGATAGACGCCGGTCGGGGCGTCGGGGTCGTCGATCATACGCAGCGCAAGGGTCTGAAGCGCTTCGGCGATGTCGCGGGCCGAGGTGGGGCAGCCCTCCTGATCCTCGACGACGCGCAACGCCGGACGGTCGGCGGCGAGACGCAGCATAGTCTTGAGGAAGTTGGCGCGGTGGGGGCTGAGCACCCAGGCGGTGCGCATCACCACCGAGCGCGGATTGCCGGTCGTGACCGCGACCTCGCCCGCCAGCTTGGACGCCCCATAGACCCCCAGCGGCCCGACCGGATCGGTCTCGGCGTAGTCGCGATCGCCCGCGCCGTCGAAGACATAGTCGGTCGAGACCTGGATCAGGGGGATGCCTGCCGCGCGGGTGACTTCGGCTAGGATCGCCGGACCCATGGCATTCGCGGCGAAGGCGGCGGCGACCTCGGTCTCGGCCTTATCCACGGCGGTATAGGCACCGGAGTTGATCACGGCCTTGAACGGCGTCGCGGCGAAGGCGGCGCGGACGGCGGCGGGGTCGCCCAGGTCGAGCTGGTCACGCGTCGGCAGGTGCAGTCGTACATGACTCGGCCATGCGGCGCGGGCCAGCTCCAGCCCGACTTGCCCAGCCCCGCCGGTGATCAGGATGTCGACGGCGTCGTCAGCCATTGGCCACGCCCAGCCGCTCGGTCTTGTAGCGTTTGTCGAGGATGGCCTGCCACCAGTCGCTGTTGTTCAGATACCAGTCGACGGTCTCCTCGATGCCCTGTTCGAAGGTCTTGGAGGGCTCCCAGCCCAGCTCGTCGCGGATCTTGGTCGCGTCGATGGCATAGCGGGCGTCGTGGCCAGGGCGGTCGGTTACGAAGGTGATCTGGTCGGCATACGGCTTGCCGTCGGCGCGGGGGCGCTTCCGGTCCAGGCTGGCGCAGATGGCGCGGACGACGTCGATGTTGCGGCGCTCGGCATTGCCGCCGACGTTGTAGGTCTGGCCCGGACGGCCGCGCTCGAACACCGCCTGCAGCGCGCGGGCGTGGTCGTCGACGAACAGCCAGTCGCGCACGTTCGATCCGTCGCCATAGACCGGTAGGGGTTCACCGTTCAGGGCGCGGATGATGATCAGGGGGATCAGCTTTTCGGGGAAGTGATAGGGCCCGTAGTTGTTCGAGCAGTTGGTCATCAGGACCGGCAGGCCATAGGTGTGGCCCCAGGCGCTGACCAGGTGATCCGACGCCGCCTTGGACGCCGAATAGGGGCTGCGCGGATCATAGGGCGTGGTTTCGGTGAACAGGCCGGTCTCGCCCAGCGAGCCGAACACCTCGTCGGTCGAGATGTGGTGGAAGCGGAAGCTGGCCTTGTCCTCGCCCTCCAGCCCGCGCCAGTAGCCCAGCGCCTGCTGCAGCATGACGAAGGTGCCCACCACATTGGTCTGGACGAACTCGCCCGGCCCGTCGATGGAGCGGTCGACGTGGCTCTCGGCGGCCAGGTGGGCGATGACCTGGGGGCGGAAGTCCGCAATGGCGGCGCGCACGGCCTCAGCGTCGCAGATGTCGCCTTGGACGAAGCCGTAGCGGTTGGATTTCGACGCCGGCTCCAGCGAACTGAGCAGGCCGGCATAGGTCAGCTTGTCGAACACCAGAACCTCGTGCTCGGTGTGCTCGATCAGGCGACGAACCAGGGCCGAGCCGATGAAGCCGGCCCCGCCGGTGACCAGAATGCGCATGAAGCCGTCTCTCAGTGTCGGATGCGCGACCTAGCCCAGATCGCCCGTCGCCGCCATCGGCACCCCGTCATAGGCGAAGGGGCTGTCGAAGTCCGCCAGACGCGGCAGGGCCTTGTCCTTGTCGGACAGCACGGGTCCGGACGGCGGCAAGGGCCAGTCGATGCCGATGTCGGGACAGTCCCAGGCGACGCCACCGTCGCAATCGGCGGCATAGATGTCGGACACTTTGTAGGCGACCTCGGTGTCCGGCTGGAGGGTGACGAAGGCGTGGCCAAAGCCGACCGGCACGAACAGCTGCCGGCCGTTGTCGGCGCTGAGCTTGGCGAAGGCGACCTGACCATAGGTCGGCGAGCCTTTTCGGAGGTCGACGGCGTAGTCGACGATCGCGCCGCGGACGCAGCGCACCAGCTTGGCCTGGGCATGGGGCGCGCGCTGGAAGTGGATGCCTCGAACGGTTCCGGCATGGGCAGAATAGGACTGGTTGTCCTGAACCATATCGAGGTCGATGCCCATGGCCGCGAACTTCGGACGCGACCAGGTTTCGGAGAACCAGCCCCGGTCATCTCCGAACCGGCGGGTCTCGATCAGCTGGACGGTCATGGTCATGACGGGCTCCGGATGTTGCGCCTCCGCGCCTAGCCGCCGCCGCGCGCCTTTGGCAAGGGTCGCTCGCCTCGCTCGCGACGCCCATTGGCGGGCGCGGAAAGGCTTGGTAAGCCCGCGTCGGCCTTCGGGCCAACGCCCGCCGCGAGCCCCGAGGCCGACTTGAATTTCTCCGCGATCCGCTCGTTGTTCGCCAGCCCGGAGCCCGTCGTCGAGGCCGAGCAAGTGATCGACACCTCACTGCGGGAATCCGAGGGCCGCACGCGCGGAGACACGGCGCGTGACGCGGGTTCGCCGGGCGACGCCATCGAGGGCTACGAGGCCCATCTGGCTCAGCATCCCACCGACTTCGCGATATGGGTCCAGTTGGGCCACATGCTGAAGGATAGCGGCCGTCCCCTAGAAGCCGACGAGGCCTATGGCCGCGCGCTCGAGCTCCGTCCAGGCGACGCCGACCTACTTCTGCACCACGCAAGCCTGAAGCGTGCCCTCGGGCATCGACGCGCGGCCATGGTCCTGTTCCGGCGGCTGGCAACCAGTTCGCTCTGCGCCGACGTGATCGCTCAGATGACGGCCCCGGACATGGCCAAGCATCTGAACGAGGCGGACGAAAGACGGATCGCTGCCCACATCTCGCGAGCGGTGTCGGCCTCGCTCTGCGATCTGGCCTTGATGCGCGTGTCGGGTCTGGTGCCCCATTCCGACGGCTCGATCCGGTTGGTCAACGACGATCCGCGTCTCAAGCTCGTGCCAACCACGACGTCTCCAGGCTCGACCCTTGGCGCGCTGCGCATCGAATTGGAGCAGCTGAACCCTGAGCGGCCAGTATCCGGGCAAATCTTTCTCAACTATGGCGATGGCTTCGACGCCAACGACTGCATCGTCGTGGAGCCGCGGCCCGGCGCAAGGCGGATCGATCTGACCCTGCCGATCGCAGGTCCCGCCAACCTCAAGGGGTTGCGCTGGGATCCGGACGACAAGCCCAACACCATCCGCATCCATCGGCTGACCTTCCTGCCGACCTACGACCCCGATGCCGCGATCCGGGCTGTCGTCGAGGCTTTCCCGCCCGAGATCGACCTCTCGCGCGAGGTCACGGCCGCTCGCGAAGCGCTGGCCAGGTCGGAGATGGACGCCACGACGGCGGCCTGGACAACCCTGTTCCTGACGTCCCACCTGCGCGGCCACAACCGCCACTACGAGGCGTGGAGACGCCGTTGGATCGAACCTCGCCCCCGGGACTACGACCGCATCCGCGAGATGACCGGGGCGATGGCGATCAAGCCGACCTTCTCTCTCGTCATCCCGGTCTATGACACACCTATTCCCCTGCTGACCGAGTGTCTGAATTCGATCCTGGCCCAGACTTGGCCTCACTTCGAAGTCTGCCTCGCCGACGATTGCTCGCCAAACCCGAAGGTGCTCGAAACGCTGGACGCCTATGCCCGGCGCGACAGTCGCATCAAGGTGATCCGCCGCACGTCCAATGGCCATATCTCTGCGGCCAGCAACTCGGCGCTCGCGTCCGCCACGGGGGATTTCGTCGTCCTGATGGACCACGACGACGTCATTCCGGACTACGCTCTGTTCTGCGTCGCCCATGCGATCAATCAGAACCCCAAGGCCCAGATCCTGTTCTCGGACGAGGACAAGATCACCATCGCGGGCGAGCGCTTCCAGCCCTACTTCAAGGGCGACTTCGACCCCTGGCTGCTGTTCGGCCACAACATGGTCAGCCACCTGGGTGTCTATCGCCGCGACCTGCTGGAGAAGATCGGCGGGTTCCGGCTCGGCCTGGAAGGCAGCCAGGACTACGACTTGGTGCTGCGGGCGTGGGAAGAGGCGGGTGACGAGGCCGTCGTGCACATTCCGCACGTCCTCTACCACTGGCGCGCTATCCCGGGATCGACCGCGGTGTCTGCCGACCAGAAGAGCTACGCCATCGTCGCGGCGAGGACGGCGATCTCCAGCCATTTCGCCCGAACAGACGGCCCCTTCGTCTCCGCGCCGGGCTTCGCGGCGGGGAATACAGCCCTGAAGCGGACGCGCAACTTCGACACGGCGGTCTCCATCATCATTCCGACCCGGGATGGGCTAGAGGACCTGAGGGCCTGCATCGACTCCATCCGCGCCTTTGACCACCGGGCGACCGAGATCCTGATCGTCGATAACGGCTCGGACCAGGTCGAGACGCTGGACTATCTTGCGGCGCTGGAGCGGGACGGCGTGGCGCGCGTGATCCGCGATCCCCGTCCCTTCAACTTCTCGGCCCTGAACAATGCGGCGGCTCGAGGCGCGACGGGCGAGGTCCTGTGCTTCCTCAACAACGACACCGAGGTGGTCACAAAAGACTGGCTGGACCGGGCGCGCGCCCTGCTGTCGATGCCCAAGGTCGGGGTCGTGGGGGCGCGCCTGCTCTATCCGGACGGGGCGCTGCAGCACTTCGGCGTCTACACCGGCACCGCCGAGCATGGCGTGGCGTCCCACGGACATCATGGGCTGGCGCCGAATGGAGCGGGCTATTTCTCCAAGGCCCGTCTGACCCAGCAGTTCAGCGCTGTGACAGCCGCATGCCTGTTCATTCGTCGCGCGGTGTTCGACCAGGTCGGAGGCTTCGATCCGGAGTTGGTCGTGGCCTACAACGATGTGGACCTGTGTCTGAAGGTTCGGCAGGCCGGCTGGCAGGTTGTGGCCGACGCCGATTTGGTGCTGGTCCACAAGGAATCGCGCACGCGCGGCGCCGACACGGACGGCGAGAAGGCGGCCCGGCTGGACCGCGAGGCCACTCTGATGCGCGAGCGTTGGGGCGAGACCCTGGCCCGCGATCCCTTCTATTCGCCGAACCATTCCCTGGACGGCCAATTCGGCTTCGCCCACCCCCCGCGCGTGCCGATGCCGTGGCGCGAAGGCGAGGTCGAAGCAGGCGCGATTGCGTCGGTCGCCGTTGAACCGTCCCCGCCGCCAAAAGTCGTCGGCTGGCAGCCGAGCCCGCTTCCGATCATCAAGCCGTTGCAGCGGTTCGACGACCTGCCGCCGGAGGTGTCGCCCGACGTGCTGCGTCGTCGCTACGCAGACCTGACCGACAAGAGCGATGACTGGCTGATCGACCACTACGAACGCCAGGGTCGCGAAGAGGGCCGGGTCGCAGCGGACGTGGCCGAGCGGGAGAACTTCCTGCCCCTCATCGAGCCGGATGCGCGGGTTTTGGAGATCGGTCCCTACTTCACGCCTGCGTTCAAGGGCCCCAATGTCCGCTACCTTGACGTCTTTGACGGTCCCACCCTGCGAACGCTCGCCCAGGCGGAGGGCGCCGACCCGAACGGTTGCCCGGAAGTGATTCACTACACGAACGGCCTGACCGAGGCCGCCGGGGCCGATTTCGACGTGGTCTTCTCAAGCCACGCCATCGAGCACCAGCCAGATCTGATCAGCCATCTCCAGCAAGTTGCGGATGCTCTCCGGCCCGGCGGCATGTACTGGATCATCTGCCCGGACAAGCGCTTCTGCTTCGATCACAAGCGGCCCGCATCGACGATCGCCGACGTTCTCGATGCGCGCGGACGCACCCGGAATACGCGGCGCAACGTGATCGACCAGGTGGTGCTGAGCGACCACAATGATCCCGTCCGCCACTGGCGCGGCGACCACGACGACGTGTCCGCCCTGGAGCGTGAGCGACTGACCTGGGCGATTCAGCACATCGAGGAAAAGGGCGACGCCTATATCGACGTCCATGCTTGGCATCTGACGCCGCCCGTGTTCCGGCGTATCCTGGCGACGCTGGCGGACCTTGAGTTGAGTCCCTTCAAGCGTTTCCGCGTCTATGACACGCCGCTGAACCGGAACGAGTTTATGGCCGTCTTGGCTCGTGAGGATTGAGCCTATGATCTGGCCGGACCTCTGGGCCGCCGATGAGCTGCGAGCCCGTTATGCCGATTTGAGCCAGCTCGACGATGACGCGCTGGCCCGGCATTATGAGGCGTTCGGCCGAAATGAGGGCCGCATCGCCTCGCCCGCCGCCGTGCGCGAGGGCTTTATCTCATTGGTTCCGCCGGACGCCTCGATCCTCGAGATCGGCCCTTTCTGCCAGCCGGTCATGACGGGGCCGAACGTGCGCTATCTGGATGTGCTCGACGCGGCCGGTCTGCGTGCCCGTGGCGAGGCGATCGGCATCGACACCAGGCGAACGCCAGAGACCATCCACTTCACCAAGGGTCTGGGCGAGGCCGCCGGACAGGGCTTCGACATCCTTTTCAGCAGCCACAATCTGGAACATCAGCCAGACTTGATCGGTCATCTGAAGGAGGCGGCAGCCGCCCTCGCGCCCGGCGGCGTCTACATGCTGATCGTGCCGGATCGCCGCTACTGCTTCGATCACTTCCTGCCGGACCTGACGCTGCCCCGCGTTCTGGACGCGCATCTGGAAGGCCGCACCGTTCATACGGCGCAGTCCGTCATCGAACACCGCGCATTCACCTGCCATAACGACACGATGCGTCACTGGCAGGGTGACCACGGCCCGGAACCCGACGGGCTGGACCACCGGATCGACTACGCCCTGAACGAGCTGAAGGCCGCGAACGGCGGCTACATCGATGTGCATGCATGGCAGTTCACGCCGCAGTCGTTTCGACAGGTGATGACGGCCCTGAACACACTGGGCTGGTCGCCCTTCCGTCCGCTTCGGGTGTATGACACCCCCTATGGCCGTAACGAGTTCACCGCCGTGCTGACGCTGGACGGCGCCGCATGACCGAGCAAAGGCCCGGCTGGCTGCAGCGTCGATCCGCGCCGGCGGCCGCGCCCGACGCCAACTCGCGCGCCATGCGTCTGATCGCGCAGGCGGACCAGGCCCGCGACGCCGGGGACTGGGCGTCAGCGGCACAGCTCTATGCCGAGGGGCTCAAGATCGAGCCGGCCCAGCCCGCAATCCGGGTTCAGCTGGGACATGCGCTGAAGGAATCGGGTCAGCTGGCCGATGCCGAAGCCGCCTACCGCCGGGCCGCCGACGAGATGCCGGAGGACGCCGACGCGCGCCTTCAGCTCGGCCACGCCCAGAAGCTGCTGGGCCAGACCGAGGCCGCGATCCGCAGCTTCGGCCGCGCGCTGGAAATCGACCCGGACCTGGTCTCGGCGCGCGAAGAGCTGATCCTGTTGGGCGCGAGGTGCGAACTGCCAGGCGTGAAGGATGGGCGCGTTGCTGCAGCGCATCGCCTGGCCCGTCTGTCCGACGATGTGCGGCGCGCCCTAGCGGATGCCCGGGATGTCGCCGAACAGGCAATCTTTCCGCCTGAGGCTTATGACTCCTTCCGCCGCCGGTACCCCATCACGCCGCCGCCTAGGTCCTGTTCGCTTGCGGTGACGGTGCGTATCGACGCGGCGGGGTCCACCCCCTCTCAGCTGCGCGCGACCCTAACCAGCCTGCTGGACCAGCGTCACTGCGCGTGGACCGCCGTGGTGGTCGGCGCGGGCGACACAGTGGCAAACCACCCCGTGGCCAGCCTGGGGCTCGATGAGGGCCGGATTCGTTTCTGCGAGGACACCGGAACGAATGGCGCGACCCTCCATCTGACCGCCGGAACGATCCTCGATCCGGAGGCTCTGGGTTGGCTCGGCTTTGCGCTGCAGCGAACAGGGGCCGTCGCCATCTACGCCGACCACGACCGCTACGACCCCGACTGGCGGCTCGGCCTGATCCGCCACTCGCCGGCGCTTCAACCGATAGCGGACACGCTCGATCTGGCCACCAATCCCGATCCTCCCACCGTCGTTCTGACCACTCGCGGCGGTTCGAATGGGCGCGAGGCGTTGGCTCAGGCCCTGGCCGACGGCCCCGTCGCCCACCTGCCCCGTCTGCTGTCCAGCCTGCCGGCGGTCGCCGAGGCTGAACCGACCGATGCGCCGGCGTCCCCCGCCCTGCCCGGCCGGATCCTCGTCGTCATCCCGACGCGTGACGAGGTCGAGATGCTGGGGCGAGCGGTGAAGACCCTCCGCGCCGATGCCGCACAACCCGATCAGGTTGATGTCCTGATCCTCGACAACCGCAGCGAGGCGGCGGGCTCAGCTCAGGCGCTGGCCGAGCTCGCCACCCTGCCCGGCGTTCGGGTCCAGACGCACGACGAGCCCTTCAACTGGTCGCGCTGCAACAACCGGGGCGTGGCGGGATCGGACGCAGCGATCCTGGTCTTCGCCAACAACGACGTCGAGATGCTGACGCGGGGCTGGGACGCCCGGTTGCGGGGCTGGCTGGGCCGGGACGGCGTGGGCGCGGTCGGTGCGCGGCTGCTCTATCCCGATGGCGGGCTACAGCACGGCGGCATCCTTTTTGGCGGCTGGCAGAACCGGCCCTCCCACGATGGGCTGTGGCAGCCGGGGCGTGAAGGCGGTCCCCTGAACCGCTGGCGGCGGTCGCGGCCGGTCGCGGCGGTGACCGGAGCCTTCTTGGCCTGTCGCCGCGAGATATTCGAAGCCGTCGGCGGCTTCGACGAACGGTTCGCGATCGCCTACAACGACATCGACTTCTGTCTGAAGGTGCGCCAGCGCGGCGAGCGGGTCGTCTTCGCCGCCGACATCGAGGCGATCCATCACGAATCGAAGACGCGCGGTCATAACGACAATCCCGAGAAGGTCGCCTGGGACGACGCCGAACTGGCCGACATGCACCGGCGGTGGGGCGAATGGCTGTTCCACGATCCGGGCTACAATCCGCAGTGGGCGGCGGAGGTGAACCGTCCCTACGACGGGCTGCGCGATCTGGGTCTCAGCCGCATCCTGGCGCATCTGGACGCCAGCGCCCGACCGCAACCCTGGACGATCCCGGCGGAGCCGAACGCAGAGGTTTGACCTTGCATCGGCGTCATGCCACCTGACCGCGCGGCCTGCGCCACGCGACGGCGACGGCAGGGGAGTTGGCTTCATGGCGGGATCGAAGGCGACGGCTGCGGCGATCCGGGCGCATCTGCCCATGGACGAGCGCCTCGAGCAGCCGCGTCACCTCAACGCCCTGTTCCGACACATGGGCCAATGGCGCAGCACCGTGCTGGGCAGCGTCTTTGTCCGTCATCACGGCCTGACCATCTATGGCGGTCTGTTCAAGGGCATAGAGTACCTGGACCACTCCACCGAGGGCTGTCTGCTGCCCCGGCTGCTGGGCTGCTATGAGCAGGAGCTGCATGACGACCTGCGGGCCTTCGCGGAGGAGGGGCTGGACGCCGTCGTCGATATCGGCTGCGCGGAAGGCTACTACGCCGTGGGTCTGGCCCGGCTGATGCCCGACGTCACCGTTCACGCCTACGACACCGACGCCAAGGCTCGCGAGAGCTGCAGGGGTCTGGCGGCGAAGAATGGCGTCGCCGACCGCGTCCACATCGGCGAGACCTTCACCGGCGACATGTTCGAGACCTTCGCTGATCGCCGCACGCTGGTGATGATCGACACCGAAGGGTTCGAGGAGGAGATCATGCGCCCCGATCAATGGCCGGCGCTGGCCCGGCTGGCGATCGTCATGGAGACCCATCCGGAAAAGCATCCCGACATCGTCGCGACCATGCTGGCGCGCTTCACCGCCACCCATGACATCCAGCTGCGGTCGACCGGGCCGCGCGTTTCGGACCTGCCCGGCTGGCTGCTGGAGCTGCCGCATCTGGATCAGCTGATTGCGACTTGGGAGTTCCGGGCGACACAGACGCCGTGGTTCGTCATGCGGCCCAAGGGCTGGAGCGCGGCGGCTTGAACGGTCCGAACTTCGCCCTCTACTACGCTGGCGACGCCTATTCGACGGCGGCCAAGATCATGGGCCGTCAGAGCGCCGGCAAGGCACTGATGAAGGGTGTGGCGCGCCGCTGGCCCGACGGGGAGATCCACGGCTTCGGCGCCAACCGCGCCTCGGGTACGGCGATGGCCCAGCAGCTGAAGCGCGACGGGCACACGGGCACGGTCCGGTGGCGGCCGATACCAGGCGACGCAGTGCTGGAGCAGCTGGGCGCCGTCTACTATCCAGCCCCGATGACGCTGGACCTGGCGCATGCGCGCAACACCCGGGGTCCGACGGCCTACAGCCTCTTCGGGGTGACCCACACCCTGTCCTCCGAGGCCGGCATGGACAGCCTGTCGCGGCTGATCCTCGCGCCGTTCCAGCCCTGGGACGGACTGATCTGCACCTCCAGCGTCGCCCTGTCGGTCGCTCAACGGCTGCAGGCCGAGATGCGCGAATGGCAGATCGAGCACATCGGCGCGACCCGCTTCAACACGCCGTCGATGAAGGTCATCCCGCTGGGAGTCGATGCCCCGTCCTGCGCCCGCACGCCGGAGCAGATCGCGACGGCCCGCGCCGCGCTTGGCGTCGGGGCCGACGAGGTCGTCTTCCTGTTCGCCGGACGACTGATCTTCCACGGCAAGGCCAATCCGGCGATCTACTATCGCGCCGTCGAGGCGGCGCAGGCGCGGGTCGGCCACCCGATCGTCTGCATCGAGGCGGGCGTCTGGCCCAACGAAAAGGTGGCCGAGGGTTACCGTAAGGCCCGCGCCGAGCTGGCCCCGTCGGTCCGCTTCATCGAGGTCGATGGCGCCGACAGCGTCGCCTATGACCACGCCTGGAAGGCCGCGGATGTCTTCACCAGCCTGTCGGACAATATCCAGGAGACCTTCGGTCTGACCCCGGTCGAGGCGATGGCGGCGGGACTGCCCAATCTCGTCAGCGACTGGAACGGCTACAAGGACACGGTACGCGACGGCGTCGACGGCTTCCGCCTGCCGACCTTCACACCCGGCCCCGGCTCTGGCGCGGGGGTTGACCTGGCGCTGCGCCACGTGACCGGCGGCGACACCTATGACTTCTTCATCGGCCGGGCGAGCATGGCGACCGTCGTGGCGTTCGAGCCTCTGGTCCAGCGCATTATCGAACTGGCGTCGGATCCTGATCTGCGCCGCCGTATGGGCGAGGCCGGGCGTGCGCGGGCCGTCGCGGACTTGGACTGGCCTGTGATCCTGGATCGCTACTGTGATTTCGCGGCCGAGTTGGGAGAGCTCCGAAGGACGGCGGCGAGTCTGCGCAAGCGGCCCCCCATCGCCTTCCCGATCCGACCCGACCCCTTCGATCTGTTCCAGGACTATCCGACCAACCACGTCGGCGAGGAATGGAAGATTCAAGCTCAGCCGCTCGACGAACGAGGCCTCGACAGGTTCCTGGACCTGCATATGGTTCGTTATGTCGTCGACGATCAGGTGCTGCCCGAGGCCACGATCCGGGCCGTCCACGCCGAGGCGGCCAAGGGCGGCCAGACCGTGGCGTCGCTGCTGAACGCCGTTGGCCGAACGCCGGGCAGCTGGAAGGCGTTGATGTGGCTGATGAAGCTCGACATCGTGCGGGCCGCGCCTTGACGCTGCACTTGTCGCCGGAGGTTCAGAAGAAGGTCCGCGAGGCCTTCGACGCCGACTTCTATCTGGCGGCCAACAAGGACGTGCGCGAGGCCGGGATCGACCCCTTTCTGCACTTCCTGACCTATGGCGCTGAGGAGGGCCGCGATCCTCGCCCCGACTTCTCGATGAAGCGGTATCTGGCGCTCCATCTGGACGTAGGCGAGGCGGGGATGGACCCCTTCGTCCACTGGGTCACCGACGGGCGCGCCGAGGGACGGGCCACCGACCACGGCCTGGGCTATCAGTACGAAGTGCTGTGGGCCGAAAAGCCGCTGGAGGAGCGGATGCGGTCGATGCGCCTGGCCCTGCCTGACCGAGCCCCCGATCCGCCTGAACGGCTGAATGACGCCTTGGGGGCGGTGGGCCAACGACACGGTTTTCACGTCACCGTCAGCCATGACGACTTCGGCTCCGGCGTCGGCGGGGTTCAACTGTGCATCCGGCTCGAAGCCGAAGCCCAGCGACGCAAGGACCTGACGCACATCCATCTGTTCCCGAGCGCCACCGCGGTGGTGGTCGATATCGAGCGCGAGCGGCCGACGCTGGGCGTGGTCGTCGACGGCGTCTTCGCCGGACATCACGCGCATGACACCGTCGCGGCGATCCTGGCCCCGGTCATGGCCGGACAGGCGAACGTCTTCGCCATACACAGCCTGATCGGCCATGCGGCAGAGCCCCTGTCGGGCCTGTTGGCCAGGCTCGGCATGACGTCGGGCTTTTTCTGGCTGCACGACTACGCCAGCCTGTGCGCAGGCTATGCGTTGATGCGCGACGACGTAGCCTTCTGCGGCGCGCCGTCTCCGGACAGCACCGCCTGCGAAGTCTGCAGCTACGGCCGTCGTCGGCGCGTTCAGTTGCCGACACATGTCGAGCTTTTTCAGCGCTTCGCCCTGACCGCCGTCGCTCCCTCGCAAGTGGCGCTGAGCCTTTGGCGCTCGCGTTTCCCGGTTCGGGCAGCGGCCGAAGTGGTGCATCCCCACGCCCGGCTGGAGCCCCGCGCCGACCAGCCCGCGCCCAAGGTCTCTGCGCGCAAACGCCCGCTCCGGATCGGCTTCCTCGGCATGCCGGCGCTGCACAAGGGCTGGCCGATCTTCGCCGATCTGGTCGCCCGGTTCGGCCGAGATTCTCGTTACGAGTTCCATCACCTGTCGGCGGTGCGGGAGCCGCGCGTGGTCGCGCGCTTCACCAAGGTCGTCCCCACGCCGGCGGCGCCCCAACCCATGATCCCGGCCATCGAGAAACTCGATCTCGATGTCGCCCTGATCTGGTCTCTTTGGCCTGAGACCTTCTGCATCGCCGCCCACGAGGCCGCGGCGGCGGGCGCGGCCGTACTGACCGGACCGGCCTCCGGCAACGTCGCCGCCTTTGTCGCGGGCGATGCCTCGCGCGGAACCGTGCTCGGCAGCGAAGCCGCCCTGTTCGACCTTTTCGCGTCAGGCGCGGTCGGCGGGTTGTCCCGCGTCAACCGCAAGCCGATCCTGTCCGACCTGATCTTCAGCGGGATGGTCGCGGACCTGACGGCGGAGGCGGCCGCGTGAGGGTGCTCGTCTTCTCCAGCTTCACCTTCGCCTATCTGGACCGGGCGCGCGTCCTGTTCGGCACGCTGAAGAAGCACCATCCGGATTGGGAGCGCGTCGCGGTCATCACCGACCGACCGCCGCCGGGCATCGCCTTCGACCCTTCGGCCGAGCCGTTCGACCGAATCGTCTGGTTCGAGGATCTGAACATCCCTCGCGGCGAGGGCTGGCTGTTTGGTCACGACATCGTCGAGGCCTGCACGGCCGTCAAAGGCCCTTTCCTGCATCAGGCTTGCGAGGCCGACGCGGCCGATATCGTCATCTACCTCGATCCGGACACGGCGCTGTTGAACGACCTGTCGCCGCTGGTCGAGGCGCTGCAGTCCCACGATGGCCTCCTGACGCCGCACCTGCTGGAGCCCGAGGACGAGCTTCAGGCCCTGTTGGACAACGAACTGGCGACCCTGCGGACCGGCATCTTCAACCTGGGCTTCGTCGCCATCCGCACGACTGGCCAGGGCGCGCGCTTCGCCCGGTGGTGGAACGACCGGCTGCTGGCCTTCTGTCACGACGACATCCCCCAGGGCCTGTTCGTCGATCAGCGCTGGTGCGACCACGTCCCGGCCTTCTTCGACCGGTTCCACGTCCTGCGCGACCCCGGCTACAACGTCGCCAGCTGGAACCTGTCCAAGCGCAAGGTCGCCATCGGCCAGGACGGCCAGATCACGGTCAACGGCAGCCCCCTGCGGTTCTGGCACTTCACCAAGCTGGGCCCGACCGGCGACACCATGACCCGCCGCTACGCCGGGACGAACTTCGAGGTCCACGAGATCTGGAACTGGTACAAACGCCTCATCGCCGAGGCCCACGATCCGCGCATCCCGCCCCGCTGGTGGGCCTTCGGCACGTTCGACGATGGGATGCCGATCAGGAAGGACTGGCGCGTCCTCTATCGCGGCCGGGCCGACCTGCAGGCGGCCTTCCCCGACCCTTTCCGGACGGGTCCGAACACCTACCACGCCTGGCTGCAGGGCGAGGGTCTGTTGACCCCCCCGACGTCCGTCGCCTAACCCTCTGAGGTGAGGAAGGAGCCGATGATGGCCGTCAGAACCAAGACCGCCAGCGCGCGTCCGTCGGCGACGACGACGCGGACCGCCCTGGTCGTCGCGGGCATGCATCGCAGCGGCACCTCGGCCATGGCGCGGCTGCTGTCGCTGGCGGGCGGGGCGCTTCCCGGCAACATCATCCAGCCCGGCCCTGACAACCCCACAGGCTTCTGGGAACCCGCCGACATGGTGGGGCTGAACGACCGCATCCTGGCGTCGGTCGGGTCGCGCTGGGACGACGTCTTCGGGCATCGCGTCAGTCCGGCGGTCTGGGAGCGCCGCGCCGACTTCATCGACGAGGCCCGCGCCTTCGTCGCTGACGGTTACGCCGATGCCTCCGCCGCCGTGCTGAAGGACCCGCGCGCATCTCTGATCATCCGCTTTTGGGACGAGGCCCTGAAGGCCGAGGGCCGCAGACCCGTCTATGTCATCATGGTGCGCCACCCGCTGGAGGTCGCGGCCTCCATCATGGCGCGCGGCGATGCATCGGAGGCCGCCGCCGTCATGGCCTGGGCCGCTTATATGTTGTCGGTCGAGAGGGACACGCGCGGCCTGTCTCGGCTGTTCGTCGACTACGACGACCTGCTGACCGACTGGCGCGCTGTGCTGGCAAGGGTGCAGGCGGCGTCCGCCGACGCCCTGCCGCCGCTGAAGCCCAAGGCGCAATCCGAGATCGACGGCTTCCTGTCGCCAGACCAGCGGCACCACCGCGCGGGCGAGGCCGATCTGGCGGCACGCGGCGACTTGTGGTCCGGAGCGCTCACCACCCTGTCTTGGATGCGGGCCGCGGCCAAGGGCGTCGAACCGGACGCGACCCAACTGGATGACGCGGTGGTGGAGCTGGAGCGGCTGGCCCGGCTGGTCTCGCCCGCGCTACGTGATCTGCGCGCCGAGGCGGACTCGGTTCCGGCCATGCGGCAGGAGATCGCCGACCTGCGAAAGGAAAACGCGGCTCTGCGCGACCTGGCCAACCAGTTTCACGCCGAGGCCGATCACAGCGGCCGCCATTGGGAAGCGTCGCGCCACATGGTGGCCCATTTGACCAGCGAACTGACCGGCGCACGCGAGGAGGCGGAGCTGTTCCGCACGGAAGTCGAGGGCGTGTTGAGCCTGCGCCACGAAATCGGCCTGGCCGAGACCCGCGCCATTCGTCAGCAAGTGCAGAACCGCGAACTGGTCGAGGCGCTGGAGACCGAGCGCAAGCTAGTCGCGCGGCTGCGCACCGAAGCCGACGAGGCCCGCGCCCGTCTGAACGCGCTGGAGGCCGAGATCGCCGACGCCCGCCGGCTGCGCGACGAGGCGGTGAGCGCCGCCGTTGAGGTCGAGGCGGAGCGTCGCCGGGAGGCCGAGGACCGGCTGGCGGGGCTAGAGACCCGGCTGGCCGAGCAGGCCGCAATCCTGGAGGATCGGGAGCAGGCTCTCGAGGAGTCGCGGGAGCGCGAGACCGACCTCGGTCGACGGCTGGCGGCGGTTGAGGCGCAGATGGCGCGCATGACCGACAGCGCCAGCTGGAAGGCCACCCGGCCGCTGCGCGTCGCGGCCAAGCGGATCAAGGCTCTGACGAAGGGCCGACCGTGACCTACTACAGCAACGCCAATCCCGATCTTCTGGCCAAAATTCCGGTCACGGCCAAGCGCGTGCTGGAAATCGGCTGCGGCACCGGCGGCTTCGCCCGCGCCTATCGCGACATCAATCCGGCGGCGGAATACTGGGGCGTCGAGCTGTTCGCCGAGGCGGCGGAAGAAGCCAAGACGGTGCTGAACGAAGTCGTGCTCGGCAGCATCGAGGATGCGACGGTGCTGGCCGAACTCGACGCCCGCCGAGGCGATCGCAGGTTCGACGTCCTGATCTTCGGCGACGTGCTGGAGCATCTGCTCGACCCCTGGTCGGTGCTGAAGACCCTGCGGGAGCGGATGGAGCCGGGGGCCGTCTGCGCCGTCTGCATCCCCAATGTCGGCCACTGGAGCCTGGTGAGGGAACAGCTTTTGGGCCGCTGGAACTACGCCGATGCCGGCCTGCTGGACCGGACGCACCTGCGCTTCTTCAGCCGCGACACCGCCGTCGACATGCTGGCCCAGGCCGGGTGGAGCCCGCTGGACGCCGACCCGCGCGTCCTGTGGCCCGAGAAGACCGAGGCGGCCATCAAGGCCCTGACGCCGGCGGCGCTGGCGTTCGGCGGCGACGCGGCAAAGGCCAAGCGGGATCTCTCGGCCTTTCAGTGGGTTCTGCGCGGCGTGAATGGGCCGCTGCCGCCCCGCATCGCCATTGCGGCCTTGGGGTTGAAGAAGGTTGGCGGCGTCACCGACGCCCGTGTCGATCACCCGTTGGCCGCGCTGGCCAGCCTTCCGTCGGTGCGCGCCACCTGGGGGGCCGGCACCGTCGTCTTGCCGGGCGGCGCCGATCCCGGCGTCTTCATCCTTCACCGCTCCTTCCTCGCCGACGCGCCGATGATCGCCCACGTCGAGGGTCTGGCGAAGAAGGGCTGGACCATCGTCTCCGACATCGACGACGATCCGCACCACTGGCCCGGCTATGTGAACTCCGACTTCCGCGCGTTTCGCGGGGTTCACGCCGTGACCGTCTCGACCGAACCGCTCGCCGAGATGATCCGGCAGTGGAACCCCAACGTCGCCGTCTTCCCCAATCAGGCCTTCCGCCTGCCCGAGACCCCACCCCCCACGCCCAAGGGTGGGGCCCGTATGCGCGTCTTCTTCGGGGCCCTGAACCGCGAGGACGACTGGGCCGCCGTGCGCGACCAGATCATGGAGTTGGCGCAGGCCTACGCTGATCGCATCGAATGGGTCGTGGTCCACGATCAGACCTTCTTCGACGCTCTGCCCGCCGGGGCGTCCAAGACCTTCCACCCCACCCTGCCGCACGCCCGCTTCATGGCGGTGCTGGCGCAATGCGACATCGCGCTCCTGCCGCTCTCCGACACGCCTTTCAATCGGCTGAAATCGGATCTGAAGCTGGTCGAATGCGCCTCGGCCGGGGTCGTGCCGATCTGTTCACGGATCATCTATGACGTCGATCCGGCCCACGGCGACTTCGCCGTCTTCGCCGACACGCCGCAGCAATGGAAGGACGCCCTGCTGGCCCTGCTCGCCTCGCCCGACGAGGTGAAGCGTCGCCGTGATCTGGGCCGCGCCCACGCCTCGACCCGCCGCATGCACGCCTTCGCCACACCGGCGCGCGAGGCCTTCTATCGCGACCTGGTCGCGCGCCGCGACGATCTGGAGCGCGCGCGGCAGGCGCGGATCGCGGCCATGACCGCCCCCTCTCCCGTCACCGCCTGAGCGAGCGTCCCTGCATGGCCAAACTCAATCTCGGCTGCGGCTTCGACAAGCGTGAGGGCTGGATCAACGCCGACGGCTTCAAGGAATGCGAGCCCGACGTCCTGATGGACATCGAGACCTTCCCCTGGCCGTTCGAGGACGATCAGTTCGACCACGTCCTGATGAAGCATGTGCTGGAACACGTCGGCGCGACCTTGGCCGACTTCCGCGCCGTCATGCGCGAGCTCTATCGCGTGCTGAAGCCGGGCGGCGTCCTGGAGATTCATGTGCCCCACTTCCGGCACGACACCTACTGGTCAGATCCGACCCATGTGCGGGCGTTCACGCCTCTGACCTTCGAGATGATGTCCAAGGCCAAGAACGACGACTGGATCGCTCGGCGCGCCAACTACACTATGCTGGCCTATGCGCTGGGCGTCGATTTTGAGGTCGTCAGCATGGTCCAGGTCTACGACAATGCCTGGGTCGAGAAGGAGCGCCAGGGCGAGATCGACCGCGCGGGCCTGCGCAAGGCCGCCAACGAAATCTGGAACGTGGTCAAGGAACTGCACATCCAGGTGCGCGCTGTGAAGCCGTGGAGTGGTCCGGCGGCCTAAGGGGCCGCCTAATCCGGCCGCCAGTCCAGGATGCCGGCCTTGGCCATCCACATCAGGCTGAGCATCAGCCGCTTGCGCCGCTCGACCGGAAACGCCTGAAGCAGGGCGCGTACCGTGGCGTCGCCGCGTTCGCCCAAGATCGTCAGGACACGGAGCTCCTCGTCTGGCGTTGCCCGCCGCTTGGAGGCGAACTGATCGAGCTCGACCCCGGCCGCCCGTTCCAGGTCCGCCTGACCGGCGTCCGGCGCGATCGACAGCCGGTCGTCGAAACCCAGCACGCGGCTGGCGAAACCCGCGAAGTCCCGAAACGGATCGCCTTTCAGAGGGTGCGGCTTGCGCGGCCGTTCGGGGGCGGCCATGCGAATGGCCGAGAGCTCTTCGGCCAGGGCGACGTAGTGAGGGGCTACCACGCGCCAATCGAACGTCTCGGCGATGCGTCGGCGCCCCGCCTCGCCCTGGCGGCGACGCAACTCCGGCGATCGGATCAAGGCGGCCAGGGCCTCGGCGCCGCGTCCGACATGCACCGCCGTGTGCTGGGCGATGGTCCCGACGTAGCTTTGGTAGGAGGTGATGCCGAGGCCATGACTGGTCGTCGGCTCCTGCAGCAGGTCATGGGCCGGCGCTCCGAGAGTGGGGACCAGCGTCCCCTCCACTCCATCCCGCACCGTGTAGCGATAGCCGTCCCAGTCCGACACGATGACCGGTAGTCCGGCCGCCATCGCCTCCAGCGGCGTGATGCCGAAGGTTTCCTGGATGTTGTCGACCAGCGAGATGAACACGTCCGACGCCGCCCACATCTCCTTCACCAGCCCCGGATCGTTGCCGTCCAGCAGGTGCAGCGCCACATCGGGCGCATAGGCGGCGGCGGCTTCCCGATAGCGTGTCTCGTCCTCATCCTTGCCGGGAAACCAGCCGACCATGGCGAAGTGGACCCGCGCGCCCGTCGCCTTCGCCGCCGCCTGCACCGCCCGGAACATCGGCTGGGGAAAGGCCTTCTCGAAGAAGGACAACCGGCCGACCCACAGGACGACGATGTCACCCTCGGCCACGCCCATTGCCGCCCGACGCGCCTTGCGCACATCCGGCCGGTCCGCGGCCTGGGTGAAGAGGTCGCCATAGACACCGAGCGGCAACAGCGGCAACTGGGGCCGCGGCGGCGCGCGCCCGCCGAAGCGGTCGGCCAGATAGGCCTCCCACTCGTCGAACATCTGGACCATGGCCGACTGGATGGACGGACTGGTGCAGATCACCGCGTCCCAGGGATGCACCGGCCCGATCGAGGCCATGGCGATCTCCTGGCGCATGGCCGGAGGCGCGATGGTGTGGATCAACCCCATCAGGCTGTAGGCCGTCTCACCCACCACATAGCGGCGCACCCAGGCCAGCTCATCGATCTTGGGCCCGCCGCGCAGGACCGCGCCGGCGTCCCGCGCGCGCGCCTGATTGATCACCAGCGTGGCCTGAATGTCAGTCACCCCGCCCTGCGGCCCCAGCAGCCCGTCGCGGATCTGCTCGCCCGTGACCTCGACGTGGGTCAGGACGTCCAGTCGGTCCAGACCGCCGTGGCGCGCGACCGCCTGGAACAGCTCGACGTTGGCGACCTGCATGCCGAAGACGTTCGATCCCCGTCCGGCCCGGCCGGCGGGGTGGTAGACGGCCATGCGCCTCATCGGCCGAACAGCCGCCAGCCCCGCGGACGCGGGGCCTCTTCCACGACCGGAGCGTCAGGGTCGAGGTCCCGGCTCCAGCGAATGTCGCGCCGCATCACCCGGGCCGGGGCCCCGCCGACGATGCAGTGGGGCGGGACTTCGCCCGACACGATCGAACCCGCCGCTGTGACCGACCCCGTGCCGATCCGCGCGCCCTTCATCACCATGGTGCGCAGACCCAGCCAGACATGGTCGCCGATCTCGACTGCGCGCCCGGCGTTGATGCGCGCGCCGGTCGTTCGATCGTGGATCGGATGGATGTCGCTGACCGACACATAGACCTGCGACGAGATCATGCAGTCCTCGCCGATCCTCAGGGTCAGCGGCTCGTGCAGTTGCAGGCTTCCCTGCACCATCGTCGTCGTCGCCCCGACGATCAGGGTCGCGCGATCCGTGATCAGGTTGGAAAATCCGTGCAGCCAGCAATCCCGGCCGATCGAGATGCGGTTGCCGTTGCCGCGCACCACGATCGTCATGCCCAGCCGTGCGCCCTCGGCGATCTCGACGACGTTGTCATCGCCCTCGATCTGGATCGAGGCGTCCGACCGGCGGCCGATGTCGGGCACCGTCGCCCCGAACCCGGCGGGCGCATAGCGCTCGACCAGCACGCCGGAGGCCAGCTGGACCCGGTTGCCGGTCCCCACCACCTCGATGCGCCCCGTCAGCGTCGCGTCGGGAGCCAGATCGACGACATTGCCCTCGCCTCGCGTAGAGACGCCCGCCTCGAACGGCACGACATCGGGATCGAATGCGGGGGATCTGCGGCTCGCCATCGCCGCCGACACTATCGACCGCGGCTCCATCCGCCAACGCTTCCACGGCCGCACGGTTGACCCGCCCGTTTCATCCGTCACAAGACAGGGTGCGCCGAGCCGGGCGCGATCATCGGAAGACCGCCTTGGCCGCCAAGCGCATCCTGTTCATCCATCAGAACTTTCCGGGCCAGTTTCCCCACATCGCCGACGCCTGCGTGAAGGCCGGATACAAGGTCGCCGCGGTCGCCGGACCGACCGGAAAGAACCGGCCGGGGATCGACGTCCGCCGCTGGAAGCTGTCGCGCGGCTCGACGCCCGGCATCTTCGAGCCGGCCACGCGGGCCGAGGCAGACCTCCTTCGCGCCGACGCCGCCGCGCATCTCGCGGCCCAGTTCAAGGCCGATGGCTTCGTCCCGGACCTGATCATCGGCCACCCCGGCTGGGGTGAGACGATCCACATGCACGAGGTCTTCCCCGGCGTGCCGATCATCCTGTTTGGAGAGTTCTTCTACAAGTCCCGCGGCGCCGACGTGGGCTTCGACCTGGAGTTCGAGAACCGCTCCTTCCCGGATTTCCTGCGCTCCAGCGCCAAGAACATCGGCATGGCGGGAGCCTGTTCAACAGCTGACGTGATTGTCTGCCCAACGCCGTTCCAGGCCTCGACGCACCCAAGAGCCTTCCAGCCCATGATCCGCGTGTTCCACGAGGGCGTGGACATGTCGAAGTCCTCGAAAAAGCCGGGCGCGCGGCTGAAGATGCCCAACGGGACGATGCTGGACGGGTCGACGCCGGTCATCACCTTCATCAATCGCAATTTCGAGCGGCTGAGGGGCTTTCACATCTTCATGCGCGCCCTGCCCGAGCTGCTGGCGGCGCGGCCGGACGCCCACGTCATCGTCATCGGGGGCGAGGGCACGGGCTATGGTGGCCAGTTGCCGGATGGCCAGACCTGGAAGGGCAAGATGCTGGCCGAGGTCGGCGATCGGCTGGATCTGAACCGGGTGCATTTCACTGGCAAGGTCGACCACGCCATGATGGTGCAGGCCCTGTCGATGTCCTGGGCCCATGTCTATTACACCTATCCCTTCGTCCTCTCCTGGTCGCTGGTCGAGGCGATGGCCTGCGAGTGCCTGATCCTGGGGTCGGACACCGGGCCGGTGCGGGATGCGATCACCTCGGGCGAGGAGGGCTTGCTGCTCGACTTCTTCGACGTTCCCGCCCTGTCGCGGGCCATGATCGACGCTTGCGAGAACCCCGACCGCTATCAGGCGATGCGCAAAGCGGCGCGGGAGAAGGCGCTGAGGCTGTTCGACCGCGAGACCGTCGGGGTGCCAAAATGGATGGCGCTGGTCGAGGAGATGATCGGGCCGGCCTGAGGCAAGCTATGCCGCACTTGTGATCGCCAGGGGACGAAAACGGCGATTCGGACGGGGATTGGCCTTTCACAGCGGCTTGGCTTGTGGCATCTATCGGCTTCGGCTTGTTCTCCAGCGGGCTGTGTCACTTCGGCCGGGTTCTTCGCCAAAGCGGGGGGCCCGGCCGATTGCATTTCCGGCCCGCGCGTTCAGCCGATGTGGGCCCCGCGCGGCAAGAGCGTCAGCAGGTCGTACTTCACCATCCACAACAGGCCGCGTTCCAGGAAGGGACGTCGTCCGGCAGGCGTATCAGCGACCAGGTCGCGGATGGCGCGCTGGGAACCGCCCGACAGCCGCTCGACGATCGCCAGAGCCTCG
This sequence comes from Brevundimonas bacteroides DSM 4726, assembly GCF_000701445.1. Classification (GTDB taxonomy): domain Bacteria; phylum Pseudomonadota; class Alphaproteobacteria; order Caulobacterales; family Caulobacteraceae; genus Brevundimonas; species Brevundimonas bacteroides. The sequence goes on from NZ_JNIX01000003.1 coordinate 35,361, forward strand.
GCTTCCGTAGGGCCGACGAAGCCGCCGAAGGTGGCCAGCTTGGTGGCGAAGAGGGCCTTCACGTCTTCGGCCGTCCGGCCCGGCGTCAGCATGAGCATGGTGGAGGGGCTGGACCATTCGGTGGCGTAGCCCCCGAACAGGTGGAAGGGGTCGAGCCGGCGCGGATTGGGGGACACGTTGCGGGGATAGGAGGGCGCAGGCCCAGCCGCCGCGCGGCGGGCGGCCATGTCGTCCCACAGAGCCTCGTACTGGGGGATGACGGCGGACCAGTCGAACAGGGAGCGAGCGCGGGCCTGGGCCGCCCTGCCCATGCGGCGGCGCAGGTCGTCGTTTTCGATGAGGTCCAGCAGCCCCTGGGCGGCTTCGTCGACGGAGACAGCGATCACCTGGCTGGCGGCGCCGACATACAGGTCATAGCCGATCCAGTCGTTGGTATGGCGATAAGCCAGATCCCGCCCGGCCCCGGAGGCCGGGGCGTAGGTAGCGGCGCGGAAGCCGTCGACGCCGTGGCGCAGGGTGTCGCGATAGCCGTCCCAGTCCGACACCACGCCGGGCAGACCGGCGGCCATCGCCTCCAGAGGCGTCAGGCCGAAGGTTTCCTGGATGTTGTCCGACAGCGAGATGAACAGGTCGGCGACCGACCAGATGGAGAAGCGGGTGCCGGCCTCGCGGCCATCGACCTCGCGATAGCCGACCGAGGGACACAGGGCCCGGCATTCGTCGTGATAGGTGCGGCCGTTCTCCTCACTGGTGGCCCAGCCGGCCTGGACCCAGAAGACCTGCTTCGACGTCCGGCGCGCCGCCGTTTCCAGGGCCAGGGCCATGGGAAGCGGGTTCATCTTCACCGCCGCGTTGAAGCGGCCCATGTAGAGGACGACGATTGCGTCGTCGGGGATGTCCAGCCGCTCGCGCCAGGCCTTCCTCTGCTCGGGCGTGGTGGAGAAATCCTCGGTGTTGATGGCGAGCGGGATGGTGACCAGGCTGGGCGTCGGCACGCGGGTGGCTCCCAGCCGCTCTTCCAGGTCGACGCGGACGGCTTCGAGCTCGACCTCGACGCTGGCCCGGACCGCCGTGGAGGTGCAGATCAGGGTGTCCCAGGGATCGACCGGCGCCGTCATCAGGTCGGCGATGGAATCCATGATGTCCATCGACGCCGTCGTATGGGTGATGCCGCTGACGCCGTAACCGCGGCGCAAGCCCGCCATGTTCCGCCGCCAGCCCTCGCGCGCGACGTTGGGCTGGGGCAGGTGGACGTTGCCGGCGCGGGCCAGGCCGGGGCGATCGTGGCGCGGGATCCAAGTGACGGGCCGGTTGATGTCCGCGAGCTCGGCCAGCATTTCAGCGAGCGCTTCAGGCTTGCGGTTGGCCACGTTCCAGAAGGCCCACTGGCTGGCGCGAGAGTGGCGCAGATAGCCGCGCAGAAAGCTCTCGCCGGCGGACTGACGCCCCATCAGGGCCCGGCCCTTGGTGTCGAAGGCCTCTGGATTCAGATAGATGGCGACGTCGGACATGGACGATGTCGGGCCTCCCCTGCCCGGCTTGCCGGGCCTGTCTAGAGCGTGGCCGCGACGGGCGGAAGAGCCACGATGGCGCGTGCAAGTCGTCCAAGGAGTGCAAGGCGCGTGAGTCGTCCAAGGCGTACATGGAGTCCAGCGACGCTGGACGGGCCCGCGGGCCGGCCCGCCCGCAGACCGGCGATGTATAGCGTAGGCCTGCGTCAGTTCCGGACGTAGGCGTCAGACACCCTGATCCGGGACGCGAAGCGCGCGGCGCATGGCGATGTAGTCCATGGCGGGCGGGTTCTTCTGGTGGCCGCCGTCGCCGCGGGCGAGCGCGATCGGCGGGGAGCGGCGGCGCTTCTCGATGGCGACCAGGCTGTCGAAGATGGTGATGGAGGGAATGGTCACGGCCGCCATGACCTGATCGGCCTTGTCGATGGGGGCGTGATACCAGGCGTGCATCTGGTCGATCAGGTCCTTGACCTTGCCCATCCAGGTGCCGGGGTGGCCGGGGGCGCCGCCGCCGTGGCTGGGGAAATAGCTGGTGTGGGTGTCCTCGACGATGAACAGGCCGCCGTTCGAGACGATCGGGAACAGGGCGTCGAAGGTGACCAGCTGCTGGCGCATGGTGTGGCCGCCGTCGTCCAGCACGACGTCGATGGAGGGCACCGCCGCCTTGAACTGGTCCCAGAAGGCCGGGTCGCCCTGGTCGCCGATCCAGATCTCGAAGCCGTGCTTGGTCATGGCGCGGCAGTTCGGGTCGACGTCGACGCCGATGATGCGGGCCTGGGGGCCGAGGTAGTCGCGCCACATCATCAGGCTGCCGCCGTTCTGGACGCCGATCTCGAGGAAGGTCAGGTCGCGGCCGCGCCAGGGCGTCAGCAGGCGGTCATAGGCGTCGAAATAGTCGATCCACTTCTGCACCGCCCGGTCGGGGCCAGCGATGAAGGCGTCGAGCAGGGCGTTGCCGGGGCGGATCATGGGCGGGTTCCTCGGGGCTTACTGTCCGAGTCGTGCCCGCGCCGACGCTTGGGATCAAGGGTGTGGGGTGTCGGGCCGAGCGGCCCGGCCCAGCCCGGCGCGCAAAAGAAAGGGGCCGCTCCTTTCGGAGCGGCCCCAGACTTTGGTCTGACCTCGAAGGTCGCGGACTTCTTAGATGAAGTTCGAGAAGTCGAGGTTGGCGAGCGTGCCACCGGTGACGAAGAAGGCACCGTTGGCGGTGACCGCCGCAGCGTCCAGGGCCGTGAAGACCCAGGCGCCCGAGCCGTCCGACAGGGCCACCACGACCACCGTCACGTCGTTGCCGGCGAGGCTGAACGTGCCGTTGGCGGCGGTGAGAGCCGCAGCGAAGTCGGCCTGCGTCGTCTCGGCGTAGTTGGTCGCCGTGATCGGAGCGCCGTTGAGGTCGAACACGTCCCCGGCCGTGAAGTCGAGGTAACGGTCGGCCGTGGCTTCGGTCATGCCCGTATCGCCGGTTGCGATGACGAACAGGTCGTTGCCAGCGCCACCCGAGATGGTGTCGGCGCCCACGCCGCCGATGACGGTGTCCGCACCGTCGCCGCCGGAGAGGTTGTCGTCACCCGCGCCGCCGACGATGCTGTCGGCGCCCGCGCCACCCGAGATGGCGTCAGCGTCGTCACCACCGTCGATGACGTCGTTGCCGTCGCCGCCCGAGATGGAGTCGGCGCCCACGCCGCCGATCACGGTGTCGTTGCCAGCGCCCGAGGACACAGCGTCAGCGCCGAGGCCGCCGTCGATCGAGTCGTTGCCCGAGCCGGTGGTGATGCTGTCCGCGCCGTCACCCGAGACGACGGTGTTGTTGCCTTCACCGCCCTGGATGTTGTCGCCGACCGCGCCGCCGGTGATCGAGTCGTTGCCGTCACCGCCCGACAGGACGTTCAGGCCGTCGCCGCCGATGATGGTGTCGTTGCCGGCATCACCCGCGATGGTGTCAGCGCCTGAACCGGCGGTGATCGAGTCGTCACCATTGCCGCCCGAGACGTTGTTGGCGCCGTCGCCCGCACCGATCGTGTCGTTGCCGTCGCCGCCGGAGATGGTGTCAGCGCCAGCCAGAGCGGTGATGCTGTCGTTGCCGGCACCGCCAGCCAGGTTGTTGGCGCCCGCACCGGCCGAGATGGTGTCTTCGCCGTCACCGGCCGAGACCACATCGTTGCCCGCGCCCGACGTGATGTCGTCGTTGCCCGTGCCGCCGGTGATGTTGTTGTTGCCGTCACCAGCCGAGATGGTGTCGTTGTCGGCGCCGCCGTCGATGACGTCGTTGCCGGTGCCGGCCGTGATGTTGTCCTGGCCGTTGCCACCGTTGACGGTGTTGTTGCCGTCGTCGGCACCGATGGTGTCGTTGCCGTCATCGCCACCGATCAGGTCGTTGCCGAGGCCGCCGGTGATGTTGTCGTTACCGGCTTCACCGTTGATCTGGTCGTTGCCAGCGTCGCCCTGGATCTGGTCGTTGCCGTCGCCACCCAGGATCACGTCGTTGCCGTCGGCGCCCAGGATGGTGTCGTTGGAGGCACCGCCCGTCAGGGTGTCGTTGCCGAGTTCACCGAACAGGGTGTCTTCGCCCAGATCGCCGAACAGCTGGTCGTCGCCGTCGCCGCCCTGCAGCTCGTCGTTGCCCTGGCCACCGATCACGGTGTCGTTGCCGAGGCCGCCGATCACGAGGTCATTGCCCAGGTTGCCCTGAACGAAGTCGTTGCCGTCGCCGCCGTTGAGCTGATCGTTGCCCTGACCGCCGAACAGGAAGTCGTCGCCGGCGTCGCCGAGGACAGTGTCTTCGCCCTGGCCGCCTTGCAGCAGGCTGTCACCGCCAGCGCCGCCTTCGACGACGTCGTTGCCGTTGCCGCCCAGGATCTGGTCGGAGTCGTCACCGCCAAGCAGGCTGTCGTTGCCGTTGCCGCCGTCGATCGAGTCGGCGCCGTTGTTGCCCAGCACGGTGTCGTTGCCTTCACCGCCCGCGACCACGTCGTTGCCCAGGCCCGCGTCGACACTGTCGTCGCCGTTGTCGGCGCCGATGTTGTCGTTGCCGTTGTTGCCCTGGATCGAGTCAGCGCCGTTGCCGCCGTTCAGAACGTCGTCGCCGTTGCCGCCGGTCACGGTGTCGGCGTCTTCGCCGCCCTGGATGGTGTCGTTGCCGTTGTCGCCGAACAGCGAGTCGGCACCGAGGTCGCCGAACACCAGGTCCGCGCCTTCGCCACCGAACACGGTGTCAGCGCCCTGGCCACCGACCAGGGTGTCGTTGCCGTTGGCGCCCGAGATGGTGTCGGCGCCCAAGTTGCCCTGGACGAAGTCGTCACCGTTCTGGCCGTTCAGGTTATCGTCGCCCTGACCGCCGAAGATGAAGTCGTTGCCGTTGCCGCCCAGCTGGACGTCGTTGCCCAGGTTGCCCTGCAGCAGGTCGGAACCTTCGCCGCCGACCAGCGAGTCGGCACCGTTACCGCCGAAGATCTGGTCGTCGCCGTTGTTGCCGGTGATCGTGTCGTCGCCGTCGTTGCCGAACAGCAGGTCGGCGAAGGCGTCGCCGTCCAGGCTTTCCGAGGCGGCAGCGCCGTAGATCAGGATGGTGCCGTCGGCGAACTGGAAGGAGTTCACGCCCGAGACGGCCGCGCGCGAGAAGTTCAGCGACGTCGTGCCGGTGCCGGGGTTGGCGATGGTGATGGTCTCGGGATCAGCGCCGAGGGCCGGGTTCACGGTGATGACCGTGCCGGTGGCGGTGCCGTTCGAGAAGAAGATGACGTCGGTGCCAGCACCGTCGCCGGTGTAGGCGGTGGCTTGCGCCTGCGTCGCCGTCCGGAAGTCAAGATTGGCCATTAAGGTTCTCCAAAAAGTGTCACAGACCGTGGTCCGCCGTCGTCCGCCCCCACCATGGAGAACGTCTAAGCGCAAGCCCGCCCTTCGGCGCTTGTAACCAAGGCGGTAGAGATTGCAAGCCGGTTCGGCGGCGGGGGAAGATCAGTGCCGCGACCGGGCGACCCCCGGTCTTTCCAGATGTCGCACACAATCCACGACCGAATATCCACGCCGCCGGTTTGCCAATGGCCTGTCAAGCTGGCTGACGGTCAGATTTCGAGGCGGGATCGCCTGCGGTCGGACCAGATCAGGGTCAATCGGTCAGAACGCGATGCCTGTCAGGAGTCTGAAGTCTTGCTGATCGTCGGCGTAGAGTGTTCTCAAATACACAAGATCGTCTGACCGCATTTCAGCGAACTCGCCGTCTGTTCTGCCGACGTGACTTTCCAGCGGTCGCACATCGGCCATCGGATCGACGCCCAAAAATTCACAGACGTTGCGGAGAAACAACGACGGGTCCGCGCGCAGCAGGCGAGTGTCGCCGAAGAATACCTGCCCACGGGGGAAAAACCCAAGCAGGCGCGTGACTTGTGCGCCGTAGAAGCCACGCTCCACATAGGAATGCACCCGGTGATGGCCGGGCGCGGCCGGATCGTCGACACGGGACCGGCCCGCGCGGATGGATTCGGAGAAGGACAGGGGCTCCACCCCCCTGGCCCGCTCCATGCGCCAGTGGGACCAGGCGCGCTCCACCGGATCCCGGAAGACGAGGATCAGCTTCATGGCCGGGTTGTAGGCGGCGATGCGGGGCAGGCTGGGCGGCCAGTAGAGATAGATAGGCGTGGCCTCGCCCCGGAGCCGTCCGTCCGCCGGAGCGAAGCGGGCGTGGTAGGCGGCGTCGTCCGGGGCCGACCAGTCGACGCCGAATCCCTCGCCGTCCCGGCCCGGCGAGCCGGGGCCCTCGTCGTCGAAGAAGTGGACCTCCTTCTCCGGGGCCATCGACAGGTCGGGGTGGGCGACCAGGTAGTCGAACAGGGCCGTGGTGCCGCCCTTCTGGACGCCGGCTATGAGGAAGCCGACCTGCTCGCCCACCTAGTTCTCTCGCAGGCTGTTGCCGATCATGGAGCCCATCGGCCCGATCAGATAGGCCATGATGGTGCGGCGACCCGTGCGGATCGAGGCCTGGACCGGCATGCCGGGGCTGAGCGCCACGCCTTCCGGCAGCTTCTCCAGCTCCGACGGCTCGATGCGGATCTCGGCGGTGAAGTAGAACTGGCCCTGGTCGTTGGTCAGGGCGTCGGCCGAGACGGTGACGACCTCGCCGTCCAGCTTGGGCATGTCCTGGCGGGCATAGGCGGTCAGGTCGACCGAGGCGATCAGGCCAGCGCGGACCTCGTCGATGTCGGAGGGGCGGATCTGGACCGCGACGATCAAGGGCACGCCCGAGGGGACCACGTCCATCAGGGGCTCGCCCGGCTGGGCCACGCCGCCGACGGTGAACTGCGTCAGGTTCAGCACATAGCCGTCGACCGGGGCGGTGACGCGGGTCTGGGCCAGGCTGTCGCGGGCGGCGTCCAGGCGCGGGCGCACGTCGGACAGGCGCGTTTCGGCGTCTCTCAGGCCGGTGGCGGCCTCGGCGCGGCGTTGCTCCATGATCTGGGCGAGCTGGAGCCGGGTCTCGCCGGCCTGCTGCTGGTTGCGGGTGATGTCGGCGAGCAGGCTCCCGCGACGGCCGCCGAGTTCGGCGAGGGTGCGCTGACGCGCCAGGATCAGGGTGCGGGGCGCGAAGCCGCGCTCGTACAGGGTCTGGTAGCCGGCCAGCTCCTCGCCGATCAGCCGCATCTGCTCGTCGATCGACTGGACCTGCAGGTTCAGGCCGGAGCGGGCGGATTCGAGCTGGAGCAGGCGCTGGTCCAGAATGGCCTTCTGGCCGTCGACGGCTTGCAGCCGGGTGGTGAACAGCAGGCTCTCGTTATTGACGGTGTTGGCGACGCGGGGGTCGCTCATGCGCTCGCGCAGTTCGGCGGGGATGATCAGGCCGCGCTGCCCGGTCGCCTCGGCGGTGAAGCGGGCGTGCTGCATCAGGGCGACGTCGTACTGGTTGGTCAGGACCTCCAGCTGGGCCTTGGCCACGGTGTCGTCGAGCTGGATCAGGACCTGGCCGGCGCGGACGGACTGGCCCTCGCGGACGTTGATGGCGCGGACGACGCCGCCCTCGCGGCTCTTGAGCGTCTGGCGGTTGGATTCGACGCGCACCTGGCCCGGGGCGATGACGGCGCTCCAGATCGGGGCGAAGCTGGCCCACAGGCCCAGGCCGACGACGCAGACGGCGATGATGGCCAGGCCCGCCATCATGGGGCGGCGGATTCGGGCCTTGGTCTCGCGCGAGGCGGCGGGCGCGGTGGCGGTCGTGCCGAAGGCGGGAACCGGGGCGGGCGCGTCCTCGAGGAAGAAACGCCGGACCTCGGCCCAGCTGAAGCGGGAGAGCAGCGTCTTCATCGGGCGCCTCCGGAGGACTGGGCGGGCGTGGCGGTGGCGGCGATGGCCTTGGCGGCGGTGTCGGCGGGGACCGGCGACTGGTTGGCCGGAGTCGGCGACGTCTGCGGCTGGGGCTGGGCCGCGTTGTTCGCGGCCAGGCGGGCCATGACTTCGGCCTTGGGCCCGAAGGCGTCCATCTTGCCGTCGCGGATCACCGCCAGCATGTCGGCGTCCGCCAGGATCGAAGGCTTGTGGGAGATGACCACGGCGGTCGTGCCGGCGGCCTTCATCTTCTTGAGCGCCAGCAGAAGGGCCTGTTCGCCCTGGGCGTCGAGGTTGGCGTTGGGCTCGTCCAGCACGATGAAGGCGGGATCGCGCAGCATGGCCCGGGCCAGGCCGACGCGCTGGCGCTGGCCGACCGACAGGACGACGCCGCCCTGGCCGCCCAGCTCGGTGTCGTAGCCGTTGGGCAGGCGCACGATCATCTCGTGCACGCCCGCGTTCTGGGCCGCGGCGATGACCTCGGCGTCGGTGACGTCGGGCATGAAACGGGCGATGTTGTCCCGCACCGTGCCGGCGAACAGCTCAGTGTCCTGAGGCAGATAGCCGATGTGGGCCCCGAAGTCGGTGCGAGACCAGCCGAACACATCCGATCCATCCAGCCGGACCGAGCCCGCCAGCGGCGGCCAGACACCGACCAGCAGACGGGCCAACGTCGACTTGCCGGCGCCCGAAGGGCCAACGATGCCGAGGAAGGTTCCGGCCGGGACCGCGAAGGTCAGGCCGGTCAGGATCAGGCGGGGGCTGCCCGGGGCGCCGAAGCTGACGCCCTCGACGCTGAGCTGGCCCTTGGGACGGGGAAGGGCAGTGCCGGGCTGGGTGGGCTTGTATTGCGAGAACAGGGCCTGGAGCCGCTCATAGGCCTGGGCGGCGGCGACCAGCTGGGGCCAGGTGCCGACGGCGCGCTCGATGGGGGCGAGCGCCCGCGACGACAGGATCATGTTGGCGAACAGCATGCCCGCGCCGATGCGGCCCTCGAGGATCAGATAGGCGCCCAGCGCGATGACCCCGACCTGAATGGCCATGCGCACGAATTTGATGGCGTTGGACCAGACCTCGGACGCCTTGCCCGCGTCGACGCCGTGATCCAGCGCCTCCTGCCGGTGCTTCATCCACTGGCTGCCGATGTGGGGCAGAAGGCCCATGGCGCGCACGACCTCTGCGTTGCGTAGCCCGGCCTCGGTGAATCCATAGCTCTTGATGGCGGCGTCGTTGGTGCGGCGCAGCGCCGGGCGGCTGGCCCGGTCCTGCATGATGGCCAGGAAGGCCAGCACGATCGCGCCGATCAGGGTCAGCACCCCGACCCAGACGTCGATCACGAACAGGACGGTCAGATAAAGCGGCAGCCAGGGCAGGTCGAACAGGGTGGTGATGCCGTTCCCCGTGGCGACCGAGCGGAACTGGTCCAGATCGCGCAGGGCCTGGGAGCCGACCTGGCCCTCGCGCCGGGTGACGCCGTCGAACAGTGCGGCGAAGACGTGGCTGGAAACCTGCTGGTCGAAGGAGACGCCAAAGTTCATCAGCACCCGCGCCCGATAGAAGTCGATCAGGCTGGAGATCAGGAAGACGAACAGGGTGCCTGCCGTCAGCACAATCAGCGTCGCCATGCTGGCGCTGGACAGGACCCGCCCATAGACCTGGTTGGTGAAGATCGGCAGCGCCAGATAGAGCGCATTGGTCACGAGGCTGAACAGGGCCGCGACCATGATGGCCGTGCGCCCGTTCCTGATCGCCGCGGTCAGCAGCGTGTCCTTCTTGGCGGCGGCGTGGGCGGCGGTCATTCCGGCATGCATCCAGAGGTCCAGACGCAGGCCCGGACGGAACGGGCGGAGGAATGCGGACGAAACCGCTTGCTGTCAACGAGAAATGTATCGTATCTGATGACAAAGGTCGCGGATACGACGATGCTCGACACGCCTGACGCCCCTGCTGAAGCGCCCGATCCCGCCCCGTCACGGGTGGCGAAGCCGGTTGCGCTCGGCGCGGCCGACGTCAAGGCGATCCTGAAGGCGGAGCTGAAGCGGCGCGGCCTGACCTACGCCGACCTGGTCGAGCGGCTGGCGCAGCAGGGCGTGACCGAGACCGAGGCCAATCTGCGCAACAAGATCAGTCGCGGCGCCTTCACCGCGACCTTCTTCATGCAATGCCTGATCGCCGCCGGATGCGAGGCGGTGCAGATCACCCCGCCCCGGCGCGACTGACGCCCGTCAGACCAGGGACTCGATCGGCCCGATCCAGGCGCGGCCGTCCGGACCGATCTGGCCGTCGGCCGGATCGTAGAACATTCGCTCCAGATAGCGCAGCGCTTCGTGCAGGTCGGAGGCCTCCAACTCGCCCGCCGCGCGGTTGAGGCCCTGCAACGAGAGGCTGGCGGCCAGGATGGCCTCGGGCGCATCCTCGTCACCGGCGCCGGCGAGAGGGGAGACCTGGATCAGGTCATCCTTGGAGGCCGACGCCATCTGCGAGGCCGCCTGAGCACCGTCGGCGTTGTCGAACGCGATGGCGCGCTGGGCGACCGACAGGCTGGCCTCACCGACCACGTCGAAGATCATGTCTGGACCGTCCGGCGCGGAGGCTGGGGCCGGATCGCCGCCGTCGAGGCTGACGCCCGAGGCCGCGTCGCCCTGACCTTCGCCCGAAGGGATCGTCAGCGCCGCGTCCAGGTCGGCCTCCGCGACGGGCTTGACGCTGATCGTCTCCGCCGGACTGGCCGGGGCGCCCGGCGAGCGCCCTTCGGCGAAGCCATACTGGATGTAGTGCCGGGTCGCGGCCTCCAGATCGTTGCCGAAGGCGGCGCGCAGGTCGGCGTGGGCGTTCAGGTAGTTGGTCGCGCTGAAGGTGATGCCGCGTCCCTCGGCCTGGCCGTTCAGCACGTAGTGGCGCGAACCGGCGTTGCCGTTGGTCCCCAGCGATCCGATCAGGTCGGTGTGCGACGCGATGTAGGCAAGGCCGTTGAAACTGTCGGCCACCCGGCCCTCGGCCTGCCCTGACTGGACGTAGTGCAGATAGGCGCCCAGCGGGTTGTTCCGATAGGCGGCCAGCAGGTCCGCATAGCCGACCATATAGCCATAGGCGTCGAAGCTCTTGCCCGCCGAGACGCTCATGTCTTCCGGCGCCGCGCCGGCGAACCAGCCCCATTCGACCCCGGTCAGGACGTCGATGTCCGCGGCCCCGTCATAGACACGCCAGCCGCCACCCGCGACCGCCTCGACGTAGTACTGGTTCACGGTCTTGGTGTAGGCGGCGATGTCGATTCCGTCGCCGCCTGTCAGGGTATCGGCCCCAGCCCCGCCCTGCAGCGTGTCGGCCCCCGCGCCGCCGAACAGCTGGTCGTTGGCGAGGTCGCCCAGGATCAGGTCGTTGGCGTCATCGCCGTAAAGGCTGTCGTTGCCCTGGCCGCCCAGCAGGGTGTCCGAGCCCGCGCCGCCGGTCACGATATCATTGCCGATGTTACCCTGGACGAAGTCGTCGCCCAGCGACCCCGACACGGTGTCCGCGCCCTGGCCCCCGAAGACGAAGTCGTTGCCGTCGCCGCCATCGACCGTGTCCTCGCCCTGGCCGCCCTGAAGCAGACCGTCATCGCCGGCCCCGCCTTGGAGCGTGTCGTTGCCGACGCCGCCGAACAGGGTGTCTGAACCCGCGCCGCCCGTCAGGGTGTCGTTGCCGTCTTCCCCCTCCAGCGTCGAACCGATGAGCGTGACCGGCACGACCGCGTGGTTCGGTACGGAGACATGCAGCGTGTAGGAGGCGTTGGCCGCCGGAGCCTTGGTGACCAGGCTGGAGCCCGAGCCTGACGACCATTCCGAGACCTGGACGTAGTAGGTGCCCGCCGTCTGAACGGTGAAGGTCAGGAAGCTGTCGGTCCGCTCGCCGCCGTTGTCGCCGTTGTTGTCGTCGTTCGAGGCCAGTTCCGTCCCGGCCGCGTTCAGCAGCTTGACCACGCTGTCGAAGGTGGCCCCATCGATATCGATGGTGATGGTCGCGCCGGCCCCGACGGTGAAGGCGTAGTATTCGACGTCGCCGTGGGTGCGGGCCACGACGGTGGCGTGCGGGACGGTCGTGGAGCTGCCGACGTCGTTTCGCGCCAGCAGATCGAACCCGCCGTCGATGTTGACAGCCGTGCCGATCGTCGCGTTCGCCGTGGACTGGGCCTTGACGATGTCGGGGGCGCCTCCGCCCTGGCCGGGAGCGCCGGTGGCCGACAGGCGATCATCGCCGCCGCCGCCGCGGATGCTGTCCGCGCCGCCGCCGCTTTCGATGACGTTCGAGCCGCCGTCGCCGACGATGGTGTCGGAATAGACCGATCCGGCCACGTTCTCGAAGCCGGACAGGCTGTCCGAACCGTCGCCGCCGGACGCGGTTCCGGCCGCCAGGCTGGCCGAGACGCCGGACCCGTTCGCGCCCTGGAACACCAGCCAATCCACGCCGTCGCCGCCAGCGAGCGTGTCGTTGCCGCCTCCGCCGATGACGGTGTCGGCGCCCGCCCCGCCGTCGACCCGGTCCGCGCCGGTGCCGCCGTTCAGGCTGTCGGCGCCGCCCAGGCCGTTGATGGTGTCGGCGCCGCCCAGACCGTTCAGGATGTCGTCGGAGCCCGATCCGTCGATGGCGTTGTCGGTGACGTCGCCGCTGACGTTCAGGCCGCCCGTCGGGGCCTGTGTCGCGACGGACTGATCGGCGAACTGGAGGGTCTCCACATTCGTGAGGACGTCGGTTCCGTCCGGTCCGCTCACGGTCGTGCGCACGCCGTCGAAGCTGATGGTGTAGGCGCTGCGGTTACCGGAATAGACCGCCACGTCATTGCCGAGGCCGCCGTCGATGGTGTCGGCCCCCGCGCCGCCGGTCAGGCGATTGTTGGCTCCGTTGCCGATCAGGCGATCCGCGCCGGACCCACCGATGGCGTTCTCGATCACCGCGCCGATGGCGATGGCAACATTGCCGGTCAGGCCGCCGACGTTTGAGAAGGCCCCTTGGCGCAGGTCGATCAGCGCGGCGTCGGCATAGCCAGAGAAGTCGAGCGTATCGATACCGCCGGCGTCCCACACCGCGAAAATCACGTCCTGAGCCGCGCTGGTCGCCGAGTACCAGCTGCGATCAGCGTTGGAGTTGAAGCCGTAGACTGTGTCGCCGGTCCGGGTCGTCGTGTTGACGCCATACAGACGCTGAATCGCAGCGATGTCGTCCAGCAACGGGGCGGCAGAATACTGCCGCGCGCCCGAGGCCGAGTTGAAGTTCCCCCCGGTGTTGGTCTCGCTGAAGTAGGACATCACCGTGTATTGGCGGGTGTCCTCGTAATAGACGGCGTCGTTGGCGTAACTGATCGTCACACCTTCGCCCGCGTTGTAGGCCGCAGGGTGCGACAGGCCGATGGCGTGGCCGATCTCGTGCGTCAGGACCTGGAAGCCGTAGCCCAGCAGCACGGGCGATGAGTTGTACGACAGGCTGCTGTTGATCCAGACGTCACCGGCGTTGGAGGTCGCGCCGCTGGAGCCCGGCAGATAGGCGAAGGCCGCCGACCCGCCCTGTCCCGAGGTGTAGTTCGAGAACAGCATGGTGGCGTTGTTGGAATAGCCGTCGCCGTCGTTCACCCGGGTGAAGGTGATGTTGGCCACGTCCGACCAGCCCTGCAGCGCCTGGAGCGTGATCCCGATCTGGACCTCGGTGAAGCGCTCGAAGCCCTGGGTGTCGGTCGGCAGGGTCGTGGGTGCCGCCGAGCGGAAGGCAAAGGTGACGTTGGCGGACTGACCGAGGCCAGTGCCCCAAGTGATGTTGGAGCGGCCGATCTGGGCGGCCGCCTGGTCGGTAGTGAAGCTGGTCTTGCCATTGGGGCCCGCCCCGCCGCGATCATCCGCGTTCAGGGCGTCAAAGGGCGAGACGACACCGCTTTCGTAAACCGCATGAAATCCACCGCAGCAGCTGCACAGCGGATAGCCGCCGACATCGCCAAACCCCGGCGTCGCGCCGGCACCCTCACGAAACGGCATCAATAGCCCCGATTTTCACGCCCTACCGGACGCCTTCCTACCGCATTTCTGAAACGGTTTCGCGCTTCAGGCGACTGACGACTTCAATTTGTCGCGAGGTTTGCGCGCCTGCCGACATTCAGGCCAGATCGAGCCCTGACAGGCCCTCAAAACCCGGCTCACCACCCAGGGCCGCAAGCTGATCGAAAGCCCCGATGATGTGGTAAAAGCTGGAGGCGGGCGCGCCTTCGTCGACGAAGGTCCCGTCCGGCAGGCGCTTGTCGCGCCACAGACCGTCCGGCGTCAGGTAATGCCATAGGGCCCGCAGCGCCGTTTCCGCGTCCGCGATCAGGGCCGTGCGCTCGCCGTCGCGCGACTGGTCGGCCAGCAGAAGAGCCGCTTTCAGCCACTCCGTCTGGGGCCAAAGTCGGGCACGGCCGCTGCGCAGGCTTCCGTCGTCGTTGAGCGCGTCCTGGGCGACGCCCAGGCGTTCCGAGACACCTTCGCGCCCCCGGGCATACAGGGTTCGCGCTCGCTCGATCAGCTCTGGGCGGCCCCGTGACAGGCCGTGTCGGGCCAGGAGCCAGGCCCACTCGAACTGATGGCCGGGCTCCACCAGACGCCCGTCCTCGCCGCCGGCCGGGTTCCAGTCGGCGTCGTAGAACTCGCGCAACCGACCCGACGCCGGATCGACGAAGCGGCGCTCGGCCAGATCGACGATGCGGTCTGAAAGGGCGGCCCATTCGCCGTCGCCCAGACCCTCCCATGCCGTGGAGGCCTCGAGCAGGTGCATCTGGGCGTTGGCCTGATAGGGATGCGACCCCGTCTCGGCGAAGCCCCCCTGGGGCAGGGCCGTCGCCAGCAGATGATCGCGCAGACGCATCGCGCGCGCCTCCAGATCGTCCCGATCCGCCCCCGCAGCCCTGGCCGAAGCCAGGCCCAGCAGCACGAAGGCGTGGTCATACAGATGGGCGGTCTCGTCCAGCGGCGTGCCGTCGCGGGCGACGAGCGCCCGGCTGGTGCCGTCATCGCGCAGGAACCGCGTGGTCAGGGCGTCCAGACCCGACCAGACGGCGCGCCGCCACGGCCCGGCCCAGCCCAGCCGCGCGGCGGTGGCGTAGACATGGACCTGGCGGGACTGCACCCGCGACCGGCCCGGCAGAGCCAGCGGTCGTCCGTCCAGCCCCAGGGCCTCGGCGAAGCCCGGGCCGTCCTCCAGACCGACGGTGGCCCACAGCGGCAGGGCCCGCAGCCTCAGCCAGTCGGCGAAGCGGCGCGCGCCCTGGGCCAGGGGCTCGACCGGTTCGGCGGCGAAATCCAGATGCCGGGGCGAGGCGGCGCGCACGCGCTCCACCACCCGCTTGACGTCCTGGGACCGGGCGAGGTCAGCGACCAGCACGGCATCGGGCTCCACCACGACCGCCAGGTTGCGCACGCCCAGCGCGGCGACCAGCACCCCGTCCGGCGCGCGGACCAGACAGCCGTCGGCATCTTCGAAGATGTGCTGGCCCACATCGCCTTCGCCCGACGCGGCGATGGCGTCCCAGGCCCCCATGTCGGACCAGACGAAGTCGACCGCGAGCACATCGGCCAGGGCCGTCTTCTCCATGACGGCGTAGTCGATCGAGATCTTGGGCGCGCCAGCGAAAGCGGTGCCCAGCGTCTGCACCGGCCCTGCGTCGGCGTCCGGCAGGGCGGCCTGGGCGGCGGCGAGCACGCCGGGCGCGCGGGCGGCCAGTTCGGCCATGAGGGTCCGCGCCGCGACCATGAAGTTGCCGCTGTTCCACAGGTAACCGGCGGCTATGTAGTCGGCGGCGGTCGAGGCGTCGGGCTTCTCGACGAAGGCGGCGACCGCTGACAGCTTCTCGCCCGTCGGACGGATATAGCCATAGGCCGAGGACGGGGCGTCGGGCCGCACGCCCAGGGTCACGATCCGGCCGCGTCCGGCGGCGATGGCGGCCTCGCGCACGGCGGCGCGAAAGGCCTCGTGGTCGGGCACATGGTGGTCCGAGGCGACGAAGGCGGCCACGCCTTCAGGGTCGGCGCGCGCGATCCAGGCGGCGGCGGCGGCCATAGCGGGGGCCGAATCGCGACCCTCCGGCTCCAGCAGCACCTGGGCCTCGACGCCGATCTCCTCCAGTTGATCGAGGATCCACTGGCGGTGGGCGATCCCGCCTACGACCAAAGCCCTCCCGCCGCCCTCGGCCAGCGGAGCCATGCGCTGGACCGCGTCCTGGAACAGGCTACGCGCATCCGACATCGGGATGAACTGCTTGGGACGCGACGGGCGCGACGCCGGCCACAGCCGGGTGCCGCCGCCGCCGCACAGGATCACGGGATAGAGCGCCATCGCCGCCTCTTATCCGGTTCGGCGGAAGGCTCAAACCATCCTCCCGCGACGCTTGCTTTCGTGACATCGCCGCCTTCCCTCGCTAGGGAGCCGCGCATGGACGAGACCGAACGGCAATCCGAGGAACGCGGCTGGGCGACGGCGAAGACCCTGGCCGAGGCCCTGCCCTATATCCAGGTCTATGATCGCGAGACCGTGGTCATCAAATACGGCGGCCATGCCATGGGCGAGGTCGCCGTCGCCAAGCAGTTCGCCGCCGACGTGGTGCTGCTGAAACTCATGGGCGTGAACCCGGTCGTGGTCCACGGCGGCGGGCCCCAGATCAGCGCCATGCTGACCAAGGCGGGGGTGAAGTCGAACTTCGTCGACGGCCTGCGCGTCACCGACGCCGACACCATGGCGGTCGCCGAGATGGTCCTGTCCGGCGCCGTCAACAAGGAGATCGCCCACTGGATCAGCGTCGCCGGCAAGGAGGCCGACGTGCGCGGCGTCGGCCTGTCGGGCAAGGACGCGGGCCTGCTGACCGTCGAGAAGACGACGCGGACGAAACGCGACCCCGACAGCCTGATCGAGCACGAGGTCGATCTCGGCTTCGTCGGCGAACCGACGAAGGTCGACCCCAAGCTGATCGCTGGCCTGATCGCGTCCGAGACCGACGACTGGGTGCCGGTCATCGCCCCGATCGGCGTCGCGGACGACGGCCAGACCTACAACGTCAACGCCGATACGGTTGCCGGGGCCGTCGCGGGCGCGCTGAACGCCAAGCGCATGCTGCTGCTGACCGACGTCAAGGGCGTGCTGGACAAGGACGGCCAGATCATCCGCCAGATGACGGTCGCCGAAGCTCAGGCCCTGATCGACGACGGCACGGCGTCCGGCGGAATGATCCCCAAGCTGCAGACGGCGATGGCGGCGGTTCGCGCGGGCGTCGAGGCCGTCGTCATCCTGGACGGGCGCCGCCCCCACGCCATGCTGGTCGAGCTGTTCTCCGAATACGGCGCCGGCACGCTGGTGAAGGCGTGAGCCTGGACCTGTCGCACATCGACGCCTGGATCTTCGATCTGGACGACACCCTTTATCCGCCCGAGCAGGGGGTGATGGGGTTGGTCCAGGCGCGGATCAACGCCTTCATGATCGACGCCGTCGGCCTGCCCGAGGCCGAGGCGCGGGTGATGCAACGCCAGTTCCTGGACGAGCACGGCACGACCCTGGCGGGCTTGATGGCCAACTACGCCGTCGATCCGGACAAATTCCTGCGCGAGGTCCACGACGTGCCGCTGGACAGCCTGGAGCCGAGCCCCCGCATGGCCGAGGCGCTCGCCCGCCTGCCCGGTCGCCGCTTCGTCCTGACCAACGGCGCGCGCTGCCACGCCATGCGCGTGCTGGAGCGGATCGGCATCACCGACCTGTTCGACGGCGTCTTCGCCATCGAGGACATGGACCTGACGCCCAAGCCCGCGCCGTCGACCTTCCGCCGGTTCCTGGATCGCTTCGGCATCGACCCGCACCGGGCGATCTTTTTCGAGGATACGCCGAAGAACCTCGAACCGGCCAAGGCGCTGGGCATGACCACCGTCCTGATCGCCACGGCCGAGCATCTGCAGAGCACGGGCCGCACCGGCGGCGACTGGATCGACGCGACCGCGCCTGATCTGCTTAGCTTCCTCGAACCCCTCGCCTTACGAGACGCCGCATGACCGACCACGCCGCTCTGGAAGCCGCCATCGAGGCCGCCTGGGACATCCGCACCGAGCTGACGCCCGCCACCCGGGGCGAGACCCGCGAGGCGGTCGAGACCGCGCTCGACCTGCTGGATTCGGGCCAGGCCCGCGTCGCCAGTCGCGGTGAAGACGGGACCTGGACCACGCACCAGTGGCTGAAGAAGGCGGTGCTGCTGTCCTTCCGGCTGAACGACAACGAGATCATACGCGGCGGCGACCGGGGCCTGTCCTCGCCGGCGCCGGGCGTCGGTCCCTGGTACGACAAGGTGCCCAACAAGTTCGGCGACTGGACCGCCAACGACTTCAAGGAAGCGGGTTTCCGCGCCGTGCCGGGCTCGATCGTCCGCAAGGGCGCCTTCATCGGCAAGAACGTCGTCCTGATGCCCAGCTTCGTGAACATCGGCGGCTACGTCGACGAGGGTTCCATGGTCGACGGCTGGGCCACGGTCGGCTCCTGCGCCCAGATCGGCAAGAACGTGCACCTGTCCGGCGGCGTCGGCATCGGCGGGGTGCTGGAGCCGCTCCAGGCCAATCCGACCATCATCGAGGATGACTGCTTCATCGGCGCGCGCTCCGAAGTCGTGGAGGGCGTGATCGTCCGCCAGGGCGCGGTTCTGGCCATGGGCGTCTACATCTCGGCCACGACCAAGATCGTCGACCGCGCGACCGGCGAGATCACGCGCGGCGAGGTTCCACCCTATGCGGTTGTGGCGCCGGGCGCCCTACCCGACCCGAACGGCGGGCCGTCGCTGTATTGCGCCGTCATCGTCAAGCGGGTGGACGCCCAGACCCGCTCCAAGACCGCGATCAACGAGCTGCTGCGCGACTGATCCCGATGGCCGATCGCCACTCAGACGACCCGCATCAGGGGTTCATCGGCCTCGTCGCCAGCCTGGCGGAGGCGTCCGGCCCCGACGGCCTGACCATCGGCCAGATCCGCGACCGGCTGGACGAGCGGGCGTTCGGCCTGATGATCCTGATCCTGGCCATCCCCTGCCTGGTGCCGGCGCTCTACGGCGTGCCCCAGATCGTGGGCGTGCCGATCCTGCTGCTCGCTGGCCAGATGCTGGCGGGCCGGGAGGAGCCCTGGCTGCCGGAAGGCGTGCTGAAGCGCACCGTGTCCAAATCCATGCTGGACCGGATGGCGGACTTCGCCGTCAAGCGCATGGGCTGGCTGGAGCGACTGTCGCGGCCCCGCTTGAAGATCTTCACCACCGGCATCGCCGAGCGGCTGGCGGCGCTGTTCATGATCCTGGCGACCGTCACCATCGTGCTCCCCATGACCAATACGGTCCCTTCGGTTGCGCTGGCGCTCCTGTCTGTCGGCCTGATCCAGAGGGACGGGCTGTTCGTGGCGGCGGGCGCGACTGTGGCCGTCGGCTGGGCGACCGCCATCGCCGTCGTGGCGGGGGGATTCTTCCTCGGCGCGGGCTGGGCCGTCGGCCTGATGGCGCGCTTCACGGGATAGGGCTAGGGTCGCCGACATGAGCCTCTATCGCCTGCTGACCCGCTGGTGGACCGCATTCGCGCTCGCGATCTCGCTGGCCATGCTGGGGTTCGCCCATTTCAGCGAGCGGGTGCTGGGGCTGGCCCCCTGCAACCTCTGCCTCAAGCAGCGGGAGGTCTACTGGGGCGCCGTCGCCATCGCCCTGATCGCCACCCTGTGGGCGCTGGTCAGCGGGTCGCGGCGAGGGTCGCCCCGCATCGCGGCCTTCCTGCTGGCCGCGGTCTTCGCGACCGGCGCGATCACGGCCGGGTTCCATTTCGGCGGCGAGATGAAATGGTGGGCCCTGCCCGCCCTGTGCGCCGGAGGCGGGGGCGCGGCCGATCTGGAGGCCCTGACGTCGCTGGCGCTCGGTGTCGGCGAGCCGCAGCGGGTGGTCATGTGCGACGCGGTGACGTGGCGCTTCCTCGGCCTGTCGATGGCAGGATGGAACGCCCTGATCTCGGCCGCATTGGCCGGGTTCAGCCTGATCGCCGCCAAGAGACCCAAGGATGCCCGAGCCCCACGGAACTGACCGCCGCATTCCCCTGCCCCGCCCGGGCCGGGGAGCCGTGCGAGCACGGCTGGCGGAGATCCTGCGCGTGGACCACGCCGGGGAGTTCGGGGCGGTCAGGATCTATGAGGCGCAGCAGCGGGTCTTCGCCAACGCGCCCGGCAAGGCCGACATCGCCGCCGACATGGCCGAGATGAAAGCCGGAGAGCAGGTCCACAAGGACCGGTTCGACGCCCTGTTGACCCAGCACCGGGTGCGGCCCACCGCGCTGCTGCCCCTGTGGTCGATCGCGGCGACGGGACTGGGGACCGTCACGGCCCTGATGGGCGAGAAGGCGGCCCATGCCTGTACCGAGGCGGTGGAGGCGGTGATCGAGCAGCACTATGCCGACCAGATCGAGGAGCTGAAGGACCGCGATCCGGACCTCGCCGCCGAACTGACGAAGTTCCGCGAGGAGGAGCTGGCCCACCACGACCACGCCATCGAGCACGGCAGCCGCGAGGCCCCGGCCTATCGCCTGCTGAGCGCCGTCATCCAGGCCGGCTGCAAGGTGGCCATCAAGGTGTCCGAGCGGGTCTGAGACCCGCCTACTTCTCCGCCGCGCGGTAGGGCAGATAGCCGCGCTCGACCATGCGGCGCAGGCCTTCGTAGGCCTCCGACAGCTCCTCATAGACCTGGCGCAGGGCCGCGAGGCGTTCGGCGTCGTGGGGGGCGACCGCGTGGCCCTGTTCGGTCAGGCGCAGCGCCTCGGCGATCCAGCGCGCGCGGGCCGACGCCGCCGCCACCGCCAGCCGCTGGAACGCCGCCGGCTCGGTGTGGCTGGCGCCCAGGCCCATGACCTGGGGGATGACCTCGCGGTTGGAGACGAAGGCGGTGTAGTCGATCTGCTCCAGATGGCCGCGCAGGCGCCGCTGCTCCTGCGGATCGGCGTCCGAAGGCTCGAAGTGGTCCCTTCGGCTGCGCGTCATGGCCGTCATCATCGTGCCCATGGCGGTCTCCCGGACGAAATCCAGACTCCGATGCTGCGCCCCATGGGTTAATGGGGGCTTTCGCCCGATCCGGACGGCGGCGCCGGGTCCGAGGCGTCCACGGCATGCAGGGAGTGCAAGGAGTCCACGGAGTCCATGGAGTCCACGGAGTCCATGCCGTCGCGATCGTCCGGATGGGTCGGCGCATAGGGCCAGGGCTGCTCGTCGCGCTCGAAGGCGCGGGCCTGCTCCTCCTCGATGAAGCGCTCCAGCTCATCGGCCTCGTCAAGCATCAGGGCCTGGACCTTGTGCCAGCGGAGCACCTCGCCGGCGTCGCCCCGGATCACGGCGCGGGTCAGCCGGCCCCAGGCCACGCGCGCCAGGTCGCCCGGCTCGATCTGGTGAAGGTCCCCGCCGACGCGCTCCACCAGGATGCGGCCCTCGTCCCAGGGATCGCGGTCGGCGACGGGCGGGAGCCACGGCTGATCGGCGCGCCGCCACCCCTCGCGCGCGGCGCGTACCCTGAGCGCCGACAGGCTGACGCCATGACGCCGGGCGCAGTCCGGCCCCGACAGCCCGGCCAGATAGTCGGCCCGGACCTCCTTCCAAACCGCCTCCGGCGCGATGCGCACCCCCCGTGTCGGCGCCGTCAAACCCTGATCCATGATCCCCTCCGCGAAAGCCGCCATTGTAAGCGAGCCCCGGACCGCGTTCGCGATATCGCGCTTCGTCAGGAACGGGCGTTGATTGGATTGGGGAAATCGGCGCGTCGTTGGATGATTGAGCGGAACAGGGCCTTCTCCCCTTGCGAGAGAAGGTGGCCCGGAGGGCCGGATGAGGGGTGAAACACCGCTCTGTTCGCTGTGCCTCCGAACCAACCCCGGTATCCGCGTTTTCGTACCCCTCATCCGACCTCGCTGCGCTCGGCCACCCCTCCTCGGTCGCGATGCGACCTTCGTCGACCCGCAAGGGGAGAAGGATGCAGTTTCGCTACCCTGCGCCCATATCCCTCCCCACCCCCTCGGAGCCCCCGCCATGACCCGCACCCTGAAGATCGACTTCGTCTCGGACGTGGTCTGCCCCTGGTGCGTGGTGGGGCTGGGCGGGCTGGAGGGGGCGCTGGAGCGGCTGAGGGGCGAAGGCATTCAGGCCGAGGTGACGTTCCAGCCGTTCGAGCTGAACCCCGGCATGGCGCCCGAGGGCGAGAATGTCGGCGAGCATATCGCGAAGAAATATGGCTCCACGCCCGAGCAGTCGGCGGCGAACCGGGCGATGATCACCGAACGCGCCGCCGAGGCATGGGACGGCTTTCAGATGCGGATGGGGCCGGACAGCCGCATCTGGAACACGTTTGACGCCCACCGCCTGCTGCACTGGGCCGGGACGGTGGGGGCGGCCCCCCAGAGGGCGCTGAAGGAGGCGTTGTTCCGGGCGCATTTCACCGAGAACCGGTCGCTGGCGGATGCGGATGTGCTGGCCGATGCGGCGGCGGCCGCGGGTCTGGACGGGGACAAGGCCGTCGAGGTCCTGGCCGACGACCTGTTCGCCGCCGAGGTGCGGGCCGAGGAACAGCTGTGGCGCGCCCGGGGGATCAACGCGGTCCCGGCGGTGGTGGTGGAGGGGAAGTACCTGATCAGCGGCGGCCAGCCGGCGGCGGTTTTCGAAGAGGCGTTGCGGCGGATCGCGGGGGAGGGGTGAGGCACCGTTCAAAAGTTATGCAGCTTTGGAAAGCTGCGCACCGAACGGATCGAAGACATTCAGAAGGAGCGCTTCGATGTGACCCGCAACAGTGGCGTTGCCTAGTTTCAGTTGGGAGGGATGCCCGCAGTCGTTTCGCAAATCCAAGCAACGCTTCAGGGCCTTTTTCTGACTACTGTCGATAGCCGAAATTCTAAACAAGGAATCCAGAAATAGGCTCTCTTTCGAGATATCCCTTAGGTCCGAAAGCCCCATGGCAGGCTTTTTCAAAACGCCGTGGGCTATCGCGTCGGCATTGAAAATCGGCCAAATGTTTTTGAAACACGTAGTCCTGAAGTACCGAAACGGCGCCAGTCCAAGCCATGATTATTGCGGCTCGGCGACAACCAGATTTTGCACACTCCACGGCCTCTAGAACGAAGCTCCTAGTTTCGTGCGACGATAAACTGCGAGCATGAGCTTCAAGCGCCGCCATATCTCGATCAGTGCTGGTGTTCGTATTCTCGGGCTCCGATAATTCGAGGGCGAACTCTTCCTCGAGAGCTGCATATGCGGAGGCGCGTATGCGAAACGAACTGCCGGCCGAATTCTTGAGCAGACGGCGATCTGCGATCAATCGTTGTCTTAGTCGGGTAATATTGGGAGACGAGATGCCTTCCGAGTGGAAGAAGGTTCTGATCTCTGCCGTCGAAATCTCGATCTGATCCTGGAACTTCGCGTTCCACCAAATGAAGGCCACGGCTGCGTCCGCCTCAGTAAGACGCCGGGACACCACGAGTTTGGTCAGCTCTGTTATTTTCATTCTAGGCCCCCTTCTTCGGAGGCAGATTCTCGTCGACGAAGTCTCGTCCGACAAATTTCATAGAGAATAGCTTTCCCTCCTTTGCCACCCAATTGTCAGTTGCCATTCGTCCAAGGACAACATCAAGTGCTTTTGGAAGGGGCTTTATGCCGCCTAGGCGCATGAGCGTATAAATTTCATTGTAATCAAAGCCGGGTCGTCCAAGTAGTTCCTCGCCCTTCATCATCGCAACAGCTACTTGATGATTTTGCTCGACGGGAGCTTTATCCCTAACAAATTCGCGGAGGGCTCGTTCTTTGTCCTCGGACAAGTCCAGCTTCACCGGCTCAAAACTTCCGATACGGCCTGGCCGACCCGACGAACCTCCCGGCGTCCGGTTGCTCTTCTGCCGCTTCTCTCCGGCGACCGATTCGGTCTTTGGTGCAGAGGGCGCGGTGATCTGCTCTTCCCGATTGGCCGGCTGGGTTCTGGGCGGCGGGACCGCGTCCTGGTTTCCAAGTCGCGTCGCGACGGCTATTTCCTTTGCCTTATCAGCAACATGTGCAAAATTCCCAGCCGATGACTCGATCTCGATCGTGCCATCCAAGATATTCATCCTGAGAGAAACGCGGTCCGTATCGGCGCTCATTTGGGAATCTCCATCGCCCATGTAGCTCCATATATCCCAAAACAGCAGTCTGCGCAAAAGCAGAGGCTAAGGGAATCCACGCAAGTCTGTTGCCATTCATGGGCTGTCTTGCGGATTGTTCTCTCCACGTTCTGCGTATTGGCAAACGTGAATAGGTAATGAGCGGCCTTCAGGTGGCTGAAAAAGCGCCAAAAAGGATGGCTCCGACGCTCAATACGAGAGAGATCAACCCGAGCCAGAACGACAGGACGCCTAGCTTGGTGGCGGAGGAATATGTGGGATCGGTTGCGTTCCATCCCCAGCCAAGTTGGTCCAAGAATCCCGCTTCGTTAAGCTTGAATTCGTGCGTTTGGCCGTATGTCACGCCCAAGCGCTGACGCACTGCCTCATCCAGGAGGATTTTGCCCTCCGCCTTTCCCAAGCCCCGCAACACTGCGTAGGCGTGGGAACCACCGGTTCGGATTTTGTGGATACGTCCAGTGCGCAGGCCACTCCGATCCGCCTCCGCGATGCGGATCACATCTTTGTAGACATCCTCGCTGCGCGCGCTTCGGACGAGGAGTTGGACGGTTACGGTTGCCATAACGCGGATCTCCAATGGTCTCTAACCACTGGCGCGATAGTAGAGTCTTGTCGACCCCTAGACCTTCACCTCCACCACCCCGCCCCCGGCGCGGAACTTCTCGCTCATCTCGCGCATCCCCGCCTCGGCCTCCGCGTCCTCCAGCGAGCCACCCGCGTCGTTCTGGGCCTGGGCGTCGCGGCGGATGTCCTGGCTGATCTTCATCGAGCAGAACTTGGGGCCGCACATGCTGCAGAAGTGGGCGGTCTTGTGGGCCTCCTTGGGCAGGGTCTCGTCGTGGTATTGGCGGGCCGTCTCGGGGTCGAGGCCGAGGTTGAACTGGTCTTCCCAGCGGAACTCGAACCGGGCGCGCGACAGGGCGTCGTCGTGGGCCCTCGCCGCGGGATGCCCCTTGGCCAGGTCGGCGGCGTGGGCGGCGATCTTGTAGGTGATGACGCCGTCCTTGACGTCCTGACGGTCGGGCAGGCCCAGGTGCTCCTTGGGCGTGACGTAGCAGAGCATGGCCGTGCCGAACCAGCCGATCATGGCCGCGCCGATCGCGCTGGTGATGTGGTCATAGCCCGGCGCGATGTCGGTGGTCAGGGGCCCCAGCGTATAGAAGGGCGCCTCGTGGCAGTGCTTCAGCTGCTCGTCCATGTTCTGCTTGATCTTGTGCATCGGCACATGGCCGGGGCCCTCGATCATGACCTGGCAGCCGTGGTCCCAGGCGACCTTGGTCAGCTCGCCGAGCGTGCGCAGCTCGGCGAACTGGGCCGCGTCGTTGGCGTCGGCGATGGAGCCGGGGCGCAGACCGTCGCCGAGGCTGAAGGAGACGTCGTAGGCGCGCAGGATCTCGCAGATCTCGTCGAAGCGCTCGTACAGGAAGCTCTCCTTGTGATGGGCCAGGCACCACTTGGCCATGATGGAGCCGCCGCGCGAGACGATGCCGGTGACGCGGTTGGCCGTCAGCGGCACGAAGGGCAGGCGCACGCCCGCGTGGATGGTGAAATAGTCCACGCCCTGCTCGGCCTGTTCGATCAGGGTGTCGGCGAAGAGGTCGAACGTCAGGTCCTCGGCCACGCCCCCGACCTTCTCCAGCGCCTGATAGATGGGGACGGTGCCGATGGGGACGCTGGAGTTGCGGATGATCCAGTCGCGGATGTTGTGGATGTTGCGACCGGTCGACAGGTCCATGACGTTGTCGGCGCCCCAGCGGGTGGCCCAGACCAGCTTGTCGACCTCGTCGTCGACGGTCGACAGGACGGCGGAGTTGCCGATGTTGGCGTTGATCTTCACCAGGAAGTTGCGGCCGATGATCATCGGCTCGACCTCGGGGTGGTTGATGTTGTGCGGGATGATGGCGCGGCCGCGCGCGATCTCCTGACGCACGAACTCGGGCGTGACGAAGTCGGGGATGGCGGCGCCGAAATCCTCGCCGTCGCGGGCATTTTTGGTTGCGCTATCGCCTTCGGCTACTTGAGCGCGGGAGGGCGCGGACTGCTCGCGGCGCAGGTTCTCGCGGATGGCGACGTATTCCATCTCGGGCGTGATGATGCCGGCCCGCGCGTATTCCAGCTGGGTCACCGGGCGGCCGGGGACGCCCTTGAAGACCCGGTGGCGCGAGGTGTCGAAGCGGGGGGCGAGGTTCTTGCCGCTGGCGTGGCCGTTGTCCTCGGGCTTGACCTCGCGCGGGGCGGCGACGGGAGCGATGTCGCCGCGATCCAGCTGCCAGCTGGATTTGACGTGGGGCAGGCCGCGCGTGATGTCGATGGTGACGTCCGGGTCGGTGTAGGGGCCGGAGCTGTCGTAGATCGTGACCGGCGGCTCGTTGGCCGAGGGGTGGACGGCGACCTCGCGGAAGGGGACGCGGATGTCGGGGAAGAGCTCGCCGGAGACGTAGACCTTGCGGCTGCCGGCGCGGGGGCCAGTGGGGATGGCGCCGGTCTCCTTCATCACGGCCTCGCGGGCGTCCTTGAGCGACAGGGTGCTCTCCGGCTCGTGCGGCAAGGCTGTTTGGCTATCGCTCGCGACGCGGTCGCTCGCTGCTTGAGCCGAGGGCGTGACGTGGATGTTCATGGCGGCCTCTGTGCTTGTCAGAGGGTCGCGCCGACGTCGGGCGAGGGTCCTGTGGCGTGGACCAGCGTCTCATCCCTTCGCCGGCATGACCCGGATCAGGTTCGGCCGGTCAGGCGATCACGCCAATCTCAGCGGCTCGGGCGCCGCCCCCGGGAGAACGGGCGGAGCATAGGCCGAGGCGGGAGGCTTGGAAACCTTTCGCGGGCGCGGGGCGAAATCCGGGGCTAGGCTGAGGGCCAGTGCCTTAAGGAGACCCGCCATGCGATCCGAACCCTTCGACTTCGACTGCGCAGATGGGCGGCGGGTGCGCGGGCGGCTGGATCGGCCGGACGGGCAGGCAAGGGCCTATGCCCTGTTCGCCCACTGCTTCACCTGCGGAAAGGACAATCTGGCGGCGACACGGATCGCCCGGGCGCTGGCGGCCGAGGGGGTCGGCACGCTGAGGATCGACTTCGCCGGGATCGGCGAGGCGGGCATGGCCCCCATGCCGGCGGGCTTCACCGTGGACGTCGGCGACCTGGTCGAGGCGGCGGGGCATATGGCGCGGAACGGCTGTGCGCCGGGCCTGCTGATCGGCCACAGCCTGGGCGGGGCGGCGGCGATCGCGGCGGCGGGCGACATCGACAGCGTCAAGGCCGTGGCGGTGATCGGCGCGCCGTTCGACGTGGATCATGTGCTGAAGCTCTTGGGGCCGGGCGCCGAGGGGCTGATGCACGGGGAGACCCATGAGGCGGTCGTCGGCGGGCGGGCGGTGTCGGTGGGGGCAGGCTTCGCCGAGGACCTGAAGGCGCAGGACCAGAAGACGCGGCTGGCGAACCTGAAGCGGGCGCTGCTGATCCTGCATTCGCCGGTCGATCAGGTGGTGGGGGTGGAGGAGGCCAGCGCCATCTTCATGGCGGCGAAACACCCCAAGAGCTTCTGCTCGCTGGACAAGGCCGACCATCTGCTGAGCCGACCGGAAGACGCCGCCTATGCCGCGACGGTGATCGCGGCCTGGGCCAGCCGCTATGTCGGGGACATGACGACGCCGGAGACGGCGCCCACCTCGGACGGGGTGGTGAGGGTCAGCGAGACCGGCGCCGGCAAGTTCCAGGCTCGGGTCGAGGCGGGTGGGGCCATGCTGCTGGCCGACGAGCCGGTGTCGGTGGGCGGACTGGCCAGCGGGCCGACACCCTATGAGCTGGTGGCGGCGGGGCTCGGGGCCTGCACCGTCATGACGCTGAGGCTCTATGCCGACAAGAAGGGCCTGCCGCTGGAGCGCGCCTCGGTCGAGGTGCGCCATGAGAAGCAGCCGGGGCAGACGCCACCGGATGTGTTCGAGCGGACCCTGAAGCTGGAGGGAACCTTCGATGAGGACCAACGCGCGCGCATGTTCGAGATCGCCGACAAGTGCCCGGTGCATCGCACCCTGGAGGGCGGGGCGCGGGTGGTGACGCGGGCCGACGCGCCCGCCATGCCCGCCCCCGGCGAGGAAGAGCACTTTCAGGAGATGGAGGACGTCTGCCGCTAGTAGAGGCCTCAGCCGCCGATGACATTTGAAGCGGTGACTCATTTCTGTACTGAGTACGGTACCGGACATTGTCGTTTGGAATCATGATCTTGATGCAACCACTTTTCTGATTGGGCATTGCTCCGTCGAGATTGAGCGGCGAGGATGTTCTGCAT
Organism: Brevundimonas bacteroides DSM 4726; assembly: GCF_000701445.1. Lineage (GTDB taxonomy): Bacteria > Pseudomonadota > Alphaproteobacteria > Caulobacterales > Caulobacteraceae > Brevundimonas > Brevundimonas bacteroides. Next base: position 63,629 of record NZ_JNIX01000003.1, read on the forward strand.
GGGCCTGGAGCGGCTGGTCTATGAAAGTACGGCGACAGGGTCGACGAACTCCTTGGGCAACCTCGCGGTGATCCTGGCGGAGTCCCACCGCAACAATGCCCGCGACGGTCTTTCGGGGGCGCTTGCCGCGCATGCCGATCGCTACATCCAGGCAATCGAAGGTCCTCGCGCAGCGCTCGACGCCTTGCTTCGACGGCTTGAGGACGATCCAAGGCATCGCGATCTGCGGCTGCTGGACCGTTTCACGACCGATCACCGCATGTTCGAGGGCTGGACCATGGCCAACGCTCGTGTGACGCCAGCGCTGGAGCGGTTGCTCGACACCATGATGGCGCGGGACGTTCCGTCGCCGTCCTGGATCCTGATGGCCCTGCGCGAGGCGGTGGCCACCGCACCCGACATCGAGTGCCGGCGGCGTCAGGCCGGGTAGGCCAGGCGTCCGTCGTTGGTCGGGCGCGCGCCGGCCCGACGACCCCAGGGGAATCCTCGCCCAAACCTGCCAGCGGAAAATGGAGCATGCCCCTCGCCTGGGCTGGCCTCCGGCGATGAAGCCCTCCAAAAAGACGTTGAGCCGGTTCGGTCGCTGGATCATCACGCAGGGCTGGTGTCGGATGCGGCTGACAAAGCGGCTCGGGGGACACGGGGACGCCGATGACGCAGCACTGGGACTTCCTGATCGATCGCGCGGATCTGGCCCGCGTCGAGGTGCGCCCTCTCCCGGAGCCAGACTCGACGGTCCTGGCAGACGGGGAGGTGCTGCTGGACGTCGAGCGGTTCGCCCTGACGGCCAACAACATCACATACGGGGTCTATGGCGACCGTCTCGGCTATTGGCGGTTCTTCCCGGAGGACGACACCTGGGGCCGGATTCCGGTCTGGGGGTTCGCCACGGTGCGGCGCTCGACCGTCGAGACGATCCCGGTTGGCACGCGTCTGTTCGGCTATCTGCCGATGGCCAGCCACTGGGTCACGCGGCTGGAGCGGCGACCCTGGGGCGTGGTGGACGTGTCGCCCCACAGGGCCGAGTTGCCGGCCGCCTACAACGCTCTGGTGGAGGCCGCGTCCGGTCCTCTGGATGACCAGATCGCCCTGCTGCGGCCGCTGTTCCTGACCGCCTTCCTGCTGGATGACTATTTCGCCGAGAACGCGGACTTCGGCGCCCAGACCTTCATCCTGTCCAGCGCCTCCAGCAAGACCGCGCTCGGCCTCGGCTGGCTGCTGGCCCGGCGCGGCGTGCGGGTGATCGGCCTGACCTCGGCCCGCAACGCCGCCTTCGTCGAAGGCGTCGGCTGCTATTCGGAAGCCCGGACCTATGAGGCTCTGGCCGATCGGCCGATCGAGGGACAGGTGGTCTTCGTCGACTTCGCCGGGGCCCCCGAGGTGGTGGCGGCGGTCCATCACACGCTCGGCGACCGTCTGGTCCACAGCGCCGTCGTGGGCAGCACCCACCAGACCGACGGCCCCGTCGGCCCGGGCCGCCTGCCCGGCCCGCGCCCGACCTTCTTCTTCGCCCCGGACCGGCTGAAACTACGGTCAAGGGACTGGGGCGGCGAGATGCTGAACAGCCGGATCCAGACGGCGCTGGAGGCCTTCATTGCCGCCAACGGCTGGCTTGAGGTCTCGACCCATGCAGGGCCCGCCGCGCTCGAGGGCGTGTATCAGATGGTGCTCTCGGGCCAAGCCCGCCCGGAAGACGGGCACATGGTGACGCCGGGCTGAACCGGCCCTCCCCTGGCACGGGTCGGAGCGGCTCCCGCTGGAAAATGCGGCCTCAGTCCGGATAGACCTCCAGCATGCGGTCGATCGCCGCTTCGATGCGCGTCCACCCCGCCGCGTCCAACACGACGCCTGCGAACCGTTTTCGGGTGAGCGCGCCAAGGGCGAGATGCTGGATCGCCGCCAGAAAGACCGCATTGAGAGCCACCACATCCACGCCCTGAGGCAGGGGCAGGTCGGGCCGCCGAGACGCCGTCCACCGCTGAAGCACGGCCGCGCGCTGGGCCTCCATGCGTCGCAGGAGCGGCGTGTCCTCGGCCAGCTCCCAAACGAGAAGCCGCAGGATCAGCGGGTTGGCCCGCAACGCCGCCAGATAGCCTGTCAGCATCTCGCGGGCGAAGTCGCGGTAGGAAGAGGCTTTCGTGGCGGGCTGAGCCGCGAGTGTCTCGCCCAGCCAAAGATCCAGCCGACCGGCCAGCCGCTCGACCACGCCGTCGACGCCGTCGAAGTAGCGGTAGATCAGCTTGCGATCCACGCCGGCCTCGGTCGCCAGGGTGTTGACGTTCAGCCCACTCCAGCCGCCGCGCAGAAGCAGCCGTTCGGCGGCGGCGACGATGGCGGCCTCCGTGGCGGAGCGGTCCCGGGACCGCCCGGGCGACTCAGATGCGCTTGACATGTCTCAACTATGAGACATACAGATTTGTCTCACAAGTGGGACATACCAGGGGCCGGCCATGAATATCGATGCGACGCGAGGCGCTGGTCTGGCGATGACGGCCTTCGCCCTGGCGGTGAATGTCCCGTTCGTCCTGCTGATGGACCGGTTCGGCTATGACGACGTGCTGAGGGAGCCGCCGCTTCAGGTGCTGGCGGCGTTTCGCGCGGGCGGGCCCGAGCTGATCCTGATCTGGCTGGCGTTCGCGGTGTGCGCGTTCGCCTTCCTCTGGGTTTCGACCTGGACGGGCGAGGCGGTTCGGGCGGGCGGCGGACGCTGGCCCGCCTGGGCCGCGGCGGCCGGTGCGGCCTCAGGCGTCGCCCAAGCCGTCGGGCTCTCGCGCTGGGTGTTCGTGGTGCCGGGTCTGGCCGACAGGGCGCTGGACGGATCGGCGACCGAGAGCGCCGTCGCGGTGGGCACCTATCAGGCGCTGCATCAGTTCGCGGGCGTCGCGATCGGGGAATCGCTGGGCCAGACGCTCCTGGCGGCCTGGACACTGGCCGTCGGCCTGGCGCTGGCGCGCGGCCCCCTGGCGCGGGGCGTGTGGACTCGCCTGCTGGGGCTCGCCGCCCTGATGCTCGCGCCGCTCTGGATCGTGGGTCAGGTCGAACTGCTCGCCACCGTCGACCCCGCCTTCCCCGATCTGCAAATCACCCAGTGGGTCTTCACAGCGTGGCTGGGATGGCTTCTGGCGCTGGGCATGACCTGGCTCGTGCAAGGGAACACGACGTGATCGATGCGATCCGACGACACCCATCTCGGTCCCGTCCGCATGACGGCCCCCGCCGCCCGCCCGGTTTGACGGATTTCCGGCCCTCATGCGTGATATCCCTGATCTCCCACCCAAGACGGATCGCCATGAGGCGGACTGTTCAAGCCCTCGGACTGATCGGCGCCCTCGCGATCGCCGGAACGACGCTCGCCGCCTGTTCCGGGGGCGGAGGCGGTGGAGGGGGTTCATCGCCGCCCCCCCAGCCCCCGGCGCCGCCACCCCCTCCGCCCCCACCGCCGCCACCCGCCGTGTCGGTGGAACGCGAGCTGTCGCCAACGACAGCGAACCCGGCCGTCGCGACCAACACCGCCGCCCATTTCGTCGTGACCCCCAATCCGGCGGTCGCGGCCCAGAACCGTCTTTTCGTCATGCTGCCCGGAAGCGGAGCCATCCCCCGCTTCTATCGGGAGGTCGTCCGTACCGGGGCCTCTCGCGGCTATCACGCCATCGGCCTGACCTATCCCAACGACACGGCGGTGTTCGATCTGTGCGCGCCCAGCCCCGACCCAGACTGCGCCGGCAAGGCCCGGCGCGAGATCCTGACCGGCGCGGACCTGAGCCCGGTGGTCAGCGTCAACCGCGACGACTCCATCATCGGGCGGCTGGAGGACCTGATCCGCCATCTGGACCGGACCTTTCCAACCGAGGGCTGGGGTCGGGTGCTGGCTTCGGGCCAGCTGGACTGGAGTCGCATCACCATGGCCGGTCATTCCCAGGGAGCAGGCCACGCGGCCTATCTCGGCAAGCTGTTCTCGCTCGACCGGACCGTCATGTTCTCAGGCCCGTCCGATGTGGGCCTGACGCCGACGACGCTGGCACCCTGGCTCAGCCTGCCCAACGTCACGCCCGCCGGCCGACAGTTCGGCTTTACCCACACCGGCGATGAGCTGGTGCCTCTGGCCCTCGTCAGCCAGAACTGGACCTTGCTGGGCCTGTCGGAGTTCGGGCCAAACACATCCGTCGATGGGGCGGCGGCGCCCTACGGCCTTTCAAGGCGGCTGGTGACGAGCGTCGCGCCCAACCCCAGCCCTCCCGGCACGGTTCCGCAGCCGCGGCATTCCTCGCCCGTGGTGGATGCCGTCACGCCGCTGGATGCCCAGGGCGCGCCGCTTTATCGGCCGGTCTGGACCTACCTCGCCTTCCCCTGAGGCGAGGTAGGCCTAGCGGAGCAGGCCCTCGATGGCGGCGCGGGCGGCCTCGCCCAGGTCCGGCCGCTTGAGCGCCAGGGCGACATTGGCGCGAAGCAGCCCGATCTTGTCGCCGCAGTCGTGGGTCACGCCGGAATACTGGACCGCCGTGAAGGTCTGGTCGGCCATCAGCCGCGCCATGCCGTCGGTCAGCTGTATCTCGCCACCCGCGCCCCGTTCCTGTCGTTCCAATATGCCGAAGATCTCCGGCTGCAGGATGTAGCGACCCGAGATGGACAGGTTCGAGGGCGCCGTGCCCTGCGCCGGCTTTTCGACCATGCCCTTCATGCGGATGCGGTCGCCCTCGCGGCCGTCGGGGTCGACGATGCCGTACTTGTGCGTCTCGCTCTCGGGCACGGCCTCCACCCCGATGACGTTGCCGCCCAGCTCCTCATAGGCCCCGACCAACTGCTTCAGCGCGCCGGGCTCGGCGTCGACGATGACGTCAGGCAGCAGGACTGCGAACGGCTCGTCGCCGACGATATCGCGTGCGCACCAAACGGCGTGGCCCAGGCCCAGCGGCTGCATCTGGCGGGTGAAGCTCATCTCCCCGGCGGTGGCCAGTTCGGCGTTCATCATCTCCAGGATCTCGGTCTTGCCCTTGGCCGCCAGCTGGGCCTCCAGCTCGATCTGGTGATCGAAATAGTCCTCGATCGCCTGCTTGGCCCGCCCGGTGACGAAGACGATGTGCTCGATCCCGGCCTCCCTCGCCTCCTCGACGATGTAGCTCAGGATCGGCCGGTCCACGACGTTCAGCAGCTCCTTGGGCGTGGTCTTGGTGCCGGGCAGCACGCGGGTGCCCAGGCCCGCGACAGGCAGCACCGCCTTGCGAAGTCGGCGGGGTCGAGTGGTCATGCAGAGGTCCTGAAACAGCGGCCCGAAAGAACAGCGGGGTCCCAGCCTAACGCATGATTTGGCCAAACGCGCCCCCGTTAACCACCGTCGCTCCCCCGTCACGCGAAGACGGCATGGTCATTGCGGCTTTGTGGGCGAGCCGTGCCGTTCTGGCACAGCCCGTGACAACAAGGGGAATGGGGCCATGGCCACCGACATCGACCTCCACCTGGGCCGCCGCCTGCGCCGTCGTCGTCGCCTTCTGGGCCTGACGCAACAACAGCTCGCGGTCCAGGTCGGCATCCGCTTCCAGCAGATCCAGAAATACGAATGCGGCGCCAACCGCATCTCCGCCGCCCGCCTGTGGCAGCTGGCCGAGGCCCTGGAGACGCCGATCAGCTACTTCTACGACGGCCTGACCGAGGCGCTCGAAAAGAAGGACAGCCCCGGCCCCCAGGGCGGCGAGATGTTCAGCCGCAAGGAGACGCTGGACCTGATCCAGGCCTACTACCAGCTGGGAGAGCGCCCGCGCCGTCGCCTGCTGGACCTGGCCAAATCGCTGCACGCGGACGGCGAACAGGCGGCCTGACGCGCAAAGGGCCGCCTCGTTTCCGAAGCGGCCCTTCTTGAACTCTAGCTGTCCAGGAAGCTGCGCAGCTTGCGGCTCCGGCTAGGATGCTTGAGCTTTCTCAGCGCCTTGGCCTCGATCTGGCGGATGCGTTCGCGGGTGACCGAGAACTGCTGGCCGACCTCTTCAAGCGTATGGTCGGTGTTCATGCCGATGCCGAAGCGCATGCGCAGCACGCGCTCCTCGCGCGGCGTCAGCGACGCCAGCACCCGCGTGGTGGTCTCGCGCAGGTTGGACTGGATGGCCGCGTCGATCGGCAGGATCGCGTTCTTGTCCTCGATGAAGTCGCCCAAGTGCGAATCTTCCTCGTCACCAATGGGCGTTTCGAGGCTGATCGGCTCCTTGGCGATCTTCAGGACCTTGCGCACCTTCTCCAGCGGCATGGCCAGCTTTTCGGCCAGCTCCTCCGGGGTCGGCTCGCGGCCAATCTCGTGCAGCATCTGGCGGCTGGTCCGCACGATCTTGTTGATCGTCTCGATCATGTGGACCGGGATGCGGATGGTGCGCGCCTGATCCGCAATCGAGCGGGTGATGGCCTGACGGATCCACCAGGTGGCATAGGTCGAGAACTTGTAGCCGCGGCGGTACTCGAACTTGTCGACCGCCTTCATCAGGCCGATGTTGCCCTCCTGGATCAGGTCCAGGAACTGCAGGCCGCGGTTCGTGTACTTCTTGGCGATCGAGATCACGAGGCGCAGATTGGCCTCGACCATCTCCTTCTTGGCCTGACGGGCCTCGCGCTCGCCCTTCTGCACCGTCTGGACGATGCGGCGATAGTCGTCGATCGGCAGGCCGGCCTCGGTCGCCACGGCCGCCACGTCGGCGCGGATCTGGGCGATCTGGGCCGCCTGGTCGTCACTGAACTTGGTCCAGCGCACGCCCATGTCCTTGACCCGCTCGGCCCAGGTGGGGTCGAGTTCGGAGCCGAAGTAGGCCTTCAGGAACTCCGGCCGCGAGATGCCATAGCTGTCGGCCATGCGCAGAAGCCGGCCTTCCAGACCGATCAGCCGCTTGTTGATGGCGTACAGCTGCTCGACCAGGGCCTCGATGCGGTTGTTGTTCAGCTTCAGCGTCTTCAGCCGGCCCGAGATGGCCTGGCTCAGGGCGTCATGAGTCTTGCGATCCTTGGCCGACAGGTCCTCGCCCCTCAGCCGGCTCTCGACCAGCTTCTCCTGGAGCTTCCTGAAGGCGTCGAAGTCGGCGGCGATGGCGTCCAGCGTCTCCATGACACCGTCGCGCAGCTCGGCTTCCAGCGCCGAGATCGACATGCCGCCGCCGTCGTCGAAGTCCTCGTCGTCCTCGTCGCCCTCTGGCTTGTCGCCGCCGCCTTCGCCCGCGTCCTCGGTGTCCTCGCGGGGAGGAACCGGCTGGCCGGGGATGGGGGGCTGGGGCTGGTTGTGCGGCAGGGACGCGGGGTTGATGACGCCGTAGGTGGCGTCCAGGTCGATGACCTCGCGCAGCAGGATGCGGTTGTTGGCCAGTTCGTCGCGCCACACCATGATGGCCTCGAACGTCAGCGCGCTCTCGCACAGACCCGAGATCATCGCGTCGCGGCCGGCCTCGATGCGCTTGGCGATGGCGATCTCGCCCTCGCGGCTCAGCAGCTCGACCGAGCCCATCTCGCGCAGATACATCCGCACCGGGTCGTCGGTGCGATCATAGGTCGGCTTGGCGTTCTCGTCGGAGACGGCGGTCTCGGCCTTCTCGGCGAGCTCGCCGCCGGAGGATTCCGCCGCGTCCTCCTCGGCCTCGACGACGTTGACGCCCATCTCCGACAGCATGGCGAGCGTGTCTTCGATCGCGTCGGGCGTGACCTCTTCGGACGGCAGGACCTTGTTCAGCTCCTCCATCGTCACATAGCCGCGGGCCTTGGCCTGCTTGATGAATTTCTTGACCCCGGCGTCGGTCAGGTCGAGCAGGGGGCCGTCGGATTGGACTTCGGGTTCCTGCGTCTCGGTCTGGGCGCTCATATAGGCCTATCGTCTCCGTCCGGGGTGCGGTTCCACCCTCGGCAAAATTGCAACAGTCGTGCCGAAATAGGACGGTTTCCGCGCCGCCCCCGTCAGGAAGCCGCCGCGTCGTCCCAGATCGCCCCGGTCTTGATGGCTCGTCGCAACGCATCTCGCTCGGACTTCAGACGACTGAAGGCCGAGGCGTCGAAAGCGGTATCCGCCCCCGACTTCGCTGACGCCAGCGCCGCGTCCAGACCCGCCAGACGGGTCAGGGCCGCGAAGCCTTGCGACCACCGGACCCTTGCTTCGGCGAGGGGCGCACTTGCGGCCAGGAAAGGCGCGCCGGACTTCGCCGCCGCCTTCTCGACCTCGCGCACGAGAGCATCGTGTCCGGAACCGGCGAGATGGCGACGCAGGCCCGCGCTGTCAAGCGTCTGGCCCGGCGTCAATGAACGGTCGCCCGCTCCTCCGCCCATAACGTTCCCCCTGTGAGGTAACGATCAACCTGATCGCGCTGCGCCTTCATTTCCGAGAAGGCCCTCGCATCGAAGTGATCGTCCCGCTTGAGCTCATCCAATGCACGCGTGAGAGCGAGCGCATCGAGCAGAACCTCGATCGCCTTGGTCAGCCAGCGCCTAACGTCGTCCAAAGACGCGCCAGCCGCCAAAAACGGAGCATGGGAAATCGCCGCTGTGCGATCGATCCGGCGCAACGTTTCCTCGTGACCCATTGCTGAGAGGCGGGCTCGGATCATCGCTTCACCTATGCCTTCGGCGTCGTAGGTCAGCATGACAAGATCACTCACGAGTCGGTCGAGGCCCACATCTCCAAGGCTCTGCGTGGCCAAGAGTTCTGCCCGCTCCTGAATGAGCGATGGATTGGCGATAAGCCCCTCCACGATTGCCGAAAGAATCGGTTTCGGAGCCTTGGAAAGGGTCAGGGCCGATGCCCGTCCTTCCGGAGTCACGTCCATTATCTGGGCCGCCCGCTTGGCCCGCCGATCCCGATACAAGGTGCGGTGGGCCTGTTTCCGTTCCTGTTCGCTCGGACGAACCGATTGGTAGAATGCCCCGACGAGGTAGTCCTTATAGGTCCGCGCAAGGTCAGGATCACCGATGGTCGCAGCCGCCTTCCTCAAGCGTAGCAGGAGGTTGGCTTCCTTCTCGGGAGTATCCAGCGGGCCGACCGCAGCGCGCTCGCGCTCGAAAAGCATCCGAGAAAACGGCTGCGTGTTCGTGAGCGCCTCACGAAGCGCAGGCGCTCCGCGCTCCCGCAGAAGGTCATCCGGATCTTTGCCGTCTGGCAGAGCGACAAAGGAAAAAGTCCGGTCAGGCTTAAGCAGCGGCAGCGCTCGCTCGATGGCCCGGAACGCGGCCCTCTGTCCGGCCCCGTCGCCGTCGAAGCAAAGCACCGGCTCGGTCGAGACGCGCCAGAGCAGCGCCATCTGCTCCTCGGTCAGAGCCGTGCCCATGGGCGCCACGGCCGGCAGCCCCGCCCTCTGGCAGGCGATGACGTCCATGTAGCCTTCGACCACGATGACGCTCTCGGTCGACTTGGACGCCGCGCCCAGGATGCGTCGGGCCTCGGGCAGGCCGTAGAGGGTCGCGCCCTTGTGAAACAGCGGGCTCTCGGGACCGTTCAGATACTTGGCCCGGTCGTCGGGGTTCATCGCCCGGCCGCCGAAACTGACCAGCCGCCCGCGCGCGTCCAGGATCGGGAACATCAGCCGGTCGCGGAACCGGTCGTAGGGGCTGCCCCCGCCCTCCGGCGCGATCAGCAGCCCGGCCTCGACCAGCTCGCCGGGCTTGGCTCCGCGCTGAACCAGCGCCGTCTTCAAGCCTTCGCGGTCATTGGGCGCATAGCCCAGGCCGAACCGCTCCCACTGATCCTCGGGCAGGCCGCGCCGTTCGAGGTAGTCGCGCGCCGCCTTGCCGACCGACCGGCGCAGATTGGCCGCGAACCATTTCTGGGCCAGGTCCATCCAGTCGGCGAGGCCCTGGCGCTTCTGCTCGCGCTCGGCGGCCTGGGGGTCTTCGGCCGGCATCTGCATCCCGGCCTCGGCGGCCAGGCGTTCCACGGCCTCGGGGAAACTCAGCCGCTCGGTCTCCTGCAGGAAGGAGATGACGTCGCCGTGCTTGCCGGAGGAGAAATCGTGGAAGAAGCCCTTGTCGTCGTTGACGAAGAAGGACGGCGACTTCTCCTTGGTGAAGGGGCTCAGGCCCACCCACTCCCGCCCCTGACGCTTGAGCTTCACCGTCCGCCCGATCACGTCGGACGGGCGGAGTCGGCTCTTTAGCTCGTCAAGGAAGCGGTCGTCGAAGCGCACTTTAGCTCAGTGACGAGTTCGAGGCGGTGAAGGGAGACGCAGATTTTGCTCTCGCACAGACAAGTTCGTTCATCCCGATTCGCCTCACAGGCTGTCCACCGGATCATTGACAGGCGCGCACGTCAGAATCGGACGTAACGACTTGCTTTGTGGGATCCGATCTTAAGACTTCATTCACCAATAAGGCGATCCGGCCGCCATAACCGTCTGCATCCAAACATTATTCTGACCGTATCCGGAACTATCCACAGGAGGCTGTGGTTAATCCCGCAGGTCCTCGGGCGCAGAAGCGCCGCCTTCCCCCATCGCACGAGACACCATGTTCATCGCCATCGCCCGCCCGGCGGTGGAGCCTCAAGGCCCCGACGCCGTCGCCGTCCCCGGTTCCCCCGCCATCGCCGACCTGACGCCCCGCGCGCTCCACGCGCGCCTGCTCGACAATGCCGCCAAGCGCCGCCTTCGCGGGCTGGAGCGCAAGCGGTGCGGTCGCACCGACGACGCCGACTACTGGCTGCACGCCGCGCCGGTCGCCGTGAAGAAGGCCAGCGCGCTCCGCGAAGAGCGCAGCCTCGCCTGCCTGCCCTGACGCTCAGCGCCAGATCGCGCCCGACCGTCCGCCCTCGCGGCCGATGTCGAATACGGCCCGCATGGCCTCCGGGCTGAAGTCCAGCGGAGAAGCCTCCGCGTCATCCGGCAGTGCGGCATAGCGGAAATAGAGCTCGTTCCTCGCCGCGAAGGCGCGGTTGCCCTCGAGCGTGGTGATCAGGGACGAGCGCAGGAGAATGTTGACGCTGCGCCCCAGCACCCCGCCCAGGCTGTCGCGCGTGACGGCGAAATCGGGGACCAGGCGGCCGTTGATGACCACATGAAAACGCGCGGTGCTGAGCGCTCCGTCCGGCTCGCGATAGGACCACAGGGTCTCGGGCACGGCCAGAAAAGGCGTCGTCACCCCGCCGTCGACGTGCATCTCCTCGAAGGTCACATCCCCGGCGTTCGACGGGATCAGCACCGGCGGGAAAGCCCCGGGAATACTGGCCGAGGCCACGAGCACGCTGCGGAACAGCTCCAGCGCTTCCGGCGTGCCGACAGAGGCGATGGCCCCGAGGTCCCAGCTGACACCGCGCTGGCTGTCGAGGTCTGTGGTGGCGACCAAGAGCACCCGCCCCTTGGCCGCCTCGGCCGCGATTGCCTCCAGCATGGCCGCGTCGACGTAGCGTTCGACCAGCTCCCTCAGCGGCTCGCCGCGATAGATGCCCGAGCCGAACAGAACGCCCAGCCCCTGGGACTGCAGCAGGTTCGAGGCCGCGCCACCGGTGTAGGCCTCCTCCAGCTCATCGTCCCAGTCGGGGCCGAGGAAGACGAAGGGCGCCGCCAGCGCCCCGGTCGAGACGCCGGTCACCACTTCGAAATCCGGGCGGCTGCCGCTCTCGGTCCAGCCGCGCATCAGCCCAGCGGTGAAAGCCCCGTTCGATCCGCCGCCCGACAGGGTGATGATGTCCATGACGCCGTCGGGCCCGCGCGGCACGCCTTCACGGAATGCCTGACGAAACAGGGCCAGCCGCCGCGCCTCGTCCAGATAGACCCGGATCGGATAGCGAGCGGGCGACGTCAGCCCCATCGGCCGCGCCGCCTGCCGGTCCTGCAGCTCGAAGCTCGACCGCGGCCCGCCCGCGCAGCCAGCCAACACCAGGAGGACGAGCAACAGGCCAAGGACGCGCTGGGTCATGCGCCGACCGTATCACACCCCCTTCGACAGGCCGATGACGGCCCCCTCAGGCGTCCATCAGGGCGCGGAAGCGGTCGAACAGATACAGGCTGTCGGTCGGCCCCGGCGAGGCCTCGGGGTGGTGCTGCACGCTGAAGACCGGTCGATCCTTCAGCTGGATGCCGCAGTTGGTGCCGTCGAACAGGCTGACGTGCGTCTCCTGCACGGCGTCGGGCAGGCTGTCGCGGTCGACGGTGAAGCCGTGGTTCATCGATACGATCTCGACCTTGCCGGTCGTCAGGTCCTTGACCGGATGGTTCGCGCCGTGATGGCCCTGATCCATCTTCACGGTCCGGGCACCGAGGGCGAGCGCCAGCATCTGGTGGCCGAGGCAGATGCCGAAGATCGGCGTGCCGCTGTCGACCAGCTTCTTGATTTCGGGCACCGCGTACTCGCCAGTCGCCGCCGGATCGCCCGGCCCGTTGGACAGGACCACCCCGTCGGGATCGCGCGCGAGGATGTCCTCGGCCGAGGTCGTCGCCGGGACCACGGTGATCTTCGCGCCTGTCGAGGCGAGCGCCCGCAGGATGTTCCTCTTCACCCCATAGTCGATGACCACGACCGACTTGCCCGCCGCGTCCACGCGCGGATAGCCCTCGGGCCAGTCCCACAGGCCCTGATCCCAGTCGAAGGCCTGAAGCGTCGAGGCGGGCTTGGCGAGATCGAGCCCCACCAGGCCTGTCCAGGCCCTCGCCTCCGCCACCAGGGCGTCCAGGTCGAAGCGACCTTCGGGGTCGTGGGCGATGACGGCATGCGGCGCGCCGTGGTCCCGGATGGCCTGCGTCAGGGCGCGGGTGTCGATGCCCGACAGGCCCACGACGCCGCGCCGCTTCATCCAGGCGTCGAGCGAGGCGTCGCTGCGCCAGTTGGCCGGGTCGGTCGGCAGGTCGCGGAAAACCGCCCCGCGCGCGGAGGTGTCGGAGCCCCCGCCCATCTGCTCGATGTCCTCGACGTTGGTCCCTGTGTTGCCGACGTGCGGGAAGGTGAAGGCCAGGATCTGGCTCATGTAGGACGGGTCGGTCAGGATCTCCTGATACCCCGTCATGGCCGTGTTGAAGACGACCTCGCCCAGCGTCGACCCAGTCGCGCCCACGCCGATGCCCTGAAAGACGGTACCGTCGGCCAGAGCCAGGACGCCGGTGCAGCCGGGAAGCAGAGAAGTCGTCATGGCCGTCCCCTTACACCGAATCCCGGCGAACAAACGGCGCGGTTGCTACAGAGGCGCGGGCCTCGGGTCAACGCGCCCGCGACGCACCCAAAGCCAGCCGACCGAGGCGACCGTGAACAGCACGATCGCCGGCACGATGTTGCCCGGCGCCGCGGCCGCGACCGCTCCGACCGAGAACACGCCGCCCACCACCGCCAGCGCTCGCCATCCGGCCGAGCGGCTGAAGCGGAACAGGCTGATGCAGCACAGGGCGTAGAGGCAGATGGTCAGGACCGTGCAGGCTCCGATCAGCAGGCCGAACTGGTCCGCCAACCGCGGCTGGGACGTCATGACCACCAGCCCTGCCATGATCGCCCCGTTGATGAGGGGATTGGTCAGGGGCAGTCGGCCCGGCGTCGCGGCCGAGCCGAACCAGCGCGGCAGATAGCCCTGCTCCGCGGCGCTGCGGGCCGTCTCTCCGCCCAGAATGGTCCAACCCGCGATGGTGCCGAGCGCCTTCAGCACCGCACACGCCGCGACGAGGCCGGCCACCGACGCCCCGAACACCCGCGCCGCCAGATCGGCGAAGGGGCTGGTGGAGGCCGCCAGTTCGCCTGCGGGGATCACGCCGAACACCGCCACGCTGGCGGCGACATAGACGACCAGCGCCAGCCCGACGCCGCCGACGCTGGCCCGGCCCACGTCGCGGCCGGGATCGCGCACCAGCCTGGACAGGGCGGCGGCGCTCTCCAGCCCGAGGAAGGACCAGAAGATCACCACCAGCGAGGCGGGCACCGTTTGGGTCAGCGGCTCGCCGGACGGGTTCCACGACGCGGCGAAGGTCTGAGAGCTGAAGGCGACCGCCCCAGCGACGATGGCCAGCAGCAGCGGCAGCAGCCCGATCACCAGCGTCGCCGCGCCCAGCCGGGCCGCCAGCTTCGCGCCGGTCGCATAGGCGGCCGTGCAGGCTCCGATCAGCACGAGGTTGCAAAGCGCCGCCGGAATCGGCTGGGCCAAGGCTGGAAAGAAAAAGGCCAGATAGCCGGTCCCCGCCAGCGCCACCGCGACATTGCCCGTCAGGCAGACGCCCCAGTAGGCGATGGCGGTCTGAAAGCCGATGAACGACCCCAGGCCCCGCCGCGTCAAATCCGACAGGCCGTCCGCGTCCGGCTGAAACCGCCCCAACCCCGCGAACACCGCCGCCAGGACCATGGCCCCAACCCCGCAGATCAGCCAGCCGATCAGGCTGGACGACCCGGTGGAGGCCAGCGCCACCGGCGCGAGATAGACGCCCGAGCCGATCATGTTGCCCGCGACTACGAGGGCGGCGAGCCCCCAGCCCAGCTTGCGGGTCGAGGGGATGGGAATCGTCTCGGTCTGGCTCATGGCCGGACGCTATTCCGGAATCCGCGCTCCGTCCCAGGCGAAAACGCCCCCGCTGTCCGCCGGCGTCAGGCCGTCCAGCACCGCCAGCAGCCGCTCGGCCGAATAAGCCGGCGCGAACAGCTTGCCCTCGGCGACGCCCTTCTGAAACGGCCTGGACAGGCCGGTGTCCACCGTCCCTGGATGCAGCCCGGCCACCACGGCTTGCGGATGCGACCGACCGAGCTCCAACGCCAGGTTCCGGAGCAGCATGTTCAACGCCGCCTTGGATGCCCGATAGCTGTGCCAACCGCCCAGTCGATTGTCGCCAATCGAGCCCACCCGCGCCGACAAGGCGGCGAACGTGGCCCGCCGGTCGCGGGGCATCAGCGGCGCGAAGTGCTTCATGACCAGAGCCGGGCCGATCGTGTTGATCCGATAGTCGCGCAGCAGGTGTTCGGCCGTCATGGCCTTGTAGGTCCGCTCGGGCTCCTGCCCGCTGTGCAGGACGCCTGTGGCGATCAGGATCAGCGTCGGAGCCGCCCCCGCCCGAACCCGCTCGGCGGCGGCGACGATGGAGGCCTCGTCCTCGAAGTCCAAATGGTCAGCGCCGGACGCCGACCGACCAAATCGATAGACCGTTTCATGGGCCCGCGACATCTCCAGAGCCTCGGCCAGGGCCGCGCCCACCCCACCGGTCGCGCCGATGACGATGGCAGAGGATTCGGGGTTCGGCGTGGTCATCTGTTCGCTATCGCCGCCAGGACAGCGTCGGACAACGCGACCCGTTGACCCCATCCGGTGCCCGCGCCAGACGGGCCGCTCTCGAACGGAGGCCCGACATGCCCATCACCACCGTCGGCCTCGACGCCGACGACACCCTCTGGCACAACGAGACGATCTTCCGGTTGACCCAAGCGCGGTTCCTCGACCTGCTGGGCGAGCACGACAACGCCCTGATCGAAGCGCGTCTGGCCGAGGTCGAGCGCCGCAACCTCCGTCTCTACGGCTACGGCATCAAGGGCTTCACCCTGTCGATGATCGAGACGGCGATGGAGCTGTGCGAGGGCGAGCCGCCGCCCGGCGTGGTGCGCGAGATCCTGGCCGCCGGCCGCGAGATGATCGCCCACCCGGTCGAGACCCTTCCCGGCGTCGACGAGGCGCTGGCGGCGCTGTCCGAACGCTACCGGCTGGTCCTCATCACCAAGGGCGACCTGCTGGACCAGGAGCGCAAGCTGGCCGCGTCCGGCCTCGGCGACCTGTTCGCCGCCGTCGAGATCGTGTCGGAGAAGGACCGGAGCACCTACGACCGCGTCTTCGCCCGCCACGGCACGGGAGCCGACGAGGCAGTCATGGCCGGCAACTCGGTGAAGTCCGACGTGCTCCCCGCCATCGAGGCCGGCGCCTTCGCCGTCCACATCCCCTACCATGTCACCTGGGCCCACGAGGTGGCCGAGCCGCCGGTGGATCACCCCCGGTTCGGCCTGTTGGAGACCATCGCCGACCTGCCCGCCTGGATCGCCGAGCGGGCATAGAAAAAGGGCGGCTCAGCAGAGCCGCCCTTTTTCCGTTCGTCGCCGTCCGATCAGAACCGGGCGCGGATCCCGCCGAAGAACTGGCGGCCGTACAGGTCATAGGCCGAGGAGGTCCCGTTGCCGGCCAGGCCATAGGGGATCTCGTTGTCCGTGAGGTTGTTCACCCCGGCGAACAGCTCGACGTTCGAGGCCGCCCACAGGCCGTCGTTCAGGCGATAGCGCACGACGACGTCATGATACCACTGACCCGGCACCTCGTTCGGGAAGACCGATTCCGAACCGATGACGCCCGGCGTCGGGGTCACGTCATAGCGGGCGACGCGGCCCTCGTAGCGGGTCTCGCCGGTGACGGCCCAGGTTCCGTTGTCCCAGGTCATGCGCGACTTGTAGGACCACTCCGGATCGCCCACCTCGCCAGCCTCGACGTCGATCTCGTCGGGGCGGTCGGCGAAGGCAAAGAAGTTGAGCTCCTCCAGGTAGTTCGCCGTGAACGACGAGGTCACCGTACCGGCCAGGAAACCCCAGCGGTCCGCATCCAGGACGCGGCGGCCCGTCACCTCGAAGTCCCAGCCCTTGGTCGTCAGCGCGGCGGCGTTGACGTAGGTCGTCTGGACGCTGTCGATGTTGCCGGCCGCGTTACGGGTGAACAGGGAGCAGAAGTTCCCGTCCAGTCCGCCCGAGGCGTCATAGCAGTTGTCGATGATGTCCTGGGCGCCGATCAAAGCGATCGCGTCGTCGATCTGGATGTCATAGTAGTCCGCCGTGAAGGTGACGCCCGGCAGGAACCGGGGCTGGACCACCACGCCGTAGGTGAAGCTTTCGGCCTCTTCGGCGTCCAGGTTGGCATTGCCCGACGACACGCCCTCGATCGACTGGTTGGTGTTGGACTGGAAGCCGGCGGGAACGCCGGCCGCGGCGCAGTTGGCGGTCCGGTCCGGATCGTCCTGGATGTTGTCGACGTCGCAGGGGTCGGTCACCGAGAAGAAACCCGCCGTCGCCGGCAGGAAGGCCTCGGTGATGTTCGGCGCACGCACCGCCCGCGAATAGGTGCCCCGGAAGGAGATGTCGCGGATCGGAGCATAGATCGCGCCCACCTTCCACGCCTCGGCCCCGCCCACCGTCGAATAGTCGGCGTAACGATAGGCGCCGTCTAGCGACAAGCGATAGGCGAACGGCAGGTCCGCCAGGATCGGGGCGTTGAACTCGATGAAGCCCTCGGTCACGTCGAACTGGCCAAAGGCGTCCGGCTGGGGCGCGTTCTCGGTGATGCCCGATTGGACCAGCGGGTCGTTGATGTTTTCCGAGGTCTCTTCGCGGTATTCGAAGCCGCCGGCGATGCCGATGGGCCCGCCCTGCAGGTTGAAGAACTTCGACGTGTCGAAGTTGAAGACGCCGGTGATGACCTCCTGGGTGATCTTGTGGTTCCGCACGGCGGTGTAGTTGACGTAGTCGATGGCCGCCTGGCTGTTCTGCTGGCCGAACGGGTTGAACGGAACGCAGGTCTCGGCCGTCTGGGTGGTCAAATCCGGCGTCTGGTCGCGGCACACGATCTGGCCGCCAACGCGCACCGCGTCGATGGCGGCGGCATAGTTGCCAGGGATGATGCCATTCTCGGAGATGAACTCGTTCTGGGTCTCTCCGTAGTTGTAGGACAGGTCCCAGTCGAAGTCGGCGAAGCCCGTCTCGGTCCTGCCGCGAACACCCGCCACAGCGCGATAGGTCTCACGCGTGATGTCGTTGACGCGCGGGCCGATGTCGGCGTTGAAGCGGCCGAAGGTGATGTCACGCCCACCGATGACGGCCTGGAGTTCGGGCGTCAGGAAGGCATTGTCGGGCGCGATCAGATATTCGCCAAAGGTGAAGGACGGCTGGACGTAATCCAGAATCTCCGAGCGCACATACTTGCCGTCGAAGTAGGCCGTGACGCTGTCCGTCAGGTCGTAGCGCAGGCGGATGTTGGTCCCGTAGCGATCCGTCTCGGGCTGAAGCACGACGTAGTCATCCAGCGCCGTGCAGGTCTCGCAGTCCAAGAACTGGCCGAAGGCGAAGGAGTTGTCGCCCAGGCGCGGCTGCTGCGGCACCGGCGAGCCGTTGTTGCGGATGGCCGTGATGATGTCGAAGGTGTTGGCGTCGAAGATCACGCCGTTCTCGTCCAGATAGTCGGTCAGCACGTTGGGAACGAGAATGCGGTCAGGGATGCCGTTGTCGGGATCCTGGGTCGGATCGGCCGGGTTCAGGATGGTGCCGAAGTCCTGCAGAGCCGGGATGTCGGAGCCGAGCACCTGATCGGCGTGGTCGTAGAACAGGCTGGCAGTGACGTTCAGCCGGCCGTCCAGGAAGTTCCGGCCGAACACCCCGTTGGCCGAATAGGTCGTGCCGTCGCCGGATTCGGCGCGGCCGCCCTGGACCGTGATCTCGGCACCCTCGAAATCATCCTTCAGGATGATGTTGACCACGCCCGACACGGCGTCGGAGCCATAGATGGCCGAGGCCCCCCCGGTGATGACCTCGACCCGTTCAACAAGGGCGGCAGGAATGGCGTTCAGGTCGACGGCCGCATTGCCCGCATCGCCGCCGACGTGGCGCTTGCCGTCCACCAGCGTCAGGGTGCGCGCCGAACCCAGCGAGCGCAGGTCCGGAAAGTTCAGTCCGCCCGAATCGCCGAAACTGTCGGAGTTGCCACGCACCGTGGAGTTCGAGCTCAGGGCCGGCAGCTCGGCGATGATAGAACCGAGGTCCTGGGTGCCGGAGGTGGCGATCGCTTCAGACGAGACCGTGGCGACCGGCGTTGGCTGTTCCAGGTTCGGCCGCGGAATACGCGAGCCGGTGACGACGATTTCCTCGACCGTCGTGGCGTCATCCTGAGGCTGGACCTCCTGAGCAGCCGCCTGGCTGCTTAAGGTAAAGCTTAGAACACCTGCCACACCGGCAAGCATCGTTGAACGCAACAAGGTGTGACGCATGGTGGTCATGAATGAGTCCCTGAGATTCTGAGAGGAAACGTTGTTATGTAACACGCGGCTAGACGGATGCTTTCGGAACAGCGTTACGTCGTGCTGTCGTTTTACTGACGTCCGAGGGTCACAATATTGCAGAATGTAGCGAAATCTGGGCGGCGCTGCGCCTTGAACGGGACTGGAACCGCATGGTTCCACCTCGCCGGCACATTGAGAAATGTGGCTTCGCGGTGACCCTTCGGTGTCAAAATCGCCAACTTCGCATCTCGCGCGTTGACCTCGCTGCACTGCGGCAAAAAACTACCTTCACCGTGACCGCCCTTTCGGGATGAAGGAAAGAAACATGCGCACCAGAATCAGCACCCGGACCCTCTGCCTGACCGGCGTCGGTCTTGCCGCCCTCTTCGCCAGCCCCGCGCTCGCCCAGGATCCGGGCGAGGTGACTGAGGTCGAGGAGATCGTGGTCACTGGCTCGCGCATCGCCATCCGGCCCGAGAACGCGCCCCAGCCGGTGCAGGTGCTGGGTGCCGAGACCCTGGCTGCCCAGGGCGTGACCGAGGTCGCCGATGCGCTGGACGTCATCCCGGCTCTGCAATCGTCCGAAAGCACGGCCCAGGCCAACGGCGGTTCGGTGCAACTGAACCTGCGCGGCATGGGCGCCAACCGCACCCTGGTGCTGGTCAACGGCCGCCGTCACGTTTCGGGCCAGCCCGGCACGGCCGCCGTCGACATCTCGACGATCCCGTCCGCACTGGTCGAACGGGTCGAGGTCCTGACGGGCGGCGCCTCGGCGGTCTATGGCTCCGACGCTGTCACGGGCGTCGTCAACTTCATCATGAAGCGGGACTTCACCGGCACCGAATGGGAGGTCCAGGGCGGCGTCTCGGGCCAGGGCGACACCGAGGAGATCTTCGCCTCCTTCGCGCAGGGCCGTGACTTCGACAACGGCCGGGGCAACATCTCGATCGGCGTCCAGGCCAGCCGTTCCGAAGCCCTCTACTACGGTGACCGCGACTGGGCGGCGAACAACAATGTCGCCGACGACAAGGCCAATCCGGCGCGCAGCTTCCAGGTCGGAGACCCGGTCCCGACCGGCCAGACCCAAGCCACGGTTCTAGGCCGCACCATCCTGCTGGCCAGCGGCGCGCCTCGCTACGCCAACACTGACCCGGCCCTTATCGCGCGCGCCCAAGCCGCCCCAGCGCGAGCCTATCTGAACAATCCGGTCTTTTCGATCGCCTCCATCGGCGGCCTGATCGGCTATGACCCCTATGGCTTCGGCTTCGCTGGCGGCCCGTCGGACTTCGGAGCTCTCAACCGCCCCGACCTGGATGGCAACGGCACCTTTGACTGTCTGCAGAGCCAGGGTGGTCGCGGCGGCGGCGGCGGTTTCCCCGTCGGCTGCTGGGTCGTCGATCCCATCACCAACGCCATTCGCCCGTTCCGCGACGGCCTGATCGGCAACTTCACCGAACAGTTCGGCGGCGACGGCAGCCCGCAGACCTTCTCCAACCAGTCGCTGCTGCCCAAGGACGAGGCGGTCAACCTCAACCTGCTACTGAACTACGAGTTCTCGGACTCCTTCCGGACCTATGCGGACCTGAAGTACGCCTGGAACCGGGGCACGACCTACAACCCGTACAACACCTTCGACGACTCGATCCCGATCGCGCTGGACAACCCCTATATCCCGACCGCGATCCGCAACATCGTTAACGCTCAGATCGCCCAAGGGAACGGCAATGCCTCGTCTCTGGTGACCATCGGCCGGGACAACATCGACCTGTTCGACCCCGAGGCCTCCAGCGAGCGCGAGACCATCCGCGCGGTGCTCGGATTTGGCGGCGAGATCTTCGGCGGCTGGTCCTATGACGTCTCGCTGAACTACGGCGAGACCAGCCAGGAAACGCGCGGCTTCGTGCGTCTGGAGGACCGCTTCTTCGCCGCCGTCGACGCGGTCCGGGCTCCGAACGGAGACATCGTCTGCCGCTCGACGCTGAACGCGGCGGCCTTCCCGCGCTACTCCTACCTGACCGACACGGCCAACTTCGGGCCGGGCGCGACGATCCAGCAGTTCGGCGGCTTCACCACCTTCACGCCGGGCGCCAACTCGCCCTGCCGCCCGATCAACCTGTTCGGCGTGGGCCAGTCCAGCCAGGCGGGTCTGGACTTCCTGCGCTATGAGGCGGTCGATACCTCCGAGATCGACCAGCTGGTCATCGCCGCCAGCCTGGTCGGCGACTTCGAGCGCTGGTTCAGCCTGCCGGGCGGTCCGGTCGGCTTCGCGGTCGGCGCCGAGTACCGCGAAGAGAACTCGCTGTTCACCCCCGACATCGCCCGTCAGAACGGCGACGTCTTCCAGTACCAGACCACCAACATCACCGAAGGCGGCTTCGACGTCGCCGAGGCCTTCCTGGAGCTGCAGTTCCCGATCCTGTCTGGCGCGCCATTCGCTGAAGTGCTCAGCCTGAACATCGCCGGGCGCATCGGCGACTATTCGACCGTCGGCGAGACCTCGACCTACAAGGCCGACGCCATCTGGGCGCCGGTCCAGGACATCCGCTTCCGCGGCGGCTATGCCGTCGCCATCCGGGCGCCCAACATCGGCGAGCTGTTCGCGCCTCTGAACGCCGCGACCTTCCGGCCGGTCGACCCCTGCGATTCGGTCAACGTGAACGCCGGCCCCAACCCGGCCAACCGCCTGGCCAACTGCCGCGCGGACCTGGGCATCACCGCCGCGGTTTACAACTTCACCGACCCGCTGACGGCGCGCTTCACCGGCCAGACCGGCGGCAACCCCAACCTGCAGGAAGAGGAAGCCGAGACCATCACCTATGGCGTCGTGCTGCAGCCCCGGTTCCTGCCGGACCTGAGCATCACGGCCGACTACTGGTCGATCGAGATCGAGAACGCCATCTCGGCGGTCGGTGCTCAGGACATCGTCAACTCCTGCTATGACGCGCCGACGCTGAACAACCAGTTCTGCGCCCTGTTCACACGGAACAGGAACGCTTCCTCGCCGACCTTCCGCGGCTTCAACTACCTGCTGCAGACCCAGCTGAACTTCGCCCGGCTGGAGACGTCGGGCATCGACTTCGCGGTCAACTACGGCTTCGACTTCGCCGACTTCGGCCGCGACGCCTGGGGCACCCTGGACCTGTCGGTGACCGGGACCTATCTGGAGGACCGCAACGACTTCCCGTTCGTCTCGAACCCCACCCAGGCCAACCCGGTGAAGCTGGAGCAGAACTTCCCCGAATGGGCGGGATCGTTCGCGGCACGCTGGCAGGTGTCGGACTTCACCGTCTCGTGGTTCTCCAACTACCAGTCCGAGCAGACCCTGGTGTCCACGCCGATCGAGGACATCGCCCGCTTCGCACCGGCCTTCGCCGACGAGTTCTGGAGCCACAACGCCTCGATTCGCTGGGACTTCAAGGAAGGCTATTCGGCCACCTTCGGGGTCAACAACATCACCGACGAGGAGCCCTATCTGGGCAACGTGGCCACGCCGGTCTCGCCGGTGGGACGTGCCTTCTTCCTGCGGATCTCGGGCCGCTACTGAGACGACACGACGCCTCTGGAGACGGGAAGGGCGGTCCGGCGACGGGCCGCCCTTTCGTTTTGGCGCGGAGCGTTCTTGCGCCCGACCCCCTGCCTCTCTAAACGGGCCGCTTAGCCGACAACCCGCACCGCCCGCCGCCGCAGCCGAAACGCCGCGACGCGCGGCGTTCCTGCGCGCCGAAAGAGACCGCCTTGCACGAAGACGTCATCAGCCATGAGGAGCGCGACGCCATGATCCGCGCGGCCCTGGCCGAGCATGGCGACAGCGGCGTCACCCCGCGCCACACCCAGTTCTTCTTCCACGGCGAGGGCGACCACGACGACCTGAACGAGGTCGCGCGTCGCGCGGGCTTCGTCACGTCCGGGCAGGACGAGACGACGGTGCTCGAGACCACGATGGCAGTGGACGAAGTCTCCTTCGCCCCCGTCAGCGCCATGATGCAATCCTGGGCCGCGGCCTTCCAGCTGGACTACGACGGCTGGGAATGCGCGGTCATCACCCATTGAACGGAGGCTGAGATGCCCAAGCGCACGGATATCCAGTCTATCCTAATTATCGGTGCCGGGCCGATCGTGATCGGTCAGGCTTGCGAGTTCGACTACTCCGGAGTCCAGGCGTGCAAGGCGCTGAAGGCCGAGGGATATAGGGTCATCCTGGTCAACTCCAACCCGGCCACGATCATGACCGATCCCGGGCTGGCGGATGCGACCTATATCGAGCCGATCACGCCGGAGTTCGTCGAGAAGATCATCGACAAGGAACGGCCCGACGCCCTGCTGCCGACCATGGGCGGGCAGACGGCGCTGAACACGGCGCTGGCGCTGGATGCGGCGGGCGTGCTGGCGAAGTACGGCGTGGAGATGATCGGGGCGCGGGCCGAGGTCATCGACAAGGCCGAGGACCGGCAGAAGTTCAGGGACGCCATGGACAAGCTGGGGCTGGAGAGCCCCCGGTCGAAGGCCGCCCACACGCTGGACGAGGCGCTGGAGGGGCTGGAGTTCGTCGGCCTGCCCGCCATCATCCGCCCCAGCTTCACCCTGGCCGGCACCGGCGGCGGCATCGCCTACAACCGCGAGGAGTTCGAGGAGATCGTGCTGCGCGGTCTCGACCTGTCGCCGACCACCGAGGTGCTGATCGAGGAGAGCGTCCTGGGCTGGAAGGAGTATGAGATGGAGGTCGTCCGCGACAAGGCGGACAACTGCATCATCGTCTGCTCCATCGAGAACGTGGACCCGATGGGCGTCCATACGGGCGATTCCATCACCGTGGCCCCTGCCCTGACCCTGACCGACAAAGAGTACCAGCGCATGCGCACGGGCTCGATCAATGTGCTGCGCGAAATCGGCGTCGAGACGGGCGGATCGAACGTCCAGTGGGCGATCAATCCGAAGGACGGCCGCATGGTCGTTATCGAGATGAACCCGCGCGTGTCGCGCTCCTCCGCCCTGGCGTCCAAGGCGACGGGCTTTCCGATCGCCAAGGTCGCGGCGCGTCTGGCCGTCGGCTACACGCTGGATGAGCTGCAGAACGACATCACCCAGGTCACGCCGGCCAGCTTCGAGCCGTCGATCGACTATGTGGTGACCAAGATCCCGCGCTTCGCTTTCGAGAAGTATCCGGGGTCGGAGCCCCTGCTGTCGACCTCGATGAAGTCGGTCGGCGAGGTCATGGCCATCGGGCGAACGTTCCAGGAATCGATGCAGAAGGCCCTGCGGGGTCTGGAGACCGGCCTGTCCGGCTTCGACGAGATCGAGATCGAGGGCGTCATCGGCGCCGAGGACGACGCCGCCATCCGCGCCGCTGTGGTGCGGGCTCTGGGCCAGCCGACGCCCGACCGCATCCGCGTCATCGCCCAGGCCTTCCGCCACGGCCTGACGGTCGAGGAGGTCGAGGCCGCCTGCGCCTACGAGCCGTGGTTCCTGCGCCAGATCGCCGACATCGTGCGCGAGGAAGGCCACATCCGGGTCAAGGGTCTGCCCGCCGACGCCGCCGACTTCCGCCGCCTGAAGGCCAAGGGCTTCTCGGACGCCCGTCTGGCCCAGCTGACGGGATCGACCGAGCGCGAGGTCCGCGCGGCCCGCCGCGGCCTGAACGTCCGCCCGGTGTTCAAGCGCATCGACACCTGCGCGGCCGAGTTCGCCAGCGCCACCGCCTATATGTATTCGACCTACGAGACCGGCGCGTTGGGTCAGGTCCCGGTCTGCGAATCCCAGCCAAGCGACAGAAAAAAGGCGATAATTCTGGGCGGCGGGCCGAACCGGATCGGGCAAGGCATAGAGTTCGATTACTGCTGCTGCCACGCGGCCTTCGCCTTCGCCGACATCGGCGTCGAAAGCATCATGGTGAACTGCAACCCCGAGACGGTCTCGACCGACTACGACACCTCGGACCGCCTCTATTTCGAACCCCTGACGGCCGAGGACGTCCTCGAACTCATCGCCGTCGAGCAGTCGAAGGGCGAGCTGATCGGCTGCGTCGTCCAGTTCGGCGGCCAGACGCCGCTGAAGCTGGCCCATGCGCTGCATGAGGACAACGTGCCGATCCTGGGCACCAGCCTGGACTCCATCGACCTGGCCGAGGACCGCGAGCGGTTCCAGGTCATGCTGAACGACATCGGCCTGCTGCAGCCGCCGAACGGCTTGGCCAGATCACCGGCCGAGGCCGCCAAAGAAGCGGACAGGGTCGGCTATCCCGTCGTGCTGCGCCCGTCCTATGTGCTGGGCGGCCGGGGCATGATGATCGTCCACGATCGCGAGCAGCTGGACCGCTATGTCCATGAGGCCATGCGGGTCTCGGGCGACGATCCGGTGCTGATCGACCACTATCTGAACCGCGCGACCGAGGTCGATGTCGACGCCCTGTGCGACGACGAGACGGTCTTCGTGGCCGGCGTGCTGGAGCACATCGAGGAAGCCGGGGTCCACTCCGGCGACAGCGCCTGCTCCATGCCGCCCTGGTCCCTGTCGGACGCCACCGTCGCCGAACTGAAGCGCCAGACGGAGGCCATGGCGCGGGCGCTGAAGGTGCGCGGCCTGATGAACGTGCAGTTCGCGATCGAGGAGCCGCACAGCGCCAATCCGCGCATCTTCGTGCTGGAGGTCAATCCGCGCGCCAGCCGCACCGCGCCCTTCGTGGCCAAGACGATCGGCGTGCCGGTGGCCTCCATCGCCGCCAAGGTGATGGCGGGCGTGCCCCTGTCGTCCTTCGGCTTGACGGATGCGCCCTATGACCACATCGCGGTCAAGGAAGCGGTCTTCCCCTTCGCCCGCTTCGCGGGCGTCGACACCGTGCTGGGGCCCGAGATGCGCTCGACCGGCGAGGTCATGGGACTGGACTTCAAGCGCCCCGGAGAGGCCGACATGGCCCCCGCCTTCGCCCGCGCCTTCGCCAAGTCCCAGATCGGCGGGGGGACGAAGCTCCCGACCGGCGGCTGTGCCTTCATCTCGGTCAAGGACGACGACAAGCCCTTCGCGGTCGAGGTCGCGGCGCTCTTGCTCAAGCAGGGCTTCGAGGTCATCGCCACCGGCGGCACCCACGCCCATCTGACGGCCGAGGGCCTGCCCGTGGGCTTCGTCAAGAAGGTGCTGGAGGGTCGGCCCAACATCGTCGACGCCATGAAGAACGGCGACGTCCAGCTGGTCATCAACACCACCGAGGGCAAGCAGTCGCTGCAGGACAGCTTCAGCCTGCGCCGGACGGCCCTGATGCAGAAGATCCCCTACTACACGACCATCGCCGGGGCGCTGGCGGCGGCGCAGGGGATCGGGGCGATCCAGGCCGACACGCTCGAGGTGCGGCCGATCCAGGGGTATGCGTGACAAAGAGCCTTCTCCCCTCGCGGGAGAAGGGTTTCTGGATGCGATATCTCCCGGTGATTTCGACTAGGCAAAGACCGCAAAAATCGGCGAGGCCGGCCAGCCTGGTCATGCCAATTCACCGCTGAAACCGCAGATACCGCAGCCAATGCTGCAGGCTTGCGTCCGATTCTGACGCACCGGTCGGTCATGATGCGCGCATGGAGCATCATCGTCTGCGCAAGTATCGGGGGCCGGAGACCTGGGCGCGGGTCCGGCAGGCCTATGTGGCGGGAGAGTCCGCGCCGTCGGTGGCGCGACGCTTCGACGTGGGTCTGGCCAATCTGAGGCGGCGCGCGATGAAGGAGGGCTGGACGCGCAAGACCATTGCCCGGCAGCTGGACCTCAAGCCCATCCGGGGCGGGACGGATGAGCCCGAACCCGCGCTGGCGGCGCTAAACGCGGTGCTGGAGGGCGAAGACGTGCCGACCGTGGACGCCCATGAGGCCCTGGCCCAGACCGTGCGCCGGGCGGCCTGGCTGCTGACCCAGGGGCGAACGGGCGAGGCGAGCGCCCTGCTGAAGGCGGCCAGCGCGCTGGAAAAGCTGAGGTTCCGGGCGCGGTGAAGGCGGCGGGGCCGATCAGTTGGGCTTGATCGCCGGACCCTGCGACGGACGGCCCATGGTCCAGTTGGACTGGAGCCGGACCTTGGGATTGGGCGCGCACCAGATCTCGCCCGTCTCGTCGATGGCGGTGACCCAGATCAGGGCGTGCTCCTGGCCATAGTCGATGACGCCGATGGCGTAGCCCTTGCCCTTGCCTTCGACGGTGACGGGGAGGGTCGGCGTGAGCTGGGTGAACATGGCTGGGTGAAAAGCGCGGATCGGGCGTCGGGTTCCCGACAGCGGGTGGTGGTCCGCTTTCGACCCATAGCGGAAGTCCGCTGATGCTATGGCTCTAATTTACTCCGACGCCTCTCTGATGCATCCAGCCAGACTGGACAGAACGCCATTCGACACGTCTTGCCGCGGATGGTCGAAGTCGCGGATATGGATGGTCCGGCGGAATCCTGTGCTGCGCGGCCCGATACACTCCATCCTTTGCCAAGAGCCCCGCTCTCTTGTGTCGGCCAGTGCGACCACCACGGTCGGCACCCCGCCCCAATCCCCAGACACGGCGTCGCGGATGCACGACCGACGCGCTTCCGTGGGTTCCGGATCGTCGCCCAAACAGCGCTCCATACCCTCGAAGACAGGGACGGAGAGCAGGCCCGCTCCGACCCGATTGTCTACCGCCAACGCCGAAACGATCCGACGTGAAACCTCGGCGTCCCCATATCCGAGAATGACGACTCTGACTTCGAGTGCGGACGAGGACGGCGCAGACTGGGCCCCGGCAAGGCCAAGACTGAGAGCAAACAGGGCAGGGTTCACCGGGGACCTCCGACTTGAGACGGGTTCAATCCCGCTGCGGCCACGCTACGGCCGAGATCAGGGGGATCCGGTTCACGTCGCTCGGCCGGAACGCACCGAGGTAGCGCGGCGCGGCGCCTTTTTCCATGAGCTGGACATAGACTGGCGACGAATCCGGCACGTGCGGGGGTGGCGGCGGCGGCGGGATCGGCGGCACGCCCGGCGCAGGAGACACCGGGACCGGCGGAACGTCGCCCGGCCAGTACGGCCCGGCCGGCGCGCGACAAGGATCTGCAAGGGCGGCCTGAACCAACCCAGCCTGACGCGAGTTCAGCCGACCGCCCTCCGGTGGCCAGCGATCGACGTCGGCCAGCGGCCCGCCATACCAGCGCGCCATGTGCGCCTCGTACTCGGGCGTGCCCTCCGGCGGGCGTACCGGCGGCGAGGCGGTACCCGAATGGCGGTCCTGCTTCCAGAACCACCAAGAGCCGTCGACTTCGCGCCAGACGACGGTCCAGATCGTGTTGGAATGGCCTCCGCCTGGCGGAGCCACAATCCTGAATATCACCGGGGCGTCCGCCGGCGGCGCGCGCCAGGCCCCCTCAGGAATCACGATTTCGTCGAACATCGAAGTCAAGCGATCACTGGTCGCGATCGCGTCTGGGTGAGCGGCCGCAGCCTCTACCCGCGCCACCTGTTCAGGCGTCGCCGTAGGGCACTCCGTCGATGCACTGGTCAGCACGCTCGTTAAGGCCATCGCGGATAATGTCTGGATCATTTCGGCCTCCGTGCCCCGCACAATCGGCGACCGGTCGGCGGTCCGTCAACTTCGCCGCTCGCGCCGTCAGGTCCGGTCAGCCACGCGTGAGATTGCGCACCCGGCGCGATCCTGACGATTCCCGTTCGTCTGTGGATGAACCTTGACGGCTCACCCACAAACTTCACTGTGGAACATGGATCGAAGAAGCGGGACGGATCATGCTGCTGGAATTGATCGCGACGGCCGCGGTGGCGAACTCGCCCCAGGATTTCAACGGCTGGCCCGCCACGGTCAGTCTGGATTGCGAGGGACAGGCCGCGACTCGGACGGTCCGCCGCGATGGTCGCTGGTCTTTCGAGACCACGCCGCCCAGTCCGGGTCGATTCTCGATCGTCATCGATGTCGCAAACGCCCGGATCGATGACCCGAACCGTCCCGGGGGGGTCGTTCCCGTGTGGGTCGGCTACGGCGTGCTGCGCATCGATTTCCCGCCGAACCTCCTGTCGGATTTCCAAGCGCCGAGCCACACCTACTACTTGGCCTCGCCCGAGGCCCAGACTGGCCAGTACCTGAGGACCTTCGCGGACGCGGATGGCGCCTTCACCGAGGTCGGCGAGTGTCGTCGGCGTTGAACGATATGCTACGCGCAGCCCTGAGGCGACATTGGCCTATAGGGCGCGCCCTCTGCGCCGGCTTGATTGGTCTAGTCTGGGCGGGCGCCGGGGCATCAACCGCTGCCCAGGACGCTCCCGAGCCTTTGCTCTCGGAGCGGATCGCAGCCGGAACGTCTTTCGTCGTCGTCACAAAGGATCGGTCGGTCCCCCTTCGGGCAGGCGGCTGGAGCTACCCCGACGGCGCGGACCGCTGGACGGTCTTCGAGGGTCGCTACAATCCCGACAGTGGCATCTGGGACACTGACGTCGTCGGCTTCCAGGTGCGCGACATCGAGTATCACTCCTGCCCACCTGACCTGGATCAGTCCCGCTTTCGGTGTGGCGGCGTGCACAGCTCCGGTCACCGGCTATCGCGTCGCGTGACGCCCCGCGATCATGTGTTGGTCGTTCTCGAAAACGAACTCACCTTCGATGAGGCCGGGAACGTTTACCGAGAGGGCCAGCACATCGGCATCGTCGCCACGCCGCCGAGCCCCTACTGAAGGAGAGGCACGTGAACGCCAAACTCCTCTTGGCCGCCGCTGTTTTGACGCTCACGGCCAGCGTAGCGTTGGCGGCGCCCTCAGCCCAATTTCAACCGGACCGGACGCGCATACGTCTGACGCAATTCTTCCCCGCGAACGATACGCTTTCCTCAAGTCAGCAGGAGGCGATCGCTGCGGCTGGGCGAGCGCTAGTCACCGCGCGACCGGCTTGTGCCGGCCGAACACGCCAGGCGCAGCTATGCGACCTACGGCGGCGTCTACATCGCTGCAGCTTTAATCCGGCTCTGGGTTGCCAAAGGCGTGCGTCCTGACCGCTGGGACCTGCTGGGTGCGGCTGTCTGTCTGACCGGCTCGGGTAGCATTTTGTTGCCGTTAAGCCGCCCCCGAGCACTTCCGCGAATAGACCGAACGGCCGAGAAGCCCTCGCAGCTCCGTTGCCTATGGTCACGCTTGTAGTTACTAGGTCACCAACGACCCGGAGTGCCTTATGCCGAACCTGAACTTCCGAACTGCAACCCAAGCTCAAGCGTCGGCCTATACCGGAGACGGCCTGGGTCTGGAGGTCATCTACTTCTCCTCAGGCACCGCGACCGGGACGGTGTTCACCGTGAACCCAGCGGTGGGCGCCACACCCGAGACGATAACCGTCTCCAACCCAGGCTCGGGAACCACTTCGCTGAACTTCTCGCGAGCGGCGGTGTCCGGGGCCAACGCCTTCCGGTTCGCCGACGACACCGTGCTTGTCTATGGCCTGAACAGCGACGAGACGATCGAGGGGGATTACTTTGGAGGTGACCTTCTCTTCGGCAACGACGGAAACGACTCGG
This sequence comes from Brevundimonas bacteroides DSM 4726, assembly GCF_000701445.1. Taxonomy (GTDB): domain Bacteria; phylum Pseudomonadota; class Alphaproteobacteria; order Caulobacterales; family Caulobacteraceae; genus Brevundimonas; species Brevundimonas bacteroides. The sequence goes on from NZ_JNIX01000003.1 coordinate 94,039, forward strand.
TCCGAGGGTATGATGGCAATGATCGCCTGTTTGGTGGCAACGGGAACGACACCCTCCGTGGCGACAACGGTGACGACGAGGTGTTCGGCGGAGACGGAGCCGACTCCCTGTTTGGGGGCGACGGCTCTGACCTGCTGCAGGGGAACGGTGGCGATGACCGCATAGATGGCGGCGAGGGCAACAATTTTGTTTACGGCGGGCAGGGGAACGACTGGGTCTGGGCCGGTAACGGCAACGACTACATTCAGGGAAACCTTGGCAACGACACGGTCGTCGGGTGGAACGGTAGCGACACCCTTCTCGGCGGTCAGGGCGCCGATATCGTCAGCGGAGAAACGGGAGACGACCTCGTCTTTGGCGACTTGGGCGACGACGCCGTCTCGGGGTCAAGCGGCAACGACACGCTCCATGGCGGTGAAGGCGATGACTTTGTCGGCAACACTCTCGCCGAGATCGGAAATGATCTCCTGTTCGGCGACAATGGTGTCGATACCCTCATAGCCGGAGACGGGAACGACACCGTGTATGGGGGTAACGGTAATGATGTGATCGGCACCGCTTACATCTTCTTCAGCGGCCTTGAAGCGGGTGACGACTTCATCGATGGCGGCGCAGGGAATGACTCTATCGGGGCAGGAACCGGCGCTGACACCGTACTTGGCGGTGAGGGAGATGACAGCATATCCGGCGGTTCTGGGAACGATGGTCTCCTCCAAGGCGGCCAGGGCAACGACACCGTCAACGGCGACGCTGGCGACGACTTCTTGTTCGGCGGCCAAGGAAACGACCTCCTGAACGGTGGGGACGGCAACGACTTCGCCCAGGGCAACTTCGGCAATGACACGGTTAATGGAGGGGCCGGCAACGACACAGTGATCGGTGGCCAGGGCAATGATCTGCTGGCGGGTAACGCGGGCGATGACCAGTTGTTTGGCGATCTGGGCCAGGACAGCGTGTATGGCGATGACGGCAACGATACTCTGACGGGCGGCGGCGACACCGACCTTCTGGACGGCGGCATCGGCAACGACGTGCTGCTGGGCGGCGACGGTGGCGATCTGCTGCTGGGCGACGCAGGCAACGACCAGATCAACGGCGAAGCCGGCAATGACACCATCGGCGGCGGCGATGGCAACGACACCATCGGCGGTGACGCCGGTAATGACGACATCGACGCCAACGACGGCAACAACGTCGTCAATGGCGGCGACGGTCAGGACACGCTCATTGCGGGCACCGGCAACGATGTGATCGACGGCGGTGACGGCAACGACACGATCGACGGCGCGAGCGGCAACAACACCCTGACGGGTGGAGCCGGCAACGACACCATCACGTCCAGCTCGGGCAACGACGTGGTCTCGGGTGGTGACGGCGAAGACACCATCAACGCCGGCGCGGGGGCCAACAACCTCGCGGGCGGGGCCGGAAACGACAG
>NZ_JNIX01000004.1 GCF_000701445.1 Brevundimonas bacteroides DSM 4726
CCAGCCTGGTTCGGACCGTCGACCGGCCATCGAGGCCGGACCCGGATGCGACTCGAGGCCGACGGCCTCTCTTCCAGAATGTCCGCTCCTGGCTCACAGCTGACCTTGGAAAGGTCCGCTGTTGGCACTGAGCATACAAAAGGCTCGAACTGAGCTCGCCACGTGATGTTGCGTCAGCCCACGGCGATCTGCACCGAAATCATCTGTTCTGCGCCAGGCTCCAGAGCTATCTCCGGTGCTTGGTCGAAGCCGCCGCGATGCGGTTCCAGACACACGGCCGCGCGATCGGCGGGACGGTAAACCATCCATGGACCGGCAGAGGACTGGAGGCGCACCTCATGCCCGTCGCGCCCGAGCCTCAAGCATCGGCCTTCAGCCAGGACACCCTCGCCCGGCTGTGGGTCCGCCAAGGGTGTAGCGTCCAGAACCAGGGCGTCTCCAGCGGAAACGGCGAGGTAGGGGTGCAGGCCCGAGGCGCAAGGCATGGATGTTTCGTCCAGGTTGCGGGTCCTCAGCGTGATGGCTGCGGTGTTCCCTCTCAGCCGGATGAGCTGCCGGCATTCGAAGCGCCAAGGCCAAACCGCCCGGCTTGCGACGTGGTCGAACCCCAGCACCACAGCCGAGCTGGTCTGGCTGAGCACGCGCCACGGCCTGAGCCAGCCAACACCGTGGGCGACCCCGCCCTGCGCCAGGTTGGGATCAAGGACGATCGTCGAACCTTGACCGGCCTCGACCAACCCGCCCGGCAGCCGTCCGCAGAAGGGCGTCATGGGGAAGCACCCCAGCCCCTGAGGCGGACCGTGGGGGCCGCCGGGTGCCTCCAGAATGACCTGGCCACTGTGGGTGACGAGGTCGAGGACCGCTCCACCGTTCGAGGGAACAACCCGCAGCCGCAGCCGGGCGTTTTCAAGCGTGACGATGTCCGCGCTCATCGTCGGGCGATGGAGGCTCCGCCATCGACGCCCCAGATCTGCCCGGTGATCCAGCCGGCGCGTGCGGACAGGAGGAAGGCGATCACCTCGGCTACGTCCTCCGGCTCGCCCAGACGACCCAACGGATGGCGAAGAACATTGGCGACACGAGCCGCAGCCGGGTCGGGTCGTCGGGCGAAGGATTCGCGCAGCATCGGGGTGTCGATCGAAGCGGGCGCGACGGCGTTGACCCGGACGCCGCTGTTCGCGAGCTCCATGGCCAAGGTCTTCGTCAGGGTTTCCAGGGCCCCCTTGGAGGCCGCGTATGCGGCAAGCCCCGCGGCCCCGAATGCGGCGTTGATCGAGCTGACGAAGACGATGCTTCCGACCCCGTGGGCAAGATCGTCGGCGCAGGCCTGGACGAGGCGAACCGCACCGGCGACGTTGACGTCGTAGACGCGCAGAAACGCTTCGGGCGAAGAGTCCAGTGTCGTCGCGTGCTCCGTCGCTGCGCCGACGTGGGCGAGTGCTCGGACGGATCCCAGTTCTCGGCGGACACGGTCGACCGCGTTCTGCACGTCACTTGACGAAGACAGATCACACAGGACCGACAGGTCGGCGTCCGACGCGTCTGATAGATCGAGCGAAGCAACCTTGAAGCCGTCGCGCCTGAGCTGGCGGCAGGTGGCGGCTCCGATGCCCCCGGCGCCGCCGGTAACGATCGCGACGGGGGCCGTCATCGCACGAGCTCCGCATCCGGGGCGTCGACCAACCCGGCGGCGGAGGCGACGCGGACGAATCCGGCGGCGGCGAGGGCGTCCGGATCCTCGATCCGGGCGATGGCCCCGGTGGCCTCGAGACCGGCGCGATAGAGCTCAGCGGTCTCGGGGCGTCCCGCGATGACGATCTCCTCGCTCAGAACCTCGTCGGGGAGGTCGGCGAGATCAGCGCCGATCAGCAAACCCCAGGCGCGGTCGCCGGCCTGTGCGGCGTCGATCTCGCCGGCCACGACCGCTCCGCGCAGCTCGAAGGCCGTCCGGGTCAGGGGGGAGCGAGCGAGGCCGATCTGCAGACCGGTCAGGAAGTCACTGGAGGTTCGGCCCTTTTCCGGCCAGCCTTTTCCGACGATGCTGTACGTCGCCAGGAGGTGATGCAGCTCCACCGTCATGGCCGTATGGAAGCGCTCGATCCGCCCCTCACGCAACCGCAGCCATTTCCCATGCCGGCCGGGAACGCTCAGCAGGGTCGCGCGCGGTATCTGCCCCGCCAGACCGAAAGCCTGGATCTCTTCGCCGCGCAGGATGTCGGGCGCGCCGTAGGGCGAGATGCAGGACAGGCCGGGGCTGAGGAAGACGGGGCGTCGCCCCAGCGAAGCTCGCTGAAGGTCTGCCGCAAGCGAGGTCGGATCGATGGGGCAGTGGCCCCTCGACCAACTGCCGGCAGGTTCGAAAAGACCGACGCCCATTCCGGCGATCAGGACTGGGACCGAGCCCTTGTCGAACTGCGACAGGCGCGCGTGGAGGGACCCGAGGGCAGGCTCTGACCGGGCGAGATCAAGGTCTTCGATCCAGTGGGTGTGCTTCAGAACGCGACCATCGATTGCAAAGCCGAGGGCTGAACCCTGGGAGAGGCCTAGTTGGACGCCGATGTATGCCAGGTCCGCGCCGCTCACGCGGGCGCTCCGCGACGGAGCGGCAGCACGGCGGTCGCGGCCAGCAGCAGCCCGAGGGGATAAAGCACCGCCATGAGGATGAAGATCAGCGACCAATCGGCGGTGGTGACAAGCTGGCCGACGATCGGGGTCGACAGCATGCCGCCGAGTCCGCTGCCGGCCGCGACCAGACCAAAGGCGGTGCCGACCCGCTCGCGCGGTTGCTGATCGACGACGAGAGAGGTCAGATTGACCTGCCAGACGAGATGGCAGAAGGCCACGACGCCCGCCAGCGCCAGGGTCAGGCCGGTGGCGGGGCTCAAGGCGATCAGCCCGCCCACTGGCGCGATCAGGGCGGCGGCGGCCATCATGGCCACCCGGCTGCGCGCCGGGTCCCAACCTCGCTTGACCAGGGCACCCGAGGCGACCCCGCCGCTCAGGCTGCCTGCGTCGGCGGCGAGATAGACGATCCAGGCCAGCGACGCGACCTGCAGAAGGCTGAGGCCGCGCTCCTCGCCCAGATATTTGGGGAACCAGAACAGGTAGAAGTACCAGACCGGGTCGGTCACGAACCGGGCGCCGACCAGGGCCCAGACCCGGCGATCCGCGATCACGGATTTCCAGACGCCGACCTCGCTGACCTTGGCCGCAGGAGCCGCGAAGGTCGGTTGGCCGCGATAGATCGCGAGCCAGGCGATGAGCCAGATGGCGCCCAGCGCCCCGACGGCGACGAAGGCGGTGCGCCACCCGTAACTGAGCGCCAGCCAGCCGATCAGGGGTGGCGCGATCGTCGCCCCCACCATGGCCCCGGCGGTATAGACGCCGACGCCGAAGGCCCGCTCCTTGGGTGGAAACCACTCCGACACCGTCTTGGGCGCGGCGGTGTAGTTGCCGGCTTCTCCCAGCCCCAGGGCGAATCGCGAGGCCCACAGATGCCCGGCCGACTGCACCAGGCCCGAGGCAATGCTGGCGATCGACCACCACCCGACGAAGAGCGCCAGGCTGATCTTCGACCCCAGCCTATCGGTGACCCGGCCGACGACGAAGTAGGCCAGGGTATAGGCGATCAGGAAGGCCTGGACGACGCCGGCATACTCCAGATCGTCCATGTCCAGGTCGGCCTGCACCGTGGTGGCCAGGAGCGACAGGGTCTGGCGGTCCAGGTAGTTCAGGACGGTCGAGAAGAAGAGCAGGGCGAGGATGGCCCAGCGCAGGCGGTTCAAGGGCGTCGTCTCGGGGGGTGCGGTCTCGACTTGTGCCGACATTAGCAACGCCTGTAAGCTGGCCGTCGATCGCGCAGGCTTCTGCGGACCGATTTCATTCTCTCTCTGACCTTGACAGACCCGCAGCGAGACGCAAGCATTATTGCTACAGTAGCACCAAGAGCTCGCGTCATGTCTTCTGCCCTCGGCGGCGTCTATCCCGTCCTGCCCGCCCTTTACGACGCCGACGGTGGCACCGACGGCCCCGGGCTCCAAGTCGTCGTGGACCGCCTGGCCGGCGCGGGCGTGGACGGCGTGGTGTTTCCGGGTCTCGCCAGCGAATACGACCACCTTACGCTGGAGGAGCGGGTCGAGCTGATCGCCCAGGTCGGCGCGGCCACCCGCGGACGTCTGACCTTCATCGTTGGAGCCTCCGGGGCGTCGGACGCGGAAAGCGAAGCGCTCGCGGTCGCCGGCGCCCAGGCGGGCGCGGTCGCGGCGATGATCATGACGCCGCATCGCCTCGGCGCCGACGTCGATGCGCTCATCGCCTTCTACCGCCGGATCCGGGAGGTCAGCGGCTTGGCCTCGCTGATCCAGAACGCGCCGGCCCCCATGGGGCTGGGCCTGGGCGTCGACGCCATCGCGGCGGTGATCGAGGGTGTCGGGGGCGTCGTCTACGTCAAGGAAGAGACCCAGCCGTGCGGCCAGAGGATCAGCCAGATCCTGAGGCGCGCGCCGGGCGTCGCCGGGGTCTTCGGCGGCGCGGGCGGCCGCTACATCATCGACGAGCTGACACGGGGCGCGGTCGGCACCATGCCAGCCTGCGAACTGGCGGAGACCCATGTGGCCCTGATGGCGGCCCACCGCGCGGGCGATGACGCTCTGGCCCGCACGCTCTATGAGCGTATGCTGCCCATCCTGATGATGCAGGCCGTGTTCCGCTGGCGACTGACCAAGGCCGTTCTCGTCGAGCGCGGCTGGATCGACAATGCGCTGACACGGTCCCCGGGAGCTGAGCTGGACGACCATGACCATGCCGAAATGCGCCGTTGGCTGGAGCGGGTTTCCGATCTCCTGGTACCCTTGAGGGTGGCGGCCGCGTGAGCAAGCCGTCCGATCCGGTCGTCGCGGTCGAGACCTTCCTGTGGTCGAGCCCACGGGCCGAGGCCTATTTGGGTCCGCCGGGACCCCGAGACCGCGTCGATCCACGCGGTTACGTCGTCCGCGCCGGCAATCGCACCATCTATCCGCTGGACGATCGCTCGCTGCTGGTCCGGGTCACGACGCGATCCGGTCTGGTCGGCTGGGGCGAGACCTATGGTCTGGTCGCGGCCGGAGCCACGGCCGAGCTGATCCGCGAGCTGGCCGCGCCCGGTGTGATCGGCCGCTGCCCTCATGAAGCGGAAACGCTGTGGGAGGAGCTCTACGACCTGATGCGGGTGCGAGGTTATGTCGGCGGGTTCTGGCTGGACGCCCTGGCGGCGATCGACATCGCTCTGTGGGATCTACGAGGAAAGATGACTAGCCTGGCGCTGCATCAGCTGCTGGGCGGGGCGCGGCGGCGAGAGGTTCCGACCTACGCCTCGGGCCTGCCGCGATCGACGCTGGACGAGCGCGTCGCCCTGGCCAGGGATCTGGCCGCCAAGGGAGCGAAGGGCGTGAAGTTCGCCGGCGTCGTCAGTCCCGACGCCATCGAGGTCGAGGCGCGCGCGCTGCGGGAGGCGCTCGGCCCGAACGTCGGCCTGATGGTCGATCTGCACTGGATGTTCGATCGCGGCTCCGCCAGCGCGCTCGCGCAGCGGCTTGAGCCTCTCGGTCTGGCCTTCATAGAGGCGCCCTGCGCCACGGAGGACATCGAGGGATGGGCCTGGGTCGGACGGCAGACCTCCATCCCCGTCGCCGGCGGCGAGGAATGGCGCACGGTGCATGACGCCGCCCCGCGACTCCGGGCCGGATCGGTCTCGATCGTTCAGCCGGAGATGGGCCACACCGGGGTGACGCAGTTCGTGCGCATCGCGCGCCTGGCCGAGGCCTGGCATCTGCCGGTCATCCCCCACGCCACGATCGGATCGGGCGTCTTTCTGACCGCGAGCCTTCAGGTCTCGACGTCCCTGGCCAATGTCACGGGCCATGAGCACCAGCATTCGGTGCAGGAGGGTCGCGGCACGTTGTGGCGCGGCGCGTGCGAGCACGACGGGGCCGCCTTCCGGATCGGCGAAGGACCAGGCCTCGGTCTCGAGCCGACCGAGGCGCTGCTCGCCACCCTCGTTCCGATCTAGACAAGTCTCGTCCTCTGGCCGACCAAGGCCCATGCGCACACGCCCGAACGCCCAGCCGAACCAGAGCCTGATCGACGGCATCGCCACGCTTCAGGCCCTGGCGACCTCGCCCGAACCCATCGGCTGCCGCGAACTGGCCCGACGGCTGGGGTTCGAGCCGACGCGGGTCAACCGGCTCCTAAAGACCCTGGCCTACCTCGGCATCGCCAGGCAAACGGCGAACCGGAAGTACACGAGCGGTCCGGGAATGCATGTCCTCGCGGCTCAGGCCCTGTTCGCCTCGGGCCTCGTGCGCCGCGCCCTGCCGGTTCTGGAGGGGTTGCGCCGGTTCGGGCACACCGTGGCGCTGGGCGTCCTGTGGCGCGACAGCGTGAGCTATCTCTACCACGCGCCGCCCGGCGTCTCGACGTCGGACGCGCTCGGCCGGATCGGCCTTTACCCGGCCTCGACCGGCGGGATCGGCATGGCCCTGCTGGCGGAGCTGGACGACGCCCAGGTGCGCGATCTCTATCCCGGCGACGAGCCACCCGGGTTCGCATCGGTCAAAGCGTTGCTCTCAGCGCTACAAACAGTTCGGGAGCAGGGCTACGCCCGCGTGCGGATCGGAGGACAGGGGGATCAGCACACCGTGGCCCTGCCCGTCGGGGCGCCAAGCCACAGCGCCATTGGGGTTTATGGCTGGATTCCGCAGGAATCGGAGGCCGCGATTGTGGCGGCCCTGCGCCAAGCGGCCGAGGAAATCGAGCACCTGGACGGCGCCAAACCGACGGGTTGACGTGTAGCTATTTTCGCAACATTCTCTCTTCAAGGCCGAAGGGCATGGACCCTCGCGCCACCACGGGGAGGACTGACTATGCGGACCCATCTGCTGCTCGGCGCGAGCGCCGCGGCCTTGATCCTGGCGACACCGGCCTTTGCTCAGGAGGCCGACCAGGACGCGACCCAGGTCGACGAGATCGTCGTCACGGGCATTCGCCAGAGCCTCGCCGAGGCGCGCGACATCAAGCGCGACAGCGACCAATTCGTGGACGCCATCGTCGCCGAGGATATCGGCAAACTGCCCGACACCAACGTCGCCGAGTCCCTGGCCCGCGTCTCGGGCGTGCAGGTCGAACGCGGCATCGGCGAGGGTACGGACATCTCGGTGCGCGGCCTGCGCGAGAACGTCACGCTCTACAACGGCCGCCAAATCTTTGATTCGACCGGGCGGGGCGGGAACGGCCTGGATCAGCTGGGCAGCTCGACCTACGGTCTGCTGGGTCTCGTGCCATCGGAACTGATCTCCCGGCTGGAGGTGACCAAGCTCGCCGGCGCCGATCAGCTGTCGGGGGGGCTGGGCGGTGTCATCGACATCCAGACGCGGCGCCCTCTGGACGCCCGCGACCAGATCGCCCTGACGGCGGGCGTTACCTACGACGAGCTCGCCGAGGAGCCGGGTTACGAGCTGTTCGGCCTGGTCTCGCGCCGCTTTGCCGACGACACCCTGGGTGTGCTTCTGACGGCCAGCTACAGTCAGAGGGACCTGGTCCAGCAGGGGCTGGACACCTTTTCGGGCTACACCCGGTTCAACGACACGACGGTCACGCCGAACCGCTTCCGCTTCGGCAACGCCGACGTCCGGGCCCAGGAAATCGAGGAAAGCCGCGAGAAGGTGGGCCTGTCCGGCGTGCTGCAATGGCGTCCGAACGACCGCATCACGCTGACGGCCGACACCTTCTATTCAGAGCTGACGTCGGATCGAGACCGGTACTGGCTGTCCTTCACTCCCACCGCCGGGCTGAGCAACGCCGTCTATTCCTCCAACGACGTCCTACTGCGCGGTCGCGCCACGGGACCGGTGCTGACCAACACAGAGTTCGCCGACGTGACCTCTCAGGTGTGGTCCTCGGCGGTCCGGGCGGACTTCGACGTGTCGGACACGATCGCGGGTTCGGCCGAGGCGTCCTACGGGATCTCTGAATCCGACTATCGCCAGCTCTACTTCCGGCTTCAGCCCATCGTAGGCGTCACCCCGGTGATCGATTTCGACTTCACCAACGGTGATTTCGGCAGCTTCACGATCAGCGGTATCGACCTGACCAACCCGGCCCAGCTGCGCGCCACCATCCTGTTCGATCAGCTGTTCCGCTCCGAGACCGACTCGGTCCAGGCGCGCACCGACTGGGAGTTCTTCACCGAGCAGACGGGGGTGACGTCGGTCGAAACGGGCCTGCGGTTCAACACACTCGAGACGCGCCAGAACCCGCTGCGCGCCGACATTCGCCCGGCCGGCGGCATCGTCGCCACCCAGCTCTCGGCCTTCACCGGCATCCGCGACAACCCCGACTTCCTGAACGGCGAGTTCGCGGGACTTGCGCGCCGCTTCCTCGGCGCGACCGAGGCGGCGTTCACCGGCTGCGACGCCTTCGCCACCTTCCCGTCGATCTCGCAGGACGCCCAATGCCTGAATCCGGCGGCGACGACCAACTCGATCGCCGGCACCTTCGACATCACCGAGGACTTCATCGAGGCCTATGTGAAGACCAATCTGGAAGCCAGCCTCGGCTGGGGTCAGATCTCGGGCAACCTCGGCGTCCGCATGCTGCGTCGCGAGCTCGAGTCCGTCGGCAGTGTCATCGGCGGCACGGGCGCGGTCACGCCCGCGACCTTCTCGCGCGAGGACGACGAATGGCTGCCGTCGCTATCGGCCAAGCTGGAGGTCGGCGAGGACTGGGTCTTCCGCCTCGGCGCCGCGCGCGTCGTGGCCTTCCCCAATACCGAAGACCTGAACAATGGCGTGACGCTCGCCAACAACGCCATCTTCGCCGGCGGCGTCCAGACCACGCCGGGCACCGGCTCTGGCGGGGCGCCGAACCTCGACCCCTTCTCGGCCCAGCAGTTCGACGCCTCAGCGGAATGGTACTTCGGCGAGGACGCCCTGATCTCGGCCGGCCTGTTCTACAAGGACATTTCGACCTTCATCATCCAGCGGCAAAGCGCCGAGACCTATGCCGGGATCAACTATCTGATCAATCGCAAGGTCAACGGCGACAGCGCTACGGTCCAGGGGCTGGAGCTCCTGTTCCAGACGCCGCTGTCCAACTTCGTTCCGACGCTGGACGGCTTCGGCGTCGTGGCGACCTACTCCTACATCGACTCCGAAACGCCGATCCGCGACATCACGGGCCGCGCCCTGACTTTCCCGGGGCTTTCCAAGAACAACGTCAATTTCATCGGCTATTACGAGCAGGGACCGCTCAGCCTGCGCGTCGCCTACAACTGGCGCGACGAGTTCCTTGTGGCGCTGTCGGCCGCCAACACCGGGGTCTTCAACGACACCTATGAGGACCTGTCCGCGACGGCCCGCTGGGACTTCACCGACGATGTGTCTCTGACGTTCGAGGCCAACAACCTGCTCGACAGCCAGCAGCGCACCTATGACGGCGCGCCCGAGGCGCTGCGGACCAACGCCGTGTTCGGCCGCATCTTCAAGGCCAGCCTGGCCGTGAAGTTCTGACTTCGGCGATGCCGATCCCGAAAGGCTCTTCTCCTGAAGCCTTGCACCTGGACCCGGGCGATACGCCCGGGTCCCTTTCTTTGCAGGCCGGTGTTTTCATCGGCCTGGACTGGGGCAGCACCCATGTCCGGGCCTGGCTTTTCGACGAGCAAGGGAAGGTCCTGGCAGCCCGGCGGACCGGAGCGCAGGGCGCGCCTGAGGAACGCCTCGCAGCGCTCGTCGAGGGCTGGCCGGATCGACCCATGCTCGCCTGCGGCATGGTCGGCGCGCGCGGCGGCTGGCTCGAGGTTGCCTATGCGTCGGCACCGGGCGGGCCTGCCGAGGTCGCGGTGACCGCAACCCGGCCCCCAGGCGTCATCGACCTCCGAATCGTGGGCGGCGTGGCGATCCGGGATTCGAACGGGCGGCTCAAGGACGTCATGCGGGGCGAGGAGACTCTCGTCTTCGGCATCGATCTGGGGCGGGACAGCCTGGTGATCCTGCCCGGGACCCATTCGAAGTGGGTGGAGGCGGGTCCGGGCGGGATCACGAACTTCCGGACCTACATGACAGGCGACCTCTTCGCCGCCCTATCAGCACACACCGCGCTGGCCCGCTCTATCGCGTCTGAGGCTGATGCGCTCGGCGCCGGACTGGATGACGGCCTTCGGCAAGGGCTGGCCGGTGCGCTGACCGCCAGCCTGTTCGCTCTCCGGGTCGCCGATCTGGATGGCCGGTCCGACCCCGCCGAGGCGCGACGGCGGCTGTCAGGTCTTTTGATCGGCGACGAGATTCGACAGGGTCTGTCGGCGGCCCCGGATCGCCCCGTCGTGCTCGTGGCGGACGCCCCGTTGGATAGGGTCTATGCGCGCGGACTGATGCTCGCGGGGATCGACGCTGTTCAACGGATCCCGGCGGACGAGGCCGCGCAGCGGGGGTTGTTTCGATTGTGGAGGCACCTGTCATGCTGAGCCCGATCATCGCCATCCTCCGGGGGCTGGACCCGGCCGCCGCCCACGCGGTCGGGGAGGCCCTGGTGTCCGCTGGCGTGCAGAGCGCCGAGGTGCCCCTCAATCGGCCCGGCGCTCTCGAGAGCCTGGCTATCCTGAGGCAGGCCGTTAACGGCCGGTTGAGACTGGGAGCCGGCACTGTTCTTACAGTCGACCAGGTTCGCGAGGCCGAGGCCGCGGGTGCCGCCTTCATCGTCTCGCCGAACGCGAACCCGGCAGTCATCGGCGAAACCCGATCACGGGGCTTGGCTTCAGTCCCCGGCGTCTTCACCGCCACCGAGGCCTTTTCGGCGCTGGATGCCGGAGCAAATGCGCTCAAGCTCTTCCCGGCCGACGCCTTGGGGCCGGGCGGACTGAGGGCCCTGGCGACAGTGCTTCCGGATCGGACGCCGATCTACGCCGTGGGCGGGGTCGATGTCGGCAGCGTCGCGGGCTGGCGTGACGCCGGCGCGGCCGGTCTGGGCATCGGTTCGCATATCTACCGCGAGGGGCGTGCCGCCAAGGACGTCGAGACATCGGCGCGCGCCTTCGTCCAGGCGTGGGAGGCCGCTGCCCGGTGACCCGCCTGACCCTGCGGGCCACGTCCGACGTCGTCGCGGCGTTTGGCGAGTCCGCCGTCTGGGATGGTCGCAGAAACGGCTTCTGGTGGCTGGACATGGCCTCGCCCCAGCTGTTCTTCAGCGATGCCACGACCGGTCGCACGCGGACTTGGGCGCTGAGCGAGCAGGCCTTCGCGGTGGCGGCCGACGGCGAGCGCCTGATCCTGGCCGAGCGCGCCGCCCTGGTCCGATACGATCCGGACGGCGGAACCAGACAGGTAGTGGCGACCGTCCCCCTTCCGCCGGATGTCCGATTGAACGACGGCCGCCTGATGCCCGATGGGTCTTTCGTCGTCGGAAGCCTCGACCTGCAGGGCGGATCGCGCTCGCGCAAGGCCTCGCTCTTCCGTCTGGAGCGAGACGGCGTCGTCCAATGTCTCGCGCGGGGATTCTCCGCGATCAACGGCATCGCCTGGAGCGACCGGCTGGGTCTGGTCTTCGCCGATACCCGCCGGGGCCGTCTTTACCAGCTGCGAGCGCGACCGATCGCCTGCGGTCCGGCCGTCTGGCCCGCGGGGTTCCGCCCGGACGGCGCGGCGGTCGACGCCGAGGGCCGCTACTGGTCCGCCCAGTACGGCCGGGGAGAGGTCTGGCGCTGGACGCCCGGCACGGACCGCGTCGACCGGTTCCCTGTTGAGGCGTCCTCGATCACGAGCTGCGCCATCTCCACAGGCAGCATCCTGGCGGTGACCACGGGCGGCGCAGAGAGCAGCGACCAGGGACGACTCCTTTTGCTTGATATGATGCTATAAACGCAACATAGTAGGCAGCGCAGTCTGATCCAGACCCTGCCGAACACGCTTCCATCAAAGAGAAGCGATCCCACCGTCTGGTCCCCCTGCGTGGCCGCGCTCCTTGGGAGGATCCATCATGCGCCCTTACATCGTTGCTGTTTTCGCTCTGATCATCGCCTCACTAGCGCCTCTCACGGCGGCGAACGCCCAGGTCACCGTCGAACAGGTGCCCCGCGAGGTCGACTCTTCCAATCAGGCGGCCTGGTGGCGGCCGATCGTGGTGCGGGGCAACATTAGCTACGTCGCCTTCAACGCGCCGGGATCGACCGCCGGAACCCATGAGGTGAAGGTCGGCGTCAAAGTCGGAGCGGGTCCCTGGGTGTTCGGCTCGCTCAAGGACGAAAACGGCGTCGTCTGGGTCCACGCCGACGACATCGGCCACGACCAGCCGACAATGGCGGTGGACGGCGACGGCTTCATTCACGTCTTCGCCGATCATCACGGCGACAACTGGCGCTACTTCCGCTCCGGTGCCGCCAACGATCCGTCGACCATGCTTCGCCGGATCGGCTCCATGCCCGGATCCGTCAGCATGACCTATCCGATCGCGGAGGAGGCCCCCAATGGCGACATCTATCTCATGGTCCGCAACTTCGTCTCCAGTGTGGGGCAGGGAGAGCTGTATCGCTGGAACGACGCGACCAACGTCTGGAGCAAGATCGCGACCTTCGCGCGAGAAGTCGGGGCCGTCGTCTATCCGGACGACCTGCGCGTCGACAGCGCCGGCGACGTCCATCTCGCCTTCGAATGGGCCTACGGCTATCCGCGGCCTCTCCGGCACTATGGCTCCTATCTGCGGTATCAGGTTTCGACGGGCCAATGGCGCACCGCCAACGGCGCCGTGCTGACCCTCCCGGTCAACCGGGCGACGCCGAACCTCCTCTATCAGGGCCTGACCGCCGGCGAGCTGTGGAACGATTCCGACAGCGGCATCGGCATCCAGGCCGCCGGTCTGACTGTGGATAGCCAGAACCGCCCCAGCATCGCCTATCGGTATCGCACCGACGGCGGTTCGAACGGCCAGGACTTCGACGTCTATCGCATCCGCTGGAACGGAACGGCCTGGGCGGACAGGACCAAGATCTACACCGCCAACAACAATGTCTCAGCCGCAATCGAAACCACTCACAACGGCACGCGTGCCCGGGTCTACTGGACCGTCGCCGGCGTCGGCTTGATGGCGGCGGAGAGCCCGTCGTGGACCCCCGTCGCAATCGCCACGGGGCAGCCCGGCGTCTCGCGGATTTCAGGGGTCCTCGCCAGTTCGACGGAGGACGTCATCTATGCGACCGCGCCTCAGGAGATCGACGCCAACCGCGGCAGCCTCTACGTCGTCCGGGTCGGTCCGAACCTCCCCTGAAGTTCGTCAGGACCAGGCCGCTCAGATGAACCGTTCCGCCAAGAGGGTTCGGCTCGGTTGGCTTCTGGCCCTCGGGGCGGCGGCGCTGACGGGCCTCGGTCTGGCCGCCGTCCTTGCTGTCGGCAACCGGACCGAGACGCCGTCGCCATGGGTTCGCACCTATGGACCCGCGCCGCCGAAGGTTGCGTCCCGACCCGTCGCGAATTTCGGCGAAGCCTTGCCGACGCTGCTGGTCGTGACGATCGATGGGCCGCGATCGGTCGCGACCTTCAGGATGCTTGACGGAACCCTTCGTCCAATCAGATTGGACGCCGAGCTGCGGCCGCGCTGGCGTCTCACAGCTCTCGATACGGGCGCAGCCATCCTGACGACCCCCCATGGTCCGCTTCGAATTCCCCTGGTCGGCGATCCGATGGCAGCGACCTTATCCGAGGATGAGGCTCTGCCACGACTAAGCCCCCAAGACACGGAGGACGCGCCCGAGGTGGGCTCGGACGGTGCCCCTTTGCATCGCTGCACGGAGCCTGAGTGTTGAAGCTTCGCCCGCGACGACCCGCGAGATGTAAGGTCGTTTTGTGGCAGGCAGTGCGATGTCCGCTCCTGGCGCGCAGCCGACATCCCGAGGGTCTAAGTGGAGGATTGTCGGCCGCCTTGCGTTCCTGTCCATATGATCGCCGGATTGAGTGGGAACGGGGCAATGAGGGGTCGGGACGATGCGCCGACCGATGGGGCCAGAGTGGACGCTCCGACGGTCGCTGATCGCGCCCGGATGGCTGAGCTGGCGATGCAGTTCCGGCCCGCCCTCCAGCGCTACTTCCTTCGCCGACGGTTGACCCGGGAAGACGCCGAGGATGCGGTGCAAGAGGTTTTCGCGCGCCTGTCCCGACGCGCTGGACTGGCGTCCATCGACAATATCGAAGGCTATCTGTTCGAAACGGCTGGATCGGTGACCATCGACCATCAACGCCGTGGCCGGGTGCGGGCGCACGATCGCCATGACGCCTATGACGACGAACGTCACGGCTTTGCCGATTTCGCCTCGGATCGCCTGCTGCAGGGCCGCCAGGAGCTGCAGATCGTGCTCGCAGCCTTGCGCGAACTGCCCGAGCGCTCGCGCAACGTCTTCATTCTCGCTCGACTTGAGCAGATGCGGCACGCCGAAATCGCCCGCCGTCTCGGCATATCCGTCAGCACGGTGGAGAAGCATGTCGTTCGTGCGCTCGCCCATCTGACCCTCAGGCTCGGGGAGGCCCGTCGATGAGTCGGCCCGATCCTCGCGCGCCCTTCGTCGAGATCGCCGCCGCCTGGGCCGAGGAGGCTCGGGTGGGGCTGACCGCGCGCCGGTCCGCGGCCCTGGAGGCCTGGCTTGATCAATCCGATCTTCATCGTCGCGCCTTCGACGAAGTCCGCGCCGCGGACGAAGCCCTGCTCCGCCATAGCAGCGAGCCAGACCTGATGGCGTTGAGGGAAGCGGCCCTGCGGGCTCGGCCGCCGCGCTTCGGGTTCGGCTTCGAACGGATCGCGGCCGCCCTCGCGGCGCTGACCCTGCTGGTGAGCGGAGCATGGTGGGCCGTCGACCGCTGGCCGAGCGCTGGACGGGTCGAGGCGGCGCCGGCCGTTTATCGAACCGAAGCCGGCGAGCGGTCGACCGTCACCCTGCCGGATGGGTCAGTGGCGACCCTCAACACCGCAAGCGCCATGGAAGTCGCCTATCGGCGGGGCGAACGCCGCGTCCGTCTCATCGAAGGCCAAGCGATCTTCGCGGTCGCTCACGACGCCGAAGCTCCCTTCAGCGTACGGGCCGGAGACCACGTCGTCACCGCAACGGGCACCCTGTTCGAGGTTCGGCTGGACGATGCAGGAACGCGCGTGGCGCTGCTAGAGGGGGGCGTTCGCGTGGCCCCAGTTGAGCGTTCGCCGCGCGGCTCGGCCGTCACCCTTGTGCCCGGTGAGGTTCTGACCACGTCCCGCGAAGGCCTGGTCCGCGTCCGGCATGCCGATGTCGCGCGCCTGGCCGAATGGCGCTCCGGTTGGGTGTCTTTCGACGACACGGCGCTCCAAGACGCCGTGTCCGAGATGAACCGTTACGGCGGACCCCGGATCGTCATCGCTGACGCCGAGGCTGCCAGGATGAGGCTGAGCGGCGTGTTCCGCACCGGCGAGCCGGACCGGTTCGCCCGGACGGCCGTGGAAGCCCTGCCGATTTCGATGTCGTCCGAGGGCGGAACAATCGTGCTGGCGTCGCGGGAGCCGTAGCAAAAATTTCACGAATCCCGGCGTGAGGAAGCCAAACCTATCGCCGTTCCTGCCCATGAGACCGCCGTCGGGGCGGCAGAGGGGCGAGCATGAAACATCCACACGCGAAACTTCGCGCGGCCATGCTGGCGGGCGCGGCCTGGCTGCTGGCCATACCGGCGACTGTCGAGGCGCAAGACGCCGTGTCGGCCGAGGCCGTCAACGCCCGTCCGCTTGGCGCGGCCTTGACCGAGCTCGGCCGATCCACCGACCGGGAGATTCTGTTTTCGTCAGACCTGGTGCGCGGCCTAACGGCCCCTCCGATACGCGCCGGTCAGGACGTGGAGAGCGCCTTGACCGATCTGTTGCGCGGCAGCGGCTTGACGTGGCGTCGAACAGGGTCCGGGGCCTATGTCGTCGAGCGCGCCGCGCCGGGCCCCGGCCAAGACGCCGCCCAGGTGGAGGACGTGATCGTGACCGCCCAGCGTCGCTCGGAGCGCGGTCAGGACGTGCCGGTCTCCGTCACCGCCTTCGGTCCCGACTCCATCGATGCCTATCGGCTTGAGACCCTGCGGGACGTGTCGCGTGTCACGCCGGGGCTTCTGGTATCGGCCTTCAACCAGTCGAGCCCGACCGTCGCGATCCGGGCGGCCAACAACACCTTCACCCAGGTGGGCGCCAACAAGCCGGTCCAGGTCGTGCTGGACGATGTCTTCATTCCGAGGAACAGCGCCGTGACCCTGGAGCTGTTCGGGCTGAACTCCATCCAGGTGCTGAAGGGGCCGCAGGGGACGCTGTTCGGGCGCAATGTCACCGGCGGGGCCATCCTCCTGGACACCGGCCGACCCGCTTTCGGCGCGGCCGCGGCGCGCGGGCGTCTCACGATCGGCGACTACGGCCTGCGCGGCCTGGAGGGTCTGACGGACCTGCCGCTTGGCGATCGGGTCTCAGTGCGGCTGGCGGGGGCCCTGCGCCAGAGGGACGGGTTTGGCCGCGACCGGTTGACCGGGGCCGAGCAGGACGACCTGGACAGCGCGTCTCTGCGCGGTCAGCTGCGGTTCCAGATCAGCCCGACGCTGGAGGCGCTCATCGGCGCCGACTACGCCGATGACCGGAACGGTGGGCGCACCCTGTCGTCCAAAAGCGTGGGTGCCGACGGCGATCGCCGCACCTCGGAACTGGGCCAGCCCCAGCGGTTCGCCCGGACCCAGGGCGGGGTGTCCGCGCGGTTTTATTGGGACGTCCTAGGCGGAGAGGTCACTTCGATCACCGCCTACCGCCAGACCCAGTCCGGCGAGTTGTTCTCGGGGGTCGGGGCCAACTTCCGCTTCCTGACTGGAACCCAGAGCCAGCTGGTCAGCGACGACGCCGACGACGTCGGCGCCTTCACCCAGGAGATCCGCTACGCCAGTCCGCTGTGGGACCGGGGCAACTTCATTCTCGGGGCCTTTTACGCCGACGAGGACGCCGATCGCGTGCTGCGCACTCAGGCCTTCGCGGCCGGGACCGGGGCGCTGGTCACCAACCAGGTCGCCGACCAGTCGGTCGACAGCCGCAGTATCGCGATCTTCGCCGACGGCACGCTGAATCTTCCCGCCGATCTCAGCCTGACGCTGGGCGTCCGTTACACCGAGGACCGCAAGCGCGCCTCCCTGATCCGATCCGACCTGATCCGCCCAGCGAACGGCTTCTCGGGTCTGGGCTTGGAGCGCGAGTGGAGCGAGGTCACGCCGCGCGCCGTGCTGAACTGGCGGCCGACGCCGGACATCCTGACCTATGTCAGTTACGCCCGCGGCTACACGGCCGGCGGCTTCAACACCGAAGCGGCGACCCTGCCGGCGCTCCAGGCTGCGTTCGATCCCGAGACGCTCGACAGCTACGAGGTCGGACTGAAGAGCGACTGGCTGAATGATCGCCTGCGGGTCAACCTCGCTCTGTTCCGGATGGAGTATCAGGACAAGCAGGAGCTGTTCTTCAACAACCTGACCCGGGTCCTGAACATCGTGAACGCCGCCGAGGCGACGGTCGAAGGCGTCGAGCTTGAGACCCGCTTCCGGGCCACCAACTGGCTGACCCTGTCCGGGACCTGGGGACATCTGGACAGCCGCTACGACGATTTCGTCATTCCGGGCGGAGCCGTGAACACCGGTAACGCCCTGGGCTCTTCGCCGCGCGACCGCTTGTCATTCAGCGCCGATCTGCGCGCGCCGCTAGCCGGCTGGGGCGAAGCCTTCGGCAACGCGACCTATTTCCGGACCTCGGACTATAACACAGGCGCGGCGGCCGATCCGAACCTGGTCATAGCCGCCTATGATCTGATCAACCTGTCGGCTGGGATCGAACCGGCGAACGGTCGCTGGCGACTGACGGCCTTCGTGCGGAGTGTGGAGGACACGGAGTATGTCCTGACTCCGTCCACCCAGCTGGTGCTGGCCGAGTATCTCGGCGAGCCGCGCACCGCGGGCATTTCGCTCGACTGGCGCTTCTGAGGGTGGGCCGAGGGGCGACGCGGCGCGGCCTGCTGGCGGGTCTGGCGGGTCTGGCGGCGGGCGGTCCAGCGACCACCCCAGGGTCGCGGGCCTGGGCCTCGGCCGGTCGGGACCGGGTCGGCGCGCGCCTCGATCCGTGGCGGCCGGGCACGCTCGACATCCACCACCTGTCGACCGGACGGGGGGACGCGACCCTGGTCGTCGGTCCCGACGGCACGACCCTGTTGATCGACGCAGGCGCGGCCTCGCGGATCGACGCCTCGACCCTGCCGGCCCGACCGGACGCCTCGCGCCGTGCGGGCGAGTGGATCGGCCGCTACGTCCTCCGGCGCCTCGAAGAGACGGGTCATTCGTCGCTCGACACGGCCCTGATCACGCATCTTCATCCCGACCATACGGGCGGCGTGGCGGAGCACAGCCCCCTGGAGCCCGGTGGCCGTTATCACCTGACCGGACTGTCGGACGTGGCGCGCCAGGTCCCGATCGAGAGGATCATCGATCCGGACTTCCCCGATTACGGATATCCCCGTTTCGAGGACGCCGTCTCGGCTGGAAACTATGTGGCCTTCGTGCGAGCGCGTCTGGCCGACGGACACCGGGTCGAGCGGTTCGCCGTCGGCCGCGCGGATCAGATCACGCTTGTTCACGCCCGGTCCGCCGTCCCCTTCGAGGTGCGCAATCTCGCCGCCCGCGGGCGCGTCTGGACCGGCCAGGGCGACGCGGTGCGTTCTGTGTTCCCCAATCGCGCCGACCTGGCGAACAGCGACCAACCAGACGAGAACGCCGGCTCTCTCGCCATCCGCCTGAGCTTCGGAAGCTTTCGCTATTTCGCGGCGGGAGACCTGACCGCCTGGGCCCGGGCCGGGGCGCGTCCCTGGATGGACGCCCTGACGCCAGCGGCGGAGGCCTGTGGGCGCGTCAGCGTCGCGGTGGTTCCGCATCATGGCCTGTTCGATGGACCCCAGGGGCCGGCAATTGGCGCGCTGGCGGCGCGGGCCTGGATCATCTCGGCATGGCACGCCTCGCATCCGAGTCCCTCGACACTGGAGAGGCTGCTCGAGGAGCGGCTCTATCCCGGAGCACGCGATATCTACGCCACCGACCTGTCCCCCGCGATGGATCTGATCGCCGGCCGGCTGACCCGTCGGCTTGCCTCTCGGGCGGGGCATGTGATTGTCCGCGTGGACCAAGACGGCCAGGCCTTTCAGGTGGTAACCACAGCAGCGACCGACGAAGAGGATCTCGTCGTTTCGCTGAGCAGCTCAGTGAACAGCTGAGACATAGCTGCACGTCCCGCCTACTGGGTCAGCGAACCATGCACGTGTCATTTCCGCATTGCCCCAGCGGGTTTCCAATTTTGCTGTTCTTTGCGACGAATGTCTCACAACCAACTGGCAACCAATGTCTCCTTCTGGCGCGTTGCCGAACAAGCCGGTCTAGAGACGGGCTACCGCTCGCTCGCTTGCAAGCTCAACCAGAGCTCGGTCGCCTTCCTCGCCAGTTACGGTCAATGTCATCCGGATGATCTCCCAGCGGTCTCCCTTTCGGGACAGACTGAAGTCGTAGCGGCCAATGACTCGCCAAAAGCTTTCACCCAGCCAATGACGTGCGTCGACGGAGGTCGTGGCACTGGCTTGATCGTCGACGACCCGCACCTCGATCTCGCCGATCTCGTGCCAAGTCGCGTCGAAGCCCGGCAGCACACCGGCCCAGGCCGTCATCAGGGCCGCCGGTGTCGTCGTCTCAGCCTGGCCGCCCCACAGGCTGGAGTAGTCGACCACCACCTGCTCCGCGAACAGCGGGGCGATGGCGTTAAAGGCCCGCAGATCCGCGTTGGTCGGAACCGCCAGCACCGTCTGGCGCACCCGCGCCTCGTCTTTGGGGTCGGCGAGGGCGGCCGAGCCAGCCGCCCCCTCCAGAGCCAGGGCGGCCATGGCCCCGGCGAACATGCGCGCTCTCATCGCTCGCCCCCTCACGCCCGGGCGAACCAGTCGACGACGCGGGCCGTCGCGCGGTCGATGTCGGCGGGCTGGTCGTAGTAGGACAGATGGGGCGTGTCGTCCCAGACCATGGCCTTGCGGGTCGTCGACGGCACGGCGTCAAAGCTGCGGCGAGCGGCGTCCGGCAGGAAGCAGTTGTCGCCGTGGATCATCAGCCAGGGGGTGCTCAGCCGACGCGCCGCCGACAGGCTCTCGAAGGTCAGCAGGTCCGCGTCCGACATAACGGCGTAGCGATTCTCCCACATCCCGCGGTCGGCCCAGGGCTGGTACCAGACCCAGACGAACTCGCCCGGCATGCCGACGTTCATGTCGGTCTGGGAGACGCCCAGGACATAGTCGACCTCGCCGGTCGCCTGATACTTGGCGCGGGCGGCCAGGCCGTTGGCCAGGCGGCGGTCGTAGCCAGCTTGAGTCAGCCAGGCGATGTCGCCCTCATGGTCGCGATAGTGGCCGGCGATGGTGGCCAGGCCCGCGACTTTCCCTGAGTCCGCCGCCGCGACCACCGCCGCCGACGACCCCTGGCAGATGCCCAGCACGAAGATGCGGTCCGGGTCCACGTCGGGGCGCGAGGCCAGGTGATCGACGGCCGCGATCAGGTCCTCGACCTTGGCGGCCGGGTTCTCCCAGGCGCGCGGCTCGCCGCCGCTCTCGCCGCGATAGCGGCTATCGTAGGCCAGGGCGACGTAGCCGGCGGCAGCCAGACGGCGCGCGTACTGGGTGGGGGCCTGCTCCTTCTGATAGGTCATCGGCCCGATGATGGCGACGGCGGGCTTCTTCCCCCCCGCGACCGGCGCGTGCAGGTCGCCGACCAGGGTCTCTCCGCCGCTCTGGAAGCGGACCTTGGAGACGGCGGTCGCGGCGCGGGCGGCGGCGCCGCCGCCGAGGGCAGCCAGACCCAGGCCCGCCGAGACGGTCAGGGCGAACTGGCGGCGGTTCAGGTCGAAGCGGGGCATCTCAGTCTCTCCTGTCTGTCGTCGGCTGATCCCGACGCCCGCAAGATCGCCTCGAGTGGCCTTCAAGATAATCCGCTTTCTCCTGAACGCACTTTCAAGCATGATTTTACAATGAGGCGAGACCTGTTCGACGGAGTGGCGGTGTTCGTGGAGGTGGCGCGCCGCCGCAGCTTCACCGCCGCCGCGCGCGAACTGGGTGTCACCCCCGCTGCCGTCAGCTGGACGGTCAAGCAGCTGGAGGCCCGCGCCGGCGCCCCGCTTCTGGCCCGCACCACCCGCGACGTGGCCCTGACCGAGGCGGGCCGCGCCTTCCTCGATCACGCCGCCTCCGGCGCCGCCGCCGTCACCGCCGGGCTGGAGGCGGTCCAGGCGCTGGGCGGCCGTCCCGCCGGGCGATTGCGGCTGAACATCCCCTCGGTGGCGCAGGGCCTGCTGGAGCCCCTGATCCCCGACTTCTGCGCCGCCTATCCGGAAATCGAGCTGGAGCTCTATGTCGAGGACCGGCTGGTCAACATCGTAGAGGACGGGTTCGACGCCGGCATCCGCATCGGCGAGATGATCGCCGCCGACATGGTGGCCGTCCGCCTGACCCCGCCGTCCGCCTTCTGCATCGCCGGATCGCGCGACTACTTCGCCCGCCACGGCCGCCCCGAGCACCCGGAGGACCTGAGAACCCACGTTTGCGTCAACTTCCGCCAGTCCGCGCGCGGCGGCCTCTATCGCTGGGAGTTTGAGGAGAACGGCCGGGACATTGAGGTCGCCGTCACCGGCCCCCTGATCGTCAACACCAATACCCTGATGCTGTCGGCCTGCGTCGCAGGCGTCGGTCTGGCCTACTCCATGACCGACCTGATCGCGCCCCTGATCGAGGCGAACCTTCTGGAGACGGTGCTCGCCCCCTTCATGCCGGAGAACCCGGGCCTGTTCCTCTACTTCCCCAGCCGCGACCAGGTCGCGCCCAAGCTTCGGGCCTTCATCGACTTCGCATCAGCAAGGCTTCGTTGATTTCGAGAGAGCGAATGTCGGATTTTCGCCAAGGGGCCAATTTCCGCTCATGGCGCAACGCAGACATTTGCAGGCCAATTCGCTTTATCACTGACGCACTTATCTGAATGATTCAGCCTCTTCCCCACCATCAGACGGCAGCGAGGTTACATCCTCGATTGCGACACACACGGGGGCGATGCCGGCCGGACGGTGGCGCTTCCTGGCGGTCGAGACGATCCACTTCCGTCTTTTGGACGGCCTACGGATCGCCGGCCCGCCTTCACGTCGTGTTCGAGCCGTCGTTGAGCTTCGTTGCCTCGTGACGGCAAGGTCGGCGATTGGAAATGAAAGAGAGGGAGCCTCGGGCTTCCTCTCTCCCAGTCAGAACCGTGCGCTCAGCCCCACAATGATCCGCCGGTCGGTTAGGCCATTGTAGCAGAGCAGGGCGTCGTCGTTGATGCAGAACTCATTGGCGTCCTCCTGGGTCAGGTTGACACCTTCCAGCCCGATATTGAGCCAGCCGTTGATGTCATAGTTGACACTGGCGTTGAGCTGACCCCGGTCATCGCTGACGCGGGGCACGTCGAAGGCCGAGGTGAAGGCCTCCTGGTTCAGGAAATCTGACCGCCACGTGTAGCGCAGGCGCGCCGACACGCCGTGCTTCTCGTAGAACAGGGTGGCGTTGTAGGAATACTTCGACAGGTTTTCCAGCTCGATCTGGTCCTGTGGCAGGGGGTTGAAGCCCAAATCGCGCGTGGTGTTCCGGGTCAAGCCGATGGTCCGGTAGTTGGCAACGTTGCCGCCGGTTTCCTGGTAGGTGAAGTTTCCGATGAAGCCGAAGCCCGAGGCCCAGCCCAGCCGGTCTTCCCAATCCGACAAGTCATGCTGGAAAGCCAGTTCCACGCCCGTCTGGGTCGTCTCGCCATCGACGTTGAACGTCGAGGTGAGGGGCACGCATATGCCGGTCTGGCCACGTGCCGGGTTGTTCACATTGATGATGGCGATCGGGTTGTAGATGCCGCCCCCGGGGCACGAGGGATCGCGGCTGCGGTTGACCACGCCGTTGACGGCATTGTCTGGTGGGCTCTCGGTGATCGAGGCGAACAGGTTGTCGCGCACCTTGTGGAACAGACCCACGCTGATGACGCTGGACGGGGCGAAATAGTACTCGGCCGACAGGTCGAAGGACCAGACGGACTCCGGCTCCAGGGCTGGATTGCCCCGCACCACGGAGGTGTTCTCGCTGGTCACGAAGGAGACCGATGAGGACAGGGTGTTGAAGTCGGGACGGCGGATGTCACGCGCGATCCCGCCCCGGATCAGCAGATCCTCGCGGGGCTCGGCGACCAGGTTGAAGCGCGGCAGCCAGAACTCGTAGGAAGTCTCGTTGACCGACCGGACGGGCGCAGCACCCGTGACGATGGTGTTGCCCACTGAGCTGAGATCGGTGGTCACATAGCGGACGCCGGCGTTGCCGCGCACGGGGAAGCCCAGGGCCTCGCTGTCGAAGTTGGCCTGGAGGTAGGCGGTGCTGGTCTGTTCGACGACCTCGAAGAAGGCGCTGGCCTGGGAGGTCGGCGCGCCGATGGGGGCGATGTTCGAGCCCGTCGCCGCGTTGGAAGCCGCGATGGCCGCGTTCAGAGCCGCCAGCGTTCCCGCGGGATCGCCGAACGCGCGGGCGCCGTCGATGATCAGAAAGTCGGGGAAATAGAGCCGCCGTCCGTCCCCCGCATTGAAGTTGCTGGGTCCGCGGATCAGCAGGTCGGCGAAGCGGTCGCCGCTCGGTCGGTTGAACGAGGTGGTGATGTTGGTGAAGCTGGTCGTGCCGGTGATGTTGTCGTTCAGCACGCTCGTCTCGTTCCAGCGCAGGCCGGCGTCGATGGAGGTGATGAGGGGCAGGACGTCGAAGGTGTCGTAGGAGGCGTCCAGCCGGAAGGCCTTCTCCTCGTTCTCCCGGATGCTGCGGCCCTGGGCGACCTGCTGCAGGCGATAGTTGGCGGGGTTGCGCAGCATCTCGGGCGTCGGTGTGGTGGCCTGGCCCTGGGCGATGCCGAACTGGAGCGTGCCGCCGCGCAGGTCGAACTCGATCGGCACCCCGTTGGCCAGCGTCACCCCGACGGTCGGCCGAGGCGAGTTGGGGTTCACGAACTCCAGAGTCGTGTTGAAGCTCGGCAGCACCGAGTCCGACGTCGACAGCGAGGCTTGGGCGCTCAGCGTCAGGCGCTCGCCCTCCCACTCCCCGCCGGCGGCGAAGACCTGGCTCTCGGTGACGCGCGAGCCGGTGTCGCTGGTGGTGCGCAGATAGGGTGCCAGGTTGCCGGTGGTGCGCGGCAGGATGATCCCCGTTAGGGCCGCCTGCACCGTGCCGAGGTTGATGTCGCCGTTCGGGCCCCGGGCGGCGCCGAGGTTGACCGTCTCGAAGGACGTATTGTCGGTGTTGTCGACGACGCCGTTGTCCGACACCGTCGAAATCTGGACCGTGGAGCTCTGTTCGGCGCGCTGCTGGTCGTTCAGGACGGCGTCGAAATAGAAACGCAGATTGTCGGTCGGCTTCCATTCCGCCGTGCCGGCGAAGTTCGTCGTCTCGTATTCGAAATTGTCGAGATCCTGATTGAAGAACTGGATGCGCAGGAAGGGAAAGGCCTCGGCGCTGGCGCGGCCGGAGTTGGGCAGGACGACGGCGTCGCGGTCGACGCGCGGGCGGAAGGCCGTGACGTCCTGCTCGGCATAGCTGAAGCTGCCGACCAGACCGAACTCGCCCATGCCGGTGTCCCAGCGACGTCCGGCGGTGGCCGAGACCCTCGGCGTCGAGCTCTCGGAAAGGTCGCTGTACTCAGATTGGACACGGAAGGCGAAGAGCGGATCGCTGAGCTCCAACGGTCGGATCGTGCGAAGGTTGATGGTGCCGCCGACCGAGCCTTCGATGGTGCGGGCCTGCGGCACCTTGGTGACCTCGACCGAACTGACGATCGAGGCGGCCAGGTCGTCGAAGCTGATGCCCGAACGGCCCGAGCCGGAGCCGACGGTGGACACGCCGTTGATCTCGACCCGGTTGGCGTCGGTGCCGCGGATCTGCACGCCCCGCCCCACGCCGGCCTCGCGGGTGATCTGGACGCCGGTGACGTTCTCGAGCACTTCGGCCAGGTTCTGGTCGGGCAGCTTGCCGATATCCTCGGCCTCAATGACCTCGACCAGATTGTCCGCCTCGCGCTTCTGGGTCAGGGCGCTTTGCAGCGAGCTGCGGATGCCGGTGACGATGATCTCGTCGACCTGGTCGGCCTCGTCCTGAGCCGGCGCGTCCTGCGCCAAGGCGGCTCCGGCGATTGTCGCCAGGGCGCTGGTGGCCATCAGGATCGAAGCGAGCCTGCGTGCGGCGCGCATCGGCGCGCCCGTCTTCTGAATGCCCCTCACGATGCGTCTCCCCGCTGTCGTTATCTGTCCTAAGCCTCAAAAAGACTGCGCCCAGGCCAGCTTAGACAGCCTGGGCGCAGCTAGATCCGGGTGGTCTGGAGGAAGCGTTCCCGGTTCAGTTCGGTGGTGCGGCGCAGCTCCTCCAGGGCGTCGCGTTCGGTCGCGGCCAGCATCGACTCGAACAGGCGGTGGAAGTGCGAGCGCATGGCGTTGCGCGACGCCTGGGGATCGCGGCGACGCAGCGCCGCCAGGATTTCGGCGTGCTCGTCGGTTCGGTCCGACCAGTCGTTATGGCAGACGCGGGCATAGGTGGCGCGAACGGCCGGCAACTCGTTCCTCATGCGCCAGATCAGCTGGACCATGTGCTCGATGACCGGGTTGCCGGCGATGCGGGCGATGGTCAGGTGGAACTGCCGGTCGGCCTCGGCCGACGCCGCGTCGTCGGCGTTGGGGTCCGACATAACGACGATCAGCTCCTCGAGCTCGGCCAATTCGAGGTCGGTGATGTTGGCGCTGGCCAGCGCCGCCGCTTCGGCCTCGATTACGGCGCGGGCGGCGGTCAGGTCGAAAGCGGAGACCTGGGGCAGGTCCGCCGACGGCGTGCCCGCTGAGGTGACATAGACGCCCGATCCCGTGCGGATGGAAATGAGCCCGAGCGCCTCCAAGGCGATCTCGGCCTCGCGGATCGTTACCCGGCTGACGCCGAAACGCTCCGCCAGGTCCCGTTCTCCGGGCAGACGCGAGCCGACCGGGAACTCGCCCGAGTCGATCAGCTTGCGGATCTCGCCCGCGATGGCCTGATAGAGACGCTCCGACATCATCTGCATGGTCCGGTTTCCTTTTGCCTCTGGATGAGGCCAGTCTCGCGACCGGCCTCACCTCCAGCGGGTTCAGAACCGGTATCGCGCTCCCAGATAGTAGCGTGGGCCGTAGGTGTTGTATTCCCGGATGGAGCCCAGGATCGGCATGTCGTGGATGCGCGGCTCGTCGTTCAGGTTCGAGCCTTCGAAGCTGAACGACAGATTCGAATTGACCCGGTAGGTGGCCCGGAAATCGAAAACGCCGGTGTCGCGGATGTAGCGGTTCTGGGACGGGGCGCCGACGAACTTCTGATAGTAGTCCGACCGGTACTTGTAGATGCCCTGAAGCTCGACTGGACCGATCTCCCAATAGAGCGAGCCCGAAAAGACGTGCTCGGACAGGCCGAAGATGCCGGCCGGCTCGACGATGCCGGGCGTGACCACGCCCGTCGCCGGATTGATCTGGTCGCCCAGGCGCAGGTCCTGGGTCTCGTAGTCGGAGTCCGCGTAGTTGTAGCTGACCTTGAAGCCGATGCCGTCAAAGGGCGCCGGCAGGTTCGAGAACCGGTGCGCGGCCGTGAGCTCGAAGCCGGTCAGGATGCTGTCGTCGTCTGTAGTGACATCCTGGACAACCGGGATGGTCACGGTCTGACCGCCGATCTGATAGGTCTCGTTCAGCAGGGCCGGGATGAAGCCGCCGTTGAACTGCTTGATGTAGACGGCGGCGCTGAAGATCGAGTCCTCGTTCGGATACCACTCCAGCGACAGGTCGCCATTCCACGACAGCAGAGGCTCAGTGCGCGGATTTCCGTTGGCCGTGATGCTGGCGATGGCGTCGTCCACGCTGGTGAAGGCGTTGCCGCTCTCGAGGTTGAAGGTGCGGCCAGCGCCCAGCGCCGACGGGTCCGGCCTCGACATGGCGCGAAACAGCCCGACGCGAAGCTGCAGGTCGTCCTTCAAGGCAAAGTTGGCGTTCACGCTGGGCAGCCAGGCTTCGGACGAACCATTGATCGTCTGGGATTCGAACTGGCCGGTAGAGACCAACCGGATGGTGCCGTCGGGGTTGTTGATGACGTTCAGCCCGCTGCGCAGTCCGATCGAGGTCACCTCGGTGCGGACGTAGCGCAGACCCACGTTGCCGGTGACGGGCAGGCCGAACAGCTCGCTGTCGAATTCGCCCAGCACATAGGCGGCCTGGGTCTCTTCGGTCACGTCGCGGTCGCCGATGGCGCGACGATCGGCGTTCGGCCCGGTGTCGTCAGTTCCGGTGAAGGACTGAAACAGGCAAAGCGCGTCGAACGTGGCCCAACGGCTGATGGTGTTTCCGTTCGCGTTGTTGAGGAAATCCGACTGGGGGAACTCGGTCCGGCAGGCCAGGTTGGCGTTGCGGATGGTCGCGGCCGTGGTGACGTTGATCTCCACCCGATCGTCGTTGTCCCGATAGGTCAGCTCCGAAAAGCGCAGGCCCGCCTTGACCCGTGTCAACCCAAAGTCCGCCAACTCATAGGTTCCGTCAAAGCGGGCGGCCGATATCTCGTTGTCGCGGACGGACTCGTCCCGGCGCAGGCGGGCGGCGGCGCTGAAGTTGTCGTGGTCGGTCAGGTCGTAGACCGGGCTGACGACGATGCCGGGGATGTCGCGGCCCTGCACGTCGAAGCTGTAGGCGACACGCTGGCCGTTGATTACGCCGGGGACCACCACGCCATTGATGTCGGTGGCGTTGGACCGAAGGCGGACCTGTCGATCCATCTCGCTGCGGAAGGTGCTGGAATAGGAGATATCGGTCTCCAGCGTCAGCCGGTCGGTGGGCATCCAGGTCAGGCGCAGGCCCCCGCCTTCGTATTGTTCGTCGCGGATGCGGTAGGTGGGCGTCGACTCAATCGTGGAGTTGCCGGTGTAGGCCAGGAGGACGCCGTCGCCGGTGACCACCCGGTTACCCACGCCTCTGAACGCCTCGGAGAAGTTCAGGTCGTTTCGCTCCTCGGTATAGGTGCGCTGGGAGTTCTGGTAGTCGAAGCCGATCTCGAGTTGATCGTTCGGACGCCATTGCAGGGCGGCGAAGATCGCGTCGCGCTGATCGTTCTCGACGAACTGCCGGTAGGTCCTGCTGCCGGCGGTCAGGTAGTAGGGCGTGCCGGCCGCTACCTGGGCCGGAGTAACAGTCGTGCAGTTCGACGTGACGGCGACCACCTGGGTCCCGTTGCAGGCCACCCATGTGGAGCTGGAGGTGAACAGCTCTTCGGGATTGGTGCCTTCCAGGCTCTGGACGCCGAGCGAGACGCCCAGTTCACCCAGGCCCTCGATCTCGAACTGGTCGATGTAGCTGGCGGTGCCGCGCCAGCCGACGCCGGCGTTGTCGTTCAGCCGATCGTCATAGCCGGCGTAAAGCGCCCGGCCCTCGATCTGGAACCGGCGTCGGCCGAAATCCAGGGGCTGGATGGTCTCCATGTTGACGATGCCGGCCACACCGCCTTCCACGAAGTCGGCGCGCTGCGTCTTGTAGATGGCGACGGTGTTGATGAGTTCGGACGGGAACTGGTTGAAGTTCACCGAGCGGTCGCCACTGCCGTTGGTCGCTTCGCGGCCGTTGAAGGTTGCCGCGCCCAGGAAGGGCCCCAGGCCCCGGATGGCGATTTCCGACGCCCCGCCTTTCTCGCGGTGCGTCGAGGCGCCGGTGATGGTCTCGATGGCCTCGCCGATCGACAGCGCGGGCAAATCACCGATGTCCTCGGCAGAGAGCACATCGGCGACCACAGTTTCGTCGCGCTTTCGCTCGATCGAGCTCTGAATCGCTGCTCGGATGCCGGTGACGACGACCTCGTCAACCGTGGTCGTCTCGTCCTCCTGGGGCGGGGGGACGTCCTGGGCCTGGGCCGCCGAGGCGATGGCTAGCGGCAGCAGAGCCGCGGAAACGAGCAGGCGACCGACCGTTTGGCCATGGGCGCGCGACGCCCCATCCCGAATGATCATCAGAAACCTCCCGGCCCGCTCATTTGACGGCGGGCTTTGACAGAGGTTGTCCAGATGGTTGGAAACTTGTCAACCAATCATCTCGCGATCCTGCAACCGAGAGGTTGTCCAGCCAGTCCACAAACTGGTTGACGGGTTGCGTGGATCGTCTCTACCGTCGCGTCACGCGGCGAAGATCGCGGGGAGGATGCGTATGTGGGGTTCGGCTCGATCGCTTCGCCGCAGCGTTGGCTGGATCGCGCAGGTGCTACTGGTCTTCGTGCCAGGGTGGGCCGAGGCCCGCGAGGACCGTATGGTCCGCACGCCAGCCGAGTACGAGCAGGCCCTGGATCGCTCCCGCCCGGGCGACCGGATCGTCCTGGCCAACGGCGAGTGGCGCGACTTCCAGGTCCTGTTCAACGCAGAGGGGGAGGATGGGCGGCCCATCACGCTCACTGCCCAGACGCCGGGTGCCGTCATCTTGACCGGACAGTCCAACCTGCGCATGGCGGGGCGGCATCTGGTGGTATCGAACCTGGTCTTCCGGGACGGCTGGTCGCCGACCGGCGAGGTCGTCTCTTTCCGTCAGAACCGCCAGAACCGCGCCGTGAACAGCAGGGTCACAGGCATCGTCATCGACGGGTTTTCTAAGCCGGACCGCTCGGAGTCGGACAACTGGGTGGCCATGTACGGCTTCGGCAACCGCTTCGACCACAGCCACCTGATCGGCAAGACCAATGCGGGGACCACTCTGGTGGTGGTGCGCGACGAAGAGCAGGGGCTGGAGAACCGCCATCTGATCGACCACAACTGGTTCGGCCCGCGACCGCCGCTCGGCTCCAACGGCGGCGAGACCCTCCGTATCGGAACCAGCCACGATTCCGAGTCGAGTTCCTTCACCACCGTGACCGCCAACTGGTTCGAGCGCACCAACGGCGAGGTGGAGATCATTTCCAACAAGTCCGGCCAGAACACCTACCGGGGCAATGTCTTCTTCGAGGCTGAAGGGGCGCTGACCCTGCGCCACGGCGATGGAGCCGTGGTCGAGGACAATGTCTTCATCGGCAACGGCCGCCCCAATACGGGCGGCATCCGGGTCATCAATCGCAACAACACCGTCAGGAACAACTACATGGAGGGCCTGCGGGGCGAAGGTTTCGCAAGCGCCCTGACCATCCTCTACGGCGTGCCCAACTCGCCGCTGAACCGTTACGTTCAGGTCCAGAATGCGGTGATCGAGAACAACACCCTGGTGGACGTAGCCGAGGTCGCGCTCGGCGAGGGCATGGACACGGAGCGATCGGCTCCGCCGATCGACAGCCGCTTCGCGCGCAACCTCATCGTCAACCGGGACGGTTCCGATCCCGTCCGGATGACCGGCGACCTGGGGGGAATCGCGTTCGAGGGCAATGTGGTCTCCGCGCACGCCACAATCCTGCCTGGAGCGGAATCGCGGACCGTGGCCCTTTCGCGCGGCCGGGGTGGCCTGATGGTTCCACAAGGCGTGGACGGGATCGGCGCCCGGCGCGACCTGGCGTTCGTGGGCAGAAACGCCGTGGGCGTAAGCTGGTACCCCAAGGATGCCGAGCGGGCGGCGCTTGACAGCGGTCAGACGATCGCCGTCGCCGCCGAAGAGGACGCCCTGACCCTCGCCGCGCGGACTGCCGCGCCGGGCGACCGGCTGGTGCTGGCGGCCGGTGACCATGTGGTCAACGCCGTCCTCGCGGTCGAGACGCCTCTGACGGTCGAAGGGCCCAGCGACGGAGAGGCGCGGATCCTGTTCTCGCGGCCCACCCTGTTCGAGATCGGCCGCCATGGCTCCCTGAAACTCGCGAACCTCAGCATCAGCGGGGCCGAGGCGCCGGATGCCGCCGGCAACGCTGTGGTGCGCGCCGGAAGCGATGCCTTCGGCTATCGGCTGGAACTGTCCGGCGTGCGCGTCTCGGACCTGACGGTGAACCGTGCGTTCGATCTCATCGCGGCCGAACCGGGCTCGCTGGCGTCACGCATCGTGCTCAGCGCGGTCACGGCGGAAGGTCTGACGGGGTCCGTGCTGCGCGCCAGTGCCGAGACCCGGGATCTGGGTACCTATAACGCCGAGGTGGTGGAGGTGACAGGCTCGACTTTCCGCCGGATCGCGGGGCCGGCAATCGACCTCTATCGGGGCGGCACCGACGAGAGCACCTTTGGCCCGCGTCTGACGGTCAGCGGCACGACCTTCCAGGGGGTCGGGCAGGGGGGCGCTGTGCCGGCCGCGATCCGTCTCATCGGAGTGCAGCGGGCCGAACTGACGGCGAACCGCTTCACCGAAAGCGGACCGGTGCGCTTTGAGCGCCGCGTTGGCGCGCCTGTCCTGATCTGGCGTGACAATCAGGCGGACGCCGATCCGTTTCTCTTTTCCAACGTGGAGGCCCAATGATGCGGATCGTCCTGATCTCCGCCCTCCTCGCGGGGGCACCGGTGACGCAGGCTCTGGCTCATGAGCCGCCATCGGCGCTGGCAGCCCAGACTGCGGAAACGGCTCCGACCCTGTTCGCCCTCGCGGATTGGCAGTCGGCGGCCGAGGCTGGCGACCGCTATCCCCTGTTCACGGCGGAGCGACAGCGTCTTGAGGCCGAGGTGCGACGCGCTATGGCGGCGGGACCCAATGTGCCGGTCCCCCGCGACCTTGGCGGCGGGCCCACGCACGAACAGCACAAGGCGAACTACAAGCTGATCGCCGGAGCCGGGGCGCTTTACCGGTTGACGGGTGACCGGGCTTACGCCGACTTCGCGCGCGACCTCTTGTTGGCCTACGCCGAACTCTATCCGACGCTGGGCCGCCATCCGGTCGGGCGGTCCTCGGTCAAGGGGCGGCTGTTCTGGCAGGCGCTGAATGACTCGGTCTGGCTGGTCTATGCCAGCCAGGGATACGACGCGATCCGGGACAGTCTGTCGGACGCCGACCGCCAGCGTATCGATGATGACGTGTTTCGCCGCATGGCCCGCTTCTTCGTCGAAGACAACGCGGCTTACTTCGACCGCATCCACAACCACGCGGCCTGGGCGGCCGCGGGCGTGGGCATGACCGGCTACGTCCTGCGCGACGACCGTTTGGTGGAGCAGGCTCTGCGCGGCTCGCGCAGCGACGGTTCGGCCGGCTTCCTGCGCCAGATCGACGAGCTGTTCTCGCCGGACGGCTACTACGCCGAGGGACCCTATTATCAGCGCTACGCGCTCGCGCCCTTCATCATCTTCGCGCGCGCCGTCCAGGCCAATGATCCCGAACGAGGCATCTTCGACTACCGCCAGGGCGTCCTGCTGAAGGCCGTCGAAAGCGTCATCCAGGCCTCCTATGGGGGCAAGATCATCCCGATCAACGACTCCATTCCCGAGAAGGGAATCGACAGCGAGGAGATCGTCACCGGCGTGGCCGTCGCTTTCGGCCAGACCTCGGACCCGCGCCTGCTGTCCATCGTGCGGACGCAGGGACGCACCCTCCTGACGCCGGACGGGCTGGCGATCGCGCGAGGCCTCGCGGAAGGACGCGCCCAACCGTTCGACTTCCGCTCGATGTCTTTGAGCGACGGCCCGAATGGCGACCGAGGGGCCCTGGCCCTGATCCGGGCCGGCGGCGCGGACGGCCAGCTGCTGGTCATGAAGAACACCCAGCAGGGCCAGGGGCACGGCCATTTCGACCGACTGAACTGGCTGTTTTACGACCGGGGCGCAGCGGTGGTGACCGACTACGGCGCGGCGCGGTTCCTGAACATCGAGGCCAAGGACGGCGGCGGCTATCTCGACGAGAACGAGAGCTGGGCCATGTCGACCATCGCCCACAACACCCTGGCCGTCGACGGCCAGAGCCAGTTCGGCGGCGACTGGGAACACGCCGAACAGTTCGCCATGACCCAGGAGGCGTTCGACCTCTCGCCCGGATTCCAGGTCGCGCGGGGTCGCACCGGCGACGCCTACCCGGGCGTGGAGATGACCCGCACCCTGGCGCTCGTCGAGCATCCGGAGTTGTCTGCGCCGCTGGTGATCGACGTCCTTCGGGCCGACGGGGACCGGCCGAGGCTCTACGACCTGCCGCTGCATTTCGCCGGCCACATCATCACGCAAGGCTTCGCAGCGCGCCACGCGCCCGAGGGCCGCCCGGTGCTGGGCGACCGCGCCGGCTATCAGCATCTGTGGGTCGACGCCCAGTCGGAGGCGGGGGAGGAGCCGCGCAGCCTGACCTGGCTTCAGAACGACCGGTTCTACACCTACCGCTTCGCCGCCAGCGCGCCGACCCGGGCCCTGCTGGTCGAGAGCGGGGCCAACGATCCCAGCTTCAACCTGCGCCGCGAGCAGGCCCTGATCCGACGCATGGACGGTCAGGCCGACGCTGTCTTCTACGGCGTGCTGGAGCCGCACGGCGCCTACGACAGCCGGGCCGAGACGGTCGAGGGCTCGACCAGTCGCATCCGGTCGCTGACCCACGTCGAAGGCGACGACGCGGTGGCCGTCATCGTCGAGCTGGTGTCCGGCTCGCGGATCATCATGGCCGCCGCCGACAACGCGGGGCCAGCGGCGACGCACAGCCTGAACGTCGCCGGCGAGATCCTGACCTGGACCGGGCCGCACGCCCGCTTCGACCGCCCGGAGACCGCCCGATGACCTCCCGCGTCCGCTGGCTCATCGTCGGCCTCATCGCCGTGGCCACGGTGATCAACTACATCGACCGCAACGCCCTCGCCGTCATGTGGCCCGAGATCGCGCCCGAAGTCGGCGCGACCAAGGAGGACTATGCGCTGCTGGTCAGCGTCTTCATGGTCTTCTACGCAGCCGGCCAGTTCGCCTTCGGCAAGATCTTCGACGCCATCGGGGTGCGGCTGGGCTTCGCCGTTTCGATCGGCGTCTGGTCCATCTCGATCGCGCTGCATGCGCTGGCCAACTCCATCACCTCCTTCTCCATCGTCCGGGCCCTCTTGGGCTTCAGCGAAGCGGGTGCCTGGCCGGGCGCGGTCAAGGCGAATGCCGAGTGGTTCCCCGCCCGGGAGCGGGCCCTGGCGCAGGGCGTGTTCAACGCCGGGGCGTCGGTCGGAGCCATCGTCTCGGCGCCGCTGATCGCGCTGCTGTATCTGTGGCTGGACTGGAAGGGGACCTTCCTGCTGGTCGGGGCGCTCGGTTTCGTCTGGCTACTGCCCTGGTGGATCGTCCATCGCGCGGGCCCGGACAAGCATCCCTGGGTCGATGAGGCCGAGCGCGCCCTGATCATGGACCGGTCGAGCGAGACCCCGGTGGCGGGTGCCGGTGACTATGTGCCGAACCTGCGTCAGCTGCTCCGCCATCGCCAGACCTGGGGCATCGCGCTTTCGCGGTTCTTCCTCGACCCGATCTGGTGGCTCTTCGTCAGCTGGCTGCCGATCTACCTGGCCGAGACCTTCGGCTTCGACATCAAGCAGATCGGCCTCTTCGGCTGGGTGCCCTTCGTCGGCGCCATGCTGGGCAGCCTGCTGGGCGGTTGGCTCTCGGGTCGGCTGATCGCGGCCGGCCAGCCCGTAGGCCGGGCGCGAAAGCTGGTGATCACCGCCGGCGGCCTGATCATGGCCCCCTGTCTGATCGCGGCCCCCCTGATGACCGACCCGACCCTGGCCGTCATCGTCATCGCGGGTGTCCTGTTCGGCTTCCAGATCGCCATCGGCAACATCCAGACCCTGCCGGGCGATCTGTTCGACCGCCGCGCGGTCGGCAGCCTGGCCGGCTTCGGTGGCATGGCGGCGGTGGCTGGAACGCTGATTACGACCTGGCTGGTGCCCGTCATGACCCAGGACAACTACGGCCCGATCTTCATTCTCGTAGCCGCCCTCGTGCCCCTGTCGCTGGTCGCGATCTGGTTCGTCATCGGTCCCGTCTCGCGCGTGGCCGCTCCTCCCGCCCCATCGAAGGACTTCTGAATGCGCTTCAAAGACAAGGTCGCCATCGTCACCGGCGGCGGCCGGGACATCGGGCGAGAGGTGTCGCTGCGGCTTGCGGCCGAGGGCGCGCGGGTTGTCGTCAACTTCGCCAACGACGAGGCCAGCGCGGCTGAGACCCTGAAAGCCATCAAGGCGGCGGGCGGGACGGCGATCCTGCGCCGGGCCGACGTCACGACCGGCGACGGCGCGTCCGGTCTGATCGAGGCCGCGACGGCCACCTTCGGCAAGCGCATCGACGTGCTGGTCAACCTCGCCGGCGGGATGGTCCAGCGGAGGCCACTGGCAGAGATCGACGAGGACTTTTTCGACCGGGTGATGAACCTCAACCTGCGCTCGGCCTATCTGATGACCCGCGCCGCGGTTCCCCACATGCCCGCCGGCTCGGCGATCGTGAACTTCTCGTCCCAGGCCGGCCGCGACGGCGGCGGCCCGGGGGCGTCGATCTATGCCACCGCCAAGGGCGCGCTGATGACCTTTACCCGTTCGATGGCCAAGGAGCTGGGACCGCAGGGCATCCGGGTCAACGCCCTGTGCCCCGGCATGATCAGCACCAGCTTCCACGACACCTTCTCCAAAGACGAGGTGAGGAAGGCCGTAGCCGGCATGACCCCCTTGCGTCGCGAGGGAAGAGCCGCCGAGGTCGCCGCCGCGACCGCGTTTCTGGCTTCGGACGACGCGGCCTTCATCACCGGGGCCAGCATCGACATCAACGGCGGTCTGTTCTTCTCGTGATGCGCTGGCGGGCGCGGGCTGTCGCCACGGCCTTGCTGGCGCTCGGATGGAGCGGACCTGCGGCGAGCCAGGACGCCCACTGGCTGCCCGCCTGGATCGCCTCGGCCGCCCCGCCCCGGTTCGACGTGATCGATGGCGCACCCCTGATCTATCGCGACCAGACGATACGGCAGGACCTGCGCGTCGGCGTCTCGGCCCGAGCCTTGCGGGTTCGGCTCAGCAATGAACTGGGCACCGCGCCGGTGCGCTTGCGGTCCCTTCGACTGTCCTCGCAGGCGGGAGAGGTTCACATCCTGTCTTTCTCCAGCGAGGCCGAGGTCACGCTGGAACCCGGTGTCGCCCTGATAAGCGATCCCGTGGAGATGGCGGTCGATCGGGGCGAGGTCGTCACGGTGAGCCTGCATGTGCCTGAAGCGGCCCCGGGCGTGGTCCGCCGTACGCCGGTGCGGCTCGGGCTGGGCGGCGCGGCCGTGGCTGACGACGCGCCGCTGGAGCGACGACAGGGTTTTGTCTCGGCGATCTATGCGCTGACCGATGACCGACCTGCCGTGGTCGTTGCACTGGGGGATTCGATCACCGAAGGGGCCACGGCGACGCTGGGTGCCGAGGCCGACTGGCCCGCCGTGCTGAACCGTCGACTGGAACAGCAGTGTCCGGGCGATTACCTGGTGCTGAATGCGGGCATCAGCGGCAATCAGGTGGTCCGCGACGGGCGCAGCCCGAACGTTCGATCCCGGCTGGACCGGGATGTCATGAGCCTGCCGGGCGTGACGCACGTCATCCTCATTGAGGGCATCAACGACATCCGTCACGACGGCAACCCCGCCAATCCCGGTCGCGATCCAGACGAGGTCCTGGCCGGCTATCGTCAGGTCGTGGCGCGGCTGAAGCTGCGCGGCGTCCAGGTACTGGGGGGGACGCTGACCCCCTTCGCCGGATCGGAACGACATGACGACCGCTCCGAGGCATCGCGCCAGACGATCAATCAGGCCATTCGGGACGGCGGCATCTTCGACCGGATCGTCGATTTCGACGCAGCCTTGCGTGATCCGGTACGGCCCGAGGCGATGGCCGAGGGAACCCACCGTGACGACCGACTGCATCCCAATGACGACGGCTATCGGCGCATGGCGATGACGCCGACCTTTCCCTGTCTGCAGTCCTGACAAGCGGCAGGAGACAGATCCCGAAGTGGCCCATCATCAGGAAGGTTCGAGTTTGCGCGATGGCCAGCACACGCGACCCGCATCGCCGATGCGGATTTGCGGCGATGTCATGTTCGTGCCCGCAGCCAAAGTCCGCTCTCGGCGCGTCGCGGACTTGATCCCCGACCGAAGCCGACCGCCTCAGCCCGTCCCGGCCGGACGTTGCACCCCACGGCCGAGTAGACGGGTGGGGTCTGTCGGTGCACCTTCGACCGATGGGCAATCTCTACCGCGTTCGTTCCGGGCCCGGCGACATCCTCGCCCTGACCCGCGCCATGACGAACCAGGCCGGCAATCTGGAGCCGCGCGACCTCTATCCCGACTACGCCGCCCCGATCGTCCGGCACGATGAGGAGGCCGGCGGCTTGGTCCTGACCACGGCCCGCTGGGGCATGCCGTCGTCGAGGAAGGCCATCCTGGACGCGGCGACCAAGCGGGCGGACAAGCTGCGCGCCAAGGGCAAGGACGTCGATTTCGACGCCCTGCTGAAGACGGAGCCTGACGCCGGAACGACGAACGTCAGGAACACCAGCTCGTCGCACTGGAAGCCGTGGCTGACGCCCGAGCACCGGTGCCTGGTCCCGTTCGACGCCTTCAGCGAACCGGGCCGCGACGCGGAGGGCCGCTATCGACCGGTCTGGTTCGCCCTTCCGGATGGCCATCCCCTGTCGACCTTCGCGGGGGTGTTCGTCCGCGACTGGACCGGCGTCCGCAAGATGAAGACCGGGCCCGAGACCTGCGACCTCTTTGCTTTCCTGACCACAGAGCCGTCGGAGCCGGTCAAGTCGGTCCATCCCAAGGCCATGCCGGTCATCCTGGCGACCGACGAGGAGCGAGATGTCTGGATGCGCGCGCCCTGGGACGAGGCCAAGGCGCTGCAGCGGGCGCTGCCGGACGGCGCTCTGGCCGTTCAATGACCGGCCGCAGGCTCCGGGTTGGACGTCCTCTGCGAGCCGGTGGTCATCGCAGCGCTGCCGTCCCCTGGGGTTTGAATGGCGAGGCCTGCTCGTGCTTCGACCGCGTTCGCTGTACTGTTCTCTGCTTCCGGTTCGTGGCATCCTCTCGGCCGCCGGTTCCGAACGGGTCCGGCCGACGGCCCGGGCCCTCCAGATCCCGCAAGACTGATCGCCTCGGGCCACCCCGTCTCCTCGCCTGTCGATCGAGCCAGGGCCAGGGGCCCGCAGCGAAGCCCTGA
This sequence comes from Brevundimonas bacteroides DSM 4726, assembly GCF_000701445.1. GTDB lineage: Bacteria > Pseudomonadota > Alphaproteobacteria > Caulobacterales > Caulobacteraceae > Brevundimonas > Brevundimonas bacteroides. The sequence goes on from NZ_JNIX01000004.1 coordinate 38,180, forward strand.
AAATCGGCCTCTGCCATGCCACGACACTTCAAAACGTCCCGACAGGCCCAGCGAGAACGCAGTCAGGCCCTTATCCTTGCGGCCGCGCGCGAGCTGCTTACGCGCGATGGCTATGACGCCATGACTCTTCGGGGCCTGTCTGTGGCGACCGGACTGTCCACCGGAGCCATTGCCAAGCGCTTTTCCACCAAGGCCGACATCTGGCGGGCCGCCATGGGCAGTGAGCCTCCCGATGAGACGATCCTGAGGCGCAATGCGGTCCTGGAAGGCCTGCTCAGGGAGCTTGTGTTCGCCCTCGGCGTCGGCGGTCCGCGCGTGGAGCGGGCGGTCAGGGCCGCCGAGACGATGCTGGCAACCCTCGACACAGAGGCGACGCCGTCTGGCGCGGGTGGGCGCGCTGCCCAGGACCGGGACCGATGATGCGGAGGCGCGAGGCCCAGGAGGAGCAGAGGCGCTAGAGGGGGCCGTGGCCGGGGTCGCCGTCCAGTCGCTGATCGGGACGCCCCGGCGCAGACCATGAGCGTCCGACTGGCGCGACGGGGACTGCGGGTTCCGCTGGCCCCGCCCGTCAGCGCCCATGATAGAGCTGGCGGCGCAGGTCGATCGCGTCGGCGACCTCGCTGGAGTGTTTCAGGGCGCGCCAGGAACCCCCGCGAACCGAGCGGGCCTCGAACAGGATCCGTCCCCAGCACCGTTCATCGTCGCCCCAGGCCCAGACCCGGCAGCGCGGGTGCCGGCCCCACAGGACATAGTCCGGGCCGAGCAGCGCGATCATCGGCGCCAGGTCGACATGGAGCTGGACGCGGCAGCGGCTGCAGGTGGCGCGCAGCATCCAACCGGCCGCGCGCATTTCCGCGAGCGTTACGGCCCGGGCCGGCATGGGCGGCTGTCGCACGGTGTCGGGCTTGCGTGTCCCCATCCGTCCATCCTCGTCGCGCCGACCCGGTCGCGGGCATAGGGGGCGCCGTGACCGCTCGGCAAGAACAAAAGACGAACAGACTGTGGAAAAGCGCTAGAAGCCGAAGGCGATCTGATCCGGGTGCGACGGCCGGGGTCGCGGTCGACGCCGGGGCTGGGGGCGATCCGCCATCGCCCCGTCGCCCGGCGACAGCGTCGTCCGGCCCGCGGGATCGGGCGACGCTGTGACCGCTCCGCTGGCCTTGGATCGGCGCCCGGACGCCGGCCGGGCGGGTTCAGGGCCCGGACCGAAGGTCGAGACCGAGGCCCGCGGCGCGCTGGGCTGGGGCGGGTTCCGGCTCGGGCCGGATCGCGCCAACCCGCGCGCGGGTCTGGCCGCCGTGGCCAGGGCGGACGGGTCCGGCTGGCCGGCGCCTGCGACCGCGGGACGGGTCGGTGGGCCCGAGGGGGCGGTCCCCGCGGACGGACCACCCCGGTCGCGGCGCAGGGCGATGCGCCAGCGCTTCCAGGCCTGAAGCTCGACCTCGCTGTAGGCGACCCGGTTGGGCGAGAGCCGATAGGGCGACGGAAACTCTCCGCGGCGCATGAGCCGCCAGGCCGTCGTCCGCGACAGTCCCGACAAGGCCCGCACATCCGGCCAGGACAGGAACCGGCCCGCTTCGGGCCCGGCGTCAAGCAGGTCCCGCCAGGACCGGAGCGAGGGATCCGTCACCGGGCGGGGCTTCATCGCCGCCGCCAGGGTCGGGGCAGGGCGACCGGTGCGCCCCCGACCGGATTCCCGGGCGTCGGCTCGGGAGCACCCACCACGCTGCGCGACGCCGCCGGCCCGCGAAGAGACCGTCCGGTTCGGGTCCGGGCGGGGCGGTCGCGTTGGTCGGGCAGCGGGAGGTGGCCGGTCATGCGCCGTCCCCCGCCGGGCAGTCGCGCGCGCTCCGGACCGGCCGACCCGCGCCGAGCGCGAGATAACAGGCGATCACGGCCCGGACATAGGCCCGGGTCTCCGCGATGTCGGGCACCCGCCCCAGGCGGGCCACACGGGCCGGGCCGCTGTTATAGGCGGCCAGCGCCAGCTGCAGGTCGCCGAAACGCAGGATCTGGCGCGCCAGGTAGTCGGCGCCGCCCGCCAGGTTCTGGCCGGGGTCGAAGCGGTCCGACACGCCCAGTTCGGCGGCGGTGCCCGGCATGAGCTGTGTCAGGCCGCAGGCGCCCGCCGGCGAGCAGACTCCGGGTCTGTAGGCGCTCTCGACCGTGACCACGGCATGCAGCAGCTTGGGGTCGAGGCCATGGCGGGCAGCCGCTTCGCCGATCAGGGCCATGAAGGGTTGATCCGGAACCGCCACCCGCGCCGCCGGGCCGCCCGGCTCGCTTTCTGGTCCGACCGAGGGTGATGACGCGAGCGCCCGAGCCGGATCCGCGCCGACCGCCTCAAGGTCCGCCGACGGCTCGCCGGGCTCGGCGTGCGCCCCGGTCGTGGACACGAACAGGGCCCCGCCTGCCGACGCCCAGCCCGGATCGGTCGTAGGATCCTGAAGGGCGGACGCCGCTGCGGGAACCGGGGAGAGCGACAGGACGGCCGTCGTGGCAAGAGCCACGGCGAGCCCGAGCCGGACGACCGGGGTGGGAACAGCGATCACCATGTGACGATCGCGCGATAGGGGCCGGTCAGGGTGGCGGTGGACACGGGCCCAAAGTAGCGGCTGTCGAAACTGCCGCCGGTGTCGCCCAGCAGGAAGACCTCGCCCGGGGCGAGCCGGCGGCAGCCCCGCCAGGCCGGGAGAGGCCGTCGGGCGGCGTCCCGCGTGGCGACCGGGACCAGCACACCGGCCACCGCCACCCCGCCCGGCCGGGTGCAGACCCGGGCCGTCCCGATCGCGGCAATGCGCTTGAGCAGGCGCGTGTCGTCCGGTGCACCGAGGCGGGCGAGATAGGGTCGGGCGGGCGCGGGCGGATCCAGCGCGACCAGGTCGCCCAGTCGCGGCGGCCCCGCCGCCCGCCGGTAGAGGCCGGGGGCCAGGCTGCGGCTCTCGTTGATCAGGATCAGGCCCGAGGTCCGGGCCAGATCGGCGAGCCCCGACACGGCGACGAGTCCGGCGAGCGCGAGGGCCAGGGTGTGGATGCGGCCGGTCATGACGCCGTCTCCAGCACCAGGTCCCGGGTCAGCAGCACCCGCACCGGCGTGCCGGGGGCGAGACGGACCGAAGGCCGCACCTCCAGTTCCCGCCCGATCAGCCGGCTTCCGGCCTCAGCCCCCTGGATCGCGGCCGCATCGCCGATGTCGCCCCAGATGCCGCCGGACCCGCTGTTGTCGCTGCGGGCCAGGGTTCCCAGCGCCGTGAAGGCCCCGCCGAACAGGGCGCCGCCGACGAGGGCGCCCAGGCGTCGCTCGACCCGGCCCTCGAGGCCGGTCACGCCCTCGCCGTCGACGGCGGGCGCCTCCTCCAGCGGCACGCTGGACCCATCCGGCAGGATCAGCCGGGTCCACACGAGGTAGGCGCGCCGCTCGCCATGGCGGCTGTCTCCGTCCTGGCGACCGATCAGGCGGGCGCCCTGGGGGATGAGGAGACGCCGCCCGGTGACGGTGTCGTAGACGTCGCGGCTGATCACGGCCACGACGGGCCCCGGCCGCGCCGTATCCACGCCCGTCAGCAGCACCGCGGACAGGAGATCGCCGGCCTGGAGTGCGCCGGAGCCCGGCCCCGGAACGCGACCTGGAGGTATCGAAGCACCTGTCGAGGCTGCGGAGGCCTGCGGATGCGTCGAGCGCGCGGGGGTCCCTGTCGGCGGCGCGAAGAACAGGGTGGACGCCCGGGCGGCCCCAGCCGGGTCGGCACGCGCCACGGCGTGAGGCGCGAGCCGGGTCCCCTGGCCATAGTCCGGCTGGGCGATGCGGGCGGACGGTCCGCGGGTCGCCGTTCGGACGGCGGATGCCGGGAGCGCCGGGTCCTCGGCGTCCGCCGGGGTTCTGTCGGCCCCGAGGCCGCGCGGGACCGGCAGCAGGCGCGGGTCGCCATAGCCGCGAGGACCGTCCGTCACCGCCTCGGCGGGCCTGACACTGGAGGTCGCGCCCTCGGCCGGGTCCCGATCCCGGGTCCGCGCCTGGGCGCGCAGCTCCGGGGCGACCACAAAGGCCCAGGCGAAGGCCCCCGCGAGCAGGGCGGCGGCGGCTCCGCCCATGCCGAGCACGACGGCGGGGCGGATCCGGACCCCGGACGGCCGGGGCGCGCGCAGCGCCAGCTCGGGGGAGATCTTGGGCGGATGACCCGGGCCGGCCGCGGACGACGCGCGGCCCGCGGAAAGGCGGTCTTCGGGGGGGCCGGAGGCTTCGGTCCGCCGGGCCTCGCGGCCCGGAGGCGACGGGGGAGGGGGCGAGGGATCGGGTGCGCGGCTCATGGTCAGCTCCGGTCGGGGGGGAGGCGATCGATACGGACGATCCGGGGGCGGCGGTCGCCCAGCCGCAGCTCGGCGCGCTCCAGCACCCGGTCGACGATCCAGAGGTCGCCCTCGCGTCGCCAGGTCAGGGTCTCCGCGCGGCCGTCTTCGCCGATCGCGAACAGGGCAGGAGCCTCGGTCCCGGAGAGGCCGGGAGCGAACCGCAGCACGGTGCGCCGGCCGTCGGACTGGACCGACAGGGGGGTCCAGGCGGGGGCCCGTCCACGCGGCGTCACGCGATAGGCGATCGCGGTCCCGGAGAGGCCTGGTACCTCCGCCCCGGCCCGGACTAGCGTCCGCGAGGCATGAGGAACAATCGAGCCATCGCTCCCGCCGACGGCGACCTCGGCGGTTTGGGTGGCGTCTCCGGTCAGGGCCCCGAGATCCCAGGCGACGGCGGCGTTGAAACCGGCCGCTGCCCCGCTGCGGAGCTGGATCAGATAGACGCGCCGGGTCGTGGTCAGGACCAGATTGGTTTCCAGGCCGCGCTCCAGCGGCTTGATCATCACGTGGGTGCGGGTACCGGCCCCCGTGCCGGAAACCGCCTCGCCGATCTGCCAGCGAACCGTGTCGCCGGCCGCCTTGGCGGTGACGGTCTCGCCGGGTCCCAGCGTCAGCGTCGAGACCCGCAAGGGCGCGGTCCAGACCTCATAGACCCGGCCCGGGGACCAGGCGAAGACCTGCACCCCGCCGACGAAGCGGTCGGCCTCGGAAGCCGTGAGGGCCTGCGCGTTGGCCGAGGCGATCGCCGCCGGGCCGGACTGGCCGACCGGTTGGGGCGCCGCGTCTGGCGCCGCCGCCGCAAGGGACCCGCCCCGGGGGGCGGGGGTCGGGTCCGCCGCCGCTCCGGCCAGGGATCGTGCCTCTCGAGGAGCAGGCGCGGCGTCCCGAAGCCGCGTTGCGCCCGCCGGATCCAGGGTGGCCGAGGCCTCGGGGCCCACGACCTCCAGATAGGGGCGCTCGGTGGCCGAGCGGGGGGCGGCGTCCGCCACGACCGGGCCGCCGCTGGCAGCGGACAGGGGCGCGACGGCGATGCGGGGCGGGGGCTCGGGGTCAGCCCCGAGGGCGGCGCAGCCGCCGACATGGAGCGCGAGCGCGAGGGCGAGCGGGATCAGCTGGCGTCGGGGGTCCATGACACGTCCTCGATACGGATGCCGAGCGGGTTCTTGAGGAGCGCCGCCTCGGTGCGGGGCGGCTCCAGCCGAAAGGTGATGAGACCACGCCAGCGGGCCTGGCCCGCGGCCTGGCCGTTGACGAACCGGGTCTCGCGCCACTGCAGGTCATAGGTTCGGTTCGTGCGGCGCACGACGTTGAGGATCTCCACCTGGACGGCTTCGCGTCCGGCCTCGGCAAAGGGGTCGCGCGCCTGGGCCTCTGCGTTGAGGAAGGCGGCACCGCGTGGCGCGACCAGGTCATAGGCCTCCAGCCAGTTCTGGCGGATGACCACGGGATCCACCGACTTGGAGCGGACGTCGCGGATCCACTCCGCCAGGACCTGGGCGGTCTGGGCCTCGGTGGGCTCGTAGCGGCCGTCGAGCGCGGTGATCCTCTGGGTCTGGCCCCAGTCGGAGACCTCCACAACGAAAGGGCGAACCTCGGCGCGGCCCGCCTGGACCCCCCAGCCGACGCCGAGTCCGGCGGCGAGCAGAAGGTTGGCGAAGGCGATGCGTCGCCAGTTGCGGGCGTGCGCCAGGGTCAGGCCCATGCGGTCGTCCCAGACCTGGGCGGCGCGCTGGTAGGGTGTGGAGGCCGGGGCGGAGGGCAAGGGGCGTTTGGGGCGAAAGAAGGGGTGCATGGTCAGCGGTCCTCCGACTTGAGCTGGGGAGAGAGGGTCCCGGTCGTCTCGCTGGACGGCAGGAGCGACCGGGCGGTGTTGGCGACGAAGAAGCTGCGGAAGGCGGCCGAGCGGGCCCCGCCCGCCCTGCCGACCCCGCTGGGAGCGGGGCCTTGGGCGCCGCCCTGCGGACCCGCGCCCGCCGCCCGGTGAAAGGCCTGGCGCGCGGCTTCGGTCTCCGACGCTCGAGACCGTACGGTCGCGCCTGCGGTCTGCGGTCCTGTGCCGGACGCGCCGGTCGGGCCGGCCGGGGCGTCACGGGTGGGCTTGCCGGCCGAAGCCGTCGAAGGCGGCAGACCCTGGTCCTTGCCGGCCGGACCCGGCCCCGGAGCGACGCGCGATGCGATCGGCGCGGCGTGGCCGGAACCGGAGGGAGAGGGCGGCCGCGGCGGACCGGACGCCGCCGGGGACGGCGGCCCGGAGGCGGGGCCTCGGCCGGTCGGGGCGGCGGAGGCCGCCCGCGCTCCTCCGGCGAGACGCGCGGCCCCGCCACCCAGCGCGGCCCCGGCCCCGGCCGCGCCCGCCGCGACGAGACCGCCCGCTCCGGCGACGGCGAGGCCCGCCGTCAGGGCCGAGCCGGCCCCCAGCGCGGGACCACCGGTCACCAGGGCGGCGGCGAGGTTGGGCACGAACAGGGCCAGCATGGCCAGCAGGAGCGCCGCGACGAGGATGGCCAGCGCCTCGTAGAGGTCGGGGTTGGCCGAGGGCTGGAGCTGGTCGAACACCGTCGAGGCCCCCGAGACCACGATGGCCAAAGCGAGGACCTTTAGGCCCGAGGAGACCACGAAGCCCAGCGGCCGCTCCGCCAGGAAGGCGGACTTCGACCAGATCCCGAACGGCAGGAGCACGAAGCCGCCCAGGGTGACGATCTTGAACTCCAGCAGGGTGACGATGATCTGCAGCGCCAGGACGGCGAAGGCCAGCATGATGCCGATCATGGCCAGGCCCAGGATCAGGGCGTCCATCAGGTTGCCGGCCACATCCAGCGGATTGGCGACGGGGGCCGGGGTCTCGCCCAGGGCGCGCACGATGCGCCAGCCCTGATGCAGCACCGCCCCGGGATTGAGGAAGTCCGACTGGCTGAGCGCGCCGCCGCCGGCGGCCAGGCCCAGTTCGATGAAGCCGGCCTGGAGCGTCTCCGACAGCGCCTGCCAGTCGTTGATGATGTAGGCAAAGCTTCCGATCAGCAGGACCTTGCCGAAGCCGGCGGCGAGCAGGTCGCGGTTGGACGACAGGGCCCACTGGATGCCCGTGAGCGCCACCACGAGCGCGATCATCAGGCCGAACATGGTGTCGACCGGTCCCTGCAGCGCCTCGAACCCGGCACTGACGGTCTCGGAAAAGACCACCATCAGCTCATTGGGCGTTTCCATTCCGGGGGGCGCGGCCATGGTCGGCTCCTCACTGACGGGCGCGGGCGAAGGGGTCGAAGCGCGGGGCGGACGGGGCCTCGGCGTCCCGGGCCCAGAAGCGGCGGCGGGCTTCGGCCGAGGCGGCGCGCTCGGCGCTCTCGCGGGCGGCGGCCTCGGCCATCAGCCGGCTCTGGGCCAGCATCAGGGTGCGCAGCATGGCCAGATCCTCCGACAGGACCGCCAGCAGCTGGGTCGAGGACTGGATCGCCGCCGTCTCGCCTTCGGCCGCTTCCGAGGCCGCCAGCGCCCCCGCCACCCGGCGATCGCGCCCGGCGGACAGGGCATCGAGCCGCGCGGCGGTGGCGGCCAGGTCGCGCGCGGTCTCGCGCGCGGTCTCGGCGCGGCCCTGGGCCTGGTCGAGCGCCCGGTCCGGCGACAAGCCCTCGACGGCGGCGGGATAGAGGGCCTCGAACTGCCGCTCCAGATCGCCGGCGGTCCCGGCCAGACCCCGCACCTCTGACGCCAGCGCCGACAGGTCGGCCAGCACGGCCGAGGTCTCGCCCAGATGGCTGTAGGGCGAGGCGGCGAGCGCCCGGGCCTGGTTGAGCAGCATCCGGGCCTCATTGGCCAGACTGTCGACCTGACGCGCCGCCTGGAGCGCGTTCTCGATGTGGTTCCGGGGATCGAACACCACGACCTGGGCCCGGGATGGCGCGGCGGACGCGCCGCCGAGGCCAATGAGCAGGGCCAGGCCTGCCGCGAACAGAGGACGCCGGGGGGAGGGCCGGGCGGGCCGCGCCGGACGGGCCGGAGCGCGCCGAGGCTCGGGATGCCTGGACCGTGCAGGAGCAGTCGCCGTCGCGTCCGGGCCGGCCTCGGCGGCCTCCGGGGCGGTTGGGCCCGCAGACGTTCCGGCGCGGGGCGTGCGGGGGTCGGCGATCCGGACCGTGGCCCGGTTGCGCAGACCCGGGCGGATCGGGCGGCGGTGTTCAGGTGGCAGCGAAGAGGGCGTCGACATGGTGCAGTCCCTTGGCTTTGAGGAAGGCGGGGGCGAAGCGCGTCGGACCCTCGGTCTCGAGCACGCGATCGATGAGGCGCTGGTCTTCGGGCGATCCGGCCGCGCACAGCGCGAGCGACGCGCCGGTCAGGCGCAGGTCGAACAGGCGACGCCCCTGGGGCTGGCGCCAGTAGTAGGCGCGCTTGGGCGGGGCGAAGGCGAGGAGCTCGCGCTGGCGCCGGTTGAGGCCGAAGCCGGCATACAGCGCCGCGCTGGCCGGTTCGAGCGCGCGCGGATTGGGCAGGAAGACCTGGGTCGGGCAGCTTTCGATCAGGCTGGGGGCGATCGCCGAGGCGGCCACGTCGTCGAGCGACTGGGTGGCGAAGACGACCGAGACCCGCTTCTTGCGCAGGGTCTTGAGCCATTCGCGGATGCGGGCGGCAAAGCCGGTGTGGTCAAGCATCAGCCAGGCCTCGTCGAGGACGAGCAGGGTCGGGCGTCCGTCGAACTGGCGCTCGAGCTGGTGAAACAGGGCCGAGAGCACCGGTCCGACGGCGGCGGGCGAGCCCATCAGCGTCTCCAGCTCATAGGTGTCGAAGGGGCCCGGTTCCGGCGCGTCTTCGGCCCCGTCGAGCAGCGCGCCCCAGGGCCCCTGCAGCGTCAGGGGCTCGAGCGCGGCGGCTGCGTCCCTGTCCTGCAGCAGGGCGCAGAGCAGGGTCAGCGTCCGATGCGCCGGGGGCGAGCCGGCGAGCGCGCGAAGCGCGCGCCAGAGCTCGTCGCGGCGGACAGGGTCGATGGAGAGGCCCGCCTGGACGAGGACATCCGCCAGCCAGTCCGAGGCCCAGGCGCATTCGGCCGGATCGTCGATGCGGGCGAGCGGCTGAAGCGCCAGGCCGCCCGCGGGCGACAGGGCCCGCCAGCTGCCCTGGATCGCCAGGGTCGCGGCGCGGGCCGACCGGCCCTTGTCGAAGAAGACCACCCGGGCGCCGGGGTAGCGGAACCACTGGAGCGCCAGAAAGGATAGAAGCGTCGACTTGCCCGCCCCGGTCGGGCCCACGACCATGGCGTGGCCCACGTCGCCGACGTGGAGCGCCAGTCGAAAGGGCGTGGATCCGGTGGTGCGGGCCACCGCCAGGGGCGGGCCGTCCAGCGCGGCGTCGGCGTCCGGGCCGGCCCAGACCGAAGAGACCGGCAGGAGGTCGGCCAGGTTGAGCGTAGAGACCAGCGGGCGGCGCACATCGGCATAGGGCTCGCCCGGCAGGGAGCCGAGCCAGGCTTCGACGGCGTTGAGGGTCTCGACGCGGGCGACCAGGCCCTGGGCGTTCAGCGCGGCCTCGACGGCCCGGGCGCAGGCCGCGGCCCGCTCCGGATCGCGGTCCAGAACGGCCACGGTCAGGGTCAGATAGCCATAGGCGCAGGCTTCCGAGCCCAGGGCCTCCAGCGCCCCGTCGCACTCCTCGGTCTTGGCGACCGCGTCGGTGTCGACGAGCGGTGTCTCCTCGCGGGTGACCGCTTCGCGCAGCAGGGTGCCGACACCCTTGCGCTTGGCGAACCAGCGCTTCCTCAGCCGAGCGATCTCGCGCTCGGCGTCGGCCTTGTCGAGCGCGATCCAGCGGGCGCTCCAGCGATAGGGGAAGGGCAGGGTCCCGAGGGCATCGAGCAGGCCCGGCCGGGTCGCCGACGGCAGGGCCCGGACCGAGACCACCTTGAGCGCATGGTCGCCGAGCCGGGGGTCGACGCCGCCGGTCAAAGGCGCATCCGCCAGAAGCGCGTCCAGGAACATGGGCGTCTCCGGCGGCCGCACCGGCTGTGGCTCGGGCGAGACGGTGGCGTGCAGCCAGCCCAGCAGGGCCGCATCGTCCAGCCGCTCGACCTCCGGCAGGGCGTCGGCCAGGAGATCGGCGACGGCGTCGGCCTCGCGCCGGAAGAGGGCGAGGCTGGCCGAGGCGTCGCCCGCAGTCCTCGCCAGACCGTCGAACAGCCAGCGCTCGATCCGGCCCGTGTCATCGACCGGCGGCAGCCAGGTCAGAGCCAGGCGGCAGTGGGTCTCGAAAGCGGGCTCGTCCTGGTCGAAGAGCGCGCGGCGTTCCTCGTCGACCAGCCAGGCGGCGGCGAGACCCGGCGCGTCGGGATCGGGGCCCGCCTCGGGATAGGGGCGGGCCGACCGGCGCTCGGCCTCGACATGCAGGCACCAGCCCGTGCCGAGCCGGCGAAGGGCGTTGTTGAGCCTTGCCCGCACCGCCATCAGCTCGTCTTCGGTGGAGGACTCCAGGTCGGGGCCCCGGAAGGCGAGGCCCGTGGTGAAGGAGCCGTCCTTGTTGAGGACGACGCCGGGCGCGACGAGCGCGGCCCAGGGGAGGTGGTCGGCGAGAAGCGCCGGTCGGCGGCGATGGTCTTCGAGAAAGCGCATGGCCGGCCTCAGGTGTCCAGGTGACCGGGACGGGCGAGGTGGCGGCGCACCACGTCGAACACCTGAGGGTCGCCGCGCGCCGCGAGCAGGCCCAGGCCGTGGGCCAGCGCCCACCAGATCAGCCCCAGCCACGGCAGCCGCAGCGCCAGCCCCAGCATGAGGGCGAGGGTGCCCATGAGGATGGCGTAGTCGCGAGGCAGGCCACCGAGCAGGACCGGCCGGGTCAGGGCCTGGGCGACGGCAAGCTCATAGCCCTCGGGGCGGTGATCGCCGGTCACGCGGCGATCTCCATCCCGCCGGCGAAGCCGAAGAAGTCCAGGAAGAAGGTCCCGGCGGCAAAGGCGATCGACAGGCCAAAGAGGATGCCCAGGCCACGCCGCATGGAGGAGCCGTTCTCGCTCATGGCGATGCCGGCCCCGAAGATGACCACGGCGATCACGGCGGCCGCCTGCACCACGGGTCCGGTGACGGACTCCACGATCTGCTGCAGCGGCCCTTCCCAGGGCATGCCGGAGCCTCCGGCGAGGGCAGTGGTGGCGGCCAGCAGGGCGCAGGCGGCCGAGGCGGCCGAAAGGCCGCGGAGACGTGTCCGGTCCATTGAGGGTGTCCTTCGAGAGCGCCGCGAGGGTCGGCGATGGCCCAAGGCAAGCAGGAAGGATCGCCTTCTGTCAACACGAGACAGCGAAGAAAATAACATTAAAACAATGACTTGTCAGGCAAGTCAGATCTGACTTGCGAAGAGCTCGTCGACGACTTGCGGCCCCCTGCTCGGCCGTCTCGCCCAGGGGCGGGCAAGGCGCGGAGACCCTTGGTGTTTTTCAGCGTCTCGGTTTGCGCCGGGCGCGAGCTGCCGTAAGGATGCCGCAATCTCGAGTGGCATGAGGAGAGTGCGGTGACTTACGCGGGCGTGGCTCTGGCAACCCTGTTTCTGTCCCTCGAGGCAGCTCCGGCCCACCCCGGAGGGCTCAACAGCGAGGGCTGCCACACCCAGCGCAGGACCGGGGACGACCACTGCCACCGGGGTGGAACGGGTGCGACGCGGTCGGCCCCGCCCCGCGTGCAGGGTCTGGTCGGCGGTCCATCCGGCGGGGGTGCCTACGCCAACTGCACCGCGGCGCGCGCGGCGGGGGCGGCTCCTGTCCGGCGCGGGCAGCCGGGGTATGGACCCCATCTGGATCGCGATGGTGACGGTGTGGGGTGCGAGTAACTACGGAGCGGCGTCAGGAGATCCGGCTGGAGGCCCCCACAAGCCACAACCCCGCTGACCATTCATCGATCTCGTCGTTATGAGCGAACGGACCGGGTAATCCGCAGCCTTGACGGAAGGGCGACCGAGGGCGGGTGGCTCATGCGTCTGACAATGTGATTTCCGACCTTGATGGCGCGATGAACAACAATAAAAATGAACACACCCATCGAGATGCCCACGGCGTTAGCGGCGAGGTCGGCAAATGATGGACCCCGTCCGGTGAATCCTTGTGCCAGCTCGATCGCACCGCCTACTGCAAAGGCCACGAGCGCGAGAATCCAGACCTGTTGTCGCGGCCAGAGAATTAGAAGCCCTGACATCACCGTGAAAAACGCCAGGGCGTGAGATTGACTGTCAGAAAGTCCGAGGCGCTCGACGACCGGTGTGACCGGACCCAGGAAAAGACCAACAAGCGCGGACGCCGGCAACAAGGAGACCGCTCTGAGCAACCATATGATCTCACGAGTGGTCATGTTTCAGTTCCTGACGGGGATGCATAGCAACCGAACGCAAATAGGATGTGAATGCGGACAGCGGTAACCCTCGTCCGGAGGGCATAGCCACCACCAACCCGCAGGGGGAGCTACCGTCGTGCTACACAGTGCCCTTAGGGATAAATGGAATGGCGATATGCGCGCATCCGGCGGATCGACCATGACGCGACGGGTGGAAGGCGCGACTGCTCAAAGCGAATGCTGCACGCCCATGGTTTGAAGGCGCGCTCCGGGTGCCAGATGGGCCGGGATTGAGACGTCCCGGCTGAGCGAGGCCGCTCGTAGCCACTGGCTCCGACTCTCGGTCCTGCTTCGAGGTCAGAAAAAGCGTTCACCAATGCGAATGGTGTCGCCCGGGGCCACCTGGGTGTCGGTGGTCAAGGGATAGGCCTGTTCGCCCAGGCCGTCGGCCCGACGAATGAAGACACGCCGCGTATCGGCCCGATAGGTGAAGCCGCCTGCCGTTGCCACAGCGTTCAGGACCGTCAGATTGGCCGTGTAAGGATATTCGCCGGGGGTATTGACCTCGCCCAGGATATAGAAGGGGCGATAGTTCAGCACCTCGGCGTTGACGCGCGGCTCATTGATATAGCCATCGCGCAGCGCAGCCGCGATCGCCTCCTGCAGCTCGGCGATTGTCAGGCCCTCGGCCTGGACCTCGCCGATGAGGGGCAGGGACACCTTGCCCGAATTGCCGACAGTGAACTCACCGGTCAGCGCCTCTTCGCCAAAGACGTTGACCCGCACCTTGTCGGCGGGCCCAAGACGATACTCCGGAACGACGCGGACGATCGGCGTCTCGTCGCCGCGCGTCTGGGCCGCCACGATTTGGCCCGGTCCGAGGGTCGCAAGACCCAGCAGGAGCACAAGGCTCAGACACAGCGTTCGAAAGACAGTCATGGCAGCGATCCTCAGCTCAGGCCTGTCCCTTACCGGGCGAGAGCCCTGCAATCCAGACGCGTGCGACCGGATCCGACACCGGGCGCGAACACACTGGGGTCTCTGACCAGTAATCGAGCCACTCATCACTCGAGAAAAAGGACACTTCGTCTAGGTCGGGGACGGGCTCCGGGCTTTGACGGCCCCGGGGAGTCCAGCCTAGAGAGTGCGCGTCGGGGAGGGCTCTATGCGGGCACAGAATGCATATCGCGTCAGGCTGGGTGCCGCCATCGTCCTCGCGACGGCCGCGACGGCCTCTGCGTTTGCCTTGGCGCTCAGCGTGAGCCTTCCGACCGCCGGCTGGACGACCTGGGCACCCGTGGCCGCGGTTCCGGAAGGCCGGGCGGTCCAGGCTGCGTCCACCTCGCCGGCCGATCTCGAGGCTGTTGAGGCGTGGACGCGCCGAACACTCGCGGTTCGACCCGGTGAAGCGGCCGCTTGGGCCCGCCTCGCCTGGGTCGCGGCCGAACGGGGCGACGACGCCGCGGCCAATGCCTATCTCGACCGCAGCTATACGACGGCTCCGTTTGGTCCGGACATCACCGCCTGGCGCCTGCGGTTCGCCTATGGGCGCTGGGGACGGCTGACGCCGGACCTTCGCCGCCAGGCCGATGCCGAGCTCCGCGCGACCCGGCGCACCCGATGGGCCGTCGTTGAGGCCGCAGCGGCCGATGTCGAAGACCCGGCCGGGCGACTTGCGTTCACGCTCGCCAAACAGGCCGAGGACCGCGCCCAGCAAGCCCGCGACCAGGGTTAGCGAACAGTCTGCTGGAGGCTGTGCCACGCAAGGTTCACACAGAGCGTGTAACCACCTCGTCGTTGCACGTGAGAGTCACTCCAAAGGCACAGGTGTGCCGGAAACGGGCGTTTGGCCCACCAATACCGCGGGCGTGGCAGACACACCGGCACACCGGTGGTTTTCTTTCGCACCTGCTCAGTGTAAGCTTCATTTAACCATTCATGGAGGGCTGGGGTATGTTCAAGGCTGGTCTTGTCGCGGCTGTTTGCCGCGCCGCCGTCGTCGTCGGCTCGGTCGCCGGCGCTTCGGTGCTTCCTGCTGTTGCTGTGGCCGCGGCTCAGGACGCCGTCGCTGAGCTGGCGGCGCAACTTGCCGCCACCATCACCACCGCCCAGGCCGAGGCCCAGGCCGCGGGCCTGACGGGAGATGCAGCCGCTCAATACATCGAGCAGGCCATTCAGGCGGCGGTGGCGACCAGTGGCCAATCGCCCGCCGTGGTCAGCCAGGCCCTGTCCCAGGCTCGCCAGTCCCTCTCCCAGGCCGGGACCCTCTCGCCCGCCGCTGCCGCTGCGATCGGCACTGTGCAGAGCGTCGTCTCCGGTCAGACCGGCGGGCCCTCGGCCGGCGCCGGCGGCGGCCAGACGGGTGGCGCGCCGCTCGGGGCACCCGGATCGGCGGGCGGCGGTGGCGGTGGCGGCTCGGATTACCGCCCAGCCACCTGACCGGCGGCTGTTGACGACCAACTGTTGATGCCATGCCGCCGGACGTCGGCGGAGGGGGACCCATGCCGAACCGCGCTCTGAGACTGTCCTGTATGCTGGCCCTCGGCGTGGCAGTGACCGCCCAGTCGGTCCAGGCCCAGTCGACTTCGGGTTCGCTCGCCCAGGCCCAGAACCAGGCCGGCAACCTGTTCGCCCGCGACCGGGGGACTGGGGTGCGCGAGCGCCCGCGTCCGGAGTATGAGGCGCTCGGGGTGCCGGTAGGGACCTTCACGGCCTATCCGAGCCTCCAGCTGGACGCCGAGTCCAACGACAACATCTTCGCCACGCGCACAGGGACACAGGACGACTGGATCTTCCGCCTCAAGCCGGAGATTTCGCTGGAATCTGGCTGGTCGCGGCATGCGCTGGCGCTGTTCGCCCGGGCCAACATCGCCCGCTACCAGGACTTCGACGAGGAGAACTTCGAGGACTGGGGCATCGGAGCCAATGGGCGCCTCGATTTTACGCGGGCGACCAATCTGGCCTTGGGCGTCGACTACGCCAGCCTGACTGAGCCCCGCAGTTCGTCCAACGCGCCCGCCTCGACCATTGAACCGATCTCCTACGACATCACCTCGGCCTATGCGGCCGGAACGACGGTGCGCGGCCGCACCAAGCTGTCGGCGCGCGCCGATGTGCGCACCTTCGACTATGAAGACGGCCGCACGGCCGGTGGGGTGGTCATCGACCAGGACAACCGGGACCGCACCATCACCAGCCTGACCGGGCGCGGTGACTATGCGGTCAGCCCGGCGACGGCCCTGTTCGTCCAGGCGACGGTCAACACCCGCGACTACGACACGGCCACCTCGGCCCTGCTGCCGGCGCGCGACTCCGACGGCTATGAGATCCTGGCCGGGGCCAACTTCGAGCTGGGCGCCGTGGCGCGCGGCGAGGTCGCGGTCGGCTACATCTCCCAGGAGTTCGACGCGGCCGTCTACGACAAGATCGACGGCTTCGGCGCGCGCGGCCAGCTGGAGTGGTTCCCGACCCAGCTGACGACCGTGACCGGCACGGCCTCGCGGACGGTGGAAGATTCCGGCATCGCCGGCTCCGGCGGCTATCTATCGACGGCCGTGGGTGTCCGGATCGACCATGAACTGCTCCGCAACGTCCTGTTGAACGCCGACATCTCCCTGTCGAGCGACGACTACCAGGGTCTGGACCGGGAGGACGAGCGGCTGCAGTACGGCATCGGCGGAACCTATCTGCTGAACCGCAACCTCGGCCTGAGCCTGGCAGCGAGCCATTTCGAACAGACCTCCGACGGCGCGGCCGCTGGCGTGGATTTTGATGTGAACCGTCTGACCCTGACCCTGGTGGCTCAGTTCTAGACGGTTTGCCTCCCTCGAGTCCGCGTGAGCTTACGATGAACAACCTGACCCCGATCCGACCCGGCGACGCCCGGATGGCCGGCCCCGATCAGGGGGGACCCGGGGCCGAAGGCGTCGACCTCCACAGGTTGATCGCCCTGTTCCGGCGTCGCCTGCCGCTGTTCCTGGCGGTGGCGCTCGTGGTCATGGTCGGGGCCGTCATCGTTACGACCCAGGCCACGCCGCTCTATACGGCCACCTCGAGCCTGACGATCAACACGCGCGAGCAGAACGTCGTCTCGACTGAAGCGGTGCTGTCCGGCCTCTCGGCCGAGACCAGCGTGGTCGATACCGAGATCGAAATCCTCAAGTCGCGTCAGCTGGCCCAGCGCGTGGTCGAGGCCCTGAACCTGGAGGAAGACCCCGAGTTCAACCCGGCGCTGCGCGATCCCGGTCCGATCGAGGCGGTGGTCGGCGGGGTCGCCACCCTGTTCGGCGCGGCCGCTCCGGACGCGGCGCGCGAACGCCTCTCGGCCGTCGAGGCTCAGAAGCAGAAGGAAAAGGTCGTCGACAATGTGCTCAGGCGCCTGTCGGTGCGTCGCGCTGGCCTGACCTATGTCATGAACGTCGGCTTCACCTCGGAAAACCCGGCCAAGGCGGCGCGCATCGCCAACACCTACGCCGAGCGCTATCTGCTGGAGCAGCTGGAAGCCAAGTTCGACGCGACACGCCAGGCCAACTCCTGGCTCAACACCCGCCTGACCGAACTGCGCTCGGAAGTGCAGCAGGCCGAGGCCGCGGTCGAGCAGTACCGCACATCCAACAACCTGCTGAGCGCGTCCGGCGCCACCCTGACCGAACAGGAGATCTCGGCCTACAACCAGCAGCTGGCCACGGTCCGCGCGACCCAGGCCGAGGCCGAGGCGCGGCTGCGTACGGCCCGCGCCCAGCTCGCGGCAGGCTCCAACGGTGAGGATGTCGGCGAGGCCTTGGGCTCCCAGGTGGTTCAGACCCTGCGCGCGCGACGCGCCGAAGTCTCCGGCCGCGTCGCCGAGCTGTCGAGCCGCTACGGTCCGCGTCACCCCGACATGCTCCGGGCCGAGCGCGAACTCGCCGACATCGACGCCCAGATCCAGGCCGAGATCCGCCGCATCATCTCCAACCTGGAAGCCCAGGTGCAGGTCGCGCGCGAGCGCACGGGCTCCATGGCCGGCAGCCTAGGCTCGGCGCGCGGCACGCTGGCGGCCAACAATGCGGCAGGCGTGCGGCTCAATGAGCTGGAGCGCAATGCGGAGTCGGTGCGCACGCTCTACGAGAGCTTCCTCAACCGATTCCAGGAGACGACCTCTTCGGAAGGCATCGAGGAGTCCGACGCGCGGATTGTGTCGCCGGCGGCGATCCCGACGAGAGCCAGCTCGCCCAATGTCCCGCTGAACCTGACGCTCGGCCTCGTCCTGGCGCTGGGCGCGGGCCTTGCTGCCGTCGTTCTGGCCATCATGCTCGACACCGGCGTGCTCACAGCGGAGGACATCGAGCACAAGTTCAACCTTCCGCATCTGGGCTCAGTGCCGCTGTTGGCGTCGGTCGCCGATGCCCAGGACCGCGACGACACCCCGCCGGACTACATCGTCAAGAAGCCGCTCTCGAGCTTTGCGGAAGCCGTGCGCGCCATGCGGGCCTCGATCCTGTTTTCACGGATCGGCCACACCATCCAGGTCATCAGCCTGACCTCGGCCCTCCCGGCCGAAGGCAAGACCACAACCGCCCTCTGCCTCGCCCGCGTCGCGGCCCAGGCGGGCGTCAGGGTCATCCTCGTCGACTGCGACCTGCGCCGGAGAAACGTCAACCGGCTCCTGGGCGTGGAGCCCGAAGCGGGTCTGATCGAGGTGTTGAACCGATCCGTTCCGCTGGAGCAGGCCGTGCGTCTGGACGAGCCGTCGGGTGCCTTTGTCCTGCCCCTGGCCAAGGACAGCTTCACCCCCAAGGATGTGTTTGGCACGGCGGCGATGGACGACCTGGTGGCCGACCTCCGCAAACGCTTCGACTTAGTCATTCTCGACACCGCGCCGGTGCTCGCTGTCTCTGACACCCGACTGATCGCCGCTCGCTCGGACGCGGTCGTCTTCCTGGCCCGTTGGAGAAAGACCCCGGAGAAGGCGATCGCGGCCGCGCTCAAGGTGCTGGAGCAGTCCGGTGCCCACGTCGCCGGCATCGGCATGACCCAGGTCGATATGAAAGCCCAGGCCCGCTACGGCTACGGCGACGCCGGCTACTACTACGGCGACTACAAGAAATACTACGCGGCCTGACCGATGACCGCCGAGGTCATCGACCATCCCCGCCGGAAACGATCGACCGCCTTCGGGGCGTCGTCCAAGGCTGAGCGCCGCCAGCCCCTGCGCTGGCGGCTGGGGCTGCTCGTTCTGCCGACGCTGTTCTGCCTGGCCCATCTGTCCTTCGGGGTGAACCAGCCGGCCGCGGCGCTGTGGTTCTCCGCCATCCTGGGGCTGTCGCTGGTCGTGGCCCTGGCGTCGCCGCTGCGGCGCGGTCTGCATGACGTGGGGCCGGTCTGGGAGCTCGCGATTCTATTCTTCGCCGTGCTCGGCGCGGCCGTCTGGTCGCTGACGCCCTATACGCCGGGCGGAGTTCACCCCCTCTACACTTGGGCGGGAATCGAGGGTGGGGCGGCCTCGATCGACACGGGGGCGACGGTCGTGGAGATCGTCAAGCTGCTGGGTTTGGCGGCCGTCTTCACGGTCGGGACGCTTCACGGCCTTCAGCGTGGGCGGGCTCAGGCGACGCTCGAGGCCATTGTCTGGACCGGCGGGGCCTATGCGGCCGTGTCGCTTGTGACCTTCCTGGCCGGCGTCCAGATTGCCGAGGGGGCCCGGCTGTCAGGTGGACTTCTCAGCGCCAACAATGGGGCGACTGTGTTTGGCATCCTTGCGGTGCTGTCGCTGTCGGTGTTTCTGAGAGCTTGGAGCCGGACCGAAGGACTGGGGGTGTCGAAGCGTTTGACGAAAACGGCTGTGCCCCTGTCGTGCATGGCGCTCTGCACCGTGTGTCTGATCCTGACCGCCTCGCGCATGGGTCTGGTCGCGACGGTTGTCGCCCTGATGGCGCTGCTTCTCTGGGAGACCGCCTCGAGCCGGAAGGGCAGAGTGCCGATCTGGCTAGGGGCTGGCCTCCTGATCGGCGTGGGAACAGTCCTGACCCTGAGCGGAAACGACCTGTTGTGGATCCGGGTGGGCGGCATTGACGCCGACATCCTCCTTCGCGGCCAAATCTTCGCGGCCCATTGGCAGGCGTTCCTCGCGTCGCCCCTGTTCGGCTATGGCCTAGGCAGCTTCGACGCCATCAACACCCAGATCATGACCGGGGAGACGATCGGCAGTCTCTGGAGTATTCGGGCTACCCATAACGTCTATTTGCAGTGGCTGGAAGAGGCGGGACTGGTCGGAGCCCTTCCGATGTTCCTGCTGATTGCGGTCGTTCTGGTGTTCTCCCTGGCGCGGGCGTTGGGCGGGAAGGGCCGGGGCCTTCAGCGCGGTGTGGTCTGCGCGAGCCTGGTCGTGCTGGTACACGGTCTGACCGACTATGCCCTGCAAGTTCCGTCGATCGCGGGCTTTTGGACCTTCCTGCTGGGTCTCGGGTTCGCGTTCGGGCAGGGGAGGGGCTGATGGCGGGTCGAGCGGAGCATCATCCAGATCGGAAGGAAATGCGCTTGCATGCCTATGAGAGATCGCACGGACAACCCCTTCTGGCCGCCGGTCGCGTCGAAGCGACGGCGATGGGGCAAGCTGGTCGTGTTCGCGGCGACGGCGGTCGCGGGCGGCGTGGTTTTGACGGCGCTGTTGAACGGATGATCCAGGAAGCGGGTCAACGTCAGCGGTTGATCCGTAGCGACGGCTCGCGCGTGTCAGCGGCTGGGCGAGATGCGGAGAAGGAGACATGAGCGCCCAGGACGCGAGCCTCGAGAGACCCGCCCTTCATCCGGTTCTGGAGCGGATTTCTACATGGCTCTCCGCACTGGCGCTCAGCCCGCTTACGCCCTCGGCGCTGGGAATCGTCGCCTCCCTTGCCATCTTATTGGCCGCAGGCGGTGCCTTGCTGCATACGCGGCTGGGAGAGCTCGCGGCGGCTCGGACGGTTGGGGGCGATGAGCCGGCAGCGCCGACCGCGATGCTGACCCCGACGCTGGATTACACCCTGGCACCCGATGCCTTGCGTGAGGTCTCTATGGATGAGGCGCGCGCTTTCAACGCCGCCCTGCCGTTCTCGACCCTGCCGATCCAGGCGGCGCGGCCCTTTATCATGCCGCCACAGCAAATTGCAGACTATGCCCGGGCGCTCGATTGCCTGACGGCGGCGGTCTACTACGAGGCAGCCTCGGAGACCGCGGCGGGCCAGGCCGCAGTGGCCCAGGTGGTCATCAACCGGATGCGCCATCCGGCCTTCCCCAAGACCATCTGCGGCGTGGTGTTCCAGGGACAAGAGCGGACGACGGGATGTCAGTTCAGCTTCACCTGTGATGGAGCCATGGCGCGTGCTCCGTCGGCGGCGGGTTGGGGTCGCGCTCGGGCGGTGGCGGCAGCGGCGCTCAACGGTGCAGTCGCCCCGCAGGTGGGGATGGCCACGCACTATCACACCGATTGGGTCGCGCCCTATTGGGCCGAGCGGCTGGTGAAGATGACGCAGATCGGCACGCATATCTTTTACCGATGGACGGGGGCTTGGGGGCTGGCGGGGGCGTTCACGGGTCGTCATGCGGGCGCAGAGCCGGTGATCGCAAAGCTTGCCGCGATTGGCACCTATGTGGAGGAGTTGCCTGCCCCTTTGCCGGAGGACGTAACGACGATGGTCGATGTCGTGCCGACAGTTGTTATCGCATCTCTAGAGGTAGCTGCCGATGCTCCTTTGGCCATTGAAGACGAGGGGTGGGAAGCGCCCGCAGACAGCGGACAACTCGCTATTACATCAGATTCTTCGGCTACCCTTCCACTGGCGAACCCCCTTGTTCCACCCGCGTCTGCACCGACCCAGCGTCGATCGCGACTGGCTGTGCCCCGGTGATCGCCAACCAAGAGGCCCGGCCAGACAGTTTCGGCTTGACTAACTGCTGAGAAGAACAAGGCGTCCACCACCATGAAGAATTTTGCTCTAATCGGCGCTGCCGGCTATATCGCGCCGAGACACATGAGGGCCATCGCTGACACGGGCAACCGGCTGGTCACGGCCTTTGATCCGAATGACTCCATTGGTGTTATCGACGGATACGCGCCGGACGCAGACTTCTTCACCGAATTCGAGCGGTTCGATCGCTACATTGATATCCTGCGTCGCGATGGTGATGCGCGTCGCATCGACTACGTCTCGATCTGCTCGCCGAATTATCTTCATGATGCCCATATGCGGTTCGCGCTTCGGTCGGGAGCCGATGCGATCTGCGAAAAGCCGTTGGTGCTTGATCCGCGCGAGCTAGACGAACTGGCCGCAGTCGAACTGTCGACCGGTCAGACGGTCAACACTATCCTCCAACTACGCCTGCATCCGGCCATCGTTACGTTGCGCGAGGAGATCGCGTCCTCGTCAACAAGGGCAACCAATTTCGACGTGGACCTGACCTACATCACTTCCCGGGGCAACTGGTACCTGAAGAGCTGGAAAGGTGATATCAGCAAGTCCGGCGGCATTGCCACCAACATCGGCGTTCATTTCTTCGACATGCTCTACTTTCTGTTTGGAGAACTTCGGTCGAGCATCGTTCATATGAGTTCCGATACGAAGGCAGGTGGATATCTGGAATACGAGCGGGCGCGCGTGCGTTGGTACCTGTCGATCGACGCAGACGACATCCCTGATGCGGACCGGGCCAAGGGGCAGAGGACTTATCGCTCCATAACTGTTGCGGGTGATGAGGTCGAGTTCTCGGGGGGCTTCACCGACCTACATACCCGAAGCTACGAGGAAATCCTCGCGGGTCGTGGCTTCGGTCTCGACGAAAACCGGGTCGCGATCCAAACCGTCTCGGATATCAGAACCGCATTGCCTGTAGGCCTGAAAGGTGACTACCATCCCTTCCTGGGGACCAGGGCATGACCGACTATTTCCGGCACCCCAGCGCCATCGTCGACGATGGGGCCCAGATTGGCGAAGGTTCCCGCGTCTGGCACTTTGCCCATGTCTGTTCCGGCGCTGTCATCGGCCAAGGCGTGTCCCTAGGCCAGAACGTCTTCGTCGGGAACCGCGTCCTCATCGGGGACCGCTGCAAGATCCAGAACAATGTCTCTGTCTATGACAATGTCACTCTCGAAGAGGGCGTATTCTGCGGCCCCAGTATGGTGTTTACCAATGTCTATAACCCCCGGGCCCTCATTGAACGCAAGGACCAGTATCGTGACACAAGGGTCGGCAAGGGGGCGACCCTGGGGGCGAACTGCACCATTGTTTGCGGCGTAACCATCGGAGCCTATGCCTTCATCGCTGCCGGTGCCGTCATCACCCGCGATGTGCCCGACTTTGCTCTGATGGCGGGCGTGCCGGCCCGACAGCTGGGCTGGATGAGCGCCTATGGCGAACGCCTCGACCTGCCACTGGAGGGTTCAGCCGAAACCACCTGTCCTCACACCGGGGAACACTACCAGCTCTTTGAGGGAAGGGTTTACCTGAGCAAGGGCTAGGCGATCCCTCATTGCCCCCGTTCAAGCCCAATCTGCAATCCAGATAGAAGCGCAAACATTCAGCGTTCTGTCTTGATCAAGCGATACACACTCTCCAAGCACCCGTTTCGGTCCGTCTCCTGTCGGTCATGCCTTTTTCTAGGTCAACCCACCATCGCAAGTCTTGAGCCATGACCGTCGAAACCCATCAATCCAATAGCGACATCTATCCGTACGAACAACTGTTGGAACGGATCGCAGGCCGCGATGCCGTCATAGGGATCATCGGCTTGGGGTATGTGGGAATCCCGCTTGCCTTGCGTTTTCATGACATCGGTTTTCCCATCGTAGGTTTCGACATCGATGACAAACGCGTCAGGACGATGAATGATGGACGAAGCCCGATCCATCACATCGCAGCTGAAGCCATTGCCTCGATGAGGGCCGGCCGATTTGAAGCCACAATGTCATTCGAGCGCATCGCAGAAGTAGACGCGATCATCATCTGCGTGCCAACGCCTCTGAGCCGCAATCGCGAACCTGACCTGACTTACGTCGTCGAGACGATGAAGACGATTACTCCCCACTTGCGGCCAGGGCAGATTTTGTCACTCGAGAGTACGACGTGGCCCGGAACGACCGAGGAGGTTCTTCGCCCCTTCGTTCAAGGTCGTGGCCTGACGATCGGGAAGGATTTGTTTCTGGTCTATTCCCCCGAGCGGGAAGACCCAGGCAATCTGAACTTCAGCACCCACTCCATCCCCAAGGTCGTAGGGGGCGCGACAAAGAGTTGCTTAGAGGTCGGCGAACGCCTGTATGGCGCAGCGGTCGATCGCGTGGTCTCCGTATCCTCGACCCAGGCGGCTGAGTTGACCAAGCTGTTGGAAAACATCCACCGCGCCGTCAACATCGGTCTGGTCAACGAGATGAAGACCATTGCAGATCGAATGGGTATCGACATCTACGAGGTGATCGATGCCGCCGCGACTAAGCCATTTGGGTTTACGCCCTACTACCCGGGTCCAGGGCTGGGGGGGCACTGTATCCCGATCGACCCCTTCTATCTGACGTGGAAGGCGAGGGAGTACGGACTTTCGACACACTTCATCGAACTGGCCGGGGAAATCAACCGAAGGATGCCCGAGTGGGTTGTGACCAAAATTGGAGACGCGCTGAATGAACGGGAGAAGTCACTGAAGGGAAGCCGGGTACTTGCACTCGGAATCTCATACAAGCGGAACGTCGATGACACGCGCGAGTCTCCGTCGGTGATGGTGATGGAGATCCTTCGGTCGCGAGGTGCGATCGTGTCGTATTCTGATCCTTATGCCCCCACCTTTCCGGTCATGCGCGAGCATACATTCGATCTGAGGTCGGTAGATTTGACGCCCGAAGCCGTTGAATCTTTCGACGCCGTCGTCCTGCTGACTGACCATTCGAACGTTGATTACGACCTCATACTCGAGCACGCGAGGCTGATAATCGACACGCGCGGTAAGTATCGGGGGGCCTATCCCAATGTCGTGAAGGCATGACGCGACACCTACACACTTTATCATACTCACGTACAAAGCTGTGCTTCGCTTGACGAACAGGCTTGCTCCGCCAAGCGGCAGCTCGAATGAGCCAAATCGCTGCCCGGTCGGCTGCCTAGCTCGGCTCGTGGAACGCGTCAGTCGAGCGGGTATGACCCGCTCGATAGGAGTTCTCATCAGCGGTACAGCGCTGGCCCATGCGATAACGGCTACTGCCATGCCTGTCGCTACGCGGTTGTTTACGCCGCAGGACTTCGCGGCCGCCACCACGTTTTCCAGCCTTGTGGGGGTTCTTGTGGTTGCCGCATGCCTGCGCTACGAACTAGCGCTGCCCCTGCCCGAAGACGAGGTCGAGGCTGTCAACCTGCTTGCCCTCAGCTGCGGTCTGACCGTCGCATTCACGCTGGTCGTCGCCGGGATTATGGCGCTGATCCCCCCGGCGGGCTACGCGCTTCTCGGCCAGCCCGGCTTGACACCCTGGATCTGGCTGTTGCCGCCGGCCATGCTGATCGGCGGGCTCTATTTGGCGCTGCAGATGTGGTACGTCCGCAAGAAGGGGTTCGGGGCCATCGCCCGCAGCCGCGTGACCCAATCCGCCGCAGCCGCCGCCGCACAGTTGGGCATGGGGTTCGCAGGAGCCGCGCCCCAGGGTCTGCTGGTGGGGCAGATGTTCAACTATGGTGCAGGCGCCGTGGGATTAGGCGTTGGGCTTTTGTTCAAGGAACGCGCCCTGCTGCGCCGGGTCAGCTGGCAGGGCGTCGTCCAGGTCGCGCGAATCCACCAAAGGTTTCCTCGGTTCTCGGTTATGGAGGCGCTGGCCAACGCTGCGAGTATCCACCTTCCTGTGCTGCTCATCGCCGCCCTGACCGTCGGACCGGAGGCGGGCTACCTGGCACTCGCCATGTTCCTTTTGCAGGCACCGATGGCCTTGGTCGGCAATGCCGTAGGCCAAGTCTATCTGTCGGGCGCGCCTGACGCCCATCGCGAGGGCCGGCTGGCCGTCTTCACCTCGGAGATGATGGCCCGGTTGATGAAGGCCGCTGCGGGGCCGATCGTCTTTCTTGCAGTCGCGGCACCGGCCGCCATCGGGTTGGTTTTCGGTGCCGACTGGACACGGGCCGGGGTGCTCGTATCCTGGATGGCACCCTGGTTTCTGCTTCAATTCGTGGCTGCGCCGGCGTCGACCGCCCTGCACGTCGTCGGGCGTCAGTCCTGGGCCATGATGCTGCAGATGTTTGGCCTCGTGCTTAGATCCGGCATGGTGGTCCTCGCAATCGTAATCGACGCGCGGTTCGCAACCGAAGCCTTTGCCATTTCTGGTTTTGTTTTCTACGCTATATTCAACGCTGTTGTTCTGAGAGCGGCGGGTGCCTTGCCGCTCGCCGGCCTATCAGCCTTACGGGCATCGGCTGCTCCCGCATTGATCGGCCTGTTCATCGGATTGCTTGTGTCCATAACAACTGCGTCGATATCCGAACAGCTGGTCAAAGGAGGTTAACAATGTCCCGCGTCCTCGGCACCGAGCCTGATTCTAGAGTCCGAGCGATGATGCCGACGCGGTCGACCGATCTGATGAGCAATCTGATTGCTGCACTTTTGTCACAAGCAGGGTTGATCGCTGTCACTGTCGCCTATGCACTCGTCATTCATCTGGCCCATTCCGAGTATCTGGGCATCCGCTGGGCTTACTACGGTTTTACCTTCGATCCATTCAGCGCAGGCGATTTTGCGTTTGTCGTTATACTTTCGATGGTGGGTGCGATTTTTCTGCCCAAAACCGCGAACTCTCCATCCGCCGTTATTCTTTGGCAGCTTTTTGTCATTGTTTACGTACCGACAATCACCATCACGACGGCACTCAGACCCGATGCTTTTTCCCATTACGGATTGGCGTTGGCCGGGCTGTCATTCGGGTTCGCGGCTGCGTGCCGCATATCGGGATCTGGTCAGCGTGCCGAGATAGCGGGGAACCACCTCCCCTCTGAACTAACCGATCGCACGCTGCTGCTTGTATGGTTCATTTCTACAATAGTACTAATATTCTATTATAGAAATATTATATCTTTTGTTTCGCTGGACAACGTCTACGTACAGCGTATGTTGACAAGGGGTCAAGTTGGTCAAGGTATAGCTTATATACAGACCTATTATAGTGTGGTTCTGGCGCCTCTTTTATTCGTTGTAGGAATAATTAAGAGAAAATACCTAATGATCGCAGGTGGGCTGGTGGGATTTGTACTGACCTATGGAATAGATGCGCAGAAAATAACAATTGCAATAGCAGTTGCGATATTGATCTTCAGTCAACTGCATAAACTTAAGACCTATTGGCGATCCGCGGCCGCGCTAACAGCATACCTTTTAGGATTCATATCTGTACTTCTAATTATTTACATTTCAAGCGATGCCGAATGGTCATTCACCGGATTTCAGGCTGCCCTTGATATCGCTGTGTTCAGAATGATCGCGCTACCAGGCCTGACGTTTAGCCAATACGCTGATCTCTTCGGCGAACGTGGCTTGACCTACTGGAGCAATACTCGTGGGATATCGTTGCTGGTCCCGCCGCCTGATGCTTTTGCCAATCACCCCGATTGGCCGCACCTCGGGAGAATCGTGGGTGACTTCTACTATAACTCTAGGATAGTGAATGCCAATGCAAACCCATTTTCAGGAGAGGGCGTGGCGGCCGCTGGGCCTTTAGGTGTGATCTTGATAGGCTGCCTAATCGGAGCGTGGCTACGGGCGCTCGACTGGGCGGCACGAGGGTGGGATCCGCGATTTGCGAACCTCGTTGTGATTCCGGTAGGGCTTAGCCTGACTAACGGCCACCTAGCTACTGTGTTATTGACGTTCGGGGGGGCGTTCTGGATAGCGTTTTTCACTTTTGCAAGACTCCGGCTTGCAGATACGCCGCGTAAAAAGCGATACTAGCGACGGGCCCGATTTCGAACAAAGACCGCCGACTCAAGAAAGGGGGAATCTCAATGAAGATTGTTATGATTTGCGAGTTCTTCAATGAGTCCCTCGAGTACCAAGAGAATTTGCTGGCTAAATACTATACTAGTGCAGGGCATGATGTTGTGGTTGTGTCATCGACATTTGAAAATGTCTTTGACTACTACAATGACAATCATGATCCCTCTGTGCCAGCTAGGACTTACTGGTACGATGGAGTGAAGGTTATAAAGCTGCAATATGCCTATAATTTACTCAATCGACTTCGTGCCTACGCGAAGCTGAAGCCGGTACTGGAGGCAGAAAAGCCCGATCTCATCTATATGCACTGTATCTTGCCTAACGTCCCCGAACTCGTGTCGTATGTGAAACGTCACCCCGACTGTCGCATGATCATGGATTATCATGCCGACTACACGAACTCAGGACGGAACCAGCTGTCTCTGAAGATCTTGCATGGGGTAATCCGGAAATGGTTCCTCGATCAGGCCCGCCCATATATAAGCCGTATATTTCCCATCGTGCCCGCAGGATTCACTTTTCTCGAAGAAGTCTACGGTGTTCCCCGAACGGAGATGGAACTACTGCCACTGGGCACGGATCTGCCGTTCGGGCGGGAGGTCCGCTCCTCAGGGGCTCGGGGGGAAGTACGGCGAGCACTCGGCATTCCGGAGAGCGACTTCGTCGTCTTCACCGGCGGGAAACTCCATCCGCTGAAGCGGACGGAGGACCTGTTGGCGGCCGTAGGCCGGATCGGGTCCCCGCGGATGCACGTGCTGGTCGTGGGCGAGGCCGCGCCGACCGATAAGGACTATGAGGCAGAACTTCGCCGTCTGGCCGGACCGATCGGGGGCATTCACTTCCTCGGTTGGCAGGATAAGTCCGGTGTGTATCGGCATATGGCGGCGGCCGACGTCGCCGTCTTCCCTGCTAGCCAGTCGGTGATGTGGCAGCAGGCCATCGGCATGGGCCTGCCGGTGATCGTCAACGAGGTATCGAACGGAGCCTCGCAAGACGTCGGCTATCTGAATCGCTACGACAACCTTGTCATCCTGAAGCCATCGAAGGATCTGTCGCCGGAGATCGCGGACCATCTCAGCGATCTGATGACCAACCCGGAGCGCCTCCGCGCCATGGGCGAAGGTGCGCTGAAGACGGCGGATGAGATTCTAGACTGGGCCAAGCTGATCGAAGTGACGCTGAGATTCAATCGGCAGGAAGCGGCCGCGGACGTCGGCCCTGACCGGGATGCAGCGGCATGACCACGACGTCTCACGCCGAGGGGCTCGGGTCGGTCGTGCCGCCGCGCACGTCCTATTCGCGTTCGGTCAACAGCCTTGACCTGATCCGGTTCCTCGCCGCTGTCGACGTCGCAATTAGGCACGGGATGGTCGAACTCGAGGTCGGCCTCGCGTGGGAGCGGTGGTTTAGCCTGTTTCCAGGCGTGCCGATCTTGCTTCTGGTAAGCGGTTTGTTGATCTACGGCTCTTCGGGGGTGTGGTGAGATGACGGACAACGCACAGACAGTGGCCCAACGCAGGCTCTCCAAAGAGCAAGTCGAGGCCTTCTATCACAACGAGTTCGTGGCCGAT
Organism: Brevundimonas bacteroides DSM 4726; assembly: GCF_000701445.1. Classification (GTDB taxonomy): domain Bacteria; phylum Pseudomonadota; class Alphaproteobacteria; order Caulobacterales; family Caulobacteraceae; genus Brevundimonas; species Brevundimonas bacteroides. The sequence continues at coordinate 67,359 of NZ_JNIX01000004.1, forward strand.
CAGGTCGCGGACTTCAGCGAACTGATGCCGTACTCGCGGCCGGGTGCCGTGGTGGCTGACGTCGGCGGCGGTTGCGGCTTCTTCGCTCGTGCGCTCAGCGACGCCCGCGGCGACCGCACCCGGGTAATCGACATGGACCCCGGCTCCGTCGAGGCCTGTCGCGTCCTAGGCGTGGAGGCCGTGATCGGCGACGCCCTGGCGCCCCAGTTCCAGGGTGACGAGCAGGTTGCGTGTTTCAACCTGATCCTGCATCATTTGGTCGGCGCAGACGAAATTAAAACCCGGGCGCTCCAGGTTAAGGCCCTCGTCGCTTGGCGGGCGCAAGCGGACACCGTGTTCGTCAACGAGTACATCTATGAGTCCTTCGTAGGCACGGTGTCGGGCCGGATCATCTACGAGATCACGGTCAATCCGGTCCTGTCCTCCATCGGCCGACAGGCGGCGCGCCTTGTGCCGGCGCTGAAGGCCAACACCTTCGGAGTGGGGGTGCGGTTCCGCTCGCACCGCGAATGGCTGAAGTTGTTCGAGGAGGCGGGCTGGCGTGCCACGGCGGTTCGGATCGGCAAACCAGAACCCATCGCCCGGCCCCTGCGTGGCATGCTGATCAAGGCCATTCGCCGCGACAGCTTCCGTCTCGAACCTCTAACCAACGTCCTCTAGATGATCGCATCCGATGAGCGCTTCGGGCACCAAGTCCAAGAGCATTGAACGGCCCATACCTCTGAGTGGACGATCACAATACCATGTCGAACCAAATCCGCGACGACCGTCCGTACCGAATCTGCAACAGCTGCATCATGGACACCTCGGACTCGAAGATTGTCTTCGACGCGTCCGGTCGGTGCGAATACTGCGAAAACTATTTCAATAACATATTGCCGAACTGGCACACGGATGAGCGCGGTGAGCGCGAGATCATGGCCAAGGTGAAAAAAATCAAGGCCGACGGCAAGGACAAGGACCATGACTGCCTAATCGGTGTATCGGGCGGCGTAGACAGCTCTTACGTGGTCTACCTCGCCAAGGAAAAATTCGGCCTGCGGCCGCTTCTATACCATGTCGACGCCGGCTGGAATACACAACAGGCTGTCAACAATATCGAGAAGCTTGTTGACGTTATGGCGCTTGATCTCTTCACCGAGGTGATCAACTGGCCCGAAATGCGCGATCTGCAGCTGGCCTACTTCAAGTCCGGCGTGGCCCACCTGGACACGCCCCAGGACCACGCCTTCTTCGCAGGTCTCTACAACTACGCGGCCCGCACCGGCTTGAAGTACATTTTCACCGGGGCGAACTATTCAACGGAATGTGTGCGCGAGCCATTAGAGTGGCATTATCATGCGTCCGACCTGATGAATCTAAAGGACATCCACAAGAAATACGGTACGATCCCGCTGAAGAGCTTTCCGACGTCCGACATCTTCACTTTCAAGCTCTATTATCGCTACGTGAAGGGCATCGAAGTCGTGAAGCCGCTCAACCATGTGCCCTACATCAAGGAAAAAGCGATGGACGAGCTGGTCGACCGTTTCGGCTGGCAGAAATACGCCCACAAGCACCATGAGTCGCGGTTCACCCGCTTCTATGAGGGCTACTGGCTGCCGACCAAGTTCGGCTTCGACAAGCGCCGCGCCCACTTCTCCAGCCTGATCCTGACCAATCAGCTCAGCCGTGACGACGCGCTGGCCAGAATCCAGCAGCCCGCCTATCCGCGCGAAGAGATGGCCCAGGACATGGAGTATATCGCCAACAAGCTAGGGATCACGGTGACGGAGCTGGAAGGTTACCGCGACGGCCCCAACCGCAGCTATCGCGACTTCGCCAATGCCATGGGCCTGATCGACCTTGGCACCCGCGCGATGAGGATGCTGGGTCTGCAGAGGTCAATCATCCGGTGATCACCATCGTCGACTATGGTCTGGGCAACATCGGTGCCTTCGTCAATCTCTTCAAGCGGGTGAGCGTCCAGGCGAAAGTCGCGCGCACGGCCGACGAGCTGGCCGATGCCGAGCGCATCATCTTGCCCGGCGTGGGGGCCTTCGACCATGCCATGGACCTGCTGGACGCCTCCGGCATGCGGTCGACGCTGGAACGTCTGGTGGTCGAGGAGAAGCGCCCGGTCGTCGGCGTGTGCGTCGGCATGCAGATCCTGGCCGAAGGCAGCGAGGAGGGCGAACGCGACGGCCTGGGCTGGATTCCCGGCCGCGTCCGGCATTTTTCGCACGCGCCGTCCAACGCCGACCTGCCGATGCCCCACATGGGCTGGAACGATGTGCGGCCCCGGGCGGGCGAGCGACTTTTTCAGGGGCTGGAGACCGACGCGCGCTTCTATTTCCTGCACTCCTACTATTTCGAATGCGCCGAGGCCGAACATGTGGCCGCCCATTCCAGCTATGGGCTGGAGTTCGGCTGCGCCGTGCGCAACGGCCACGTTCACGGGGTCCAGTTCCATCCGGAAAAGAGCCACCACTACGGTGCCCAGCTGCTCAAGAACTTTTCGGAGGCCTGAAGTGCTGCGCCCCCGCATCATTCCCTGCCTGCTGGTTCACCAGGGCGGCCTGGTCAAAACCATCGGGTTCAAGGATCCGAAATACGTCGGCGACCCGATCAACGCGGTCAAGATCTTCAACGAAAAACAAGCCGACGAGCTGATCGTGGTCGACATGGACGCCACGGTGAACGGCGTGGAGCCCGACTACAAGGCTATCGAGCACATGGCGCTGGAGTGCCGCATGCCGCTTTGCTACGGCGGCGGGGTCCAGACGGCCGAACAGGCCAAGCGCATCATCGGCCTGGGCGTTGAAAAGGTCTCGATCAGCGCCGCGGCCGCCGATCGCCCCGAACTGGTGTCGGAGATCGCCGACGCCGTCGGACGCCAGAGCGTCGTGGTCGTGATCGACGCCAAGAAGAAGATGCCGGGCAGCGGCTGGGACGTCACCACCCGCAACGCCGGCCGCAACGCCAAGGTCGATGCCCTCGACTTTGCCGCCCGCGTCGCGGACCTGGGTGCCGGCGAGATCGTCATGAACTCGGTCGATCTGGACGGCCGGATGACCGGCTATGACCTGGACCTGGCGCGCCGCCTGCGCGATCGGGTGCGCATCCCCATCACCATGCTGGGGGGGGCGGGGTCGCTGGACCACATGGGCGATCTGTTCCGGACCTGCGGGGTGATGGGCGCGGCCGCCGGCAGCCTGTTCGTGTTCAAGGGGCAGTACCGCGCCGTGCTGATCAACTATCCCAAACCGGCGGAGAAGGAGGCGCTCTTCGCCGCCGTCTGATGAGGCCGGAAGGCGAGGGAGCGTGAGAGAGGGGCCGATGTTCACAGACAAGACCTTGTTGATCACTGGCGGCACCGGCTCGTTCGGCAACGCCGTGCTGCGGCGGTTCCTGCAGTCAGACCTGGCGGAAATCCGCGTCTTCTCCAGGGACGAGAAGAAGCAGGACGACATGCGCAAGACCTATGCGCACCCCAAGCTCAAGTTTTACCTGGGTGACGTGCGCGACGAGCGTAGCGTCCAGGGGGCCATGCACGGGGTGAACTACGTCTTTCACGCCGCTGCGCTGAAACAGGTGCCGTCGTGCGAATTCTATCCGATGCAGGCGGTACGCACCAACGTCATGGGCACCGAAAACGTTCTGACTGCGGCGCGCGCGGCCGGGGTGGAACGCATCATCTGCCTGTCCACCGACAAGGCCGTCTATCCGATCAACGCCATGGGCATTTCCAAGGCGATGATGGAAAAGGTCATGGTCGCGACCTCGCGGACCTTCGACGGGACCGGTACGGTGGCCTGCGGCACGCGCTACGGCAACGTCATGGCCTCGCGCGGATCGGTCATCCCGCTGTTCGTGTCCCAGATCCTGGCAGGCAAGCCGATCACGGTCACCGACCCGGGCATGACGCGGTTCATGATGACCCTCGAAGACGCGGTCGAACTGGTGCTGTTCGCCTTCCGGAACGGCCAGAACGGCGATATCTTCGTACAGAAGTCACCGGCGGCGACCATTGAGGTGCTGATCGCCGCCATCCTGGACCTAATGGGCCGCCCGGATCATCCGGTGCAGGCCATCGGCACGCGCCACGGCGAGAAACTCTATGAATCCCTTTTGGGCCGCGAGGAGCGGGGCCAATCCCAGGACCTGGGCGACTATTTCCGCGTCCCCCCCGACGCCCGCGACCTGAACTACGACAAGTATGTCGACAAGGGCGAGCCCCAAGCCCAGGGCGCCGAATACAACAGCCACAACACCCATCGCCTCGACGTCGAGGGCATGAAGACCCTGTTGCTCAAGCTGGATTTCATGCGCCGGATCGTCGCCGGCGAGCACGCGACCGCGGAGGACTGATCCCATGGCCGTGGTGGTGACGGGTGCCGAAGGCTTTATCGGGCGCAATCTGATGATCCATCTGGCCGAGCGCGGGACGCCCGCCCTCGGATTCGACGTGGGGTCGGACCCGGCGGAGATGAGGGCGGCGATCGCCGCGGCCGATTTCGTCTTCCACCTCGCCGGCGTGAACCGGCCGCAGACCGAAGTCGAGTTCAAAACCGGCAATGCGGGCCTGACCTCAGAGGTCTGCCACATCCTCGCGGCGGCCGGCTCCCGCGCGCCTCTTGTGATCACCTCCTCGACCCAGGCCGACCGCGACAACCCCTATGGCCGCTCCAAGCTGGCGGCTGAGCGGGCCGTGCTCGCGCATGGCGCGGCTACGTGCGCGCCCGTGCACGTGTTCCGTCTGACCAACGTCTTCGGCAAATGGGCCCGGCCGAACTATAACTCCGCAGTCGCCACCTTCTGCCACAACGTGGCCAACGACCTGCCGATCACGGTCAATGACCCCGCCGCCCCGCTGAAGCTCGTCTATGTCGACGACGTGTGCGCGGCCTTTATGCGCGTGCTCGACGCGCCCGACGCCGCCCACGGCTCCGAATCCGGCTTCGCCCATGCAGGGCCGGAATACGACACTACCGTGGGCGCGGTGGCCGACATGATCCGCGGCTTCGCCGAAAGCCGCGCGACCCTGATCACCGACCGGGTCGGGACCGGGCTGACGCGGGCGCTGTATTCGACCTATCTCAGCTATCTGAAGCCCGAACAGTTCGCCTACGACGTGCCCTGCCACGGCGACCCGCGCGGCGTCTTCGTGGAGATGCTGAAGACGCCCGACTGCGGCCAGTTCAGCTATTTCACGGCTGGCCCCGGCATCACCCGCGGCCAGCACTATCACCACACCAAGACAGAGAAATTCCTGGTCCTGACCGGCCGCGCGCGCTTCGGCTTCCGCCACATCGTGACGGGCGAGACCTTCCACCTTGAGACCGAGGGCGGTCAGGGCCGGATCGTCGAGACCATCCCCGGCTGGACCCATGACATCACCAATGTCGGCGATCAGGAGATGGTCGTCATGCTCTGGGCCAACGAGATCTTCGATCGCGCCCGCCCCGACACCGTCGCGATGAAGGTCTGACGATGAAGAAGCTCAAGGTCATGACCGTGGTCGGCACGCGGCCCGAGATCATCCGCCTGTCACGCGTGCTTGGCCGTCTGGACGAGACGACCGACCATGTCCTGGTCCACACCGGCCAGAACTACGACTACGAACTTAACCAGGTCTTCTTCGACGACCTGGGCCTGCGCAAGCCGGACTACTTCCTGAACGCGGCCATGGGCGGCGCGTCCCAGACCATCGGGGCTATCATCTCGGCCATGGACGGCGTGCTGGAGGCCGAAAAACCCGAGGCCCTGCTGGTTCTGGGCGACACCAACTCCTGCCTGTCGGTGATCCCGGCCAAGCGCCGCAAGGTGCCGATTTTCCACATGGAGGCGGGCAACCGCTGCTTCGACCAGCGGGTGCCGGAAGAGATCAACCGAAAGATCGTCGACCACGTCGCCGACGTGAACCTGACCTATTCCGATATCGCCCGCGAGTATCTGCTGGCCGAGGGCCTGCCGCCCGATCGCGTGATCAAGACAGGCAGCCCGATGTTCGAGGTACTGACCCATTACGCCGACCGTATCGACGGCTCGGACGTACTGGCCCGCCTTGGCCTGGACGAGCACGAGTATTTCGTGGTCAGCGCTCATCGCGAGGAGAACATCGACGATGCGCGCGCCTTCCCGCGCCTTGTTCAGGTGTTGAACCGCGTGGCGGAGACTTATAACCGGCCCGTCATCGTCTCGACCCATCCCCGCACGCAAAAACGCATCGACGCCGAGGGCGCGACCTTCCATCCGCAGATCCGCCTGCTCAAGCCGCTAGGCTTCCACGACTACGTCCACCTGCAGAAATCTGCCCGCGCCGTCTTGTCTGACTCTGGCACAATCACCGAGGAAAGTTCCATCCTGAACTTCCCGGCCCTGAACATCCGCGAAGCGCACGAGCGTCCCGAGGGCATGGAAGAGGCGTCGGTTATGCTTGTCGGCCACAACCCCGACCGCGTCATGCAGGCCCTGGCCCTGATCGCCGACCAGCCGCGCGGAGACGACCGCACCCTCCGCCGTGTCGCCGACTATTCGATGCCCAACGTGTCGGACAAGGTGGTCAGGATCATCCATTCCTACGTCGACTACGTCCGCCGCGTCGTCTGGCGTCAGTACGACTGACATGCGCCTGCTGGTCATCAGCCAGTATTTCTGGCCCGAGGATTTCCGGGTCAACGACTTCGTCCTCGGCATGCGCGAACGTGGGCACGAGGTCACCGTGCTGACGGGCCTGCCCAACTATCCGGGCGGGACAGTCTATGACGCCTACCGCGCCGACCCCTCAGCCCATGCCCGCTTCCACGACGTGGAAGTGGTGCGCGTGCCGCTTGTCCCGCGCGGCTCGAACGCGGTCATGCTGGCCCTGAACTACCTGTCCTTCGCGCTCAGCGCCACGATCCTGGGCACCTGGAAGCTGAGGGGGCGCGCTTTCGACGCCATCTTCGTCTTCCAGACCTCGCCGATCACCGTCGCGCTTCCGGCGCTATTGCTGCGACGTTTGAAGCGTGCGCCGGTTCTGATGTGGATCCTCGACCTCTGGCCCGAGACCCTGGCCGCCGTCGGCGTGATCCGGAACCGGCGCCTGCTAGGACTCGTCGGCCTGCTGGTCCGCCTCATCTATAGCCGCTGCGACCGCATCCTAATCCAGTCGCAGGCCTTTCGCGACAGCCTGATCACCCACGGTGCCCGGCTTGACCAGATCTTCTATTTTCCCAACTGGATTGAGCCGACTTTTGCGGGGGGCGTCGGCGACGCCGCGCCGGCACCTGAATTGGCCCCACACGCAGGCGGCTTCAATCTCATGTTCGCCGGTAATATCGGTGAGGCCCAGGACATGCCGGCGGTGATGGAAGCGGCCGCGCTCACGCGGGATGTGCCGGGTCTGCGCTGGCTGATCGTGGGCGACGGCCGCGCGGCCGATCTACTGCGATCAGAGATCGCGCGCCACGCACTCCAGGACCGCGTCATTCTGCTCGGCCGTCATCCGATGGCGCGCATGCCGGCGTTCATGGCCGGCGCCGACGCCCTGCTGGTCAGCCTGCGGGCCGAGCCGGTCTTCGACATGACCGTGCCCGGCAAGGTCCAGAGCTATCTTGCCTCGGGCCTGCCTACGCTGGCCATGCTGGACGGGGAGGGGGCGCGCGTGGTCACCGAATCTGGCGGAGGGCTGGCCTCGCCGGCGTCCGACGGCGGGGCCCTCGCTGCCAATGTGCGACGGCTGGCGGCCATGACCGCAGCCGAGCGGGCCGCCATGGGCGAGGCCGCCCAGGCCTATGCGGCCGACCATTTTGGTCGCGACAGCTTATTCGACGCCTTTGTCGCCTGGGCTCTCGAGGCCCGGAGGGAGTTCCGATGACCAAGCCGCATCTAACGCCGTCTCAGGTGGACGCTCTGATCCATCAGGCGCGGGCCCTGCCGCGCCGCCGCCTGCACCTGAACCTGCATGCGGGACCGGACGAGCCTTGCCAGAGGCTTGTGAACGCCATGGAGCCCGACAGCTACATTCCCCCGCACCGCCACGCCGAGCAATCGACCAACGAATGCCTGCTGGCGTTGAGAGGTGCCTTCGCCCTCATCCTCTTCGACGCTGAAGGGACGCCGCGTCAGGCCTTACGACTGGGCGGCCCGGCCGCCGACCTTGAGGTGGTCGAACTGGCCCCGCACGTATGGCATACGGTGATCGCGCTGGAGCCCGGCTCGGTTCTTTTCGAAGCGAAGTCGGGACCCTACCGCTCCGATCGCGCTAAGGTTGCTGCGCCTTGGGCTCCCTCCGAAAATCATCCCGAAGCCGAGGGCTACCTGGCCAGCCTGAAGGCCTGGGTGTATGAACGTTTCGTGAAGGTGGCTCCCCATGTTTCAACGACTTGAGTCTAGGCCGTACGGACGACGTGCATTACCAAATCACATGATCGCTGGTTCCAGGCTGTTTTTTGCCGCATGATCTGACCCACGTTTATTTTCACTGGCGATCCAAGGTCGGGGTGCGGACCACAGTTTCCGGGGTCAGGACCACAAGCCTGCGGACTCCCATTATGACCGCGGGACCAGAGGGACAGGTCAGTCCGTTTTCCCTACGGAGCCCATGGCCTCGCGACCCTAGTCTGGGCATACTGTTGCGGACGACCGTGCCTTAGATCGAACGCAGAGATGCGTTCGATCTAAGGCAGAGCGGACTGACGCTGATGGAGAGCAAAGGACTAAACAAGTGCAGGTCGAATGTTTATATTTACAATTGGACGGAAGTTGTACAGTCGCCGTTAAAGAACTTACGTCTCCGACTCCAGGAGATCTATTGGCGCACGAAGGTCGTAAATATTTGGTGCGTTATGTCGCTGGTGCTAAAGGCTTAGCGCGTGACAAACTTGTGATAGCAACAGAGTACAAATGATCATGAAATGAACGTTAATAGATGATCTACGGTCACGGTCCTCAAGCGTGTGAACCAGATCCTGCGCCTCACACGAATGGGTCTTGACCCTACCGGGCCCCGCCACCTGCAGCCAAGGTCCAGAAGGTCCGTAGCACGATCAGCAGATCGAGATAGAGGCTAAGTTTCTTTATGTAGAAAAGGTCAAAGGTAAGCTTGATGCGAGCCTCATCGGAGTTAACCGATGGCGGTGCCGAGACCTGAGCCCAGCCGGTGATCCCAGGCCTGACAAGGTAGCGGTAGGCATAGTTCGGAAGTTGAGCCAAGTAGGCTTCGTGCAGGGGTCTCGCCTCTGGCCGGGGACCGATCAGGCTCATGTCCCCGCGCAGGACGTTCCACAATTGCGGCAGTTCATCGATGCGAAAACGCCGAAGGACCCTGCCGAGGCGAGTGATCCGGGAGTCGCCGACGATGGCGGCGGCCACGGCCTCGCCCGGTCTCTCAGGCCTCATCGTTCGCAGTTTCAGGATGGTGAACGGTTCACCGCCGAGACCGATGCGCTCTTGCCGATAGAGCACAGGCGTTCCCATGAAAACAGCAATCAGCAGGCCCGCAGCTGCTAGGACCGGGAGTGCGACCGGCAGAAGAAAGATCACCAGACCAATATCCAGCGCCCGCTTGAGTGCCTTGTAGGAGGCGATGCCGTTCTCAGGCAGGTGATCGAGCTCGAAGTGCTCGACCGTAACTGCCCCTTTGAGTTCCTCCAGATACTCGCCGACGTGGCGCACTTTACATCCAGCCAGCATCGCGCGCGACAGGGCTTTGGACCATTCGGCACTGACTGGCTCTGCAAACGATACGAGTACAAAGTCAAACCGTCTGAGATCCGCTGACGGATCAGTGACCAGTTCTCCGAGGTTGGGGGGGCTTCGATGGTCCCCCAGCAGCGGCGCTACCAGGGCAACCCGCCGCCCGCTCAGTTTGTGACGGATCAGCACAACCAGCGTGCTGGCGAGTGCCGCACCGGAAACGCAAACGATGAGCATGGACCGGGAAAAGAACAGGCGTCCGGCCAGGATTAGAAAAGCAAATAGGCCGAAGACAATGATGGATGACAGGAGGGCTTGAACGATCTTTTCATCGAGGCCGCCCTGCAGCCGCCCCGCATAGGCAACGCATACTCCCATGCAGGCCAAGTTCAAGGCGAGGTGGATCGAGTACTCGGGAGTGGTTAGCCACGTTACAGGCCCTTGGATCAGCAAGACGCTTACTGTCATCCAGACAAATATGAGCACGGTCGCAGCTAAGTTCGCGACCACACGAGGATGCGTAAGGGTTGGTTTCCCTTGTTGTGTCGTCCGCTCGGTGCTGACGTCAACATTCATAAGCATTATCCTACGGCCCCTCTTCCGAGAACGCTAGGGTTACGTCAATACTCAACTCAAGATGGACATCCTGCCATCGTTTCGTTCTGGCCCTTCGCATCTGTCCTTCGCTGGACCATGTGTAGGGTTTGCCGATCACAACGATGTGACGGTGACAGCTCAACTTGGCGTTAAACCGATTGTGTCTTCCTAGCAGCTAACGCGCGCGAGGATCCAAACATGAAGGCTTCTGCATTGTCGAAGGCGACCTCCCCAAGGGGTGCCGCAGCTGGCAGCGAGGTTGTCAACATGGTTCAGGATGCTGGTCCCGCAATTGGCCCTGCGGGTTCAGCCTCACCTGCTCTGGAACTGCAGGCCCGCCTCGCAGCGATGTTCGAGCGAGGCGGGCCCGAGAAACATCGAGTTCTGCGACTCGGCGGCTTGATTGCGGCCTGCGGTTTCGTAGTGGGGCTCTGCCTTTTGTTTTGGGTCTCTCTGGCCCGTCTTGCCCTTTGACGGTTTCGTGCCAAGGCGCTGGTTCGAAGGTTGTCGTGGCCGCTGCGTCTACAGTACGGTATCCTGTTACATTTGAGCATTGTCTACATTGAATGCCCACGCTTTCCCACGAATTCTCCCAAGAGCCGGCGACTTAAGGCAATAAGTGATCAAGTTGACGTGTGAAGGTAGTGTCGATGTTGATCAGCGAGAGCAGGGCCTAAGCCACGGAGCTCGCCGAGAGCCTCCGTAGACCGGCCCTAGAAGGCTTTCATTCGAATAGGGAGGCCGGCGAAACGGCCAGGGCGTCGGCGATTGCGATGAGCGTGTCCAAACTCGGGTTCTCTTCCCCGCGCTCAACACCAGCCAGATAGCGCAACGAGAGGTTCGCTTCTCCGGCCAGAGCCTGTTGCGACCAACCGCGTGCATTACGCAGCCGCAGCATGTTCTCTCCAACGCGTCGCTTCCAGTCCATGAAGCCATCGGTCGGACGACTGGCCTCAGCTTGGAAGGTGCTATACAACTAGCAATATGTTGCCTCGCTGAGGTTGGGATGTCAGTTCGTAGAGTCCAGGCGTCATGGAGTTCATTCGCTGATGCCTATCAGCATCACGGCAATTGGCTTCGCAGACGCCTTGTCAGGATCCACGGTGCGAGTGTTGGAGAAGACTTGGCTCAGGAGGTCTGGGCACGCCTCGTGGCTTCTACCGCTCCTATATCTCCCCGCTCACCGCGTGCAGTTTTGGCTACAATCGCGCGCAATCTGGCAGTTGACGAGCTTCGGAAGCGGGCGCGGCACCCTTCGGAGGCGCTGTTTGGCGAATTGGCCGGCCCCGGGGCATCCCTTCAGCAGGCTGAGGCCGTCCTTCACCTCAAGCAGGTTATTGCCGCGATGGCTCCGTCTCTTCGAGAGGTCTTCGTTCTCTCCCGCTTCACCGGCCTGACCAATGCCGAGATCGCCGAGCGGCTGGGCATCAGTGTCAAGACGGTGGAGTGGCGGATGACAAAGGCGTTGGCCCACTGCGCGGCGGAGCTGAGGAAATGACAATAGCTGGCTTGCGCCCGGGTCGTTCGGTGGCAGGCTAGGGAGCCGCTGTCCAACCCCGACCTTGCGGCAGGTCCGGCCCGCCGCAGTCGTCCCGGCCCCGGCGGACCGGGCTGCATTGCGAGGATCGGACCGCCAGAATGCCGGATGTCAGCGGACCCTTTGGCGGGCTGAGGGACGGGACAGGGAGCGGATCGCGGTGGGCGGCGCGCTTGGCGGCCGTGGTCTTTCTGTCAGCGGTTGGGGCGTGCACCAGCTGGCTGCCGCGGCCGGACCTCGGGTCTCCCGCGCTCGCACCCGATCTCGCGGCCGGGGAGGGGGCCGGGCTGTCCGCGACGTTCCTCGGCGTGTCTTCCCTCGTGCTGGACGATGGCCGGTCCTCGATCGTCGTCGACGGCTTCGTCAGCCGCCCGTCGGCCGCTTCGGTTCTGCTTCGGCCGCTGCGGAGCGGGGAAGACGTGATGGAGGCGGTGATCGAGCGGACGGTTCGCGGCAGGGCGCTGGCGATCCTCGTCGCTCACGGACATCACGACCACGCCATGGATGCTGCCGCCCTTTCCCGGCGTCTCGACGTGCCCGTCTATGGCTCGTCGTCGGTCGTGCGGTTGATGGAAAACTCTGGGCTGGCGGAGGATCGCCGGCGGGTCCTGACGAATGCGTTGATCGCCTTGCCACCGTATCGCGTCCGGGCCTTTGCCACCCCGCATTCGCCGGATGAGCGGCTCTCCGGCGAGATCGCCGAGACGTTTGACACCCCCGCGCGGGTGTTCCGTTACCGGGGGGGGCAGAACCAGTCCTTCCTCATCGAACATCCCCTGGCGCGCGTGCTCGTCGTGCCCTCCGCCCATCTGCGCGAGACCGACCTCGAGGGCGTCCGTGCGGATGTCGTGTTCCTCGGCGTCGGCCGGCTGGGGCGGCAGGACGAGACGTTCGCCCGGCGGCTGTGGTGCCGGGCGGTCCGGCACACGGAGGCCAGGCTGGTCGTGCCCATTCACTGGGACGACTTCTTCGAGCCGCTCGACCGACCCTTGCGCGCCATGCCCTATCTGGTGGACCGCGTCGATCTCGGCCTCGCCCGGCTGGAAGCCTATGCCCGGCGCGACGGCGTCCGCTATCAGCGCCTGGAGCGGTTCGACACGATCGACCTCGCGGCGGCGACCGGCCTCACGCGCGTGCCGGGTCCGGATCCGGTATCCTGTCCGGCCTGAGGGGGCGGGGAGCCCGGAGCCCGACACGCGGTTCTCTGGGGGCGCGCGGTCCCGCGAGGCTGCGGACCGGGCATCGCATAACAGCGGTTGCTAAAATAGGTTGAGGTGATAGCCTGAGCAAAAGCGGAGGTTGTCATGACCCTATGGGCACGTTGGGTTGGGGTCGTCCTGGCGGCCGGGCTTTGTTCGGCCTGCGTCACCACCGGGCCCATGCTTCATGAGATGGAGAGCATCGCGCCCGGTCATTCGACGGCGGAACTGAGCTGGGAGATCGTGAACCGCAATCGCCTCCTGGCCGGCGAGACGGAAGAGGCCCGATACGAGGCCGATCTGGCCGCCTACATCGAGGAATACGAGCATTGGTTCGAGGCCGAACCTCGTAGCGGCATCCGCCCAAATATCCGCAACACCGACCTTGTCCACTGTCCGGTCGTGGACGACAAGCCCACGCGCTGCCTGCCCGAGAACTACCGCGTCAACTATGACCCCGGCACCAACAGCTACCGCTGTCGCGACGCAGCGTCCGGCCTTTGTCGGTCGGGCGGGGGCGACTGGCTGACGGACCGGACACGGGAGGTCGTTCTGCGCTTCGGAGGGACCGAGCGGCGATGCCTCTGGACCATCGAAGGAGAAATCACGGAAGATGCCTGTGAGCGCAGGCTGACCACGAACCTTGGCGAACGATATCTGGTCTCGGTCACCCGGTCGGACGACGGCGCGTCGGGCCAGGCCGTCGTGGAACCCCGCGACATCCTGATCGTCGCCCTGGGCGATTCCTTCTCCGCCGGAGAAGGCAATCCGCATCATCAGTGGCGCTTCTGGCGCCTGTTCTCCCCGCGCCATCCCGCCGCCTGGCTGGACGCCCGCTGCCATCGTTCGCTGATGTCAGGGCCTGCCCTGACGGCGGCGACGCTCGCCCGCACCAATCCCCACGTGTCCGTGACGCTGCTGCACTACGGATGCTCGGGAGCCTCGATCGCCGATGGACTGGTCACGCCCTGGGCCCAGCTGGAGACGGCTGCCGACATTGAGGCCCAGTATGAGCAGTTCAACATTAAGGACGAGGCCTTCAACGCGCGCCGGGTCGTCACGACGCGGCCCGCCAACCAGACGGACCAAGCCTGGCAGGACGTCCCGCCGGCGCAGATCGAGCAGGCCCAGGCCGATCTCACTGTTGACGGCCGACTGGTTCAGCCGGACCTCGTCCTGATCTCGATCGGCGGCAATGACATCGGCTTCGCGGGCATCGTCAACGCGCTGGCGGGCGGCCGTTGGGGCACTCCGGAAGACCTGCGCGCCTGGCGTTCGGCCGACAGCGGACCGATCGAGGACTGGCGGCCCTATGCGTCCCTCGACCAGGCCAGCTGGGCCGAGACGGCGCGGCGGGTTTCCTGCGCGGGACTGGAGCCGCTCCCTTGTCTGACGGCGCGGGTGGAGGATCGGATCCGGGCCCAGGGGGGCGAGCCGGCGCGACACAACCGGCTCGACGGACAGTACGACGCGTTGGCCCGCTCGCTTCGACCACTTGTCGCCGCGCCGGACCAGGTCATGCTGACCCACTATCCGAACTTCGTCATGCGCGAGCCGAACGGGGTCGCCGCAGGCCAGGCCGCCCCGGAGCAGGCCGTGGGGTGCCAGGACGCGCCCTTCGACGGTCGGCCGGGCCTCATCCCAGGCGTGCTGGCCTGGTTACCGGACATCGGCATTGACGCTTCAGCGTCCGGCTCCGCCGATGAACGCTTTCTGAATCCGCTGAACGGAGCCATCGACCGCGCCGCCCATCGACATGGCTGGCGCACGGTCTCGACCCATGTGCGCAACGGCAGGACCCACGGCTACTGTAGCCATCAGCGGTTCTACAACACCCTGGTGGATTCCTACTGGGACCAGGGACGCCGATATGACCAGGGCCGCCCGGTCGGCAATCTGTCGATCCTGCAGGACGACAATCCCTTTGACCTGCCGGTCGGGACCCGCCTGGTCTGGAACGCCCAGCGGGCATGTTTCGTCACCTATCCCGAGGCCGGACCCTGCGTCGCCTCAAGGGCTGGTCTTCCGGTGCGGGAGCTGCGCCGGGACAGCGACCGGGGAGAGTCCCTGGAGCGCATGGTGTCCCGGCCAGGGTCGCTGGGAACGACCGGTCCCGTCCATCCCAACCTGTTCGGTCATTGCAACTACGCCTCCGCCATCCTGACACAGATCGCGCGGGTCCGGTCCGACCTTCCCCTGGGTTCGACCCTGACCGCACGCGTGCAGGCAGCGCCGGAGGAGGGCCTGCAGGCCCGCACGGTCTGCGATCCCGGTCTCTGGGGGTATCGACACGTCACCCACGGCCTTCCCACTCCCTGACCACCTCGGTGGGGAGCCTCGGGCGATACGCCGCCCGCGTCCCGCAACGAGCCCTCCGGTCCGGGGAGGGCGGCCTGTTCGATCGGGTTTGAGCGCGGGACATCGGAGGACGGCGTCGCACCCAGAAGGGTGTCCGCCACGAGGGCCGACGAGGTCGCTGACCCCGTTGCGGGTCACTGGAGCGAACTGAGCCTGGATCGGGTCATGGGCCCCGACGGGGCCGTGAACGGCTGGGCCTGGCCGCACGATCCCTGTCCAGGTCTGCGCCACGGATCCAGGATGGATCCGGGCCCTGGTCGGTCTGGGCTCGGACGGACGGACCGTCCCGCTCAGGGCCCGGGAGAAACACTTGGGCAAGGCTGAGGCTCTGGTGGCCGTCAGCCTCGGATGGGGACGCCACCGGCTTCCAGCAGCGGCCGAAGTCCCAACTCGCCGACAGGATCGATGTCGTGGAGCCGGGCCGACAGTCGATCGAGCGCGCCGACGCCCAGCAGCGCCAACATGGCCCAGCCCGGCGCGTCCCGCCCGGGACGGGTGGCCATCCAGAGCAGGGCGTCCAAGGCCGCCGGGCTGCCGTTCTGGGCCAGGCGCACCAGCAGGTTGGCGCGTCGGTCCCAATGCAGCGACGACGCCAGGGCGCCCTCCGCGACCGCCGACGCCGCGCTCGGGGCGTCCTCATGGACGGCCAGGATCAGCAGACCGGCGGCCACGCGGGTGGGCAGGCTCTGGTCCCGCTCCGACAGGCGACGGCGAGCCTCGACCAGGGCCGGTTGCAGCCGATCCGGCTCGAGGAGGGGATTCTTCGACAACGACGGCGCGGCATCCCCACCGTCCGCGAACACGGCCCAGGCATAGATCATGTCGGTCCCGATCGGTCCGGCGGCGGATTTGGCCAGCACCTCGGCGGCCCTGCGCCAGGTGGCCGACGGGGTGCGGGGATCCGAGACGAGCCCGATCAGGCGTTCGACCGTCCCGGAGGTCATGACGAACAGCGGTCGATCCCCATCCAGCGCCCGACAGGCGACGTGCAGCGCCATGACCGCGATGTGTCGCGAGAGGGCCTCGGCTCCCTCCAGAAGCCGATCCAGGAGGGGGGTGTGTTCGGCCAACGCCTCGGCCCAGAGGTCCTCGTCCTCCTCCGGCGGTTCAAGGGGAAGACGGGCGAGCAGGGCGAGCGCGCCCAGTCCGTCGGAGAGGGGATCGGACGGGTCATCCGGGAGAGACGCGATGCGCTCGACGAGGGGCTCGAGGTCTGCCGGCAGGGGATCGGTCCGCCGCGCGATCTGCCAGTCGAACAGCACCGACATCAGCCGCGCCAGGGCGGTCGGGTGATCGTGCCAGGCGGTGCAGACGGCCACGAGCGACAGGTCGTCCCTCAATGCCATCGGCGGGCGATGGCGGGCGTAGAACCCCATCAGGGCGCGGCGTTCATCTGGCTCGGCCTGGAGAACCAGCATCGGGGCCAGGGCGCTGAGGCGGTGGTTGATCAGGAACTGCGCCCGGACCATCCCGTGAGGAACCAGTCCCCCCGCCGCCCGTCCCAGGACGTGGCCGGTCCGCCGGGCGTCGAGGCGCGAGACGTCGGTGTCCAGACGATCGACCTTTGCCTCCGATCCCTCCGGCCACGGCAGGTCCACCGTCTCGGCGAGGGCGACCAGGCGATCGGCCTCGGCCTTTCGGTCCGGGTCGCCGCCCCATTGGCGGAGGCGGCGGATTCCGGCCAACCGCGCCTGTGCCATCGCCTCGTCAAAGGCCTGTCTGAGGATCGATCGATAGACCTCGCCAAACCGCCGTTCCGCCACCCCATCGAGGTCAAGGGCCTCGAAGGCCGCGCGCAGGGTGAGGAGCGCCGCGTCGGAGGTCTCCAGGTTGCGAGGATCCCCGTCGTCCTTCCAGGCGACCCGATGGAGCACCGCGTCCAGAGCCAGATCATCGAACACATCCGACAGGGCTTCGATCGTGGCGTTCGGGCAGCATGAACACACCCGATCGAGAAGGCCCGCGCGATCCGCGGCCGGCATGCGATCCAGGCACTGCAGCAGGACAGGCCGGCCGAGTTCGCTGAGCCGGGGCAGGGCGCGGTTCAACCGGTCCCAGGGCAGGGCGAAGGTCTTCTTCAGCTTCTCCTTGTCCCCCGTGCCCGGCAGAAGCTCGGCGCGCATCAGCGATGACAGCGGGGCCCAGAGCGCGGTCAGCAGGAGGAGGGCGTCGCCCTCGGCGCCGAAGACGGCCACCGCCCGCTCAACAAGGCCGCTCGCCTCGCGCACGGGATCGTCGCTGGCGATGCGCAGGAAGCGGCCGTCTGGCAGGGCTCTGCGGGAGGGTGCGGTCTCAGGCTCGCCTTCAGCCCCTTCGGACTTCGCCCGGCCGGCCCTGCTCAACCCGACAGGCGCGGCAGGGGGCGCGGAGGGTCGGAACAGCACAGGCTCCAGGTCTTCCAGCACGCGCCGGTGGGCGTCGGCCTCGCCGGCCCGAGGCAGATCGCCCGGCGTCAGAAAAAGCACGCGAACGCGCGGGCCCCCCGGTCGCTCGACCAGGATGTCGCGCAGGCTCTCGAGCTTGCGCAGCGCTTCTTCATCGCTGGCGCAACGCACCACGATGGCGGTGCGCCGCCGCGGGACCCAACGGATCGGGATGTCGCGCGTGAGATAGCCGACGTGCCAGCCCTTGCGCCGCAGGCCCAGGAGCCAGGGCGCGGCTGTCGCCCCGAGGGTCTCGTGGTCGGGACCGAACAGGCCGTAGAAGGACCGGACCGGCGTCCGCGGCGCCTCGCCGTCAGCGAACTGGAGAAGGCGCTGCTGTGCGGCCTGACCGTCAAGGGCTGCGCGTCCCTGTCCGCCCTGACTTTGGGCGGCCTGGTCGTGGAGCCCCCGCTGGCTCAGAAAGCTTGGCGGGCCGACGGTCAGCCAGTTGATCAGGGGACGCAGGACGCGCCACAGCGTGGCCAACCCGGGGATGGCGAGCGTGAGGGCCGGCGCCAGCTGGGGATGGTGCCGCACCAGGTCCGCAAGGCGGATCAATCCGTCGCGAAGCATTGACCCCTCGCTCCCGACCGAGGCGGCGGCCTGGAGCGTGTCCGCGATCCCGGCGGCCCATTGCCGGGTGACGAAGGCCCTGGCGTCCGGTCCCAGCGTCTCGACCATCATCCACAACCCGGACACGAGCAGGACATAGACCCCCACCGTCGACGCCGCCGTGATCGCAAGCCGCCAGGTCATGGACGCCCTCCCGTGCCCAACCTTCGCCTTTAGAGGATGCGGGGCGCAAGGGAACCGCTCTGCATCCCGCAGGGGAACCCCAGTCTGACGGCATTTGCGGGTGTCGGGCCGCCTCTGTGGGGTGCCGTACCGGCTCCGATGGTCGACCCTTGGTCTGGCCCCGGACGAAGACGGCCAGACAGCCGGACCTCGGCCGACGCGACCCGTGTCGTGAAATGACGTTCAACCTGTAATTGAGCCGTCGCTTGTCCCGGCTACGCGACCAGGAGTCGTTTCCGGAGTGCGTACAGTCATGCTGGGTGTGAAGGGGCGAGGGCGGGGAGGCCAAAAACGACCGCTTATCTTGACAGGAAGCTGATAACCGGCCAGATATTGCCGGTGTTGAAAACGGTGCCCGAACTGTTGTCGGAGCTCGGTGCCGCGATCCGGGACCGGCGGATTGCGCAGGGTCTGAGCCAGGAGGTGGCGGCGAGCCGGGCCGGCATCGGACTGCGCACCCTGCGCCGGCTGGAGCGCGACGGCCAGGCGACGACCGCGACCCTGGCCAATGTGGCCATCGTCCTGCGTTGCGAGCAGGGCCTGGAGGGTCTCTTTCCCCTGCCACCAGCGTCCAGTCTCGACGAACTCCTCAAACGGCAGGCCCAGGCCGCGCCGGTCCGGCGTCAGCGAGCACCCCGCAGGCCGCGCCCGTGAGGCTGGCGCTTGGGGTTCCGTTGTCGGTGTCGCTCGCCTGGAGCCCGTCGACGCGGCTGCCGGTGGCCCGGCTGGCGATGGCGGACGGTCTGGCGCAGCTGGAATGGTCACGCGAGGTGATTTCGACCGGCCTGCCGGTCGCCGCCCTGGACACCTATCCTCCCACGCCCGGACTCCACGCCGCCCGGACGCGAGCGTTCGATGGGCTCCACGGCTTTCTCGCCGACAGTCTGCCCGACGGCTGGGGCCAGCTGCTCATGCGGCGGCGGCTGGCCAGGGCAGAGGTCGACATCACCACCCTGACGCCGCTGGATCGTCTGGCCCTGGTCGGTGATCAGGGCCGGGGGGCCCTGGTGTTCAGGCCCGCGACGACGCCTCAGGACCCGGTCGAGACCCTGGATCTGGATGACCTCGCCGCCGCCACCATGACCGTGCTTGAGGGAGAAGCGCCCGCCCTGGCGGACACCCTGACCCGCCTGGGCGGGGGCTCGGGGGGGGCGCGACCCAAGGTGCACATCGGGTTCGACGCCGCCGGCGAGGTCGCGATCGGGGACGGCGAGGCGCCCGCCGGGTTCGAGCCCTGGATCGTCAAGTTCCGCGCGCCGGATGACCCGGACGACATCGGTCCGATCGAGGCGGCTTATGCCGACATGGCCGCGGCGGCCGGGATCGTCATGAGCCCGCATCGGCTGATACCGGCCCGAAAGGGCCATCCCTATTTCGCGACCCGGCGGTTCGACCGGCCGTCCGGAGGAGGCCGGCTGCATATGGTTTCCCTGGCCGGCGCGGTCGAGGCCCCCTGGGACCGTCCGTCGGCCAGCTACGACACCTATCTGAGGGCCACACGGGCCATCACGCGCCAGGCGGGCGATGTCGATCAGGCCTTCCGGCGCATGCTCTTCAATGTGCTGGCGTGCAATCGCGACGACCATACGCGCCAGCACGCCTATCTCATGGACGCCGCCGGAGACTGGACGCTGGCCCCGGCCTATGACCTGACGCATTCCACAGGTCCGGGAGGCGAGCATTACCTCGACATCGAGGGCGAAGGTCGCAGGCCGGGGCGCGGACATGTGCTGGCCTTGGGCGCCCGGCACGGGATTGGCGCGAAGAGCGTGCATGCGATGATCGACGATGTGAGTGCCGCCGTGTCCGACTGGACGGTCTTCGCGGTGGCCAGCGGCGTGACGACCGCCTCGCAGGCGCGCATCGCCAAAGCCATGGCGCGCGTCCGGGCCGATTTCGAGGGTCGCTAGGTCGAGGAGTTTGAGACTGGCTCCTCTTTCGGTGGGCGCCAGAGCCCGGTTCGGTGGAAGCGCACAACTCAGGCTTCGAGCCCAGCCGAACCTCCGAAGCGGCCCCTGTGTGTTCGGTGCGGACTTTTCGGTGACCGCGTGTTTCAGGGTCCGCTCGTGGCTCTGAGCGGCCGTCGACGACGTCCGCTCTTGGGCAACGAAGCACAAAATCTCACGCCGAGGTGCAGGGTGCTCATGGGGGTGTGCCCTCCG
>NZ_JNIX01000005.1 GCF_000701445.1 Brevundimonas bacteroides DSM 4726
CCAGGACCCGGACGCGCGGCGGGGCGCGATCGAAGCGGGGGATGGCCGGGCGACCGGTCGTCACAGCGCGTCGTTCACGGCCACGCTCCCCTTTCCGGCTGGAGGCTGGGACTGTGGAAATCGGGTCGGGGCGGCGCGGGATTGTCCGCGGGGCTGAAACCGCGGAGCCCGGAGGGACCTGAGACCCTCCGCCCGCCGTGGGCCTCGGTTGGGAAAGGGTCTAAGCGGCGCAAAGGTTCGGGGTCGACAACGACACAAACCCGACAGGTCGCACGAAGCCCGCGTCCGACTGCTCACGAGCACCGATCGCGACGGAGCCTCGGCGCGAGCCGAAAAACATCACCGGTCCCCGTAACGCGAAAGCAGGGGGCCACATCGGTTCCGGGCAACCGCCCTGGCTCCGTCGCTTCCCCATCCCGTTCACAGCGGAAGAACGATGAGGCGTGTCTCCAGCTCTCCGCCCCCTGGGCGGAGACAGGCGGCGGAGCCGCCAGAGGCGGGCCAGTGACCACCCACGCGACACCCACGCTCTTTGCGCCCCACCCCGCACCTGATAAGCACTCGCAACATGAGCACCGTCATCTCCCTGTCCGACGCGCGCCTCGGCGACCGGGGCGTCATCACCGGGGTCCGCGCAGGCGGCGCGGACGACCATGCGGCCGAGGTGGAGCGCCGCCTCCTGGAGCTCGGCCTGGTCGAAGGCGCCCGTGTCGAGCTTCTGCACAACGGCCTGTTCGGCCGCGACCCCATGGCGCTCAAGGTCGACGACATGCGCGTGGCGCTGCGCCGTCACGAGGCGGCGAACCTGACCGTCGAGCTCCTGCCTGAAGCCGCCGAATAGATGGACGTCGCTGTTCGGCCCCTGCGGGTCGCCCTGGTCGGCAATCCGAACTCGGGCAAGACCGCCCTGTTCAACGCCCTGACCGGCGCCCACCAGAAGGTCGCCAACTACGCCGGCGTCACGGTCGAGCGGAAGGAAGGCCGCGTCCAGGGCGCGTCCGGCCGCTCCATCACCGCGCTCGACCTGCCCGGCACCTATTCGCTCCGCGCCCGCAGTCCCGACGAGGAGGTCACCCGCGACGCGGTGCTCGGCCGTCTCCAGGGCGAGGCCGCGCCCGACGTCATCGTCGCCGTCGCCGACGCCACCAACCTGAGGCTCGTTCTGCGCCTGATCCTGGAGCTCAAGGCCGTCGGCCGGCCGATGGTCCTGGCGCTCAACATGTTCGACATCGCGGAACGCCAGGGCCTGCGCATCGACCTGGAGCGCCTCTCCGCTGCGCTTGGCGTGCCCATTGTCACCACGACCGCCACCCGCAAGCGCGGCATCCCCGACCTGATCGCCGCCATCGAGGCCGCCGCCGCACCCGCCTGGGCCGAGCCCGCCGAGGGCGCTTGGTCGGCCCCGGACGCCGCGGCCATTCGCGAAGCCCACCGTCGCGCCGAGCAGATCATGCGCGACTGCGTGCGCCCGCCCGAGCGCCCCGACACCACGACCGGACGCATCGACGCCGTCCTGCTGCACCCCGTCGGCGGCCTCGTCATCCTGCTCGCTTTGCTGTTCGTCATGTTCCAGGCCGTCTTCGCCTGGGCCACGCCCGCGATGGACGCCATCGAGGCGGGCTTCGTCCTGCTCGGCACCGGCGTCGCGGCCGTCGTCCCCGACACCGGTTCGGTCTGGCCGCTGGTCCAGAGCCTGATCGTCGACGGCCTGATCGCGGGCGTGGGCGGCGTTCTGGTCTTCCTGCCCCAGATCGTCATGCTGTTCGCCTTCATCATCCTGCTGGAAGACCTCGGCTACATGGCGCGGGCGGCCTTCCTGATGGACCGGATCATGGGCGGCGCAGGCCTGCACGGCCGGGCCTTCATCCCGCTCCTGTCCAGCTTCGCCTGCGCCATCCCCGGCGTCATGGCCGCCCGCGTGATCGATGCCAAGCGCGACCGCCTGACCACCATCATGGTGGCGCCGCTGATGACCTGCTCGGCGCGCATCCCGGTCTACACCCTGATCATCGCCGCCTTCATTCCGAACCAGACCGTCTGGGGCTTCGCCTCGCTGCAGGGCCTGGTCATGTTCGGCCTCTACGCCACCGGCATCGTCTCGGCGCTCGCCGTCTCATTCGTCATCCGCAAGGTCTTCTGGCGCGGCGCGGTCGAGCCCTTCATGATGGAGCTCCCGGCCTACAAGCTGCCCGACGCGAAGAACGTCCTCTTCAATCTCTGGCTCCGGGCGAAGATCTTCATGCAGCGCGCGGCCCGCATCATCCTGCCGCTCATGATCCTCGTCTGGGCCGCCTCGACCTTCCCCTATCCGCCCGAGGGCGCGATCGGCCCGGCCATCGACTACTCCTTCGCCGGCCGGCTGGGCCATGCTCTGGAGCCCGTCTTCGCCCCCATCGGCTTCAACTGGCAGATGGTCGTCGCCCTGATCCCCGGCATGGCGGCGCGAGAGGTCGCCGTGGCCGCGCTCGGCTCCGTCTACGCCATCGCCGACGCAGAGAGCGCGGGCGGGCTGCTCGCCACCACCATCGCCGCCCAGTGGTCGCTCGCGACGGGTCTCGCCTTCCTCGCCTGGTACGTCTTCGCCCCCCAGTGCGTGGCGACGCTCGGCGTCGTGAAGCGCGAGCTGAACAGCTGGAAATGGATGTGGGTC
Organism: Brevundimonas bacteroides DSM 4726; assembly: GCF_000701445.1. Taxonomy (GTDB): domain Bacteria; phylum Pseudomonadota; class Alphaproteobacteria; order Caulobacterales; family Caulobacteraceae; genus Brevundimonas; species Brevundimonas bacteroides. Next base: position 2,651 of record NZ_JNIX01000005.1, read on the forward strand.
ATGGTCGTCTACATGTTCGCCCTCGCCTACCTCGCGGCCTTCATCACCTACCGCGTGGCGGTGGCGCTGGGGGGCGGCTAAGGATCGGGCGTGACCCTCGCGCTCGTCTTCGGCCTGCTCGGCCTGATCTTCGGCAGCTTCATCGCCGCCGTAACGGTCCGCATGCCCCGAGACGAGGATATCGTCCTCTCCCGCTCCCGCTGCATGAGCTGCGGCGAACCGCTGAAGGCCTGGCATCTGATCCCGGTCTTCAGCTGGCTGGCCCAGCGCGGGCGATGCGCCATGTGCAACGCCGCCGTCTCGCCCCGCTACATCCTCATCGAATGCGCCGCCGCCGCGATCGGCGTGTGGGCCGCCCTCGCCTTCCCCGACCACCTGATCCGAACGATCGCCACCGCCGCGCTCGGCTGGCAGCTGCTCCTCATCGCACTGATCGACGCCGAGAACTTCTGGCTGCCCGACGAACTGACCCTGCCGCTGATCGCATCCGGCCTGATCGCCTCTGCCGTCCTCGTCTCCGGCTGGCCGGTAGACCAGATCATCGGCGCCGTCGCGGGCTTCGCCGGCCTCTGGCTCATCGCCCTCGCCTATCGCCGCCTGCTGGGCCGCGAGGGCATGGGCTCGGGCGATCCCATCCTGTTCGCGGGCGTCGGCGCCTGGGTCGGCTGGCAGGGCTTGCCCACCACCCTGCTCTGGGCCTGCGCCGCCGGGTTCAGCCTTGTTCTGACCTTCCTCATCACCCGCCGCAGGGTCGCAGCGACCGACCGCCTGCCCTTCGGAACCTTCCTCGCCATCGGCCTCTGGCTGACCTGGCTCTACGGCCCGCTGGGAAGCTAGCGCCCCGTGACCAGCTTCACGACGATATGGGCCGTGGTGTCGATGATCGCCTCGGGCGGCGTCTCGCCCCGCCTCAGAAGCTCGAACCCCGCCGCGACCGACTCGACCAGATTGGCCACCTCATACGACGCCAGCCGGGGATCGAGCCCCGGCGCATGGTACCCGGTCGCATGCGCCACCGCGATGCGCCGTTCGAACGCCAGGTGCGCCCGCCGCAACCGCCGCACCCGCGATTCCACGAACCCCGCCTCGCCCTTGTCGGCCAGCATGTGCTCGATCCTCAGCACCGGCCCGTGGTCGCGCCAGATCAGGAGGACATCCATCACATAGGCCCGCGCCGCGCCGAATGCGGCCTCCGCCGACCAGTCGCCCTCCAGATGCCGCGACAGAGGCTGGAACTCCGCCGCCACGCCCTCGCACAGCGCCAAAACCGGCTCCTCCACCGTCTTGAAGTAGGTGTAGAAGTTCGATGGCGACACGCCCGCTTCCGCCGCCACGTCCGCCACCCGCATCTCGCCCAGATGCCGCCGGTCGAGCAGCCGCCGCGTCGCCTCCAGGATCGCGCCGCGCGTCCGCCCGCCCCGCGCCCCGATGCGGTGACCCAGCTTGTTGATCGGGCGGTCGGGCATGCAGGAGCGGCCGCGATTGAGTGGTGCCGGCGGAGAGGATCGAACTCCCGACCTTCGGTTTACAAAACCGCTGCACTACCGCTGTGCTACGCCGGCTCGGGGTTGGCCTTTAGCGGGCGAAACGGACCGGACGCAAGCCGCCGAAGCTCACGCCGCCTCGGCCATCTCCATCGAGGCGGCCCGCTGCTCGGCCCAGGGAACCAACGTCGCACGCGGCCAGACCACCAGCCACGACCGCGGCAGGTATTCGCCACTGTCGATCAGGGCCTTCCGCGTCGGCGAACTGGTCGCCGCCCGCTCGGTGTGGATCTCGCCCGGCCCCTGATGGATGATGAAGGCCCCGCCCTTCAGCGGATTGAGCCGCAGATAGGCCAGCCGCGGGCTGATCGTCTCCAGCGGCGGATCGTAGAACCAGCTCGACCCGATCATGCCGCCCAGCTCCGGCCGCGTCTTGCAGATCGCCGCCGCCGTCGCCCAGGCCCGGTCCCAGCCGGCCTCGTTGAAGTCCTCCAGCTGGCGCGCCTCGGTGTGCACCTCCAGCCACGGCCGCTTCCAGCCCTGCGCCCGGACATACTGGATCAACTGCCCCCAGCCATAGCCGTCACGCCCGTTCTTGACGATCTGGCCGGGTCCGACCGGCGAGCTCAGGTCGATCGTCTGGGTTCGTGCCCCCGGCACGCTGAGCACCAAGGCCATTCGCACGTCCTTGGCCCAGTGATCGCGACCATACGGGGCATCGGCCTCCGCCGCCGCCGTCAGGAACTCGGCCATCTTGTCGAGCCAGTAGGGATAGAGCTCCATCACCTCGCCGGGCAGCGCCGCCTGCTTCGCCCGTCCCGGCAGCTCGAGCGCCCAGGTGGCGACCAGGGCCCGCCGCATGGCGTCGGTGGCGTCCTCGCCCAGAGCCTTGTCGGCCGCATGGCTCGGCAGGTCGAAGTTCCAGTGCGGCGCGGACGTCACGGCGGGATCGACGGCCTCCACAGAGGCGATATCGACCCGCGCCCGTTCGTCGGGCGTCAGCTTGGCGCGCACGGCGTTGAACGCCGCGACTTGGGTGTTCGAGAGCGTTTCCATGCGGGCGAGCATGGCACGGCCGAGTTAACGTCCCGTCTCGCCAAACGGCGAATGTTCAGACCGATCTCAGCCGCGGCGATAGAGGGCGCAGACCAGAGTGAACAGACGCCGCGCCGTCTCGTGGTCGATCCCGACCTTGCCCTCGAGCCGGGCCTTGAGCAGCTCGGCGCCTTCGTTGTGCAGACCGCGTCGGCCCATGTCCACGGCCTCGATCTGGCTAGGCGAGGAGCCGCGCAGGGCTTCATAGTAGCTGTCGCAGATCAGGAGGTAGTCCCGCAAAACCTGCTTCAGCGGCGTGAGCGACAGCGCGTAAGTGCGGGCGAAATCGACGCCGGTGATGTCGAACACCAGGCGATTGTCCTGTAGCGACAGCTTCAGCCCGTAGGGCCCGGCGTCGGCGCCGTCGGGGGCGAAGGCGTTCTTCTCGACCAGGTCGAAGATGGCGACGCGACGCTCGTGCTCGATCTCTGCGGTGGCGGACGGCAGGGTCGCCTCGTCCAGTTCGACAGAGGCCAGCCTTTGATCGGTCATTCGGCGTCCTTGCTGGACAGCGGGCCGTCCAGGTGGGTCGGGGCCACCCGCGCCTGCCAGCGCTCCGACAGGTCGGCGACGACGGCGTCCAGGCACTCGACGTCAATGCGCAGATCACCACCGCCCGCGAACATCAGGATGACCTTGCCGCCCGGCGGCTCGCCCTCGACGAAGTGGATGGCCAGAAGCTCCAGTGGGGCGTCGGGCAGGCGCGGCAGGCCCCGGCTCTTGACCGCCTCGACGTCGCCGAACTGCATGGCGGCCCGCACCCAGGTGCCGCCGCACTCCCAGCAGAAGCGGCTGAGCTCGATCGTCAGGCGCCGCGCGCCCTTCTCCCAGACGATGTCGGCCGGCCGCAGGATGGCGTCCTGCAAAGCGGCGGAGATGATGGCCAGGTCCTCGCCGTCCTCAGCCAGCAGGCGCAGGGGCGCGCTCGAGCCGCCCGACGCCTTGCGGATCGCCTCGCCTTCCTCGGTCGTGATCGGGCGGGTGGCCAGATCGTCAGTGGTCATCGTCCGGTCCTTCGACGGGCGGGCCCTTCACCCTGCGGATGTTGGCGCCGCAGGCCCCGAGCTTCTCCTCCAAACGCTCGAAACCGCGATCCAGATGATAGACGCGGCCGATGGTCGTGTCGCCCTCGGCGACCAGGCCCGCGATGACCAGGCTGACGGAGGCCCGCAGATCGGTCGCCATGACCGGCGCGCCCTTCAGCTTCTCGACGCCCGTGACGTGGGCCTCGCCCGCGAGGACCGAGATGTCGGCGCCCAGGCGGCCGAGCTCCGGCGCGTGCATGAAGCGGTTCTCGAAAATGTTCTCGTGGATGACGCTGACGCCCTCGGCCGTCGTCATCAGGGTCATGAACTGGGCCTGCAAGTCGGTGGCGAAGCCCGGATAGACCTCGGTGGCCACGTTGACCGCCTTCAGCCGCCGGGCCGGATCGCGCCGCACGATCACGCCGTCGGCGGTGGGTTCGACCTCGACGCCCGCCTCGACCAGCTTGTCGGTCAGGGCCTGGATCAGCTCGGGCCGCGAGCGGGTCAGGCGCACCTCGCCCCCCGCCATGGCGGCAGCGCAGGCATAGGAGCCCATCTCGATCCGGTCGGGGATCACCGACCACTCGCCGCCGTTCAGCGACGTCACGCCGTGGATGGTCAGAGTGTCGGTATCGATGCCCTCGATCCGGGCGCCCATCATGACCAGGCAGCGCGCCAGGTCGCCGATCTCCGGCTCCCGCGCCGCGCGCTTCAGCACCGTTGTGCCTTCCGCCAGGACGGCCGCCATCAGGGTGTGCTCGGTCGCGCCCACCGAGACGAAGGGAAACTCGATCTCGGCCCCGCGCAGGCCCTTGGGCGCCGTCGCGGAGACGTAGCCCTCCTCCAGCTCGATGGCGGCGCCCAGCCGCGTCAGGGCGTCGATGTGCAGATCGACTGGCCGCGCCCCGATGGTGCAACCGCCCGGCAGGGACACCTTGGCGTGCCCCGTCCGCGCCAGCAGCGGCCCCAGCACGTTGAAACTCGCCCGCATCTGGCGGACCAGATCATAGGGCGCGAAGGTCGAGGTCAGGGTCGCGGCATGAAACAGGGTCTGCTGATCGGCGCCCTCTCCGCTCTCGGTCACCTCGACGCCGAAGGACCGCAACAACTTGCCCAGGAACCGCGTATCGGCCAGCCGCGGCATATTGGTCAGGCGCAGGGGCTGGTCCGTCAGGATGGCGGCCGCCATCAGCTTGATGGCCGAGTTCTTCGCCCCCGAGACCGGGATGTCGCCGTGAAGCGGGCCGTTGCCGTGAACCGTGATGCTGTCCATGTCGTCCTTGAAGCCGCAAGGATCGACCGTCCCGGCGAGCCGGCTATCTAGCGCGACCGTGCCGCAGTGCGAAAGGGCCGCGCAAGGTCACGTTCGGTGACGCTTTCGTCAGCGCCCGGTCAGTTGCCGATGCGCGGCGGCTTGGGCGCCTTTCGGCGGCGAAGGTTGTCGCGCAGCGCCTTGGCCAGTCGGGCGGCCCGATCGGCCTTGGCCTGCTGCTCGGGCGTCTTCGCCTTCGGAACCGGCGTGGGTTCGGCGGCGGGCGTTTCGGGCGGCTCGGTCATGACGCCTATCAGCCCTCAGAAAACTTTCCGGGCAAGGGGCTTCCCCCCTGCGGGTTCAATGGCTATACGGCCGCTTCCTCAGATTTCGCCGCCGTAGCTCAGTGGTAGAGCGCATCCTTGGTAAGGCTGAGGTCGGCAGTTCAATCCTGCCCGGCGGCACCATCCAAAGCGAAAGGCCCGGTCGAGAGACCGGGCCTTTTTCCTTGTCTTACCAACGGTCAAACGGTCGACGGGGCCTGTCGTCGTCGGATCGATAGGACAGGCTTAAGGACTGTCCCCGCCGCTTTGCCTCACCGGGATAGACCAGCGTCGAACCCGGCCACGGGCTGCCTACCGGATAGCTGTGCTCCAGATGGGGATACGGCCCGTCGATGTCCCAGCGGCCATAGCCGTCGTAGGGGCCATAGCCGAACCAGCCGTTGCTCGTCTGGCTGTAGGCGAGGTCGAGCCGCCCGGTCTCGCCGACAGGGATTGAGACGCCCACGGCGACCTGACTGAAGTCGTTAGTGCCGATCGATCCGCTGACGAAGCCATGCATCCGGCGGTCATCGACCGGACCGTCGTTCTCGGCGAAGGCTTCGGTCTCGGGCGCTCGGGCGACCAGCCAGCGATCGATCTGCTGCTGGGTCGTCAGATTGTGCGGGGTGATGGCGGTGGCCTGGCCATCGAGCCGGGCGTCGCTCGTCGGGCTCTCGGCCCCCAGCACCACGGCCCCCGCACCGACAGGCGCGGTGGTGACCACGCCCTCGGGATCGCTTGCGGTCAGGGCGGCGGCAAGGCCAAGCGCGATCAACATGGGCGATACTCCGGACGAAGCGTCAGTCTAGACGCGATTGCGGCACAACCGCGACCCAGCCGTTTCGTCGGCGTCACGCCACGCCGTCGCCGCGACCCAGCGGGTCCGGCAGCGGGCTGCCCTCCGGCACGAAGGTCAGGGCGACCGAGTTGATGCAGTAGCGCAGGCCGGTCGGGGGCGGACCGTCCGGGAACACGTGGCCCTGATGGCCGCCGCAGCGAGCGCAGACCGTCTCGGTGCGGACCATGCCGTAGGACCGGTCGGCGATGGCGCGAACGTGATCCTCGCTGACCGGCTGGGTGAAGCTGGGCCAGCCGGTGCCGCTCTCGAACTTGGTCCCGGCGCGGAACAGCGGCAGGCCGCACTGGCGACAGGCGTAGACGCCCGGCCGCTTCTCGCCCAGCAGCACGCCGCAGAACGGGGCCTCGGTGCCGTGGGAAAGCAGGACGCGCTTTTCCTCGGCGTTCAGGTCGGCCTCCAGCGCGACGCGCTGGCCCTCCGAAGGTGGCGTCAGGTCATAGCCGGCGGCGGAGCGGTGGGGCGTGGCGGTGTCGGTCATGGATCGCAAATAGGAAAGGCCGGACGAGGCTTCCACCCCGCCCGGCCCCAACTCTGATCGCGCTCAAGCCGCGAGCGACCGCGTCGCGAGCGTTAGCGCCCTACTGAAACAGCGTCGCGACCCAGGCCCGCACCGCCGTCTCGTCCGCCGGGTTGCCGGTATAGGTCAGGCCCTGGGCGGGGGTGAAGGGCTGGTTGTTGCCGCGCTGGCGGCTGGTCCAGGCCTTGTGACCGTAGCTGAGGTCCGAATAGTTCGACGGCAGTCGCTCGACGGTCGGCTCGATGAAGATCGAGTCGGTCGCCGTGGTCGAACCGGCGATCCGGACGTTCGGCAGGCGCGTCAGCAGGTCGAGCGTATCCAGGCAGCCGCCCGAACAGCCCGCGTCGACCAGAACCACCACCGGGCCCTGCACCGGGTTGGCGGCACCCGTGTCGGCCACGGCGGCGCGGCCCGGCAGGGTGAAGGTCTGCTGACCCGAAGCCAGCGCGGCGTCGAAAGCGGCGACGATCTCCTGCGTCTGCTGGATCACCGGGCCGGCTTCCTGAACGAAGCGCGGGTCGGCCTGCATGCGGCCGAGCGTCTCGGCGTACCAGGTCCGGTTGCCCGGGGTGGCGCGGTAGGTGATCTCGCCGGCGGCCGGCTGGCGGCTGACGGTGAACTCCGGCGTCCAGATGCGGTTGGCCAGGCCATAGCCGCGCGCCGTCGAGGTATAGGCCGACGAACCGGCGGCCGCGCGCAGGTCGAGCACGAAGCCCTGAGGCCCGCGCAGCGCCGCTGCCTGACCTTCGACGAGGCTGTTGAAGGCGTCCCAGCCCGCGCTGTCGGCGAAGGAGTGGACGTGCACCCACGGACGGCCGTTGACCGTCTCGATGTTCAGCGGCGTGGCCGGCGGCATGTAGACCGTGGCGCGATAGGCGGCTTCCAGATCACCCGGCGTGATCGGCACGGGACGCAGGTCCACCGCGCGGGGACGGCCGCGACCGCGCTGGAACTCGCAGGTCGACGGCAGGCCCGACACGAACGGATTGTTTCGGTTCCACAGCAGATAGGGTGCCGAGGTCACGCGGCCAGCCTCGGTATCGAGGTTGCCCTCCCACCGGTCCAGCTTGGCCCGGGCGTACTCCTCGATGGGCGTGAGGTTGCAGCTGACCACCACATCGCCGGCGCGCGGGGCATTGCGCACGCCCGGCTTGACGTAGGTGACCTCGTACCGGCCGTTGCGCCAGCCCGTGGCCACGCCCGGCCAGCTGGTCCCGAAGTACGGCCCGAGGCCTTCGTAGGTCGGGGTGATCGAGATGTTGGAATCGCGGAAACCGGCCGCGTAGTAGCGCATCAGATAGGCATGGGCGTCGCCGGAGTTCACCTGTCCCACGCGGCCTTGCGCATCGGCCAGACCGGCGTCGATCCAGCTGCGGAAGGTGTCGCCCGCCGCGCCGGGGATGACGGCGGCGGGATGGTTGGCGCGGAGTTCGTCGCGGGCGGCGTTCAGGTCCGTCTGGGCCAGAGCGCGGAAGTCCTGAGCGGAGGCGGCGGTGGCCGAGATCATGACGGCGACGGCCGAGACGGCGGTCAGGAAACGGTTCATCGGGGGGGCGCTCCAGGCGGCTAATCAAGGGTCGGCGAGGGTTAAAGCCGATCAGGACCGACCTTGCCAAGCCAGAACGGCGAACGTGTGACGCTTCGCCTGAACGGCGAATGGCGCCGACGTTCACCTTGGCTCCGGACGGACGGCCCCGCACAGGTATGGACCGACGGCGCGCCACCGCCTACGAACCGGCCCATGTTCGACAAGATCCTGATCGCGAACCGGGGCGAGATCGCCGTCCGCATCATCAAGACCGCCCGCCGGATGGGCATAGCGACCGTGGTCGTCCACTCCGACGCCGACGCCGGATCGATGGCCGTCGAAATGGCCGACGAGGCCATCCACATTGGCCCCTCGCCCGCCGCCGAAAGCTATCTGGTCCAGGACAAGATCGTCGACGCCGTGCGCCGCTCGGGCGCCCAGGCCGTCCACCCCGGCTTCGGCTTCCTGTCCGAAAACCCCGTCTTCGCCCGGCGACTGGAGGCCGAGGGCATCGCCTTCATCGGCCCGAACCCCGGGGCCATCGAGGCCATGGGCGACAAGATCACGTCGAAGAAGTTCGCCGCCGAGGCGGGTGTCTCGACTGTTCCCGGCCACATGGGTCTGATCGAGACGACCGAACACGCCGTCGAGATCGCGCGCCAGATCGGCTATCCGGTCATGATCAAGGCCTCGGCCGGCGGCGGCGGCAAGGGCATCCGCGTCGCCCACTCCGACGCCGACATGGCCGAGGGCTTCGCCGCAGTGAAGGCCGAGGCGCTCACGGCCTTCGGCGACGATCGGGTCTTCCTCGAAAAGTTCATCGTCGATCCGCGCCACATCGAGATCCAGGTGCTGGGCGACAAGCACGGCAACATCGTCCACCTGTTCGACCGCGAATGCTCGATCCAGCGCCGCAACCAGAAGGTCATCGAGGAGGCCCCCTCCCCCCTTCTCGACGCGGCGACGCGCGAAGCCATGGGAGCCCAGGCCGTGGCCCTGGCACGCGCCGTGAATTACGACTCGGCGGGCACGGTGGAGTTCGTCGCGGGTCAGGACCGCAGCTTCTTCTTCCTGGAGATGAACACCCGGCTGCAGGTCGAGCACCCGGTGACCGAACTGATCACCGGCGTGGATCTGGTCGAGCAGATGATCCGGTCGGCGGCCGGCGAGCGCCTGCCCTTCACCCAGGACCAGCTGGCCATCAACGGCTGGGCCATCGAGAGCCGCATCTACGCCGAGGACCCCTATCGCGGCTTCCTGCCCTCGATCGGCCGTCTGGTGCGCTACGAGCAGCCAGAGGAAGGCGAGCAGGACGGCTACACGGTCAGAAACGATTCCGGCGTGCGCGAGGGCGACGAGATCTCGATGTTCTACGACCCGATGATCGCCAAGCTGAACACCTGGGCCCCGACCCGGATCGCGGCGGTGGACGGCATGCGCCGGGCGCTGGAGGACACGCATCTGTCGGGCGTTGGCCACAACGTGCCTTTCCTCGCGGCCGTGATGGATCAGGAGCGGTTCCGCTCGGGCGCCCTGTCGACCAGCTACATCAAGGACGAATTCCCCGACGGCTTCAAAGGCGCCGAGCCCGACCGGCGTCGGCTGGACATCATGATCGCGGCGGCCTGCGCCATGAACGAGATCGCCGCCGAACAGTCCGGCGACCCGTCCGACCGTACTGACTGGATCGTGCTCGTGGACCGCGAGGCCCACGGCGTATCGCTCGGCTATGACGAGGACGAGGTGCTGGCGCTGGACCTGGCGGGCGAAGACCGGACGCTGCGCCTGTCCGACATCGACTGGCGCCCCGGCATGGCCCAGTTCCGGGCGGTGCTGGACGATGAGCCCTTCACCGCCGAGGTCGCCCGGAAAGCCGACGGCTGGACCATGCGTTCCGGCGCCGCCAAAGCCCGCGTTCGCGTCTTCAGCCCGCGTCAGGCCGAGCTGTTCGCCCGCCTGCCCGAGAAGGCGGCGGCGGATACGTCCAAACTGATCCAGTCGCCCATGCCAGGACTGGTCGTCTCCATCGCCGTGGAGCCCGGCCAGGAGGTCAAGGCCGGCGAGACGGTCGCCATCATCGAAGCCATGAAGATGCAGAACATCCTCAAGGCCGAGCGCGACGGCGTGGTGAAGGCCGTGGCGGCGAAGGCGGGCGATCCGGTGGCGGCAGACGACGTGTTGGTTGAGTTCGGCTGATCGCCTAGAACGCGCTCTCGCCGGTAATGGCGCGGCCCAAGATCAGCGCATGCACGTCATGCGCCCCCTCGTAGGTGTTGACCGTTTCCAGGTTCATGGCGTGGCGCATGACGTGGAGCTCGCCGGTGATGCCGGCACCGCCGTGCATGTCGCGGGCCTCGCGGGCGATGGCCAGCGCCTTGCCGCAGTTGTTGCGCTTCATCATCGAGATGGCCTCGGGCACGAAGGCGCCGGTGTCGAGCAGGCGGCCCAGGGCATAGGCCCCCTCGAAGCCGAGCGCGATGTCGGTCGACATGTCGGCCAGCTTCTTCTGCACCAGCTGGCGCGACGACAGCGGCCGGCCGAACAGCATGCGCTCGGCGACATAGTCCCGCGTGGCGTGCAGGCAGAACTCAGCGGCGCCCATCGCCCCCCAGGCGATGCCGTAGCGGGCCTTGTTCAGGCAGCTGAACGGCCCGCGCAGCCCTTTGACGCCCGGCAGCAGGTTCTCCTCCGGCACGAAGACGTCGTTCAGGCCAATGTCGCCGGTGATGGAGGCGCGGAGCGACAGCTTGTCGCCGATCTTACCGGTGGTGAAGCCGTCCATGCCGCGCTCGACGATGAAGCCGCGGATCACGTTGTCCAGCTTGGCCCAGACGATGGCCAGGTCCGAGATCGGCGAGTTGGTGATCCAGTATTTGCCGCCGTTAAGGCTATAGCCGCCGTCGACCTTGACGGCCTTCGTCTTCATCGAGGCGGGGTCGGAGCCGCCGTCGGCCTCGGTCAGGCCGAAACAGCCGACCAGTTCGCCCGCCGCCATCCGGGGCAGGAAGCGCATACGCTGCTCCTCGGACCCGAAGGCGTAGATCGGATACATGGCCAGCGACGACTGCACGCTCATGGCCGAGCGATAGCCGCTGTCGATCGCCTCGATCTCGCGCGCGATGAGGCCATAGGCGACGTGGCTGGCGCCGGCCCCACCGTACTGTTCGGGCAGCATGGCGCCGAGGAAGCCCATCTCGCCCAGCTCGGTCATGATGGCGCGGTCGAACACCTCGTCGCGGAAGGCCTCGACGACGCGGGGCAGCAGGCGGTCGCGGGCGTAGGACCGGGCCGCGTCGCGGATCATCCGCTCGTCGTCGGTCAGGCGGCCGTCCAGATCGAACGGGTCGTCCCAGCGATAGGTCTGCGTCGAATGGGGGCTGCCGTCGGCCATCGGGTCGGTCCTTCGTCGTTTCATCGGCGAAATTGCCTTGGCAAGTCCGCGAGAGCAAATGATATAAGATTATATCTTTTGCGCGGTCCACCCGCGCCGCTGCGGGATTCGGATGGCCGGGGCCAACGCCATAAAGGGTCGCACGCTCGTCGAGAAGATCGCGGCGAAGGCTTCGGGCCGCGCCGACGCGCGGGCGGGCGATCTGGTGACCGCCGAGGTCGACCTGTGCTTCGCCCATGACAGCTCCGGCCCGCGCCGCTGGGCGCCGATGCTGGCCGAGCTGGGGCGGGGGCTATGGGATCCGTCGAAGGTCGTGATCGCCTCGGACCACTACGTCCCGGCCGTGGACGCCGAGAGCGCGGCGATCCTGTCGCTCACACGCCGGTTCGCGGCCGAGCATGGGGTCGGCCGCTTCTACGACATGGAGGGCATCGGCCACATGCTGCTGGCCGAGCGGGGGCTGGTCCGGCCGGGGATGCTGGTGGCGGGCGGCGACAGCCACACGCCGATGGCGGGCGCCTTTGGAGCCTATGCGGCGGGCTATGGCGCGACGGACATGGCGGCCATCGCGGCGACAGGCCGCACCTGGCTGCAGGTGCCCGCGACGATCCGGATCGACTGGCGGGGCACCCTCCGGGACGGCGTGACGGCCAAGGACATGATGCTGTTCCTGTGCCGCGAACTGGGCATGGACAACGGCTTCCGCGCGGTCGAGTTCGCCGGGCCGACGGTCGAGGCCATGTCGATGCCCGAGCGGCTGGTCCTGACAAACATGGCGGCCGAGCTGGGGGCCGAGACGGGCGTCGTGGCTCCAGACGCGACCACCTTCGCCTGGCTGCGCGACGCCGGAGCGCCGGTCGAAGACGAGGCGGCGGCCAGGGCCTGGGCCTCCGATCCGGACGCGGACTACGAGGCGGTGCACCGCCTCGACGCGGTCGAGCTGCAGCCCATGATCGCCCTGCCCCACTCGCCCGCGAACAGCGTGGCGGTGGCCGAGGCCGAGGGGCGCCGGATCGATCAGGCCTACATCGGCGCGTGCGTGGGGGCCAAGCTGGAGGACCTGAGGATGGCCGCCCGGGTGCTAAAGGGCCATCGCGTCGCGCCGGGCATTCGGCTGCTGGTCGCCCCGGCCTCGTCGAGGGTCACCGAGGCGGCGGCTCGGGAAGGCACCCTGGCGATCCTGATGGCGGCGGGGGCGACGCTGATGCCGTCGGGCTGCGGGGCCTGCGCGGGCATGGGGGCAGGGCTGCTGGCGGACGGCGAGGTCTGCATCTCGACCACCAACCGCAACTTCAAGGGCCGCATGGGGCATGCGGGGGCGGAAGTCTATCTGGGCTCGCCCTACAGCGTGGCGGCCGCCGCCGTCGAGGGCCGGATCGTCGATCCGCGCGGCTACTTGAACCAGCGGAGGGCGGCGGCATGACCCTGCCCGACAGCGGCCGCGCCTTCGTCTTCGGCGATCAGATCGACACCGATCTGCTGGCCCCCGGCCATCTGATGAAGCTCGACCCCGACGCGCTCGCCGCCCATTGCCTGGAGGCCATCGATCCGACCTTCGCGAGCACGGTCCGGCCCGGCGATTTCGTGGTGGCGGGCCTGAACTTCGGCCTCGGATCGTCGCGCGAGCAGGCGGCGGTGTCCCTGAAGCGTCTGGGGGTGCGGGCGGTGATCGCCCGGTCGTTCGCGCGGATCTTCTGGCGCAACGCCATAAACCTGGGCCTGCCTGCCGTGACCCTGCCGGAAGCCGACCAGATCGCCGCCGGCGACCTATTGAGCCTCGATCTGGGGGCCGGTCGCCTGACGAACCAGACCCCGGGGCGGACCTACGCCTTCGCCCCCTTCCCCGACCATCTGACGGCGATGATGCGCGACGGGGGGCTGATCGCCCACCTGAAGCGTTCCGCCGCCTCCCAGACCGGAGCCGCCGCGTGAGCCTGAAAGCCCGCCTGACCCAGCCCGGCGCGCCGGTCCATGCCCCCGGCGCCTTCGACGCCCTATCGGCCCTGCTGATCGAACAGGCCGGGTTCGAGGCCGTCTATCTGTCGGGCGCCTCGATCGCCTACACCCAGCTGGGCCGACCGGACCTGGGGCTGGTCAGCTTCGACCACGTCGCGGATGTGGTCGCGCGCATCTGCGAGCGGGTGGATATCCCCCTGATCGTCGACGCCGACACCGGCTTCGGCAACGCCCTGAACGTGGCCCGCACGGTCAAGGTTTTCGAGCGCAACGGGGCCCGCGCCATTCAGCTAGAGGACCAGACCTTCCCCAAACGCTGTGGCCATCTGGCGGGCAAGGGCGTCGCGCCCGTCGACGACATGATCGGCAAGGTCCACGCCGCGCTGGACGCGCGGCGCTCCGACGAGACCCTGATCATCGCGCGCACCGACGCCATCGCGGTCGAAGGGTTCGAGCCCGCGATGGAACGTGCCATCGCCTATGCCGAGGCCGGGGCCGACGTGGTCTTCGTCGAAGCCCCCCGCAGCCAGGACGAGATGAGGCGGATCATCGCCGATCTGAAGGGCACCCCCGCCATGGCCAATATGGTCGAGGGCGGCCAGACGCCGATCCTGACCCGCGATGCGCTCGGCGAGATCGGCTTCAGGCTGGTGATTAGCCCCGGTGCCCTGGTCCGCGCCCTGATCCCGGCGGCCGAGAGCTTCCTGCGCGCCCTGAAGGCCGAGGGGTCCACGGTCGGCTACAAGGAGAAGATGACGGACCTGGCCGGGGTCAACGCCCGCATCGGCCTCGAGGAAATGCTGGCGCTGGGCGACCGCTATGAGCCGGAGCGGCGGGAAGCGGCCGAGTGAACCGATCCGACCCCAATCTCTACGACCACTGGCCCTATCGCGACCGGCCGAAGATCGTCTGGCCGGGCGGCAAGGCGCTGGCCTTCTGGATCGCGCCCAACATCGAATTCTACGAGTTCGATCCGCCGGTGAATCCGTCGCGGCCCGGCTGGCCAAGGCCCGCGCCCGATGTGGTTGGATACTCACAGCGGGACTGGGGCAACCGGGTGGGGCACTGGCGGCTGCAGGACCTGCTGGACCGGCACGAGCTGCGCGGATCGGTCAGCCTGTCGATCGGCCTGATCGACCATCATCCGGAGATCATCGAGGCGGCGAACGCGCGCGGCTGGGAGTTCTTCAGCCACGGCATCTACAACACCCGCTATTCCTACGGCATGGACGAGGCCCAGGAGCGGGCGGTGCTGGAGGACTCGATCCGCTCGGTCGAGGCGGCGACCGGCCAGCGCATCCGGGGCTATCTGGCGCCGGCCCTGACGCATACGGCGCGGACGCTGGACCTGATCGCCGAGCGTGACTTCTGGTACTCCTGCGACCTGTTCCAGGATGACCAGCCCCAGCCGCTGAAGACCCGCACCGGACGGCTGGTCTCCATGCCCTATTCGCTCGAGGTCAACGACGTCATCGGCTATTCGGTGATGGGGCTCGATCCGTGGCGCTATGCCGACATCCTGAAGCGGCACTTCGACCAGCTGTTGGCCGAGGGACGCGAGAGTGGCACGGTCATGTGCATTCCGCTGCACGCCTATCTGGTCAGCCAGCCGAACCGGATTCGGGCCTTCGAAAGTGCGCTGGAGCACATCATGGGACACCGCGACGAGGTCTGGTTCGCGACCGGCTCGGAGATCGCAGCCTTCTATCGCGAGCACTGCTGGGACCAGACGGTGGCGGACATCGAGCGGCGCGGGCTGGCGACGGGCGGATACGGGTTCGACGATGCCGCTGCCTGAGGAGCATCTGATCTATCCGCATCGGCGACGCGGCATGGACCAGTCGCTCTACGACTGGCGACCGGCGACGGCGCGGTCCAAGGGGCGCTGGCCGGGCGACCGGGGGCTGGCGGTGATGATCGTCCTGCCGGTCGAGTGGCACATGCTCGACCCGTCCGGAAAGCCGTTCAAGCACCCCGGCGCCATGCAGACGACGTGGCCGGACCTGAGGCACTACACGACCCGCGACTATGGCCCGCGTGTGGGGGCCTATCGCCTTTTGCGAGCGCTGAAGGACGCCGGGCTGAAGGCGACCGTGCCGGTGAACGGCATCGCGCTGGACCGTTATCGGCCCTTGGTCGAGGCGGCGCTCGAGGAGGGGCATGAGGTCGCGGCCCACGGCTGGTCGACGGACGCCATCAACCACTCCGGACTGTCCGGGGACGAGGAGCGCGCCCTGGTCGCCCGCACCCGCGACGCTTTCGACGCCGCGGGCCTGAAGCCACGCGGCTGGATGAGCCCGGCGCGCCAGCAGTCGTTTCGCACCCTTTCCCTCATCGCCGAGGCGGGTTTTGACGTTTGCCTGGACTGGGAGCAGGACGAGGTGCCGGTGGCCATGACCACCGATGCAGGCGTCGTCCACGCCGTGCCGCTGATGAACGAGCTCGACGACCGCACCCTGCTGATCGACCGCCGCCAGACCGAGGACGCCTGGGCCGATCAGGTGCTTGAGGCGGCTGCGTATCTGAAGGCTGACGCGGGAGTCGATGATCGTCGGGTGCTGGGCTTCACCCTGACCAGCTATGTCGCCGGCCAGCCGTTCCGGATGAGCGCGGTGCGGCGGATACTGGCGGGATTGGCGGACGGCGGAGCCTGGAGCGCGACGGCGAGCGAGCTCGCGAACACCTGATCGTCACTCCCCCACCGGCAGATCGCTCAGCACCTGGTTCAGCTCGACGTAATGCCCGTCGGGGTCATAGACGGACGAGAAGTTCACCCGGATCACGCTGGTCCCGTCATAGCCGGGGTAGGTTACCACATGCGGCGTGTCCCCCACCCGCACGCCCGGTGAGGCGACGGCGCGGGCGAAGACCTCTTCCTGGTTCTCGACGTTGAAGACCAGCACGATATCGCCGGGGTGCAGCACGTTGTCGTCTGGCGCGCGCTCGGGCCGTGGCTCGCGTTCGGGCTTGGTGTATTCCATCAGGCCAAGGATGCCGATGTAGTCGTCGTTGGCGCGCAGGAAGACGAGGCGCAACGACCGCTCCGCCGCCTCATCCGTCCGCGCGTCTCGCGGCGTCCGAATGATGTTGTCATAGATGGGCACCAGCCCGATGGCGCGATAGAAAGCCAGCGACGCCTCCATGTCGCGCACCACGAGCGTCGTGCGGCGCAGGTCCAACGGAACGCGCTGATCGGCGGGCACGCGGTCCGGCGACGGCTCGGCGATAGCGGTCGAAGCGCAGGCCGAGATCGCGAGCGAGACGGCGATGGCGAGGGCGCGGATCATCGGGTGGTCTCCAGGTGCCTCAGGACCTCGATCGCCGGCAGGACGTCGGCGTACTTCAGCAGCAGGTCCGTCAGATTGGCGTAGTGGTAGCTCTCGTGCTTGTCGGCGACGCATTCGACCGGGACGATGGTGCGGTATCCGCGCGACACGCTTTCGACGGCGGTGGCTCGCACGCAGCCCGAGGTCGAGCCGCCGGTGACAATGACCGTGTCGACCCGGTGCCAGATCAGATAGCTCTGCAGCGGCGTCTCGTGGAACGCCGACGGCATGCGCTTGTCAAAGATCAGGTCGACATGGCAGTCGGGCCGCGCGCGAGGGTCGAAAGCGTGGCGCTCGGACCCGAACTTGATGTTCTGCAGGCTGTCGGGCGTGTCGGTCCGCGTGCCCCAGACACCCGCGTCGCCGCCATCGGGCTTGTAGCAGACGCGGGTCCAGACGACCGGCAATCCCGCTGCGCGCGCGGCATCGCTGAGCCGGTTGATCCAGTCGATCTGGTCCGGGTCGGTGACATAGGCCGACTTCGGAAACAGGTCAGGCCGCGTGTAGGCCTGCTGCACGTCGATGTTCACCACGGCCGCCCTCTTGCCAAAGCCGAAGCCCTTGCGGGCCGGATTGGCCAGAACCTCCTCATAGATCGCGCGTGCGGGGCGGTCGTCGCGCGTCATCGTCGACTCGAAGCGAAGCTGGCTCATTTCGGACCGTGACCCTCACAACACGACGTTCCTGCGACAGGGTAGCGACGCTTGTGGGACGCCGCAAATGATATAAGGATATACCATTAGCACCGACCGATCAGAGTCGGGTCCGCCGTCATTCAGATGCAGGAGAGCCGTCCATGCGTAGGTCCGCGTTGCTGTTTTCGAGCGTATCCGCCCTTGTTCTCATGGCCTCGGGCCCGTCTTTCGCCCAAACGGCGACACAGGCCGAACAGGATTCGCGCCTGGACGACATCGTCGTCACCGCCCAGCGGCGCGAGCAGAACATCCAGGACGTGCCGCTCGCCGTTACGGCCTTCACAGATACCCAGCTGGAAATCGCGATCGTCGAGGACACAACCGATCTGGTGCGGGTCACGCCCAGCCTGACGGGCGGCCTGAACACCGGCACCGGCGGCGCGGTCAGCTACTTCATCCGGGGCCTGGGCTCGACCGAGCAGGTCGCCACCTTTGACGTGCCCGTCGCCACCTACGTCGACGAGGTCTATGTCGCGCGCCAGATCGCAAACAACATCACCCTGCTGGATGTCGACCAGATCGAGGTGTTACGCGGGCCCCAGGGCACGCTGTTCGGCCGCAACACCACGGGCGGCGCCATCTCGATCACAACGCGCAAGCCCGATCAGGACTTCCGCGCCAGCCTGGAGGGCTCCTACGGCTCGTTCGAGCGGCGCACCCTCCGCGGGGCCATCTCCGGCCCGATTTCCGAGACGGTCGCGGGCGGTCTGACGCTGCTTCGCATCGACGATGACGGCTACTCGGAAAGCCTGACGACGGGCGAGGACCTGAACGGGGAAGAAACCTGGGGCATCCGTGGGGCCCTGCGCGTCACCCCGAACGAAGACTGGGAATGGAACCTGTCCGGCGACTGGGTCGATCAGCTGAAGACCACCATCGGCGTCAATCCCGTCGATCCTGAGTACACCAGCCGTACCGGCCTGCGCACCTATGATTGCACGAAGGGCGCGATCGACATTTTCCTGAACCAGCGCCAGGGCAACTGCGCGCGCACCAAGGTCGGGACCCTGATCTCGAACCTGCGCTACGACATGGACTGGGCGACGATCAACTTCATCACCGGTTACATCACCACGGACCAGAACTTTTCGCTCGATTTCGGCTTGGGCGGCAGTCCCTCGCCGTTCGGCGGCTTCACCATCTCCAACGAGGTCGAGAGCGAGCAGTTCACCCAGGAGATCAAGCTGTCGGGCGAGACCGGCCGCGTGAACTGGGTCGCCGGCCTGTTCTACTTCACCGAGGACAACGAAACCTACCAGGTCGATACCTTCGCCACGACTCCGACGGCGACCACCTCTCTGGTGCTGGGGGACCGCCTGCTGAACAACTCAACCGACAGCTTCGCAGTCTACGCCCAGGCCGACATCTCGCTGACCGATCAGCTGATCCTGACGCTGGGCGGTCGCTATACCGACGAGGACAAGGACATCCAGTTCATTGACCGGACCCGGGCCACATATCCGGCCGGCTTCATCAACGCGACCGGCGCCGCCAACGTCCGCCCCACGACCGCCAATCTTGTCGCAGCGGGCATACCCGTCGAACAGTCGACGTCGAAGTTCACCCCGCGCGTCGCACTCGCCTATGAATACAGCGACGACATCATGTTCTTCGCGTCGGCGACCAACGGCTTTAAGTCGGGCGGCTGGAACGCGCGCGGCACCACGGCGATTACCAACTCCGCCTTTGGCCCTGAAGAAGCTTGGTCCTACGAACTGGGCATGCGGTCCGACCTGTTCGACGACAGCCTGCGCCTGAACCTGACGCTCTATCGGCTGGACGTCGAGGATCTGCAGTTGCTGTCAGGGCAACCGCGCCCCGGTGGCGGCATCGACTTCGTGACCCGCAACGCCGGCGGGCTGGAGGCCACAGGCCTGGAGGCGGAGATTACCTGGCGTCCCACCGACGCGCTCGAGATTTACGCCACCGGCTCCGTCGCCGACCGGGAGTACGTCGACATTCCCGCCGTCAACGGCGCGGGGGGTGTGCCCTGCTCTTCCACGCCGGAGCCTCTGAACTGCGTCACCACGCGCGATCAACCGGTCCGCTTCCCGGAGGCCCAGGGCACGCTCGGCGCTCGCTACACCCTGCCGACGACCTTCCTGGACGGCGAGTGGTCCTTGAACGGTTCGATCAGCTATTCGGACGAGTACTGGACCTCGACCTACAACGACACGCCGACCGCGACGGGTGTTCCGTTCGGTGGGACCACGGCCATTACGGCGCCGCTGTCGCTGACGCCCTCGACCACGGTCTACAACCTGGGCATCCGCTATGAGAGCAATGACGGGGCCTGGGTGGCATCGCTGGACTGCTCCAACTGCGGCGAGGAGTATTACACCACCTCCTCGCTGGTCGGCCTCGCCTATCCGAACGATCCGCGCCGGGTGACCTTCCGCGTGCGCCGGAACTTCTGAGGCCGAGGAGTTGCGCCGCCGGACGCTCCTGGCCGGCGGCGCATTGGGGGCGGTCCTGAACGCCACCCACAGCGGGGCGCGAGCAGCAAGCTCGCGCCCCGTCTTCGTACTGGTGCACGGCGCCTGGCACGGGGGCTGGTGCTGGCGGCCGGTCGCCGGGCGGCTGGAGGCAGCCGGGGCGCGAGTGCTGACGCCAACACTCACGGGCTGCGGCGAACGTGCCCACCTGATGGGACCCGACGTGGGGCTGGACACCCACATCGAGGACGTCGTTGCTGTCATCGAGGCCGAGGAACTGACCCAGGTCCACGTCTGTGGCCATTCCTACGGCGGCATGGTCATCACGGGTGTCTGCGACCGCCTGAAAGACCGGATCACCTCGGTGTTTTATCTTGACGCCGCCGTGCCGTCGGACGGCCATACCATGATCACCCAGTCGCCGGGGATCACACCCGAAGCGGCCGCCGCGACGGAGGCGGGCCTGCGGGCGCTGGCCCCCGATGGCGTGGCCATGCAGGTCTTCCCCGACGTGACGATCTTCGGCGTCGCGGCCGGAGGCGAGGACGAGGCTTGGCTCAAGCGTCGCCTGACGCCCCACCCCCTTAAGACCTGGCTGGACCCGATCCGTCTGACCAACGGCGGCTCCGACGGCCTGCGCCGCGCCTATGTCCACTGCGTCGATCCCGTCCTGCCGATGGCGTCCTTCCCGGCGCACCACGCCCGCCTGAGGGACGATCCGAGCTGGAGCGTCTCGACGCTGGCGACCGGCCATGACGCCATGATCACGGCTCCGGCCGCGATGACTGACCTGCTGCTCTCCCAGATCGTTCAAGGATGATCCCATGACGACCGACCGCCGCGCGCTCCTGATCGGCTCTGCCCTGACCCCCGCCGCGCTCGCCACGGCGGCTGTCGCCCAGACGCCGCCTTCGACCGGCCAACTGGTGCGCTGCGCCCTGTTCGTCTCGGACGTCGAGGCGTCGACCCTCTTCTACCGAGACATCATCGGCCTGCCGGAACTCCTGTTCGAAGGCGCCTTGCAAGGCGCGCCGCTTGAGCGTCTGCTGGGCCTCGCCGAGGGTGTCGGTGTCCGCTTCCGCATCCTCAAGGCCGAGGGCCCGCCCTACGGCATGATCGCCCTGTTCCAGGTTACGGGACAGACGCTGACGCGGGTCCAGAAGACGGAGGGGACCGTGAACATCGGTGAGGGAGTCCTAGTGTTTCATCGTCCGGACCTCGACGCCATCGCCAACCGGCTGGCGGCTGTTGGTCAGAGCTTCCTCAGCGGTCCCGAACGCCTGGTCGACACGCCCCAGCGCCGCACCGACCGCGAGGTCATGCTGCGTGACCCGGACGGCGTCCTGATCAACATCATCGAACGCGCCTGATGCCGATCAACGCTCCAGCGCGACGAGCTCGTACCAGGTCTGCATGTAGCCACCGACCCCGCCTTGCAGCATCACGCCGTCCGCGTCGTCGGTGATCCAGACGTCGTAGGGCGGGTGCTGGCCACCCATGCCCGCCGTGCCGTCGTCGATGAACTGGAAATGCTTGGCCGCAAACGTCCCGGCCTTCACCGTCACCGTCTCCCGACCCAGGAACAGCACGTCGATGTTGACCTCCGAGATCATCGGCGGCGTCGCGCCGCGATGGTCGGGGCTGGGCAGCATGACGCGCAGCTTGCGTTTCTCGCCGTCCGTCCAGTCCGAGAGGGCCAGCAGGTATCCGTCGGCCACGACCGGATGGGTGCCCATGCCGTCGATCGGGCCGTTCAACGGCACGCGCTGAGACAGACGGCCGATGGCGGGACCGTAGCTTTCGCACTCGACCGCGTCCTCGGCGAAGCGAAACCAGCCCGAGCCCATGAAGCGGTCGTCGACCGTCAGCCGGACATGGCAGTCCATCGGCCGCTTATGCTCATCCAGCGAATAGACGATATCGCGCAGCACCGTGGGATGCGGGTCCTCGATCTCGCAGTGCGCCCGCAGCGTGACCTTCCCATCGGTGTGATGGGTGAAGCGGAAGTGCTCGATGCCGCGCGGCTGATCCAGCCGCTCGGGCTTCTTGGAGGTGTAGAGGATGGTGCCGGTGATGGAGCGGTGCTTCACGTCGAACCCTCTTCGGAAAAGGCCGCCAGCGGCAGGGGGCGGGCGGTGTTGGCGATCAGCGCCTGGCGACGCAGGAAGCGGCGATAGCCGTCCTCGCCCATGCGCGACGGGCCAAGCCCTGAGGCCTTGAAGCCCTGTTTGGCCGCCTCGTAGAAGATCGAGGTCAGGGCCGCGTCGTTCAGGCTGATGGCGCCCGCCTCCAGCCGCCGGCCGACGGCCTCGGCCTCCTCCAGCGTGGCGGCGAAGACGGCCCCGGACAGGCCGTACTCGCCGTCGTTGGCCAGGGCGACGGCCTCGTCCACCCTGTCGAAGGCGACGACCGGCAGGAGGGGGCCAAAGGTCTCGTCGCGCATGACGGCCATGTCCGGGGTGACGCCGGACAGCACCGTGGGGCGCAGCCAGCGGCCGCCGCCGTGGGTCTCGATCTCGCCGCCGGTCAGGACGCGGGCGCCCTTGGCCTTCGCATCGGCGATCTGGGCGGCCAGGATGTCGGTCTGGCGGTCGAAGATGATGGGGCCGATCTCTCCGGCGGTGATGTCGGGCCAGTTCAGGCGCGCGGCCTCGGCCTTCTCGACCAGACGGGTGAGGAAGGCGTCGTGGATCGGCCGGTCGACATAGATGCGCTCGATCGACTGGCAGGCCTGGCCCGTGGACAGGACCGAACCGCGCAGCGCCGCGTCGGTGGCGGCTTCGAGGTCGGCCCCCTCCAGCACGATCAGAGGGTCCTTGCCGCCGAGTTCGAGGTAGGCGGGGATCAAGCGACCCGCGGCCTGAACCGCGACCTTGCGCCCCGTCGCCACAGAGCCTGTGAAGCAGACGCAGTCCGCCACATCGACCACCGCCTGACCCGTCGCGCCGTCGCCGGGAACGATAGCGAAGACGGCGGCCAGGTCCGGAACCTCCGCCACGGCGGCCATGACCGGGGCGATGAAGCGGGGCGTGACTTCCGACGGTTTCACCAGGACCGCGCATCCGGCCAGCAGGGCCGGGACGGCGTCGATCATCCCGAGCAGCAGGGGGAAGTTCCACGGGCTGACCACTCCGACCAGCGGATAGGCCTTCCACGCGGCCGTATGCCGAACGGACGGGAGGCCCCTGCCTTGGACCCACTGCGGCTCTGCGTCGGCGGCGACCACGCGGGCCCAAGCCTCGATGGAGGCGACCACGCTGTCGATCTCCAGCCGGGCGATGCGGCGACGGCCGGTGTCGGCTTCCAGGGCCGCGCTGATGGCTTCGGCGTGGCGGCGCAGGGACTGGCCAAAGGCGCGCAAGACCTCCAGCCGGGACGCCGCCCCCCTGCCCTCCCACGCGGCTTGGGCGGCGCGCAGTCGAGTGGCGACCTCGGCCACCTCGGCTGGATCGAGCGCCTGGCCGCGCCAATCGTGAACGCCGGTCCTCGGGTCGCGGGCGGTGAAGGTTCTCACAGGCCCAGCACGCCAGGGTTCATGCGGTTGGTCGGATCGACCTCGGCCTTGATCGCGTGGATCAGGCGGCGCGCGCCCTCGTCCAAACTGTCAAACCAGGGATAGGTCCGGCCGATCTGGAAATGGGCGGCGCCGATCTCGGTGAAGGCGTCGATGCAAGCGGCGCGAGCCTCGGCGACCAGAGCGGTGACCTTGGGGTCCTCGCCGTGGCGGGGGAGCTTGGACAGGACGTGCGGTTCGACCGTCGCCTCGTGCAAGAGGCGCCGCTCCTCGGGCCAAACGAAGACGGGCTCGATCAGGAGGGCGTTAGTCGACAGGGCCGTCAGCATCATTCCTGTCTGGACTCCGCCGGCCTCGAACCGGGGCTTCAGCGCCTCGAACCGGGCCATGATGGCGCGATAGGCCGCCGGGCCGTCCTGCAAGGCGACCAGGCCGTGGACCGGCACCCACCGCTCCCCGTCGGGGCCGAGCACATTGTTCAGAGGCGTGAACGGGCTGGTCCGCACAACGCGGGGGATCGATGCCTCGACCTCGCGTCCACCCAGACCCAGGCAGATGCGCCGCGCCTCGGCAAGATCGGCGTCGGCTCCGGCGGCCGAGCGCGCCTCGGCGGTCAGGTGGATCGACCAATCATCCGCGCCGAGAAAGCCGCGTCCCGCCATGGCCGTGCGCGCCGCCGCCGCCACGCCCTTCAGTCCGCCCGACGTCGCCATGGCCCCCAGCGCCTTGACCCCCTGAACCAGCGACGCCCGCTTCAGCCGCATGGCCGACAGGGCCGGGTCGAAGCCGAACATATCCGCCGCCACGCCCGCTCTGGAGATCTCGGCGGTCGCCGCCAGCGCCTGATCCGCCGTGTCGAAGGCGAAGGACCCGTGGGCCTCGTGCGCGGGCGCTCGCATCAGCCGGAGCGTGATCTCTGCCTTGACGCCGAGCGCCCCGCAGTCACCGCAGAACAGGCCGGTCAGATCGGGGCCGTAGTGACGGTAGAAGGCGCGGCCGTCGGCCTTTCGCCGCGCACCGGTCGTGACCAGCCGTCCGTCGGCAAGCACGACCGTCAGGCCGACCACGCTCTCCGACGTCGTGCCCCAATGCCCGGCGCCGAAGACGGCGTTCAGCTGGGACAGGCCGCCACCGATGGTGGATGAGACCCCCGAAAGCGGCCCCCAGAAGGGGGTGCGCAGGCCCTTGGGCTTCAGCGTCTCCAGCAGGGTCTTCCAGGTGCAGCCCGCCTCGACGGTCACCGTCATGGCCTCGGCGT
This sequence comes from Brevundimonas bacteroides DSM 4726, assembly GCF_000701445.1. GTDB lineage: Bacteria > Pseudomonadota > Alphaproteobacteria > Caulobacterales > Caulobacteraceae > Brevundimonas > Brevundimonas bacteroides. The sequence continues at coordinate 27,309 of NZ_JNIX01000005.1, forward strand.
CGACGTGCAGCACCCGGTCCATGCGGCCGAGGTCGATCAGGGCGACCGGCCCGGCGTTCGAGGCGTATCCGCCAGTATAGCTCATGCCCCCGCCGCGCGGCGCGACGGGCAGCTTCAGCCGCGCGGTCTCGGCCAGGGCGCGAGACAGGCCGGCTGTGTCGGCGGGGCGCAGGATCGCGATCGGACGGCGCCCGACCTTCCAGATGTCCTGGCCATAGAGCTCCAGCAGGGCTGGATCGGTCGAGACGACCTCGGGGCCGAGCGCGGCCTTCAGGGCGTCGGCGGGCGAAGGTCGGGACAGGTCGTCGGCAGGGCTCATTGGGGCTTCCACAGACCGAGAAGGGCCGCCGCCAGAAGCAGCAACCAGATGAGGAGGACAGCCGGGCGCGTGACCGCCAGCGAGCGGGCGATGCGGGCATCCGCGTCGGCCTGTCCCGCCGCGAGCGCGCCCAGCGCCGGGCCGAGATCAGCGGTCAGGCGGCGGACCAGCAGGCCGGTCAGGACACACCCGGCCAGGATCAGCAGCTTCAGGTTCAGGAACAGAGGCCAGCCCGTCGCGCCCGCCAGACCCGCCGCCCCAGCCGCGCCGAGCCCCGCCGCCGCGACCCAGCGAAGGCCGAGATCGAAGCGTCTCAGGCCCGACGCCGGTCCGGCGTGGCTGAGATGGATGCGCCAGGCGATGGACAGCCAGATCAGCCCTGTGATCCAGGCCACCGCGATCCACAGCGGATCGAGCGCCAGCCAGCCGCGCGTGACCGCCAGGGTGAACCCCGTCGGAAAGGCCAGGATCAAGGCCGTCCGGGGGGCCATGTCGACATCGGCCAGCAGACCGGCAGCCCCAAGTCGCGCCGCCCGATCCTTGTTCGGATTGGAGATCAGAAAGGACGCGACGAACGCGCCGAGGTCGCCTCCCAGCCAGTAGACCAGGATCAGGACATGCAGCATCAGGAGAAGCGCGTCGGCCAAGGCGTCGTCCGCAAATGATATAAGTCTATATCATTTGGTCTTGACCCTGTTGGCAAGCCCAAAGGGGCGTCAGGTCCAGCCCTCGGTCCCCTGGCGCTGGGACGTCATGTGATACTGGAAGCGATCAGGCCGGTAATGGCCCACGATCATCTGCACTGGCCGGGCGTCTGCGCCGATCATGATGCGCTCGATCTTCAGCACCGGGGCGCCGGACGGTACGTCCAGACAAGCTGACACGGTGGGAGAGGCCGCCGCCGCCGTGATCCACTGCTCAGCCTCCACGGCCCCTGCCCCCGCTCGTTCCAGCAGAGTCAGCAACGGCGTCGAGCGCAGCTCGTCGATGGAATAACGCGCCGCGATGTCGGCGGGCACATAGGTGGTCAGGTAGGAGAAGGGCTCGCCCTGGAGCTTTCTCAGGCGCACCGCCCTCTGGACCGTCGCGCCCGGTTCCAACTTCAGCCGCGCGGCGACCAACGCGTCGGCTGGCTCGTCGGCGACTTCCAGCAGTTCGACCTCGGTCGTCAGACCCATCGACTTGAGCGACGAGATCAGCGTCTCGAACGAACCCGAGACCAGCGGGATCACACCGCCGGTCGAAACGATGGTGCCCCGCCCGCGATGACGCGACACCAGGTTGTTCGCCGCCAGCTCGTTCAGCGCCCGCTTCACCGTGATGCGCGACACATCGAAGGCGCGCGCCAGTTCCTGCTCGCCTGGCAGGGTCTCGCCGTCGGCATAGACACCGGACTGGATGCGCTCGCGCAGCACCAGATAGACCTGATGATACAGGGGCGTCGGCAGGGTCCCGTTCAGAAGTCCCGCGTCGTCCGCCTGGATGTCCGATGCGCCGTCGGCCAAATGACCTATTCCTATACCAACTCAGTCCGCGCTAGGCATAGGACGATCCGCCCGGAGCGCGCAATGTCCGACCCTTCGCCCTACATCGCCCTCGCCTTGCAGACGACCTGCTTCGCCGTCAACGGCGACGCCGACGCCCGCGCCAGTCGGCCGCGCATGGCCGAGGCGATCCGCCGGATCGGCGCCCAGATCGGAGCCTCCAAACGCTTCATCGGTCCGGACGTGCGGCTGGTCGTCCTGCCCGAATACTTCCTGACCGGCTTTCCCATGGGTGAGCCCACCGCCGTCTGGGCAGAGAAGGCTTGTCTGGAACCTGATGGCGCCGAATACCGCGCGCTCGGCGAGGTCGCGCGCGCCCATGACGTCTTCCTGGCCGGCAACGCCTATGAGACGGACGAGCATTTCCCCGGCCTCTATTTCCAGTGCAGCTTCGTCATCGCCCCCTCCAGTGACGTCGTGCTGCGCTATCGCCGTCTGGTGACCTTGTTCGGTCCCAGCCCTTACGATGTCTGGGACCACTATATCGCCCGCTATGGCCTGGACGGCGTTTTCCCGGTCGCCGACACCGAGATCGGCCGCCTCGCCGCCATCGCCTCGGAAGAGATCCTCTATCCCGAGATCGCCCGCGCCCACGCCGTGCGCGGCGCTGAGGTGTTCGTGCATTCCTCGAGCGAGATCGCGGCGGCGCTGGCCACGCCCAAGAACGTCGCCAAACAGGCGCGCGCCATCGAGAACCTCGCCTACGTCGTCAGCGCCAATTCGGCGGGGATCGAGGGCATCGCCATCCCCAAGGCCTCCACCGACGCCTCGTCCAAGGTGATCGACTTCCGCGGGCTCGTGCTCGCAGAGGCGGGCTACGGCGAGAGCATGGCCGGATACGCCGAGATCGACGTCGGGGACCTGCGCCGCTACCGCCGCCGCCCCGGCATGCCCAACATCCTGTCGCGCCAGCCCATGCACCTCTGGAGCCAGGCCTATGCGGGGGTGGATATCCAGCCGAGGAACACCCTGCTCGACGGCTCCGGCGGCCTGACGGTCCCGACACCGGCCTTCTACGCCCAGCGGCAGCGGGCCGTGATCGACAAGCTGGCGGACGCCGGCGTGATCTGACGCCAACTGAACGATCGTCACCGTGTCGTCATGGTGACGATCGCAGCGCACACGCGCCCGGCCATGCGGCATCGTTACATTGCAGCGTTGACGCGCGCTGACGCTCGTCCATAGTCAAATGGTCTATAAGTATATCATTTGGCCAATCGGAGGGGCTGGACCCAATGTCGCATACTCACGGTGTTATCCGGACGCGCAGCGTCATTCTCGCGGGCGTCGCCTTCGCGGCCCTGGCCTCGGCCGCCGCGCCCGCATCGGCCCAACAGGCCGCCAGCGGCGATCCTGAGGCTTCCGCTGTGGAGGACATCGTGGTGACTGCTCGCCGACGCGAGGAGGCTTTGCAGGATGTGCCGATCGCGGTCACCGCTTTCACCGAGGAGAGCCTTCAGAACCAGCAGATCGAGGATCTGTCCGATGTGGCGCGCTATACGCCGGGCGTACAGCTGCAACAGGCGTTCGGCCGTGACGGAGACCGGCCAGTCATTCGGGGGGCCTCCAACATCCTGACCGGCGACGGCAAGGTCGGCATCTTCCTGGACGGCGTTCCGTGGTTCGGCGACTTCTCGACGCTGGATCTCGACCTGGCCCAGAGGGTCGAGGTGGTCCGGGGACCGCAGTCGGCGGTCTATGGTCGCGGCACACTGTCGGGTGCCATCAATGTGGTCACCCGTCGTCCGGGCGATGACTATACCGGACGCATGAACTTCACCGTCGGCACCGACCAGCGGCTGGACATCTCGGGCGTCATCTCGGGTCCGATCACCGAGAACCTGGGCGGAATGTTCGGCTTCTCCAGCAATGAGGTGGAGGGCCAGTATCAGAACACCGTCGGCCTGCGTGAACGTCTGGGCAGCCAGGAGACGCGCGGCTTCTACGGCGGGCTGTTTTTTGAGGCCGGGGATATCGACGCCTCCGTCCGCTACTTCCGCAACGACGATCGCGATTCGCATTTCCCCATCTCGCTGCTGCCGGCAGCAGCCAACAACTGCTTCCTGACCACCCGCCCCTACTACTGCGGCGAGATTCCCGTGCCGACCAGCTATGCACTGAACACCGACCAGATCCTGGTGCCCGGCATCGTGCGCGAGGCCGAACGCTGGGTGGCGGACGTCAACTGGGACATCGCCGGCTCAGGCTATGTGCTGTCCTATCTGGGCGGCAAGAACGACGTCTATGAGTCCAGCGGCTATGACGGCAGCTATGACGCCCGCGACTTCTTCGTGCTCGGCACGGGTTGCCCCTTCATCCCGATCGCCAACCGTTTCTGCGCCCGCTCGGCCTTCTACGACACGGCGGCCTCGGACCGTTCGACCGAGACGCATGAGCTGCGCATCTCCAGCCCCGGCGACAACCGCTTCCGCTGGAGCCTGGGATACTACACCGCCGAAGACGAGCTGACCCCGCTGGCCAAATACCTGGAGGTCACCGAGACGGGCTTCGACGTTCTGGGCGCGATCAACCTGGTGGAGACCGAGGCCTGGTTCGCCAGCGCCGACTTCGACCTGACCGACGCCCTCACCCTGACGCTCGAGGTGCGGCACCAGGAGGACCAGATCACCTCGACCAACCAGACCTATATCGCCTCGCAGTACTTCGGGCCCGAAGTCTTCGCCCGGGTGCGCAGCCCCAATCCGAATGCAGTGGTCGGAACGCCGGGGACGCGCAACACCAGCTTCGACGCCACTCTGCCGCGCGTGACCCTGACATGGGAGCCGTCGTCGGACCTGACGCTGTACGCCCAGTACGCCCAGGGTAACTCACCCGGCGGTTTCAACGATCTTGCCGCGCCCGTGACGACATATGAGGAAGAAACCCTCACGAACTACGAGATAGGGGCGAAGACCCGGCTGTTCGGGTTCGACTATCTGAACGCCTCGCTGTTTTACAACGTCTACGAAGATCAGGTCCTGACCAACACCTTCGTGGCCCTCACGGCGATCCAGAGCTATCGCGCCAACATCGGCGAGACGGAGCTCAAAGGGCTGGAACTGGAGGGTGGCTACAGTCTGACGGACAATATCCGTGCCCGCTTTACCTATTCCTACATCGACGCCGAGATTACCGAAGGCGTTGACGGCGACCAGGCGGTTTTGCTGTTGGGTCGCACCTGCCTGCTGGGTACGGCCAACAACCTAGACGGTCCGGGCTGCCGCGCCGCGGGCGACATCTCGGGCAAGGAGCCGCCACTGGTGTCGCGCCATCTGGGCAGCGCAGGCATTCGTTGGGACGGGGACACGATGGACAACGGCTGGAACCTGTTTGCCTCGGCGGATCTGACCTATCGCGGCGAGTTCTTCGAACAGGTCCACAACAACATCACCATCCCGGCCTCGACCCGAGTTGACTTGCAGGTGGGGGTGCAAAACGACCATCTGCGGCTGTCAATCTGGGGCAAAAACGTTGGCGACGACGACGCGCCCGTGGGCGTTCTGCGCTACGTCGACTTCATTGCTCCCAATGGACCGGCAGGTGTCCGCCCCCGCGCGTTTGGCGTGACGCCGGGTGAACTGAGCAGCTACGGTGTGACGCTCAGCGCCCGCTTCTGATGCGAGCGGTCCTGCTCGCCGCTGTCGCCCTGGTCCTTGCGCCGTGGGCGGCGGCGGGCGACCCGCCACCCGCGCCGATGGCGGTCGCCGTTCTGGAACGCGACCTGCCTCCTTTGGTTGAGATGTTTCAGGGCGTGTGGGACAACGCCGAGCAGGTTGGTTTCGCCGGGGAACTGGGCTTCGCCGACGGTGCCCCGCCAACGCGCCGCCACGTCACGATCCGACGTGTCGAGGCGCCCGGCCTTGGCCCGCTGGTCTTGCGGCTGGACGAATATCGCAACAATGACCCCGCCGATGTCGGTCGCCAGCGCTTCTACTCCTTCGCTGTCGATCCGGCGAAGATGGCGATCCGCATGGACGTTCTGACACCTCTCGGCGACCGCCTGCCCGCCGACGCTGACCATGCCGCCCTTACGCGGGAGGGCATGCGCTCCAATCCCGGTTGCGAGACTCTGTGGCGCAGGAGCGCCGACCAGTTCGTCGCCTGGATCGAGGACGGGGCATGCCGTGTGCGATCCCAGGGTGGCTCGGGCCCGGAGCTCACTATCGGCGCCGACATCGCTCTGTCGACCGACCAGCTCTGGATTATCGAAACGGCGCGCGACGCCCGCGGCCGCGACGCCTATCCCGACGAGCCTGACGCTCCCGTGCAGTACCGCCGCGCGACCGCCTTCACCTGCTGGATCGCCGTGCCACGTCAGGCCCCGCAGGAGGGCTGGTTCTACGCCCGCGACCTGGCCATTCACGACCAGGGCGGCGAGGTCTGGGTCACCACCGACGAGACGACGCCTCGCACCTTCGGCTTTCGCATGAGGAACGTGCGCTGGCCGACCGGCCAGAATGCCGACGCTCTGACGCTGTACATCCACGACCAGCGCGGCTCTCCCGCAATCAGCTACGCCTGGGCCAGCCCCGACGCCACGCGCATAGGCATCAACCTGCGCACGCTGCAGGGCAGCTGTTCGCGCGGAACCTAGCCATCCAGCGTCAGGCGGCCTCGGCCACCGGAGCGGGCGCTGGCCCGACCACGATCCGCCCGCTCTCACTGGCCACCGTCCAGGGTCGCCGTACGCCGCCCATCTGCTCCGCCGCCGCCAGCCCCGCCTGCAAGCCGTCCTCATGGAAGCCAGAGCCGAACCAGGCCCCCGCGAACCAGACACCGCCCTGGCCCTGGAGCGACCAGAGCTCCGACTGGGCGGCGACAGCGGCCCGGTCGAACACGGGGTGCTCATAGTCCCACTCGCCGATCACCAGCGAAGGATCTGGCTCTTTCGCCGGGTTCAGGCTGACGAACAGCGGCGGGCCCGGCAGGGACTGGAGCTCGTTCATCCAGTAGGTGACGCCGCCCTCGCCAGAACGATCCGAATAGCCCTTGTGCGTCCAGGCGGCCCAGGCCTTGCGCCGCTTGGGCATGGCGGAGACGTCGCGGTGCAGGATCGCCTTGTTGGCACGATAGCCAATGGCGCCGAGCAGACGCCGCTCCTCCGTTGTAGGCTGATCCAGAAGTCGCAGGGCCTGGTCGGAGTGGGTCGCCAGCAGGACGGCGTCGAACCGCTCGGTTCTGCCGTCGGCGAACCGCAGCGTCGCGCCCGAGCCGTCGCGTGAGACCCCGGCCACGCCCGCGTTGAGAACCGTGCGTCCCGCAAAGTCCCCATGCAGGCGCTGCACGTACTCCCGGCTGCCGCCGTCGACGGTGCGCCAGGTCGGCTTGAGGTCATAGGTCAGCAGATTGTGGTTCATGTAGAACCGCACGAACGACGCCGCCGGATAGGCCGACATCTGACCCATCGAGCACGACCAGATCGCGGCCGCCTGGGGCAGCAGGTGCGCCTCCTTGAACAGGTCGCCATAGCCGTTGCGGGTCAGATAGGCGTCGAGCGTCTCGCCGGTCCGCTCCATCTCGGCGAGATCCTTCGGGGCCTGCTTCTGGAACCGCAGCAGGTCCGAGATCATCCGCCAGAACCGGGGGCTGACCCAGTTCCGCTTCTGGGCGAACAGGGCGGGGATGCCGTGGCTGGAATACTCGAAGGCCCCGTCGTCGATGGAGACGGCGAAGGACATGTGCGCCGGCTTGGTCGGCACCGACAGATGCTCGAACAGGGCTTTCAGGTTCGGGTAGTTGTCCTCGTTGTAGACGATGAAGCCGGTGTCGACCGCGACGGGAGCCGAGGGGCTGGGGGCCTCCACCGTATTGGAATGGCCGCCGATGCGGTCGTCGGCCTCGAACAGGGTCACGTCGCGGCGGTGGGCCAAAAGCCAGGCCGCCGACAGCCCCGATATGCCCGAGCCGACCACAGCGATCCTCTGGCGCTTGCCGGGCGTCTGGTTCGAGGCGGCGAGATACGGGCTCATGCGGTCTCCGGGTCGTCGTGGGCAGACCGGTGAACTACGACCCAGCTGCGGCGATGGATGACGTCATCCAGCTCGGAGGGTCGTGCGTAACTGCCGGGTCGCCCCAAGCGCGGCCGTTGCGTGCGGCAACGGTTAGGCTTCGCAGGGCCGACCCGCAATGTCAGGATCGTCGCATGAACCTCACCAACGTCGCCATTCGCCAGCTCCAGGACGCGCCCTTCCCGGATTTCGTCACTCGCCCGGCGATCCGTAGCCTTGTGACCGAGGCTCGGAAGAAGCTGGACCGCGCAGGCCCGCACGACGCCGCCGCATTCGCCCGCGACATGGCCGTACGCGCCATCGCCGAGCACACCGAGGCCGCCAACGATCAACACTACGAACTGCCGTCCGAGTTCTTCCGCCTGTGCCTTGGCAAGCGGCTGAAGTACTCCTGCTGCCTCTACCCGACGGGCACCGAGACGCTGGACGAGGCGGAAGAGGCTGCGCTGGCCGAGACCTGCGCCCACGCCGAGCTGGAGGATGGCCAGACTGTCTTGGAGATGGGCTGCGGATGGGGCTCGCTGTCGCTCTGGATGGCCGAGCACTATCCCAACAGCAGCATCACGGCGGTGTCGAACAGCCACGGCCAGAGGGGCCACATCGAGGCCCAGGCCAAGGCGCGCGGCCTGACCAACCTGACCGTCATCACCCAGGACATGAACGTGTTCGAGCCACCCTCGCCGGGTGCCTATGACCGCATCGTCTCGGTGGAGATGTTCGAGCACATGGCCAACTGGCGGGCCCTGCTGACCCGCGCGCGCGGCTGGCTGAAGCCGGACGGGCGGATGTTCATCCACGTCTTCACGCACCGCAACGCTCCCTATCGGTTCGACCACACCGACTCGGGCGACTTCATCGCCCAGCATTTCTTCACTGGCGGGGTCATGCCCAGCCACGACTTGATCCGTCAGTTCCCGGACCTGTTCGCCGTCACGCGCGAATGGACCTGGAACGGCGTCCACTACGCCCGCACCGCCGAGCACTGGCTCCAGAACATGGATCTGAACAAGGACCGGGTTTTCGAGTTGATGAGCGGGACCTATGGCCCTGCGAACGCGAGATTGTGGACGCGGCGCTGGCGTCGCTTCTATCTCGCCACGGCGGGATTGTTCGGAAACGACGACGGTCGCACCTGGGCCGTCAGCCACTACCTCCTCGCCCCTGTCGGAGCTCGCCCATGATCAAGTGGATCGCCGCCTATATCGGCACCGCCGTCGCCTTCGCCGCCATCGACTTCGTCTGGCTGACCAACATGACCGACCGACTTTATCGGCCTGTGATCGGCCCCATCATGGCGGCGAAGCCGGACATGGTCGCGGCTGTTGCCTTCTACGCTATCTACATCTTCGGAATCGTCTTCCTGGCGATCGCGCCAGCGCTGAAGGACGGCGGCTGGACACGGGCGGCGCTGAACGGGGCGGTTCTGGGCTTCGTGGCGTATGCGACCTATGACCTCACCAACCAGGCGACGCTGGCCAACTGGTCGGTCCGCCTGACGGTCATCGACATCGCCTGGGGCACGACCCTGACGCTGCTCGCGGCGACGGCGGGCTATTTCGCGGCCGCAGCGGCGAGCGGTCGCGCGGCCTGACGATTCCCGACCGCCGGTTGTCTTTGGCCAGCCGATGATATCTCATCTTCCCACAACGCTTTTTGGGGGAGAGATCATGTTGAAGACCACATCCGCGGCCCTGTTGGCCCTAATCGTCGCGGCGGCACCGGCCGTGGCCGCCGTACAGAGCAAGAGTGTTCAGCAGGTGGACCCGTCCGCCCGCGCCACCTACGGCGACTATCGCCTGAACGCTGGGTTCCCGGATGACCCCTACATCATCTACGTCGATGCTGGCGGCGATATCGACGCCTCCAACGTCGCCAGCGGGTGCGCGGGCATGGTGTCCTATGCACCGGACGCACAGGTCACCTACCGCGCGGGCAGCCTGCCGTTCATCATCCGGACGGACTCCGACACTGACACGACCCTTCTGGTCAACGGGCCGGACGGCAGTTGGTACTGCGACGACGATTCCGGCGGAAACCTCAACGCCCAGCTCCGCTGGGGCAGCCCGCCGTCGGGCGTCTACGACATCTGGGTCGGCACCTTCGGCGGCGGTGTCGCCCGCGCCGAACTTCAGATCAGCGAACTGGACTCCACCAACACCAACGATAATAACTACAACGATAACAACAACTACAGTGACTCGGCCGGCACTTTCGGCGAGATTACGCTCCGGGCGGGCTTCTCTCCGGACCCTCACACTGTGCGCCTGACCGCCGGCGGCGAGGTTGATTCCGGTCCGCTGGGCGACGGCTGTTCTGGCAATGTCGCCGACTACCCGGACTATGTCGTCAACTACACCTCGGGCAGCTTCCCGCTGATCTTCGGCGTCGATTCCGATCGCGACACCACCCTGGTCGTCGCCGACCAGAACGACCGCTACTGGTGCGATGATGACGGCGGCAACGAGGGCCTGAACCCGCAAGTCTATCTGAGCAATCCGCGCAGCGGGACCTACCGCGTCTGGGTCGGCACCTTCAGCCAGGGCAATGCGCCTGCGACGCTCTATGTCACCGAACTGGAAGGCAACGCGCCTTAACCCTTTTTCTCACCCGTGGCGCGTGCGTCATGGCGAGACGCCTTGCGACCCGGCTATGGTGGCCGGGTCGTTTGCGTTTGAGGTCGCCGCGTGCGCGCAGGGGTCAATGCAGTCACTGCCGCCCTCGTCGTCGGCGTCGGGATCGGCCTGGCCCTGACGCCGGACGGCCGCGCGTGGCTGGCCCGGCCGACGCTGATGCTGGGCGACGCCGCCAACGCCTCTGCATCTCCCCCGTCCGCCGTCGATGCCCCGCCGCTGGCCATGACAGCCGTCGCCCCGGTCGCGCATCCTGTCAGCACGTTGCGGGACAAGGCCGCGCAGGGCCAACTTCGCATCGGCGTCTTCGGGGACTCCATGGCCGACGGCGTCTGGGCGGCTCTTTATCGCGACCTGCGCGGCCAGCCCGGCGTGACGGTGACCCAATTCAGCGAGGTCTCCACGGGCCTGTCCCGCTACGACTACGTCGACATCCAGGCCAAGACCGCCCGCCAGATCGCCGAAGAGCCGATCGACGCCGCCGTCATCCTGTTCGGCACCAACGATGGCCAGGCCATCGAGCTGGACGGCGTGATCCATCATTTCGGCAGCGACGGCTGGAAGGCAGCCTATGCCCGCCGGGTCGACGACCTGGTCGCCCTGCTGCGCGGTCAGGGGATCGCCGTCTACTGGGTCGGCCTGCCCGAGATGAAGCGAGCCGGGTTCGATGCGAAGATGAACCTGATCAACGAGGTGGTCTCGGTCCGCATGGCGGCGCTGGGCGTGCCCTTCATCGAGACCGAGACCCTGACACGCGACGAGGCAGGCGAATACGACGCCTATCTGGCCGAGACCGGCACGGGCCGCCGCCGCCTGATGCGAGCCAACGACGGCATCCACATGACGATGGCGGGATACATTCGCATTGCCGAGCCCGTGGCCGACCATATCCGACGCGACGCCGGCCTGGTGCGGCCTTCGGAGCCGGCCGGGGAATGATCCGCGCGCTGGTCGTCGCCGCAGCATGTGCGACGGCGGACGGGGCGACGGCCCAGGAACGCCCCTGGACCCCCCTGCCCGATCCGGTCAGCGCGACCTGCCCCAGAGGCCTCTGCCAGGCCGAGGCGCTGCAATCCTTCTTCACGGCGCTGGATGGCCGCGCGCCGGTCCGCGTCCTTCAGTTCGGCGACAGCCATACAGCCGGGGGTGTCATCACCGCCTCCCTGCTCTGGCGCTTGCAGTCGCAGTTCCCTGGCCGCGACATCCGGCTCGATGCGCACGGCGTCGTCGGCGCCACGCTGCGAGGGCTTGAGAGCTATAGTCCTCTGTTTGACGGTCCGACGCCCGACCTGATCGTTTTGGCCTACGGCACCAATGAGGGTTTCGACGACCTGCTCGACCCGGCCGCCTACGAGGGGCGCCTGCGTCAGCAGATCGAACGAGTGCGCCAGGCGGCCCCCTCGGCCTCGCTCCTGATCCTAGGCGCGCCCGAGGCCATGCGCGGCGAGGGTGGCGGCCGCTGTCCGGAAGATCCCGAGGGCCGCTGGCGTGCGCCGGACATGCTCGCCGTGGTGCGCGACGTGCAGCACCGGGTCGCGGCCGAGATGGGCGTCGCGTTCTGGGACTGGAGGGGCCGCATGGGAGGAGACTGTTCGGCCCACGCCCTGACGCTCGGTCCCGAGCCCTTGATGCGCCTTGACCATGTCCATTTCACGGGCGCGGGCGGCGACTGGATCGGCGGCTTGCTGTTCGAGGATCTCATGGCGGCCCACACCCGACGGGGAGGCCGCTAGGTGCTGTTCCCGACGCTCGCCTTCGGCGTCTTCTTCCTGTTCGTGTATTTCACCTCGTGGTCGCTGGATCGCGAGAACGGGCGGCGAAAGCTGTTTCTGCTGCTGGCCAGCTGGTTCTTCTACGCCCAGTGGGACTGGCGCTTCGTCGCCCTGCTGATCGCCTCGGCGGTGCTCAACTGGGGCGTCGCCGCCCTGATCGCGCATTCTGATGAGGCGGGCCGACGCAAACTGCTGGTCGGCCTGGGCGTGGCCGCCAACCTGCTGGTCCTGGGCATCTTCAAATACTACGGCTTCTTCGTCGAGCAGGCCGGCGAGCTCTTGGCCCGCTTCGGCTGGGAGCGCGACCTGCCGCTGCTGGAGATTGTGCTTCCCGTCGGCATCAGCTTCTTCACCTTCCAGGGCATCAGCTACGTCGTCGACGTCCATCGCGGAAAGACGCCGCCGGCCAAGTCGCTGCTCGACGTCATGCTGCTGATGAGCTTCTTCCCGCATCTGGTGGCCGGGCCCATTGTGCGGGCGTCCGACCTTCTGCCCCAGTTCGACCGCGTGCCCCGCCTGACGCGGGAGATGGCGGCGCACGGCTTCCTCCTGATCGGCTGGGGCCTGTTCAAGAAGACGGTGATCGCGTCCGAACTGGCCACACGGCTGGTCGATCCGGTCTTCTTCGATCCGTCCGCCTACGGGGCGCTCGACCTGGCGGCGGCCGTCTATGCCTACGCGGTCCAGATCTACTGCGACTTCTCGGCCTATTCTGACATGGCCATCGGGATCGCGGCGCTGCTGGGCTATTCCTTCCCGCGCAACTTCGACCAGCCGTATCGGGCGAAGTCGATGCAGGACTTCTGGCGGCGCTGGCACATCAGCCTGTCCAGCTGGCTGCGCGACTACCTCTACGTGCCGCTGGGCGGAGGGCGAAAGGGTCTGGTCCGCAGCTGCCTGAACGTCTTCATCACCATGCTGCTGGGCGGGCTGTGGCACGGGGCCGCCTGGACCTTCATCGCTTGGGGCGCGCTGCATGGCGGGGTGCAGGTGGTCGAGCGACTGGGCCGGGCCGCCTTCCAGAACCGTAGCGTCATCCCGACCTGGATCGGCGTGCTCGTCACCTTCCACATCGTCTGCCTGGGCTGGATCCTGTTCCGGTCCGAGACCTTCCCGATGGCGATGGAGATGCTGGCGGGCCTCGGCCGGTTCGAGCCGGCGACCATGGTCACGCCCTTCCTCTTGACGCTGATTGTCGGCGGCCTCGCGATGCACTGGCTGCCACCGCGCGCCGTCGAAGGCTTCGCCACCTGGCTGAAGCCCGCGCCGTCGCTGACGATGGGCCTGCTGATCGGCGCCGCCATTCTGCTGGTCGAGGCGGTGCGGCCCGACGGCGTCGCCCCCTTCATCTACTTCCAGTTCTGAGGCCGGTGACATGAGCGACCGCCCCGACGATCCGGACATCCCCCTGGCCCCTCTTCCCACGACGTTGCCACCGTCGCCGTTCCCGCCGTTGCAAGACGAGGCGACGCCCTATCTGGATGATCCGGAGCCATCGCCGACTCAGCCTGCTGAGCCTCCGTTCACCGATCCGCCAAGCGACTGGATCCAGACGGCCGACGCCCACGACCTTCCGACCGCGCCTGGTCCCGAGCCCGTCAACCCGTTGCTGGCGCTCGGCCGTTTCGCCTTCCCGCCCGGGGAGCCGCCAGACGAGGAAGGCCTCGCCGCGCGGGACCGCCGCTGGACCAGCCGGGTGATCGTCATCGCCACGGTCTTCCTGCTGACCTTCAACATCGCCTCGGTCCAGAACTGGGTCCGTCAGCAGGAGCCCGGCTGGGTCACGACGACCGTCAGCCGCCTGTCCGAAGTCTGGAGCGAGCAGATGGCCCTGCTCGGGGCCGAACGACCGCGTGAGGCAGTGCGTGAAGCCTACGAGAACGCCCGCGACAGCGACTGGCGCAGCGGCGACTCCACGACAGCCGACGGGTCCTAGGGTCCTTAGCCGGCGTTCGCCTCCGTCCAGGTCACCAGGCGGGTGTTGAACTCCCGCGACGCCAGGTCGAAGGCCTGGGCGATGGCTGAGACGCGGTTCTCGCCGGCCGACTCGCTGACCGAGATCACCTCCTCGGCCACCACCGTGCGTTCCGGGAAGCGCAGCAGCCGCGCGCGCGCGCTGATGGTCACGACCGGCACGGCACCCGCATAATCATAGCGCGCCTCGAAGGTCCGGACGTCGATGTCCAGCACGCGCGTCGCGGGCGTCAGCTCGCGCTGGCCGATAAGGCGTACGGTGCGCGCCTGGTCGCCGAACGCGCTCTCGATGCTCTGCGACATCAGCTGCTGGGCGGGCGAAACCCATCGCGCTCCGGCGATGTAGGCGGCTTCCTGTCCCGTGGTGCCGAGGATGCGGTCGCCCCGCGACGCCGCAGGAAACTCCACGTTCCTCAGCCGCACCTGCACCGGAGTGGCGACCGTCACGGCCGAGGCGGTGGTCCCACCGCTTTCGCCAAAGCGATACAGCTGCACCGGATCGGGGCTGGACAGCAGGGCGCATCCCGACAGGGCGACGGCGGCGGCCGCGAGAACGAGCGAACGGATCACGGCTGGACCTCCAGTTCTTCGGATGCCGGGCGGCTGATGAAGTCTCGCGGGCTAGCCCGCACATCGTCGACCAGGCCGCGCAGCGACTGCGTCGCCTCCTCCAGCCCCTGGATGGCCTCCAGCAGCTGCGGCACGCCGGTGGTCGCCACCTCGCCGACCGGTCCCTCGAGCGCATTGGCCGTGCGGTTGATCGAGGCGATGGCGGTGCGGGCGTCGGCAGTGGCCGCGTTGATGTTCTGAATGGCCTCCCGGCCATCGCCCTCGACGAGAGCACGCGCCTCGGCCCCCAGCGCCTGATACTCGGCAATGGCGGCGTTGGCGGATTCCAGCGCCTTCTCCAGGTCCTCGAACATGCCCTTGCGGGCTTCCAGCTCGGTGGTCAGAGCCTCGACGTTTCTCAGGCTGGTCGAGAAGCTGCGGACATTGTCGTCGGACAGGACGCGGTTGATGCGGTTCAGGGCGTCCACGGTCTGGGCCAGCACCGTGCCCGATCCGCTCAGCAGCTCGGCGATCGGCGAGGGCTGGGACTGGATCACCGGCACGACGTTCTCGGCGTACTGGCTCTTCAGCAGGGCCGAGCCGTCGGTCCCGGCCGTGATCTGGATGTAGTTCAGGCCGGTGATGCCCTGCGGTTCCAGCTGGGCGCGGCTGGTCACCCGCACAGGCGTGGTCGCATCCAGCCGCACGCGCGCGATGACCTGATCGCCCTTTTCCGGATCCAGGT
This sequence comes from Brevundimonas bacteroides DSM 4726, assembly GCF_000701445.1. Classification (GTDB taxonomy): domain Bacteria; phylum Pseudomonadota; class Alphaproteobacteria; order Caulobacterales; family Caulobacteraceae; genus Brevundimonas; species Brevundimonas bacteroides. Next base: position 42,850 of record NZ_JNIX01000005.1, read on the forward strand.
TCAGATCGGTCACCTCGCCGACGCGGATGCCGTTGAAGTGAACCTCGCCGCCTTCCGACAGGCCGCGCACGGGGCCGTAGAAGACGATGTCGTACAGGTCGTACTCGTCGTTGAACTGCAGCCGGGCCAGCCAGATGGTGAACACCGCCAGCGCCGCCAGAAGGGCGACGGTGGCGATGCCGACGGCGGCGTAATGTGCGTCTCGTTCCACGGCGCTCCCCTTATGCGGCCTTGGTGGCGGCGCGTCCGCGCGGCCCCAGAAAGTATTCCTTGATCCACGGGTGGTCGGATTTCTCCAGCTCCTGCACCGTGGCCTTCTCGATCACCCGCTTGTCGGCCAGCACCGCGACCTTGTCGCAGATGGCGTACAGGCTATCGAGGTCGTGGGTGATCATGAAGACGGTCAGGCCCAGATCGTCCGACAGCTTGCGGATCAGTTCGTCGAACGCGGCCGCGCCGATGGGGTCCAGCCCAGCAGTCGGTTCGTCCAGAAAGATCAGTTCCGGATCCAGCGAGAGGGCGCGGGCGAGGCCCACGCGCTTCTTCATGCCGCCGGACAGCTCCGCCGGCTTCTGGTGGTGGCTCTCGGGCTTCAGGCCGACCATGGCGATCTTCATTTCCGCCAACTCGCGGATGGTGTCGTGAGGCAGCCGGGTGTGCTCGACCATCGGCGCGGCGACGTTTTCCAGCACGGTCAGGGAGCTGAACAGGGCGCCCTGCTGAAACAGGACGCCGGTACGGCGTTCGATATCGGCGGCCTGGGCTTCGGTCAGGTCGCCCCGGTCGTGGCCGAACACGCGGATGGTCCCGCCCTCGGGTTCCTTCAGGCCGATGATGGAGTTCAACAGCACGGTCTTGCCGGTGCCCGAGCCCCCGACCACGCCCAGCACCTCACCGCGCTTCACGTCGAGGTCGAGGTTGCGATGGATGACCTGCTCGCCGAACTGACTCAGCAGACCGCGCACCTCGATCAGGTTCTCGGAACCTGCGTCGTTGGCGGCCGTCGTGGCGGGCGGGCGGCTCACAGGTTCAGCTCCAGAAAGATCAGGGCGAAGACGGCGTCCAGCGCGATGATGGCGAAGATGGCCTGAACCACGGCGGCGGTGACCCGCTGGCCCAGGCTCTCGACGTCGCCCGCAACCGCCATGCCCTGGCGACAGCCGATGGCGGCGATGACGATGGCGAACACCGGCGCCTTGATCATGCCCACCATCAGGTGGGTGTCCATCAGGGGATCGTCGCTGACCCGCTGAATAAAGAAGGCCGGGCCGTAATCGAGCTGGCTCCAGGTCACCAGCGCCCCGCCCATGAACCCGGCCAGCATCCCGACGAAGGTCAGCAGCGGCATCATCACCAGCAGCGCTGCGAGCCGGGGGATTACCAGGGCCTGGAACGGATTGACGCCCATGACCTGCATGGCGTCGACCTCCTGGTTCATCCGCATTGAGCCGATCTCGGCCGCGAAGGAGGACGCCGACCGCCCGGCGAGCAGGATGGCGGTGATCAGCACCGCCAGTTCGCGCAACACGGCCACGGCCACCAGCTGGACCGTGAAAACCCCCGCCCCGAACTGGGTCAGCAGATTGGCGCCCAGAAAGGCGATGACGGCGCCGATGAAGAAGTTGGTCACGGCGATGATCGGCAGGGCGTCCAGCCCGGCTCGGTCCGCCTGGCTGACCCACGCCGCCCAACGGATCTCGCCCGGACGGCGCAGGGCATGGCCCGACGCCGCCATCAGCCGACCCAGGAATGCCATCGACAGCAGGAACTCAGCGCCGGCGTCATGCACGCCATGGCCGATCTTGGCGAAGAACCGAGTCAGGGACTTTTTGGCCGGCAAGGGACCGGCGGACTGGCGCTCCAGCGTCTCCACCATCGCATAGATGCGGCCCGCTTCCGGCCGTGCGGCGAAGGCGTCCTTCGGGATGGCGCACCCGGACGCCTGCACGAGGGCCAGGGCCCCTGCGGTATCGAACCGGCCCAGGTCGCTGACATCGACCCGATCGACGGTCCGGCCTTCCAGGCCGTCGCCCAGCCGCACCGCCGCCTTGCCCAGCGTCATGGTGGTCCAGTCGCCGGACAGCCGCAGCAGGGTTCCCCCGCCCGTGGCCTCCTCGATCTGGAATTCCGCCGTTCTCATCAAGCCACCCTTAGCGGAGCGAATGCGAATCGAGAACGCCGCAGGTTGCGCCCATCCCTCATCAAAGCGGGCGCGTCGTCGCTCTGCAACAGGTGATGACTTGTGGCCTCAGAGCCGGGCGCGGACGGCCTTCAGATCGTCCACGAACCGCTCCCGCTCGCGCGCCTTGGCCGCCTCGTCCGGAAGGCGCAGCAGGTAGGAGGGATGCACCGTGATCATCGCCGTCGATCCATCTGGCAAGGACAGGGGCTGGCCCCGCTCCTGCGTCACCGCGACCTTGCGGCCCAGCACGCCCAGCGACGCCGTCGCGCCCAGCGCCAGGGTGAGGGCGGGCTTCACCAAACGCCGCTCCTGATCCAGCCACCAGCGGCAGGCGCTGACCTCGCTGGCGACGGGCGTCTTGTGCAGGCGGCGCTTGCCGCGCGGTTCGTGCTTGAAGTGCTTTACGGCGTTGGTGACAAAGACGTCCTCCCGATCGATGCCGGCCTCCTCCAGCGCCTCGTTCAGCACCTGCCCCGCCGGACCGACGAAGGGGCGTCCGGCCAGATCCTCCTGATCGCCCGGCTGCTCGCCCACGATCATCAGCTTGGCCTCTTTCGGCCCCTCGCCGCACACGCCCTGCGTCGCATCGCGCCAGAGCGGACAGCGGCGACACGCCTGAACCGCGTGCTTGAGCTCGTCCAGCGTCGTGGCGATGAAGGCTTCCTCGAACGACCCGTCGCGGGCGGACCTGGCGATCGCCTTGGCCAGGCGGGCATTGGGTTCTGTAGGGGCCGCTTGGACCATCGTCTCGGTGCGAGCGTGCGAGGCCGCGACCAGTTCCGGGATCAGCTGGGCCTCGGGCAGATTCTTCCAGTACCGTTTGGCCATTTCGCCCTGCATGGTCTTCGTCTTCAGCCGAGCCGGATTGAAGGTCGAGGCGTAATAGGTCTTCCAGAACTGCTCGACCTCGTCGTCCTGCGGCGCGTCCTCAGGCTGGGCGCCGGGGCCGAAGGTCAGGGCCTCGCCGTCCCAGAAGCAAGAGCCGTCCGGCGTCAGGATCGACCAGCGCATGGTCGTGAACCTCCGCACGAAGAAGCCGGACGTCTTCTCCAGCACCCGGTGCGCGGGCTCGAACCAGGCGACATAGAGTTCGCCATCCTCGTCGTCGATCAGGCGAAACCGGACGAAGGCCTTCATCTTGTGCGAGGCGCGGCTGACGTTCTTGGCCCGCTCCAGGGCGTCGGCGACATCGCGGTCGGACACGACCTTCATCAGGTCCGGCTGGTCGCGCAGCCGCCAAAGCAAACGGTAGAGCAGGTCGAGGCGGTCTTCCGAGCGGTGCAGGATCACCTCCTGCGCGACCTCCACGAAGGCCTTGGGGACAGTGAAAGCCGCTTCACGGGTTGGCCCGGAATGCTCAGTCGCTTCAGCCGAAAACAGGTCCCCCGACGCCTCCGAACCCGGCACCACGAACCGCGCCTGTGCCGGTTCCACGCCCGCCAGCCGGAACCGCCGCGCCGCCGCGCGCCAGCCGTCGAAGTCGGTCTCGTGATCCAGGACGGCGGTCGCCATCTCAGAACAACGTCAGCTGTTCCGGTCGCGGTTCCGGCGCGATCCGCGCGCGCAGATCGACCGCGTCGGTCAGGCCGCCCGGCGTCCAGTCCAGGGTGGTGATGAACGGCCGCACCTTGTCGATGCCCCGACACAGCCGCGCGACATCCTCGAGCCGCAGCGTGCGGTAGCGCCGGACCGAAATCATGCGATCGACCGACTTCACGCCCAGCCCCGGCACGCGCAGCAGCCGCTCACGCGGGGCGCTGTTGACGTCGACGGGGAACTCCTCTCGCCTGTTCAGCGCCCAGGCCAGCTTGGGGTCGATGGCGAGATCGAGCATGCCGCCTGTCGTCGCCTCGCCGATCTCGGGCGGCGAGAAACCGTAGAAACGCATCAGCCAGTCGGCCTGATACAGCCGATGTTCCCGCATTAAAGGAGGCTTCGTCACCGGCAGCGCCGAGCTCGCGTCCGGGATCGGGCTGAACGCGGAGTAGTAGACACGGCGTAGTCCATAGCCGCCATACAACGACGCAGACCGGTCGATGATCTCCGTGTCCGGCGCGCCGTCAGCCCCGACGATCAGCTGGGTCGACTGGCCGGCCGGGGCGAACTTCGGCGGCCGCGCCCTGGCCTTCTTGTCAGACTTCGCCGCCTGCACCTTCAGCCGCACGTCGGCCATGGCCTTTTTGATGACGCCGACATCCTTCTGCGGGGCCAGACGACCCATCGCCTCGTCGCGCGGCAGCTCGATGTTGGCCGACAGGCGGTCGGCGTACAGTCCCGCCTCCTCCACCAGCTTGGGATCGGCCTCGGGGATCAGCTTGAGGTGGATGTAGCCGCGGAAGTGATGCTCCTCGCGCAGCTTTTTCGCCACGAGAACCAGCTGCTCCATCGTGTAGTCGCCGTTGCGGATGATCCCCGACGACAGAAACAGCCCCTCGATATAGTTCCTCTTGTAGAAGTTCAGGGTCAGCTCGACGACCTCATCGACGGTGAACCGTGCCCGCTGCACGTTCGAAGATACGCGGTTGATGCAGTAGACGCAGTCGTAGATGCAGAAGTTGGTCAGCAAGATCTTGAGCAGGCTGACGCACCGCCCGTCCGGCGTATAGGCGTGGCAGATGCCCATCCCCTCGGTCGAGCCGATCCCCTTGCCGCCCCGGCTGTCGCGCTTGGACGTGCCGGACGAGGCGCATGAGGCGTCATATTTCGCCGCATCCGCCAGCACGGCGAGTTTGTGTCTGAGATCCAGCTGCGCCATATGTTGCCATTATGTTCTCATTCAAGAACTCTGGCTAGGGGCGCCGTGTCGCAGCGATCACCGCAGATAGTTGAGCAACGTCACTTCCCGCAGTTGACTGACCACCTGGGCCGAGGCCTGCACCGCCACCTGCGCCAGCTGCAGGTCCGTCACCGCCTGCGCCAGGTCCGCATCGGTCCGGTCCGACACAAGCTCGTTCAGCGAGGTGATCTGGGCCGTATGGCTGACAGCCATCTGGTCGATGCGCTTCTGCAGGGAGCCGTTCCGCGACGCCACGTCGACGGTGGCGTTCCTCGCCGCGTCCAGCCGCGAGAGCTGAGCGGTCAGAAAGGTCTTCTGCGCCTCCGTCGGCTTGCCCGTCAGAGGGCCGGTCGCGGGATTGTCGTGATATGCCTTGATGTCGCGGAAGATCTGGAAGATGTCCGTTCCCAACTCATTGGCCAGGTAGCCAGTCTCAACCGACGTGTTCTCCGCCACGCGCGACACTGGCTTGATGGTGTCGTTGCCAAACACGGAGGCGACACTGGCGGCGGCTGCCAGATCGCTCAGGGTACCCACCGACACCGGCGCGTTTGACGTGTCCGCCCCGGCGAACAGATAGCCGCCCTGGTGACGCGCGTTGAGCCCGTTCGACACCGACATGAAGTAGCCTTCCAGCTCCAGCATCAGGGTGCCGGCCGAATCCGACGATAGGACGTTGCCGACCGCCTCGCGCGCGCCAGCGACTCCATCGATCATCTGGTTCAGCGCCAGATCCTGGGCTTCCAGACGGGCCGCCACGACCTCGCCGGTATCCAGAAAGCCCTGCACCCGGCTGACCGCGCCCTTCAGCGCCGTCAGGGTCTCAGCGCCCCGGCCGAAGCCGGTCATGTCGGTGGCGACCTTCTGGGTCGATACTCGCTCGGATGCGTCGGCCTGCCGCTGCTGCGAGGCCATCAGATCAAGCAGGGCCGACTGATAATTTCCTGTGGTGGAGACGCGGCTCATCAGATCATCCTCAGAAGCGTGTCGTACATCTCGCTGGCCGCCTGGATCAGCCGGGCCGAGGCGTTGAAGGCCTGCTGATAGGTGGTCATCAGCACCAGCTCCTCGTCCAGATTGACGCCCTCATGGTTCGACTGGCGAGCGTTGGCCTCGGTCGACAGGGCGACGGCGCTGTCGCGCCGTGTCTTGGCCGACTGGGCCTTGCCGCCGATCTCACCGGACAGTTCGGACGCATAGCGCGAAACAGACAGGCTCCCGCCCGGACTATCTCCGGCAGCCGAAAACCTTGCCGTCACCTGACCGGCGTCGGCCAGAGACAAGGCGCCGCGACCATCTCCGGTCGACAGCGATGTCGTGCCGGGGGCCGCCAACAGGTTCAGTTGGGCCAGCGCGAGTCTGGACGGGCTCTGCTGGATGTCGGTGCGCACCTTGAATCCGTCAGCGCGCGACGCCCGCACGCCGCCCCCCAGCCCGAACAGCTCGGTCGCCGAAACGCCGGACGGAACCTGAGTGGTCGTGTCCTGCAACACCGACAGGCGCGGGGTCGGGTCGCCGATGCCGGTGAACTTGAGCTCGCCCGTCGTCGTATCCAGAGCATAGGAGCCGTAGCGGCCGACGCCCGTTGCCGTGCTGTTAAGCGCAGTGACCAGGTCCCCGACCGTGCCACCGGCGGGGATCGCCACCTGGATGTCACGCAGCCGCGAGCCGTCGCCGTCGGTGAAGCGGAACGTCAGGGTCTCACCTGCCGTGAAGCCGTGGGCCGAGCCCGCCGTCAGCCCCATATCGTAGAGCGACGGGCGGTCGCTCGAGATCAGGTCGTTCAGTCCGAAATAGTGCGAGAAGCCCCGCCCGGCCTTTGCGCTCGGACTGGTCGGATCATCCGCCACCGCCACACCGTTGCCGCCCGCAGCCGTGATCGACAGACGCCCCCCGGTGAAGCTGGCCGTCGCCGCCCCGCCCAGCGCGGCGTTCAGGTCGGTCAGGAAGTTCGCAGGCGTCGAGGCTGCCCCATTGATCGTCAACGTCCCGCCCGAGAAAACGATGTCGGCCCGGGTTGTGATCGCGCCGGTAGTCGGATTGACCACGGCGATCGTTGTTCCTCCGGTGAAGCCGGTGACCGCCGTCGCCAGCGCTTGGCCCACGTTCTTGCCGGTCAGGGCCGTCGGCGCAGGCACCGAGGAGTTGGCGTTGTGGGCGCGGTTCAGCTCGTCGGCGATTCGGGTGACCAGTTCGGCCAGACGTTCGGCGGTCTGCGGCGCGTCGACGTCGCGCAGCTCCAGCAGACCCTTGATCTCGCCGGACTTCAGCCCTTCGGCCAAAGCCCGCTTGGTCGCGCCAGGCTCGGTGACCCAGATTTCATTGAAGGCCGTCTCGGCGTTGACGGTGCCCGCACGATTGTATTCCAGTGTGGCGGCGCCGTTGCCGGCCAGCAGCACGCCCGCGCTGGTGCGGATCGACACCCCGCCGACCGAACGCTGCGTCACCTGCACATCCAGGATGGACGACAGCTCGCTGACTAGCCGCGCCTGCTGGGTCTGGGCGCCCGAGGCGTCGCCGTCCAGCACCACGGCCCGGGCGATGTCCAGGTTCAGGGTCTCGATCTGCTGCAGCAGGCTGTTGGCCTTCTCGACGGCGCTCTCGATGCGGCCGTCGGCGTCCTCGCGCACGGCCTGGATCTGGCCCGAGATGCGCTCGGCCTCGTCGAAGACGCTCTGGGCCTTGAACAGGGCGTCCTGGCGCCGCGGCGCCGAGGTCGGGTCTTCGGCGGCGACGGCGAAGGACGAGAAGATGTCGTCGATCTGGGAGAAGAAGCCCGTGTCTCCGCCCGGATCCCCAAACAGCGACTGGATGCGGTCATACAGTTCATAGCGCACGCCCTGGCGGCTGGCCTCGGCCCCGGCCGACAGGCTGGCGGCCTGGAGAAAGCGGTCGGTGGCCAGACGGATCCGCGCGATCTCCACGCCCGTGCCGACGCCTTGGGTCGACAGGGACTGCTGGTCGGCGATCTTGCGGACATAGCCGGGCGTGTTGACGTTGGAGACGTTGTCCGAGACCACCCGCAGCTGCGTCTGGGCGGTCTGCAGGCCCGAGTTGGCGATGTTCAGGATGGTGTTCAAACTCATCGGATTAACCCTCCACCCGGCAAGCCCTGCCCGCAGCCTTGCGAACTTTGCCCAGCCGCGCGCGAGGGGTCGGTCACGACACCGCTGATTTCATTCGATAAATGATCTGACGACCGCTTCATGCGGGAAACGACGCGCAAGCCGCGGGCCAGCCCGGCGCATCGGCGGGATGCCGGGCAAAAACCGTCCGTCGCACGGCAAGAATGATCGGCGCGGCGCGAAACCCGGCCTCTGCAGGCCGATCCGGTTCTTACACGTTTTCCGTATCTTACGAGCTGTTCCCGCATCTGGCCCGCCGCTTGCGACGGGGCCGGCGAATGTTCCGGTGCAGCAGGCGCCACACCCCTCCAGACCAAAGCCGCCTGCGCTCATGTCCGCCGCCGTCCTTCTGCCAGTCGTCGCACCGTCCACCCCTGCGAAGGGCGCGAAGGTCGATGCGCGCGCGGCCTCGAACGCCGACACCTTCAGTGCCGCATTGGAAGCGGCTGGTCCGGCCGAGCCCGCCCCCGAGCCCGCTTCCAAGGCCGAAGCAGCCCCGCAGCCCCCGGTCGAGCAAGCTTCCGCGTCCGAACCCGGTCAGCCCGCGAACGACACGGCGACGCCCGCCCCGGCCGTCACCGCGGTCCTTCCTTCGCCGCTGGCCGTCCAGACCGTCCTCCTCGCGGCGGACGGCGTGACCTCGGAAGCGACAGCCTCTCCCGTCGCACCTGCCGTCTCGCCGTCCCTTGATGCCGAAACCGCTTCAGTGGCTGGCTTCTCTGACGCGACCGAGGCGGCTGACCAGATGCTGGCTGAGACGGCTCAGCCGTCCCGCTCGACCGAGACCACCTCGCGCGGAAAGTCGGCCGAGGCCCCTCCTGTCGCCGTCGACGCTGGACAGGCCGAAGAGACCCTGCGCAAGCCCGATCCCGCCTCTGCCGAAGAGGCGAAACCTCTGACGCCGGTCGCCTCCGACCGCGCCCGAGATGTCGCCAACGCCCGCTCCGCCGTAATCACGCCGCTGCGTCCGGCGAAGGCCGTCGAGCCTGCGGCTGCCTCGACCGCCGAAACCCTCCCCGCTGCCGATGGGGCGGAGGTCGACGCCGGGAACGAGGCTCCTGCGACAGCCACCCCCACGACGCCGCCCGCCGAGACGGCTCGCGTCCGCGACATCATCGACCGCGCGCTGGCCCGGCCGTCGGCGCAAGGCGCGGCCTCAGCCGAAACCGAGGGTGCCCGCGCCGACGTTAAGGCCCCGACCGACACCGCGTCGGCGACCAAGACCACGCCGAGCCTGTCAGAGCCGACTATCGCGAAGTCGCCGATCGAGGTCCCTGCAGCGGTGCTCCCGCCCGCGTCGGCTGACGACGCCCCCGCCGCGCCGCTGTCCGGCCCGTCAACCGCTCCCGAGACGCGCCCGGCTGAAGCCTCCTCCGCACCGATCCTGTCCACCCTCTCGAGCGCCGCCGTCGAGACCACCGCCCAGATCGCCGCACAGATCGTGCGCAAGCTGGAAGGCCGCTCCACCCGCTTCGAGATGGCGCTGACGCCTGACGACCTCGGCCGTGTCGATGTGATCCTGGACATCGACGCCGATGGCGCACTGCACGCCACCCTTGCCTTCGACAACCCGGTCGCCGCGACCGAACTGCGCGGGCGAGCCGACGAACTGCGTCGACAGCTGATCGAGGCGGGCTTCAGCGTCGCCGACGACGCCCTGTCCTTCTCCGAGCGCGATCCGTCCGCCGGTCAGGGCGGGGCCTTCGACCGCGAGGCCGACCCCAGGAACGCCCGCGCCTTCGGGGCCGCTTCGCGCCTGACCGCCGAGGCCGATCTCTCGCTCCAGACGCCGGCCTGGATTTCTCTCAGCCTGACGCCCGCTGGCGTCGATGTGAAGGTCTGACCCCATGGTCGATGCGATCACCACAACCGAGGCGACCAGCCGCACAAATGCCAGCCGGACCAGCCTCGTCTCCAACTTCGAGACCTTCCTCAGCCTGCTCACCGCCCAGCTGAAGAACCAGGATCCCCTGTCGCCGCTCGATTCCAACGAATTCACCGCCCAGCTGACGCAGATGACCGGGGTCGAGCAGCAGTTGCTGACGAATGACCTCCTGACCAGCCTGCTGGAGGCCCAGCAGGGCGGCGGCCTGACCGGCGCCACCTCCTACATCGGCAAGGACGCCACCGCCGCCTGGTCCGCGACCCGGCTGGAGGACGGCGAGGCCAACTGGTCCTACGAACTCGCGGCCTCGGCCTCCTCGGTCGAGCTGCAGGTGCTGGACTCCACCGGCAATGTCGTCTGGACCGGCCCGGCGTCGGACCGCGCCGAGGGAACCCACGACTTCGTCTGGGACGGCAAGACCACCGCAGGCGGCCAGCTCGCCGACGGCGGCGTCTACACCCTGAAAGTCGTGGCCAAGAACGGCTCGGCCGACGTCGAGTCCCAGGTCCTGACCCGCGGCCGCGTCACTGGCGTCGAGCTCTACGACGGCCAGCCCTACCTGACGATCGGATCCTCGATCGTGCCGCTCAGCGCCGTCATCGGCGTCGAAGAACCTGCGACCACGACCGCCGACACAACCACCACCGACGCCCCCGAGGACGAGGGCCTGATCGCCTCCATCGCCTCGGCCCTCAATCCCATGAAGTTGCTTTCGTAAGGAGCTCCCGCCATGAGCATCAACTCCGCCCTCCTCGCCGGCGTCTCGGGCCTGACGGCCAACTCCGCCGCGCTCGCCGCCATCTCGCAGAACATCGCGAACGTGAACACGGTGGGCTACAAGCGCACCGCCGCCGAGTTCTCGACCGTGGTCAACTCGCAAAGTACTGGCACCGGCTATTCCGCTGGCGGCGTGCTCGCCAACCAGCGCCACTTCATCAGTCAGGGCGGCCAGCTCCAGCGTACCAACACCTCGACCGATTTGGGCATCGCGGGGCAAGGCTTCTTCGTCGTGACCGAACAAGCGGAGAACCTGGACGCGGGCGATGCCCGCCTGTTTACGCGTTCAGGGGCCTTCCGTGTCGACAGCTTCGGCTATCTGAAGAACACCGCCGGCTTGTATTTGCAAGGCTGGCCGGTCGATGCCGACGGGCTCATTGAGACAGACCCGTCCGATCTCAATCGGCTGCGCTCGATCAATGTCGGTTCGGTCGGGGGGACCGCCCAGGCTACAACTCGCGCCCAGCTGAACGCCAACTTGCAGTCCAGCCAGCCGGTCTCGCCAGACATCGCGACCTACAACGTCGCGACGAACAACATGGCCACGTACGACGCCGAGGCGGGAACGGGCTTCAAGCCGGACTTCCGGATCACCGTGCCGATATCGGATTCCAAGGGCGGTCAGCGCACCCTGGCTTACTCCTTCCTCAAGACTGCCAACCCCAACGAGTGGCGGGCCGAGGTTCATGTCATTCCCGCGACAGACATCAACAACGGTTCGGCCCCGGCGAACGGCATCCTTCGGTCTGGCCTGGTCCTCTTCACCCAGGATGGTCGTCTGGACGTCGATGGAATGGTGGCCGCTGAGACAGCGACGCCCGGCTCCATGCTGTTTGCCGATCCGGCGACCGCAGCCGTCACGCTCAACGGCTCGGATTCGACCGTGGCTCCCAGCGCGACGGCACCCAAGTGGACGACCGCACTGGGCATCGACAACCAAACCGTCACCTTCGACCTGACCGCTTCGGCCGGCGGCCTGACGCAGTATGACTCAGACTCCATCGTTCAGGCCGTGGTCACCAACGGTACCGCCTTCGGCAATCTGTCGAACATCGAGATCGACGACGAAGGCTATGTCACCGCCATCTTCGACAACGGCGTGACGCGTCGCATCGCCCAGGTGGCCCTGGCGACATTCACCAGCGCCGACAGCCTGACAACCGCCAACGGCAACGCTTATCGGGTCAGCCAAGGCTCGGGCACTTACAACCTGAAGGCCCCGGGAACCGGCGGCGCGGGGCTGATCGGTGCGGGCCAACTGGAGGCCTCCACCGTCGACCTGTCGGCGGAGTTCACCGGCCTGATCACCACTCAGCGGGCCTATTCCGCCTCGTCAAAGATCATCACCACGGCCGATGAAATGCTGGCCGAATTGATCAGCATCAAACGCTGATCTTCAGGTAACGCCTCGTTAGACTGAATGAACTCTTACTCAAAGATCAATGAAACGGACGTTTGGACCGATGAGGGTTGTTATCCCTTGGTTCACCACGCCGCTAAACTCGGCCTTAGCGGGCGCCCGCTACATTCACGCTCATTGGTGGTGGTGAGTGAGGCATAAGCCCATGTTGCAAGAGCGTCGCGTCAACAAGGACGGCGAACAGTACGTGGTCGGTCCGACGGGCACGCCCCTGACCATGCGCGATCTGCCGCCAGCCAACACCGACCGCTGGGTCATCCGGCGCAAGGCCGAGGTGGTCGCCGCCGTCCGCGGCGGTCTCATCACGCTCGACGACGCCCTGACCCGCTATCGCCTGACGGCCGAGGAGTTCCTGGCCTGGCAGAAGGCGATCGACAAATGGGGCATGCAGGGCCTGCGCACCACGCGGATCCAGAACTACCGCTCCTGAGGCTTCTCCCGAACGGAAACGACGGCCGCTCCCGGCGACGGGGGCGGCCGGTGTCGTTTCAGCCCTCCCGCGCGGGCCGGGTCGGGGCCAGCTTGCGCCGCTGACGGGCGAGCGCCAGCGGCGCTCCTGACGGCGAGAACGCCACGCCGTCGTCCAGCGCCCATCCTCCACCCACATCCCGGACCGTGAACTGGAACACCGCCCACCCCTCGGGCGACGTCTCGGGCGTCAAGGGTCCGATGAAGTCAAAGCGCAGGTCCACACTCGCCGAGATCACAGGCGGCGCCGGCATCACCGTCATGTAGGACGGAAAGATCCCGTCCAGCAGGAAGCACAGATCCAGTTCGTCCAGTGGCTTGTGATCGGTCGTCCGCATCCACAGCCGCAGCGTCGGGTCGGCAATTGTATTGCCGCCGCCCAGCCTCGGCCCGCCGTCGAAGCGGTGCTCGATGTAACGTGTGAACCAGGGTGCCAGGTTCGGATCGACCGGCGTGTCGTCCAGATCAGCGAAGGGCGTCACCGGCGCAGGCAGCGGCTTCACCTCCGGGCTCGGCGACATCCGCCCGAACGTGGCCAGCGCCGACAGCGCCGGCCGGTCCGGCTGGCCGGCGTCCACTCGCGCGAAGGCCACCGACCGACCTCCGCGCAGCAGCATGGGCCGGAAGGCGCAGTCCTCGAACCGGGCGGCCGCCAGATACTGCACCGTCAGGGTCTGCAACGGCGGAGCGATTCCCATCCCTTCCCGCGCGGCCCGCGCCGCCAGAGCCGCCATCAGTCCCCCGAACGGCGCGCCCCGGTCCGGGTCCATCGCCAGGGGCGCGTTGGAGAAGTCCCGCGTCAGCCGCGCCGTCAGTGTTCCGTCTTCCGACGGCTTCACGGCCATCGCCTCGGCGAGCGTCTGCTGGGTCATGGGTCTCACCGGCGAAGGAAGGCGGGCGGAGACCCGCGCCTCCGCCCGCCAGTCGAGGGAATGCAGAAAACGCCGCGAGCAGGACGCGATGTTCGTTGCCAAACAAGACTGACTCACCGCGTCGTTTTTGGCAACCCTCTTGCCAAACGGCTGACGCGACGTCACCTTCCTGTCATGGGACGAACCGCCGACTATTCTCGCCAGAGCTGCTCGATCGCCGCCACGCTGGAGGTGATCGGGGACCCCTGGACCCTGCTGGTCATCCGCGACGCCTTCCAGGGCGTGAAGCGGTTCGAGCAGTGGCAGGAGCGTCTGGGCGTGGCCAGGAACGTTCTGGCCGCCCGTCTCAAGACCCTGGTCCAGCACGGCATCCTGGAGCCCCAACTCTATTCCGAGCGCCCGCCGAGGAACGAATACGTCCTGACCGCCAAGGGCCGGGCCCTGTCCGACGTGCTGATCGTCATGCACGGCTGGGGCTCCCAGCACCTGTATGGCGAGGTCGATTCCGGCGTGACGTTCACACACACCACCTGCGGCCACGAGCTCAAGCCGCGCGTCGCCTGTTCCTGCTGTGGCGAGATCGTCAAGCGCCGCGACACCGAGATCCATTTCCACGCCAACCGCCCGACCGTGGGCGAGGTGCTGCCCAAGGAACCGGCTTCGGAAGAGGCGGCCTGATCGGCCTCAGTGCGCAAAGGCGTCGGCGTGGCGCTGGATCAGGGGGATGACGATGTCCTCCTCGTCCTCCAGATGACGGCAGGCGGCAGGCGTGACGCGATCCAGCACCTCGGCCAAGCGCGCGGCGCGGTCCGCCGCGTCCGGCGCCCCGCCCGCCAGCGCCTGGTGAAATGCTAGCCCCGCCTTGAACAGGGTGTCCAAGTGGTCGTGGATGGCGTCGTGGTCGGCGTCCAGCAGGTCGATGCCCGCCGTGATCCTTGGCTCCACCCGCCGCATGACCGGGAAATAGTGCCCGCTCTCGACCCGGTGATGGCCGTCCAGATGCTGCAGGTAGGCCTGCAGCGTCGGGATCAGCCCGCGGTGCAGCGCGACCAGATCGCCGCCGCCCCGCCAGGCCGCGAGATGGCGCTCCATCTCCGCCTGCTTGTGGCGAAATCCAGCGTGCATCTGCAGCCAGAACCGCGCGACCTCGCCCAGTTCGGCGTCGCGCCAGCGCAGGCGCGGATAGGTCTCCAGCAGCCAGCGATGGGCCTCGGGCAGACCTGAGCGAGCGTCCAGCGCCTCAGACAACAGCGACCGCCGTCGTCGAAGCGATGAACCCCCCGCCCAGCAGCCGGTCCGGATCGCCAGCGTCATAAAGGGCGCAGGCCTGACCCGGCGCCACGCCCTCCTCGCCGGCTTCGAACACCACCGTGACGACGCCGTCCGCCAACGCCAGCCGCGCCCGGGATGGCGGCCGGGTCGAGCGCACGCGCGCCAGCACGGGCGCCCCGGCTTTCGCGGCCGCCTCCATGCTGGCCTCGTCGCCCAGCCAGTTGGTCTCATCCAGCGTCAGGGATGCGGTCAGCAGCGCCTCTCTCGGCCCGACGACGACGCGCCGCGTCTCGGGCTCCAGCTTCACGACGAACAGGGGCTCGCCCACCGCCACGTTCAGCCCGCGCCTCTGGCCGATGGTGTAGTCGGTGATGCCGCCGTGGGCGCCCAGCACCCGGCCGTCCATGTGCACGATCTCGCCGGCCTCGCGCCCCTGCGGACGCAGTCGGTCGATCAGGGTGCGATAGTCGCCGGACGGCACAAAGCAGATGTCCTGGCTGTCGGGCTTGGCCGCGATGCGCAGGCCGAGTTCCGCAGCCACGCCGCGCACGGCGGGCTTCTCCAGTCCCGCCAGAGGAAAGCGCAGATAGTCCAGCTGCTCGCGCGTCGTGGCGAACAGGAAGTAGGACTGGTCGCGCGAGGGATCGATGGCCTTGCGCATCTGCGGCCGACCGTCCGGGCCGATGGCGCGACCGACGTAGTGCCCCGTCGCCATCGCGGCGGCGCCGAGATCGCGGGCGACGTCCAGCAGGTCGCGGAACTTCACCGTCTGGTTGCAGCGGATGCACGGCACCGGCGTGCGGCCCGCCAGATAGTCGTCCGCGAACTGGTCGATGACCTGGTCCCGGAACCGGCTCTCGTAGTCCAGAACGTAATGGGGAATGCCGAGCGTCTCGGCCGCCAGCCGCGCGTCGTGAATGTCCTGTCCCGCGCAGCAGGCGCCCTTCTTCTTAAGCGCCGCCCCGTGGTCATAGAGCTGCAGCGTCACGCCAACGACGTCATAGCCCGCCTTGGCGAGCAGGGCCGCGACCACGGTGGAGTCCACGCCGCCGGACATGGCGGCCACGATCCGGCTGCCGACCGGCAGGCCCACCGCCGCGCGCGCAGCCTCGACCGCCGCCTCCGTATCGGCGCGGGCGATGTCGGGCAGGGGGCACGCGGGCGCGGCCAGATCGTCCAGAACCGGCGTCATCGCGCGCATATAGAAGCGCGCGCGGACGATTGCGAGGCCAGGCCTATTCCGCCGCCATCACCGCCGGCGCGCCCCGCGCAGCCGCCAGCCGCTCGCCCAGTGCCGCATGCTGGGCCCACAGCCGAGCCGGCAGCCGGTCGCCGAACTGGGCGTAGAAGTCCGGGATCATCGACGCCTCTTCGGTCCAGACCTCGGCGTCGACGTCCAGCAGGGTCGACAGCTGGTCGTCCGTCAGGTCCAGACCCGCCAGGTCCAGAGCCTCCGCCGTCGGCACCCGGCCCACCGGCGTGTCCACCGCGTCAGCCTCACCGTCGATCCGCTCGGCGATCCACTTCAGCACGCGCGCGTTCTCGCCGAAGCCCGGCCAGACGAACTTGCCGGTCTCGTCCTTGCGGAACCAGTTGACGAAGAAGATGCGCGGCAGCTTGGCCGCATCGGCCTTGTCCCCCAGCGCCAGCCAGTGGGCGAAGTAGTCACCCATGTTGTAGCCGCAGAAGGGCAGCATGGCGAAGGGGTCGCGGCGCAGCTCGCCGACCTTGTTCTCGGCCGCCGCCGTGCCCTCGCTGGCCACGGTCGAGCCCATGAACACCCCGTGCTCCCAGTCGAACGCCTCGGTCACCAGAGGCACCGCCGACGCACGCCGGCCGCCGAACAGGATGGCGTCGATCGGCACGCCCTTGGGGTCTTCCCATTCCGGCGCGATGGTCGGGCACTGCCCCGCCGGGGCCGCGAAACGGGCGTTCGGATGGGCGGCGGGCTCGCCCGACGCCGGGTCATGCGGCTTGCCTTTCCAGGTCGTCAGGCCCTCGGGCGCGGTCTTGGACAGCCCTTCCCACCACACGTCGCCATCCGCCGTCAGGGCCGTGTTGGTGAAGACGGTATTCTTGGCCAGGGTCTCCAGCGCGTTCTGATTGGTGTTGCGGCTAGTGCCCGGCGCCACGCCGAAGAAGCCGGCCTCTGGATTGACCGCATACAGCCGCCCGTCGTCGCCGAAGCGCATCCAGGCGATGTCGTCCCCGACCGTCTCGGCGGTCCAGCCCGGCAGACTGGGCTGAAGCATGGCGAGGTTGGTCTTGCCGCAGGCGCTGGGGAAGGCCGCGGCCATGTACTTCACCCGGCCCTTCGGGTCGGTCAGCTTCAGGATCAGCATGTGTTCGGCCAGCCAGCCCTCGTCGCGGGCCATCACCGAGGCGATCCGCAGGGCGTAGCACTTCTTGCCCAGCAGCGCGTTGCCGCCATAGCCCGATCCATAGGACCAGATCTCGCGCGTCTCGGGGAAGTGGACGATCCACTTCTCCTCATTGCAGGGCCAGGCCACGTCGGCCTGCCCCTCGGCCAGGGGCGCGCCGAGCGTGTGGACGCACGGCACGAACACCCCGTCTTCGCCCAGCGCCTCCAGAGCCGCCGAACCCATCCGCGTCATGATGCCCATGGACACGGCGACGTATCCGCTGTCGGTGATCTCGACGCCCAGAGCGCTGATCTTCGACCCGATCGGCCCCATCGAGAACGGCACGACATACATGGTCCGCCCGGCCATGCAGCCGTCGAACAGGCCGCCCACACGCTCGCGCATCTCGACCGGATCGGACCAGTTGTTGGTCGGGCCCGCGTCGGCCTGATCTTCCGAGCAGATAAAGGTGCGGCTCTCGACCCGCGCCACGTCCTTCGGGTCCGACGCCGCATAGTAGCTGCCCGGACGCTTGACCGGGTCCAGCGCCTTGAGCGTGCCCTTGTCGATCAGGTCGGCGACGATCGCCGCCTTCTCGGCCTCGGAACCATCGCACCAGTGAACCCGAGCGGGCCTGGTCAGGGCCGCGATCTGCTGGACCCAGGCGATCAGCCCGGCGTGACGGGTCGGCGCGGGCTCAAGGCCCGGGATGGTCGAGATGGATTGCACGCACCGCTCCTGAAACGTCTCCGCCCAGCGATCTGGCGCCGCCGTGGCTTTTCCTGAGTTTGTAACAACGCCTCACGGCGTGTTTCAGCCGCAATGACACCCGTCCTGCCGCCGCGTCAACCGGCGCAAGATTCCGCCCCCGGAACTGTGGCCCCGGGGTCCCGACAGGCGGAAACCGGTCGCGCCCGCCTCCGGCCGGCTGTATTCCTGCCTCCGTGCAGACCCTCGATTCCGTTCAGAACGCCACGCCTGCGGGCGCCCTCGCCTCTCCCGCGGTGGCGCGGAACACCCGACCGATCCTCGACGTCCTCAAGGCCCACCTGCCCGCCGAGGGCCGCATCCTCGAGATCGCCTCGGGCTCGGGCGAGCACGCCGTCGCCTTCGCCCGCGCCCTGCCCCGCACGACCTGGACCCCCAGCGATCCGTCGGAACAGGCCCGCGCCAGCATCGCCGCCTGGGCCGCCGAGGCGAAGCTGCCGAACCTGAACCCTCCGCTGGCGCTCGATGCCGCCGATCCGGACGCCTGGCCGCCGCTGGAGGTGCAGGTCATCGTCTGCGTCAACATGATCCACATCAGCCCCTGGTCGGCGACCGAGGGCCTGATGACCGGCGCCGGCCGCGTCCTGCCCGACCCCGGCGGCCTGCTGGTCCTCTACGGCCCCTTCCGCGAGGCCGACGTGCCGCTGGCCCCCTCCAACGCCGCCTTCGACGACAGCCTCAAGGCCCGCGACCCCGCCTGGGGCCTGCGCGACAGCGAGGCCGTCTTGGCCGAGGCGCGGAAGCACGGCCTTCACCTGACCCGCCGCGTCGAGATGCCCGCCAACAACCTCATGCTGCTGTTCCGCAAGGTCGGCTGAACCCGGAGACCCGCCCGTGACCAAAGCCCTCGCCACCGCCCTCTGCCTCGGCCTGACCCTGGCGCTGGTCGCGGCTCCGACCGCACGGACCCAGACCATGGCGCCCGCCGCGGCCTCCACGCCTCCCGCGCCCGCTCCGGCCTATGGCGCGCCCATCGCCCTGGAGTCCGCGCAGGGTCTCATCACCGCTGCGCTGGACCACGCCCGCGCCAACGGCTGGCGCGTCGCGGTCGCCGTGGTCGAGCCCTCCGGCGAGCTTGTCGCCTTCGCTCGCCTCGACGACACCCAGTACGGCTCCATCCATGTCTCGCAGCGAAAGGCATCGACAGCCGCCCGCTACCGCATCCCGACGCTGACGATGGAGGAGCGGGTTCTGACTGGTCGCATTGTCAGCCTGGCCAATGAAGACACCCTGCCCATCGCTGGGGGCCGCCCCATCATCATCGACGGCCGCGTGGTCGGAGCCATCGGCGTATCGGGCGTCACCTCGACCCAGGACGACGAGGTCGCGCTCGCCGCCCTGGCGACGATCGGCGACTGATCCCTTGGCCCTGACTCGCGTCTATGACGGACCGGAGCCGGTCCGCATTAACAAGTGGCTGGGCCAGACCGGCGTCTGCTCGCGCCGCGAGGCTGACGCCCTGATCGCCGACGGCCTTGTCTCCATCGAGGGACAGATCGTCACCGACGCGGGCCGCAAGATCGAGCCGGGCCAGACCCTGACGCTGGCCGACCGCGCCGAAGCGGCCCTGGCCTCGGGCGTCACCATCGTCCTGCACAAGCCGGTCGGCTACGTCTCCGGCCAGCCCGAGCCCGGCAAGGTTCCCGCCGTGCGCCTGCTGACCGCCGCCAACCGGCTCGGAGAGGGTGAGGTTCCCGCCGCCGATGCCTCCCTGCCCCCCATCGGACGGTTGGATGAGGACTCGCGGGGACTCCTCATGCTCTCGTCGGACGGCGTCGTCGCCAAGGCCGTGATCGGCCCCGAGTCCACGCTGGACAAGGAATACCTTGTGCGGGTCACCGGCGACGTGACCGAAAACGCGCTGGCCCAGCTCCGCCACGGCATCATGCTCGACGGGCGCGTCCTGAAGCGGGCCAAGGTCACCCGCGTCGAGCCGCATCGCCTGCGCTTCATCCTGACCGAAGGCCGCAACCGCCAGATCCGCCGCATGTGCGAGCGGGTCGGGCTGGAGGTCACGGATCTGCTTCGTATCCGCATCGGCCCCATCCGTCTGGACGGGGTGCCCGAGGGGCGCTGGCGGATGCTGACCGCCGAGGAACGAGGCGCGCTCCTCAGCGGATCGTCGGCCATATAGCCTCACCCCGCGTCGGCGGACTGGGCGGCCAGTTGGTCGGCCTGACGCTCCAGGTCATCGGCCTGACGCATCAGGCGCGGGCCCAGCGCCTGCAGTTCGGCGTCGGTCATGGCGTGACCCCGCGCGCGGTTCCGCTCGATCTGTTCGGCGCGATAGGCGGGGTCGGCCAGCCGGCGGCCCTCCTCGCGCATGTGATCGGCGCCGCGACGCATCTCATCCGCCCCCTGACGCATCTGGACCCGGGCGTTGGCCATGGCGGTCCTCGCCTCGCGCATCGCGACCTCGGCATGGGCGCGAGCCTCCTCTCCGGCGCGGCGGGCATGCTCGCCGGCCTCGCGGGCTGCGTCGGCGGCGGCGCGGACCGCTTCGGCGTGCTCGCGGCGCCATTCGCCGTCGGCTCGGTGTTGCTGGGCCATCAGCCGGGCGTGGGCGGCCATCTCGCGGGCGTGGGCAGCGGCGGCCCGGGCCTCGGCGGCGCCCTCGTCGGAGCCGCGATAGAACCAGACGCCTTCGCCGGGCTCGGGCGGAGCGGGCGGAGCCGGCGGCTCGGGCGCGTCCACGGCGGGCGGCGAGGGCGGGGCCGGCGGGGCGCTCAGGACCTGCGACGGGGGCGACGGCTGCGCGGGCGGCGACGGCGGGGTCGGCGGCGTCCCTTCCAGCTGCACCTGCATGGCGCGGGTGATCTCCAGGGCGGCGATGGGCGTGGCCACGGCGGCCAGGGCGGCCACGGCGGCGATGACGACGGCGGGACGGCGGCGAGAGGGGGTGTCGGTCATGATCTTGGCGATCCTTTGCTTGAGGGCGGGTCCCGGCGCGGCCATGGCGGCGGCGCCGAGGGGAACAGGGGCGGTGCGGGCGGCCAGCCCGACCAGGGCGCGGGCGTAGGTCTGTCGATCGACCTGCCCGAGGGCGATCGCATCGGCGGCTTCTTCCGACCGCTCGATCAGCTGACGGTGGACGATCCAGGCCAGCGGGTTGAACCAGAACAGGGCCAGCATCAGCCGCGACAGCACCAGGAAGATCCAGTCGCCGCGCGTGATATGGGCCATCTCGTGGGCGATGACGGCCGGGGCGGTCTGGGGCTCGCCCAGCGTCTTCTTGTCCAGCAGGACCACGCCGGGCGGCAGGCCCCAGCTGAGCGGGCTCGTCGCATGCTCGCTGGCGCGCAGCGAGGGCCGCTTTCGCATCCGGTGCCGCAGCACGGCCTCGCGCCAGGCCGGGATCTCGACCGGGCGGGCGGCGGCGGTCCAGCGCGACAGGGTCACGACGCCCAGCGCGAACCGCCCGGCCACCACCACCGCGCCGAGGGACCAGAACATGGCCACGATTTCGGCCCAGGACGGCGCGAACACCGAGCCCGACACCGTCAACCCCTCGGCCGGCTGAACCGACCCGCTCCACAGCGTCGTCGGTGCGACCGCGACCGGCTCGACCGCCGGCAGCAAAGCCAGCCTCAGCTCCGGCCCGAAGGGGACCGCCAGCGGCAACAGCAGCAACAGCACCACGGTCGCCCGCAGCACGTCGCTGCGATCCACCGGCCGTCGCGCGACCAGCTTCGACAGGGCCAGCCCCGTCCCGGCGATCAGGCCCGACTTCACGAACAGGGCGATCAGCAGGGCGCTCATTGCTCCGGCTCCTTCGCGGCCTCGATCAGACGCTCCAGCGCCTCGATCTCCTCGGGCTTCAGCGGCCCGCTCATGCCCAGCAGGGCCGTGGCCGCGGACGCCGCCGACCCGGCGAAGAAGGTGTCGACCATGCGCTTCAACTGGCCCGCCGCGACCGTCGAGGTGCGGGGCACCGGCCGATAGACGAAGCCCTCCGGCCCGCTCTCGCGCGCCACCAGCCCCCGGTCCTCCAGCCGCTTCAGCAGCGTCCGAACGGCCGAGTCGCTCAAGGGGTCCGACAGCGCCGCCCGCACCGAGGACGCCGTCGCGCCCGGCTGGCCGCACAGCACCTCGAACACCTCACGCTCGCGCCTCGGCAACCCCTCGATCATCACCGCCTCCACTACATATGTAGCGTTACATTTGTAGCGGATTGCGGCGGGATTGGGGCGTCCAAATGAAGCCTTGGACAGGGTTGTATTCAACCGATTGGTTATATATCGTAGCTGTCATATCAGAAGGAACCCAGCTGATGACGGCCTCCCGCATCACCCCCTGCCTGTGGTTCGACAAGGAGGCCGAAGAGGCCGCGACGTTCTACGCCTCCGTCATCCCCGACACCCGCATCGACAGCGTCGAACGCGCGCCCGGCGACTATCCGGCCGGCAAGTCCGGGGACGTCTTGATGGTCGAGTTGACCCTCGGCGGTATGAAGGTCACGGCCATGAACGGCGGCCCCTTCTTCAAGTTCAACGAGGCCATCTCGCTCCAGCTCTCGGTCGAGGACCAGGCCCAGCTGGACCATCTGTATTCCGCCCTGTCTGCGGTGCCGCAGGCCGAGCAGTGCGGCTGGATCAAGGACCGCTACGGCCTCAGCTGGCAACTCGTGCCCAAGGCCTTCGTCGCCCTGATGAAGGATCCCGACCCCGCCGTCCGAACCCGCGTCTTCGAGGCCATGATGCCCATGAAGCGCCTGGATATCGCTGCGCTGGAAGCGGCGGCGCGCGGTTGAAGCCCGCCTTGGTCGCATTCGCTTCGGAATCCGCTCACCCTGCTGTGAGCTCGACGTCCTGGCTGGTCTTCACCCATCCTGCGGCGCAATCCGACGGTGCCGGGATGCGGGATTCGGACGGCGTCGCGACCGCGGCGCAGACGTTCGCCTGTCCGGGCCCGGCATAGACGACGCCAGACCAACCTTCGGGCACGTCGGTCTCGTCGCAGATCCACACGGAAGTCCCCGGCTCCAGGCGGGCGACTTCCTGGGCCTCGTCGAGAGGGGCGTCACGCACAACGGCTGTATGACCGGCCTTGACCTGGCCGAGACCGCTGCAGGCATCGAGGTCAGCGTCGCCCCCGATCATCACGGGCCG
Source organism: Brevundimonas bacteroides DSM 4726 (assembly GCF_000701445.1). Lineage (GTDB taxonomy): Bacteria > Pseudomonadota > Alphaproteobacteria > Caulobacterales > Caulobacteraceae > Brevundimonas > Brevundimonas bacteroides. The sequence continues at coordinate 65,866 of NZ_JNIX01000005.1, forward strand.
GCTCTCTACGCCGTCATATTCGACGTCCACTGGTGCCTCGGTCGGACTGCAGGCCGCCCCGAAAGCCATGACCATTGAAAGACTGAGAACCGCACTGAACCGTACCATGTCTTGCCCCATGTTCGACGAGCACCGATCGGTGATCCGAGCGGGCGCATTCGCCTTTGCGTCACGATGTTATCGCCTCTCGACCTCGTGTCCAACGCCCCAGGCACGGCCTACTCCCACTCGATCGTCCCGGGCGGCTTGGACGTGACGTCGTAGACCACGCGGTTCACGCCCCGCACCTCGTTGACAATCCGCGTCGCCGTGCGGCTCAGCACGTCCCACGGGAACTCGAAGAAGTCCGCCGTCATGCCGTCGGTGGAGGTCACGGCCCGAAGCGCCAAGACCTTCTCATAGGTCCGCGCGTCGCCCATGACGCCGACGGTCCTGACCGGCAGCAGCACTGCGAACGCCTGCCAGATCTGGTCGTACAGACCGGCCTTGCGTATCTCCTCGAGGTAGATGGCGTCCGCCTCCTGCAGCGTAGCCACCGCGTCCGGCGTGATCTCGCCCGGAATGCGGATGGCCAGCCCCGGCCCCGGGAACGGATGGCGCCCCACGAAGGCGTCGGTCAGGCCCAGCTCGCGGCCCAGCGCCCGCACCTCGTCCTTGAACAGCTCGCGCAGCGGCTCGACCAGCTTCAGCTTCATGTAGTCGGGCAGGCCGCCGACATTGTGGTGGCTCTTGATGACGTGGGCCTTGCCGCTGGAGGACGACACGCTCTCGATCACGTCGGGATACAGCGTTCCCTGGGCGAGGAACTCCGCCCCCTCGATCTTGGCCGCCTCCCGGTCGAACACCTCGATGAAAACCCGGCCGATGGTCTTGCGCTTCGTCTCCGGGTCCGACTGCCCCGCCAGCGCCCCGAGAAATTCCTTAGACGCATCAACGTGGATCAGCGGGATGTTGTAGTGCTCGCGGAACAGGGTCGTGACCTGCTTGGCCTCGTCCTTCCTGAGCAGCCCGGTGTCCACGAACACACAGGTTAGCTGATCCCCGATCGCCTCGTGGATCAGCACCGCCGCGACCGACGAATCCACCCCGCCCGACAGCCCACAGATGACCTTGGCCGAGCCGACCTGTTCGCGGATCTGGGCGACCTTCTCGTCGCGATAGGCGGCCATGGTCCAGTCGCCCTTCAGCCCGGCGATGCCATGGGTGAAGTTCCTCAGCATCTGGTGCCCACGCGGCGTGTGCATCACCTCCGGGTGGAACTGCACGCCATAGAAGCGGCGGGCCTCGTCGGCGATCACGGCATAGGGCGACCCGGCCGACGACGCCACGACGTCGAAGCCCCCGGGGATGGCGACGATCTTGTCGCCGTGGCTCATCCAGACCGTCTCGTCCTCGCCGACCGGGGCCAGACCCTCCAGCAGCGGCGACGCCTTCTCCACCGTGATCTCGGCGCGGCCGAACTCGCGGGTGTGGCCGCCCTCGACCTTGCCGCCCAGCTGCTCGCACATGGTCATCTCGCCGTAGCAGATGCCCAGCACCGGCACGCCCGCCTCGAACACGGCTTGCGGCGCGCGCGGGCTGCCCTCCTCGTGCACGCTCTCGGGGCCGCCCGACAGGATGATGGCGCGCGGGCTCATGGCCGCCATCGCGGCCTCCGCCTTCGCATAGGGGTGGATTTCGCAATAGACGCTCGCCTCGCGCAGGCGCCGCGCGATCAGCTGCGTCACCTGGCTGCCGAAGTCGACGATCAGGACCTTCTCGTGCTCGGTCATCAGGCGGTCCTTTCATAGACAGCGGCGAAGAAGCCGTCGGTGTTCGTGGAAGCGGGAGAGAGGCGCAGGCGCGTCCCGGCGGGCGCGAACGCCGGATGCCCCGCCTCAAAGGCATCGGCGCTGGCCTCGTTCTCGGCGGTCAGCATGGAGCAGGTGGCATAGACCAACCGCCCGCCCGGCTTCACCAGCCGCGCCGCCGGCCCCAGGATCGCCACCTGCAAACCATGCAGCCGCGCGACCTCCTCCTCCGTCAGCCTCCAGGCGTCCTCCGGCCGACGCCGCCAGGTGCCCGAGCCGGAGCAAGGCGCATCGACGAACACCACATCGGCATGCCCCGCCAGATCGTCCATCCCCTCGCCGTCATGGCCCAGCAGCCGCAGCTCGGCCTCCACGCCGGCCCGCGCCAGCCGGGGCCGGATGTTGTCCAGCCGCTTCTGCGCCACGTCACATGCGATCAGGCGGCCCTGCCCCTCCATCTGCGCCGCCAGTCCGAGCGTCTTGCCGCCCCCGCCCGCGCAGTAATCCACCACCGTCATCCCGGGCCGGGCCTCGGCCAACGCGCAGACGATCTGGCTGCCCTCGTCCTGGATCTCGACGCGGCCCGCCTTGAAGGCTTCCAGCGCCTGGACGTTCGGCGGCGGCTCGGCCGCCAGCCTCAGGCCCACCGGCGAGCGCGGCGTCCGCTCCGGCGCCAGCCCCGCCTCGCGCAGCTCGGTCTCCATCGCTTCCACCGTCGCCTTCGCCACATTGACCCTGAGGTCGATCGGCGCCCGCGGCTGCATCAGGGCGGCTGCTTCCTCGGCCCAGCGGTCGCCAAAGGTCTTCTGGAAATCGGCCATCACGAACTCCGGCAGGCCGGCCGCGACCCAGCCCGGCAGTTCGCCCTCGCCCGCCGAAATCCGCGCCCGCTCCTGTTTCGACAACGGACGCGGCCCATAGCCCTCGCCCGAATGCAGCGCCTCGATCTCTTCCAGCGACAGACCGTCGATCAGGCTGAGCGAGCCGATCACCAGCGCCCGCCCGTCCTCGCGCCCGCCCATGGCCCAGGCCAGCCGCCCCCGCGCCCGCAGCACCTTGTAGACCCGGTCCGCGATGGCCCGCCGGTCCTTGGACCCGGCATAGCGATTGGACTGCCCCCAGGCCTTCAGCACCACCTCCGCGGGCGCGCGGCTGTGCGCGATGGAATCGAGAACCGAGGCGGCGGCGGCGAGACGGGCGGCAGGGGTCACTCTAACGGCGTCAGGTCAGGATGGCGGCGAAAATGGCGACGAGCCCGCCCATGGCGATCAGCCACACGATCGAACGCACGAACGGAATGCCGAGCGCATAGATGGGAATGTAGATCAGCCGCATCCAGAAGAAGGCCTGCGTCCCCCAGAACGTCAGCGGCCCCTCCTCGCCCGTCACATGGGCGATCAGAACCGCCCCGATGAACAGCGGCAAGGTCTCCCACATGTTCGCCTGCGCTCGCTCCAGCCGCTGGGTGATGATCCCCGGCCGCGCCGGAGCGCCATCACGGGGCCCCGCGTTCCAGCCGATGCCGTTGGCCATCGTCCGCCCGGCGGCGGGCAGGAAGACATGCACGAACGCCAGGATCAGCGTCGCCGTCAGCATCGTCAGTTCGGGCGTGGTCGCCAGGACCCAGGCGTCGCTCATGGTCGTCATCCCTGCCGGTAGTTGGGGGCTTCCCGCGTGATCATGACGTCGTGGACGTGGCTTTCGCGCAGACCCGCGCCGGTGATCCGCACGAACCGCGCCTTGGCCTGCAGCTCGGCGATCGTGGCCGCCCCGACGTATCCCATCGCCGCCCGCAACCCCCCGACCATCTGGTGCAGCACCGGCGCGATCGGCCCCTTGTAGGGCGTCTGACCCTCGATGCCTTCGGGCACCAGCTTCTGGGTCTCGACCTCCTTCTGGAAGTAGCGATCCGCGCTGCCCGCGCCCATCGCCCCCACCGAGCCCATGCCGCGATAGCTCTTGTAGGACCGACCCTGATACAGGAACACCTCGCCGGGGCTTTCGTCCGTTCCGGCGAACATCGAGCCCATCATCGCGACCGACGCGCCGGCCGCCAGCGCCTTGGCCAGATCGCCCGAATACTTGATGCCGCCATCGGCGATGACCGGCGCGCCGCTGTCCCTGGCCGCACGCGCCGCCTCCATGACCGCCGTCAGCTGAGGCACGCCCACGCCCGCGACGATGCGGGTGGTGCAGATGCTGCCCGGCCCGATGCCGACCTTCACCGCGTCCGCGCCAGCGTCGATCAGGGCGCGCGCCGCGTCATAGGTGGCGATGTTGCCGGCGATGATCTGCAGCCGGTTGTTCTCGCGCTTGATGCGCTCCACCACCCGCGCCACCTGGGCTGAATGGCCGTGGGCGGTGTCGATCACCACCACGTCGGCCCCGGCGTCGGCCAGCGCCATCGCCCGCTCGTAACCGCTGTCGCCGACGGTCGAGGCCGCGCCGACCAGCAGGCGCCCCTGCTCGTCCTTGGCCGCGTTGGGGAAGGCCTGGGCCTTCTCGATGTCCTTCATCGTGATCAGGCCGACCGCGCGCTGATCCTCGTCGACCACGATGACCCGCTCGATCTTGCGCGTCTTCAAGATCTCGCGCGCCGCCTCCTTGCCCGCGCCTTCGCGCAGGGTCGCCAGATCGCCCGTGGTCATCAGCTCGGCCGCCTTGCGGTTCGGATCGCTCTCGAAACGCATGTCGCGGTTGGTCAGCATGCCGACCAGGCGCCCCGTCGCCCGGTCCACCACCGGAAAGCCGGTGATCTTCTTGCGCGCCACGATCTCGCGCACTTCGCCCAGCGTGGTCTCGGGGTGGACCGTCACCGGGTTCACCACCATCCCGCTCTCATAGCGCTTGACCGAGCGCACCTGCTCGGCCTGTTCCTCGATCGTCAGATTGCGGTGAATGACCCCCAGACCGCCCGCCTGCGCCATGGCGATGGCCAGCCGCGCCTCGGTCACCGTGTCCATGGCGGACGACAGCAGGGGGATGTTCAGCCGGATGTCGCGGGTCAGCCGGGTCGAGACGTCCGCGTCGGCGGGCATGATCTCGGACGCGCCGGGTTCGAGCAAAACATCGTCGAAGGTGAGCCCTTCGCGAATCTCCATGGGAGTCTCCGTTTTGCGGGCCGCCTATCGTCTTTCGCGGGTGCGAAGTCAACCGGCGAGGCCGCATCCGGCCGCCGCCACACCGCGTATCTTTTTCAGCAAAGGTTGAACTTTTCAGCCCCAGCTAACATTTTGGTCCCCGATGGTCATCGCCCTCGCCCGATCGGTTCGGAGCCTCGCGCTCAAGATCGCCAGCTATGGCGTGATGCACCTGATCGTGGCCATGCTGGTGGCCTGGGCCATCACCCAGGACTGGCGCATGGCTCTGGCCATCGGCTTCGTCGAGCCCTTCTTCCAGACCATCGCCTATTCCTTCCACGACCGCGTCTGGCACCGCATCGAACAGCGCCGCAGGCGCAGCGGCATGGAAGAAACCGCCGAGGCCTTCACCGCCCGCCTCGACGTCATGAACGCCGAGGAACAGGCCCGCGCCCACGGCCACCACGGCCACACCCACGCGCTGCCGTCGTTCCGGAAGATCGCGGTCAAGACCGTGACCTACGGGATCATGCACCTGATCGTGGCGGTCGCCGTCGCCTTCGCCATCACCCAGGACATCCGTCAGGCGCTCGCCATCGGCATCATCGAGCCCCTGGTCCAGATGGTCTTCTTCGCCATCCACGACCGCGTCTGGACCGCCCGCGAAGCCCGCCGCGCCAAGGAAGCCGCGACCCAGGCGGCCTGAGAGGTTTGGGTTTCACGCCGTATCGTGCGTGGATCGGGCGCAAGGTTCATCACAACGAACACAACGGGTTCACAACGAACACGACGAGACCGAGTGAGCGTCGAAATCATCGACCCCTTCCGTCAAGCACCGCCCCCGAAGGAAGGACGCTGCGTGTCAATCGAATGGAGCGCGGCGGAGCCGCAATCCAACTCGGCACGATCCGGTGACCGGTCGGCGACCTCACAGTCTACTCGGTCCCGTCGTGTTCGCTGTGAACCCGTTGTGCTCGTTGTGATGAACCACTTCGCGCCGCGAAAGCTATCTGTCAGGCCACCCACTCGAACCAGGTGCCATGCGGATGCCCGCGCGCCAGCACAGCATCCTCCCCGCCCGGCCAGGCGCGCAGCCTCAGCACCGGCTGCCGCTCGAACCCCGACTGCTCCGCCTCGAACGTCAGCCACGCCACCGGAGCCTCCGCCGTCGCCCGCGCCCCCGCCACCTCGATCCGCGCCCTTACCCGCGCCTGCACCTCGGGCGGAAAGTACTGGAACGCGATGGTGTGCATCACCACCCGGCACACGCCCGGTTCCGGCTCGACCGCCAACCGCCTCTCCAGCCAGTCCGCCGCGTCCCCGCGCGCCACGTCCACCGGCATCCCGGCCGCGATCTGCAGCGCCGCCTCCAGCCGCCCCAGCCGCTCCCTTTGGTCCGCCCACACATAGGCCGCCAGTCGCGCCCGCGTCGCCGGATCGCCCGGGTCCAGAGGATTGAGGTCCACCCCCGCTCGCCGCGCCACCCGCACCTCGGCCGACGGCGGCGAGGCCCCTCGCCACTCCGGCGCGATCCGGACCGCCGAGCCCGGATCGCCCGCCTCGACCGCCCCCAGCCGAAACCCGTACCGATCCAGCCGCGTGTTCAGCCCCGCGCTGGCCCCGAGCTCATAGAGCGCGAACGGCAAACCGAACCGCTCCGCCAGCACCAGCAGCCCCGCCATCAACCCGGCTGACCGCCCCACCTCGTTCGTCTGCGGCGGCCCATGCAGCCATGGGTCCAACTGGGCGGCGTGAGAGACCAGCGATCCCGCCACGATCTCCCACAACGCATCGTCGTCGAGCGGCGCATCCTTCGGCGGATACACGCCCGCCAGCGCGGCATCGCGCCCCGACCGCGCCAACCCATGCAGCCCGCCCGCCAGCCTCAGCGCCAGGGCGTCGCCCTCGTGCGAGGGATTGCCCGCCCACTCCAGCACGCGCCGACCGATCTCGCCCGACCGATCCAGCCGCGCCCCGATCAGTCCGCACACCCGCCCCGTGAACGGCGCCCCCGACGCCCCGCAGATCGCCGCCTGCTTGGCGAAGGCGGCGCGGACGTCAGTTTCACTCATCGCTTGTTCAACGCCACCAGATAGACCTCCGACGACCCCTTCCGGCTGGCGGCGGGCTTGACGTATTTCACGTCCTCGAACGCCGCGCGCAGGTCGTTCAGCACTTCTCCGGCTGCCCCGCCCTGGAAGTTCTTGGTCACGAAATGACCGCCGGGTTTCAGCGTGCGGATGGCGAAGTCGGCGGCGATCTCGATCAGGGCGATGATCTTCAGGTGGTCGGTCTGGCGATGCCCGACCGTGTTGTGCGCCATGTCCGACAGCACCAGATCCGGGGCCCCGCCCAGTTCGGCGATAAGCTGCGCATCCACCCCCGGCTCGGTGAAATCGGCCTGAATCAGCGTCGAGCCCGGGATCGGCTCGATCGGCAGAAGGTCCACGCCCACCACCGCCGCCGCGCCGCGGTTCACGCAGACCTGTACCCATCCCCCCGGCGCCGCGCCCAGGTCGATGACCCGCGAGCCCCGCTTGATCAGGTGAAACCGGTCGTCGATCTCGGTCAGCTTGAACGCCGCCCGGCTGCGCCAGCCCTCGGCGCGAGCCCGCTCCGACCACGGATCGGCCAGCTGGCGCTTGATCCACTGCTGGCTCGACATGGTTTTCTTGTCGGCGGTCTTGATCTTCTGGCCAGTGCCCCGCCCGGCCGCCGCCCCGCCCGAGGGCGGGCGCACCATGCGTCGGCGCGCGGGCGTTTCGGGAACCGGCGGCTTTTCGTCCTCGCTCATCGCCCCCACATAGCGCCCGTGGCTCGATGCGGCTATGACCCCGCCACCTTTCAAGACGGAGCGCCTCATGGCCGACACCCTCACCTTCACTCTCGACACCGGCGACGGCCAGGGCGGCGACGTCGTCATCAAGCTGCGGCCGGACCTGGCCCCCGGCCACGTCGCCCGCATCACCGAACTGGCGACCGAAGGCTTCTACGACGGCGTGGTCTTCCACCGCGTTATTCCCGGCTTCATGGCCCAGGGCGGCGACCCGACCGGCACCGGCACCTCGGGCTCCAAGAAGCCGAACCTGAAGCAGGAGTTCTCGTCCGAGCCCCACGTCCGCGGCGTCTGCTCCATGGCCCGCACCTCGGACCCCAACAGCGCCAACAGCCAGTTCTTCATCGTCTTCGACGACGCCACCTTCCTGGACCGCCAGTACACCGTCTGGGGTCAGGTCAGCGAGGGCATGGAACACGTCGACGCCCTGCCCAAAGGCGAGCCGCCCCGCAACCCGGGCAAGATCGTCAAGGCGACGGTCAACTGATCGAGGCCAGCGTCTCCTCCCCGTTCGCTTCGCGGATGGGGAGGTGGATGCGAGCCCTTGCGAGCAGACGGAGGGGTTCTGGCACCGGGTCAGTCGCCCGGCGAATAGATGAACCTCAGGCCGGAATAGGTCTGGTCTCCCACCGTGATGGTGCCCACCAGGGTGGGCGCGTACCCGTCGCCCAGATTGGCCCGCGTATCGGACAGGGCGGGACCCTCCCACTGGGCATCCAGCGTCACGCGCCCATAATCCTCGCTCGTGCCCGTCATCTGCAGCCGACGATCCGTCACGGAATAGCTGTCAGGAAGGACACGCACGCTGGTTTCCCCTGGCAGCAGGAACTCCATCATGATCGGCGCATAGGTCGTCATGCGCCGCCCCGCCTCCCAGTCCACGAACTCGGACTTGGAGCCCAGCGACAGGGAGATCAGGGAGAAGTCGTCCGGCCCCACCTGCGCCCCCGGCATGTAGAAGCCGAAGATCTCCTGGGTCAGGGAGTGAGAGAAGGTGCCGGCCTGCGCCTGCACCGCCGGTTCAGCCGCAGGTGCCGCGGTCGTTTCGGCCGCGACCGCTTCCGCCGGTTCCGCCTTGGCCGCGGCCTCGTCGTCCGCCCGCGTCCCGCAGGCCGCCAGGCACAGCCCGGCCATCGCCAGAACAACGATCTGTCTCATCGGATCCCCCTCCCTTGGTGGCAGGGACAGGATCACGCCGACGCCCAGCCGTAAAGCCACGCTTCCTGACGCAGCCGTTCAGCCCCCGCCCATCGACCAGGCGAACTTGACCCCGCCGAAACTGCGCCCATCGACCGTGACCGTCCCCTCCATCGCCGGGTCCTCGTCCGTACCCAGGTTCCTGCGCGCCAGGGCCAGCGCCCCGCCGTCCAGCCGCGCGTCCAGCGTCACCCGCCCCAGCGCCTCGCTGGTTCCGGAGAACCGCACCCGGCTGTCCGACACCTCATAGCGCTCCGGCAGCACCCGCTGCCCGCCCGCGAACTCCAGCATCACGGGCGCGAACCCGCCATCGCGCGTCCCCTTCTCCCACGCCTCGAAGTCGGCAGGCTGGCCGATGAAGACCAGCAGCAGCCGCGCCTCGCCCTCTCCGGTCTCGGCGACCGGCGTGTAGAACCCCGACAGGTCCTCGCTCTGGGAATGACGGAACGCGCCGTCCGCCACCGGGGCCTCTGCGCGCTCGCCTGTCTCACCCCGTTCCGACGCGGGCGGCTCGAACAGGTCGCACCCCGCCAGCACCAGCGCCAGCGCCGCCAACACGAGCCATGCCGCCCGCCGCATCACCGGTCGAGGCCTCGATCCAGCGCCTGGAACGACCGCCACGACAGCTCCGTCGCCGCCGCGAAGATCGCAGGGTTCACCTTGTCGAAGTCATCCGTCGGCCGGTGATAGTCCGGATGGTAGTCCACCCCCAGATACAGGAACGGCAACCCGGCCCGATAGAACGCCGCGTGGTCCGAGGCCTCCACCCAGTTGTTGTTGCCCGTGTCCTGCGGCGTGTCCTTGCCGAACGCCAGCGCCACGCCGTTCTCCGCCGCGACCGGCTCCAGAAGCGGCCGCAGCGTCGGGTTCTGATACGTCCCCGTGACCCACAGCTTCATGTCGGTCTCGGCCCGCGCCGTCATGTCGAAGTTCAGATTGAGCGCGATGGAGCTCAGCGGCACCGGCGGCGCCTCCACGAAATGCCGCGCGCCCAAGAGCCCCCGCTCCTCCCCGTCCAGGAAGGCGAAGATCACGCTGTGCTCGGGCTGCGCCGCCTTCAGCCGGGCCGCGATCTCCAGCGCCGTCGCCACGCCCGACGCATTGTCGTCCGCTCCGTTGTGGATCAGCCCGTCCGCGATCCCGACGTGATCGTAATGCGCGGTGATGACGATGTAGCGATCCGTCGCCCGCGTCCCGGGGATCACCCCCAGCACGTTCACGCCGTTGAACGTCCGGGGCCCCTCGCGCGTGCGCCCCTGCATCTCCCAGGGCTGCAGCCGGCCCATCGGCGGCGCGGCCACGCCCAGCGCCTCCAGCCGCGACACGATATAGGCCCGCGCCCGCTCCCCGCCCGGCGCGCCCGTGTCGCGGCCCTCCATGTCGTCCGCCGACAGGATACGCAGATCGTCGATCAGCTGGGCATAGGCCGTGGAGGTCGTTGGCGGCGCGGCGGACTCGAGCGCGGGCGTCGCGGTCTCCATGCCCGCGCAGGCGGCCAGAGCGGTCAGGGCGGCGCCGACTAGCAGGGCGCGAAGCGTGCGGGACATGAAGGCTCCTTGATCGGTTCGGATTCCGATTAGCGCGAGCTTGGCCGGCTCGTCCGCTAAATTCGCCGTCATGCGCGGCTGGCTCCGGCCGCCGCCGATGCTAAACCCGGGCCCATGTCCGAACCCGCCGTCGACACCCTGACCGAAGACCAGGCCCGCGCCGAACTGGCCCGCCTCGCCGCCGAGATGGAACGCCACGACGCCCTCTACGCCGAGGCCGCGCCCGAAATCTCCGACGCCGACTACGACGCGCTTCGTGCCCGCAACGCCGCCATCGAGGCCCGCTTTCCCGCCCTGATCCGCCCCGATTCCCCCTCGCTCAAGGTCGGCGCCCCCACCTCCAGCCAGTTCGCCGAGGTGCGGCACGGCGTGCCCATGCTGTCGCTGGACAACGCCTTCGAAGATGGTGACGTCGCCGATTTCGAGGCGCGCATCCGCCGCTTCCTCAAGCTCCCCGCAGACGAACCCCTCGCCTTCGTCGCCGAGCCCAAGATCGACGGCCTCTCCGCCAACATCCGCTACGAGGACGGCGTCCTCGTTCAGGGCGCCACCCGCGGCGACGGTCGCGCGGGCGAGGACATCACGGCGAACCTCAAGACCATCGCCGACATCCCCCACCACCTGTCCGGCTCCGGCTGGCCCGCCCGCATCGAGATCCGGGGCGAGGTCTATGCCCCCAACGACGCCTTCGCCGCCTTCAACGCCGAGGCAGAGGCGGCCGGTAGACGCACCTACGCCAACCCCCGCAACTTCGCCGCCGGGTCGCTACGTCAGATCGACCCGACCGTCACTGCCGCCCGGCCTCTGCGCTTCTTCGCCTACGCCTGGGGCGAGACCTCGGAGCCCTTCGCCGAAACGCAAGCCGAGGCGCTCGCCGCCTTCGAGGCCTGGGGCTTCCCTGTCAATCCGCGCTCGAAACGGGTCGAGGACGCGTCTGGCCTGCTCGCCATCTACCGCGACCTGGAGACCCACCGCGCCGGCCTCGGCTATGACATCGACGGCGTGGTCTACAAGGTCGACCGCCTGGACTGGCAGGACCGTCTGGGCTTCGTCTCCCGCAGCCCCCGCTGGGCCATCGCCCACAAGTTCCCGGCCCAGCAGGCGACGACCGTGCTCGAAGGCATCGACATCCAGGTCGGCCGCACAGGCTCCCTGACCCCCGTCGCCCGCCTCGCCCCCGTCACCGTCGGCGGCGTCGTGGTCAGGAACGCCACCCTGCACAACGAGGACGAGATCGAAAGGAAGGACGTGCGCATCGGCGACACCGTCGTCCTGCAACGCGCCGGCGACGTCATCCCCCAGATCGTCTCGGTCGTCGCCGACAAACGCCCGGCCGACGCCGTGCCTTACGTCTTCCCCACCCACTGCCCCGTCTGCGGCTCCGAGGCCGTGCGCCCCGACGGCGAGGTGCGGCGCCGCTGCACCGGCGGCCTGGTCTGCGCCGCCCAGCTGGTCGAACGCCTGAAGCACTTCGTCGGCAGGCGGGCCTTCGACATCGAGGGCCTGGGCGAGAAGCAGCTGATCGCCTTCTCCGAGCGCGACTGGATCAAGGAACCCGCCGACATCTTCCGCCTGGCCCGCGACGAGGAGAAACTCGCCGCCCTCCGCGCCGAGGACGGCTACGGCGAGACCAGCGTCCGCAACCTCATCGCCGGCATCGACGCCCGACGCGTCATGGCGCTGGAACGCCTCATCTTCGGCCTCGGCATCCGTGAGATCGGCGAACAGACCTCGCTGCTTCTCGCCCGCCATTTCGGGAGCTGGAGCGCCTTCCACGCCGCCGGTCTGGCCGCCGCCGAAGGCATCCCGTCGCCGGAGTGGACCCGCCTCGCCGAAGGCCACGGCGTCTCGCCGCGCACCCTGTCCGTCCTCGCCTTCGCCACGCTCGACCCGACCGACCCCTGGCCCGAGGCCCCCGTCGACCAGAAGCTGGCGCTGGCCTTCCCCGGCATCGCCGCCCCGGCCCGCCGCGCGCTGGCCCCGCTGGCCCCCGACTGGCCCGCCATCGTCGAACTGTCCCGCATCGCCCGCGAGGACGGCCCGTCCGAGACGCTGGGCGAAATCTCCGCCATCTCCGGCGTCGGCCCCGTCGCCGCCCGCGCCGTCGCCGAGTTCTTTCACGAGCCTCACAACCGCGCTGTCGTCGACGCCCTGGTCGCCGAGCTGACGCATATCGAAGACACCGAACGCCCCAAGACCGACACGGCGATCGCTGGCAAGACCGTCGTCTTCACCGGCGCCCTGGAACGCTTCACCCGCGATGAAGCCAAGGCCCGCGCTGAAAGCCTGGGCGCCAAGGTCTCGGGATCCGTCTCCAAGAAGACCGACTACCTCGTCGCCGGCCCGGGCGCGGGCTCCAAGCTCGCCGAGGCCCAGAAGCACGGCGTCGCCGTCCTGACCGAGGACGAATGGCTGGCGTTGATCGCATCCTGAATCCCGCGCCCGTGAGAGAGAACTCCGCACGGCCCCTCTCCCTCCCCCTCGGGGGCATGCGCTTTGCTCGTATACGAGCAAAGCCCATACAGGCGCGAAGCGCCGGGTGGGGGCGGCCCTTACCCCTTTCTCCGTGCACCTTGGCGAAGGCGGGGGTCCAGAGGCAGACCAATTGGTCCGGACAGACCGCACCATGCGCCCGGTGATGCAGCAGAATTTGTTATCTGGACCCCGGCTTTCGCCGGGGTGCACGGGGATTTTGGGGGCGCTGTTTTTCTCAATCATCCAACGACGCCCGGATTTCCTCAACGAATCCAGAGCCTGTCGCGATTGAGAGCCCGCGAACGCGCCCGCATATCCAATCCCCTTAAAATCGGCCCCGTCCCGTCGCGAGGGGAAGGCGTCCTGGGCCCAGGACCCGGACGCGCGGCGGGGCGCGATCGAAGCGGGGGATGGCCGGGCGACCGGTCGTCACAGCGCGTCGTTCACGGCCACGCTCCC
>NZ_JNIX01000006.1 GCF_000701445.1 Brevundimonas bacteroides DSM 4726
GTCTGCTCGGAAGCGGACGGCCCCGCGTCGCTCGAAGCCGACTGACCGGGGACCAACGGCCCTGTTAGAGCCTTGCCGCTACTGACGCCTCCGGCGGGAAGGTCGGCGTGCTTGCGAAAGCCGATCCCCTGAACGTCATGGGTCTTCTGCCCATGACCTTATCGCCGCGAGCCCCGAAGGGCTCGCGAACCACCCCCTTGATCTGGACGCGGAATGACCGCTCTTCACGGCCTCCGGTCGTTGGACCTCGGGAGCCCCCGCTCCAACCGCTTCCGCCGCGACAAGCTCGCAAGGCCTTGCGCCCTTCCCAGGCGACGGAACTGGGGAAGATTGTAAGGGAGGATTCAATGAGGGCGCGTTCAGAGCGTCTCGAACGCGACGGGCGCTGGATTCATTGGAGCAATCCGGGCGTCGTTGGATGACTGAGAAAAACAGCGCGCGTTTCCCCATCCCCCAAAGGCAAATGGACATGACAAAGGGCCCCCGGATCGCTCCGGGGGCCCCTTCTTACGCTACCGATGTCGTCAGGCTCAGCGAGCGGCCTGGAACTTCTCGACAGTCGCGGTGACGCGCTCGTTGATCGGCTTGAAGCTGTCCTTGACCGAAGCGGTCAGGGTCTCGGTCATCTTGGTGACTTCCGACAGGTGGGTTTCCATCGCCGACTTGGCGAAGTTCGTCTGCAGCTCGATCAGCTCCTGGATCGAACGGGCCTGGGCCATCGACTGGGCGGCGGCGACGCTGTGCTCCCAGCTGGTCTTGCCATAGGACAGGGCCTGGGCCGACAGGGCCTCGGCGCCCTTCTGGGCGGCGGTGGCCGAGGCGGTCAGGGCGTCGAGGTTCGACTTGGAGTGGGCGGCCAGCTCGTTCAGCGAGGCGGTCGTCTTTTCCATGCCCTCGCGCACGGCCTTGACGCCGGCGGCCTGGACGGTTTCGGCCTGGGCCTTGAACTGCTCGGTCTGGACCTTGGCGGCGGCCTTGGTCTGCTCGACGGTCTTGGTGATGGTCTCGGCGGTGTCAGCCATGTGGTATCTCCTGAACCTCGTGAAACGCGGTTGATCCGCGCGAATCTCTTCACCCCTGCTGAGGCGATGGGCGCTATATGGTGCAAGTGCGAAGGGAGGTCAAGTCGTTTTTGTGCATCGCACAATAACTCAGGGGCTCCGTTCGCCCATCAGGATTCGTCCGTTCAATTCCGCGTTGACGTCTGCTTAACCGACATGAAACCTGCGGACCTCATGTTAGGCTGACACTTGCGTCGCGCCGGGGGGCCGTCGTCGCGTCACGAACGGATGAGGCTGTTTGCCGATGATGCGTCTGCTGTCGAAGGGTTCCGGGCTCGATCTGCGCCGCCTCGTGGCCGTGCTGGCGATGGCGTCGCTTGTGCTTGGCAGCGGCTTCGGCGTCTGGAGCCAGGTGCAGGCGCAATCGGGCGAGAACACCCGCTACGCCGCCATCGTGGTGGATGCGACCACCGGCGAGGTCCTGTTCGCCCGCCATGCCGACAGCCGCCGCTATCCAGCCTCGATCACCAAGGTGATGACGCTCTACCTCGCGTTCGAGGCGCTGGAACGGGGACAGGTGAGGCTGGACGATCTGCTGACCGTTTCGCCGCTGGCGGCGTCGCAGCCGCCGTCCAAGTTGGGGCTGGCGGCCGGTCAGACGATCCGACTGGACGACGCCATGCGCGCGACCGCCGTCAGGTCGGCCAACGACATGGCGGTGGTGATCGCCGAGCACATCGGGGGTTCGGAGGCTCGGTTCGCCTCCATGATGACGCTGAAGGCCCAGGAGCTGGGCATGACGCAGACCCGCTACGTCAATCCAAACGGCCTGCCCGACAGCCGCCAGCTGACCTCGGCGCGGGATCTGGCGATCCTGGCGCGGGCCGTGATGCGGGACTATCCGCAGTACTACGCCTATTTCGGCCAGCATGACTGGGCGTTCGAGGGTCGCGGCTATCGCAACACCAACGGCCTGCTGCATTCCGGCGACGGCTATGACGGCATCAAGACCGGCTTCACCAATGCCTCGGGCTATAATCTGGCGGCGTCGGCGGTGCGCGATGGACGCCGCCTGATCACCATCGTGCTGGGCGGGCGGTCGAGCGCGACCCGCAACGCCCATGTGGCCGAGCTGATGAACACCGGGTTCGAGGTCGAACGGCGTCGCGCGGCCGGAGAACGCATCCAGGTGGCGCAGGCCTTCTTCGAGGCGCGGGGCTTCGGCATCGGCGGGCCGGACACGGGTGCGCCGGTTGCCTATGCGTCGCTGAACGGCGCGCCGACGACGGTGGACGAGGATACGGGTCAGGGGTCGAACGCGGTGGCCTATGCCTCGGTGCCGGCGGCGTCCGTGCCGCAGCCGACGGCTGTGTCGAACGCGCCGCCTGCGGGATACACTCGCGCTAATCCCCTGCCCCCGGCAACGGTCGAGCGGGCCGAGGCGGTACCGGCGCGGACGACAGGCAGTCTGACGGCCAGCCTGAACAGCGGCGTTGCGGGGACGACGTCTTCACTAAACCGGAACGCCTCGACGACGACTTCGCGGCCACCGGCGGCGGCGAACACCCGACCGACCACGCCGGCCCGGCCCGCAGCCGAGCGCTGGAGCGTGCAGGTCGGGGCTTTCCGCGACGAGTCGGTGGCGACGGAATGGCTGGCCGAGGTCAACCGCCGCTTCCGCAGCCAGTTCTCCAGCGCCGAGCGCAACGTGGCTTCGGCGGCAGGGTGGCACCGCTCACGCTTCACCGGCATGACCGAGGCGGCGGCGCGGGCGGCCTGCGAGGCGCTGGATGCGCGTCGCGTGACGTGCATGGTGGTGCGGCCGGGCGGCTGAACGCCCTAGCGCAGCTCGATTCGGCGGGTGCCCGCCGGGATCGCCAGATCATTTCCTGACCAGAATGCAGCGCGACCGTCGATGCGGACGCGCTGGGGCGGCGTCGCGTCCTCGGGCCAGCGCAGGACGAAGCCGCCGGGCGGACTGGCCTGTCCGGACAGGGTCAGGGTCGTGATCCCGGCCCGGCGGCGCAGGGTATAGGACAGGTCGCCGTAGGCCGTGCGCACGTCGCGCAGGCCGACGCCGGTGGCGCTGTCGATCCAGCGGAGGGGCACGCCGGCAGCGAGGATCAGGGCGTTGTCCGCATCCCGCTCATGAACGAACAGATCCAGCGCCGAGCGGATGTAGTCCGAGCTGATCCAGGCGTGCGGCATGTCGCCGATGAAGCGGGGCTCGCGCAGGTCGCGGCCCACGACCTCGGCCCAGCCGTTCCAGGCGGCGGGGCGACGGTCGGCGAAGAAGAAGTCCAGCGCCTCCAGCGCGCGGTCGCGATGGCCGAGGCGGACGAGCGCGCCGACGTTCCTGAGTTCGTAGGGGGTGTAGTCCTTCCACTGACTGCGGTTGGCGGCGCGGGCCTGGAAGTTCGACCAGTAGCGGTCGAAGGTGTTGGTCAGCAGGGTCTGGGGCAGCTCGGCCTGGAGGCCGCCGGGCGACAGGCCGATCGTCGTCGAGGTAGCGTCGAAGTCGCCCCGGTCGGCGGCGCCCGCGATCCAGTCGATGCCGTGGTGGGCGGCGGTCGCTTCGATGGAGGCGAGGACGTCGGTCAGGAACTGCTGGCGCGCGGCCTCGTAGCGGTCGGCGGCGGCGGTGTCGCCCAGCGTGCGGGCGATGAAGACGGCGTCGCGGTAGCCGAGCAGGCCCCAGAAGTTGTCCCAGTTCGAATAGGCTGGCCGGTCCGAATAGCCCTCGTGGCTGATGGAAGGCGGCAGCAGGCCATAGAGGTGGCGGCGGTCGGGGGTCTGGTTCTCGGCCACGCGGGTCTGGGCGCGGAGTTCGTCCATGTAGCGGATGGCGCCCTCGACGTGGGGCCAGACGGCGCGGAGCTGGGTCTCGTCCCCGGTGTAGCGATAGGTCTCGGCGGCGAGGAAGACGAACTCGCCGTGGCTGTCGTTCTCGGGGACGGGATCGGCACCGCGCTGGTCGACGCAGCAGGGGACCTTGCCGTTGTCGAAGACGAAGGGGGCGTACCAGGCGAGGTAGTCCTGGCTGAGCGCCGCGTGGCCCAGGCGGTTCAGCCCCTCGGCCATCATGGCCCCGTCCCGGATCCAGGAGCGGTTGTAGCTGCGGGTGCCGGGCTGAAGGATCGGGCCCTGGCGCGACATCAGCATGTGGGCGAGAGACGACTTCATCGTGTCCTCAATGCGCTGGGCTTCGGGCGGGAGGATCAGGTCGAAGCGGTCGAGCTTCTCGCGCCAAGTGGCCGCGATGCGCGACTGGACGGTGTCGAGGGCGGCCTCGACCGAGCCCGTCGCGGGCATGGCGGGGCGGACGCCCGCCAGCGCCGTGACCCAGCCGACGGTGCGGGTCTCTCCGGGCTGGAGCGTCACCGTCCAGGTCAGGGCGCCGGACATGAGGCCGGTGCGGTCGGACTCGACCATGGCGTCGCGGGGGGCATCTGGGCCCCGGGCGAGCAGGCTCTGGGGATCGGCGCCGGCGTGGAAGGTCGAAAGCCGCGCCTCGTCGGGCTGGATCAGGGGACGGATGCGCAGGGCGTCGTTCAGGACCAGCTCGGCGCCGTTCCACTGGATCTGCTCCAGAGGCGAGGCGCCGCCGGGAACGGCGAGGAACTGGACCGGGCCGTTGACCTGCATGGGGCGGGACATCAGCGCCAGCGTCAGGGTGCGCGGGCGCGTAGAGGTGTTGGTCAGGTCGTAGCGGCCATACAGGGAGGCGGCATCGGGAGACCCCTCGGCCATGGCCGTGACCTTCAGCGTCCAGTCGTCGTGGGTCCAGGTGACGGTGGGGATGGGCAGGTCGTCGTCGATCAGGGCCTGGTCGATCCGGGCGTCGGCCCATGTGACGACCCGGCCGTTGTCGAGCACGAAGGGTTCGATCGAGGGGCCGCCGCGCTTGAGCTCGATCGCGCCGTCTTCGGAGATCAGGCCGCTCTCGCCGCCGCCGTCGACGCCGACGAGGGTCCAGTAGGGTTGTTCACCCCGGAAGCCGCGCGGATAGAGGCCCCGGCGGCTGCGGTCGGCGATAGCGGTCAGGAAGGCGGTGCGGCTTTCGCCGAAGGACAGGGGCTCGATGCGCAGGTCGGCGAGGCCATAGGCGGCGGCCGCGCCGTCGCGCGCGCCGAAGCCTGCGCCCATCTGGCCGGAGGCCGGGGCGGGCTGGGGTTCGATGAGGTCAAGCCGGAGCCAGCGGGCGGAGGCCTCAGTGGTCATCAGCCAGTCGGTGCCGCCGTCGGAGCCATCGACGCGGGCGAGCTCGCGCCACTGGCGGCGGTCGGACGAGGCGAGCAGGCGGTAGCGGGCGGCGGCGCGGCCCTCGACCCAGGTCAGGGTCAGGCCGCCGAACTCGCGCTCGTAGCCGAGGTCCAGCGTCAGGGTCTGGGCCCCTGCCCCGTCCGTGATCCAGGCGGTGCGGGGGTCGTCGTCGACGGCGAGCGCTGCGACGCTCTGGCCCTGTTCGCTGGAGGCCTCGGCGATAGGGCGCGGCGGGACCGAGGGCTCGGGCGGCAGGGCGCGGAGCGTCAGGTCGTCGATCTCGATGAAGCCCTGGCCGCCCTCCCCGGCCACGACGACGAACTCGATCCGCTCGGCACCCCGGAAGGTGCGGTCGGGGTTGGGGCCCCAAGCCCAGACGATCTGGCGGCGCTTGATGACCACCTCGGTCCACTCGCCGGGGAAATCGTAGCGGGTCAACTGGCGCCAGTGGACGTTCTCGCCGGACGCATCGGTGAACTTGATCTCGAAGGTGTTGGTCGGGCCATCGCCCCGGACGCGGAAGCGGATCTCGTAGTTCTCGGGGGCCTCGAACGACAGAGGGCGGGCGGCGAAGGCGTAGCCGGAGCGGCCGTTGAAGTCGTAGTCCAGCCGCATGGCCTGGCCCCGAGAGCCGTCGACAGACCGGATCGTCGAGGAGACGTCGGTGGAGGCGTCGGCGGTCCACGGCGACAGGTCCTCGAAGGCGTCAAGGGTGCGGCTGGACTGGGCGTGGGCGGGGGTGACGAGGAGGAGAAGCGCGAGGAGGAGCAGCGCAAATCCTCCCCCGTTGGGGGAGGTGGATGCGAGCCCTTGCGAGCAGACGGAG
>NZ_JNIX01000007.1:0-102500 GCF_000701445.1 Brevundimonas bacteroides DSM 4726
CGGTCAGTCGGCTTCGAGCGACGCGGGGCCGTCCGCTTCCGGTCAGACCAGCCGCGCGGAGCGAAAGACGCGAAGCCGAAACCAAACATCACACGGTAACCGGGCCTCGCGCCCAAGCTCCGCCCGCCCTTCCCACCCGTTCACAGCGGAAGAGCGATGACGCGTGACCGGCGCCGCGCCAGCGTCGCCTTGACGTTCGCACCAGGAGGGCCGCAACTCCGCCTTCGTTCTTCGCCGCTTCCGGACCGCCCATGACCCGCGCCCTTCTCGCCGTCGCCTTCGCCACGACCGCCCTGCCCGCATCGGCACAGGATCTGCTGATCCGCGGCGGGACGATCCACACTGGCGTGGACGGCGCCGCCCCCGCCGAGGTCGTCATCGCGCGGGACGGCCGCATCGCCTACGTCGGTCCGGCCGCTGGCGCGCCGTCCACGGAAGGCCTGGAGATCGTCGAACTGAACGGCGCGACCCTGTTTCCCGGCTTCACCGACGGCCACGCCCACCTCGACGGCATCGGCTGGCGCGAGCTGACGCTGAACCTGGAAGGCTCCGCCTCCGTCGTTGACGCCATGAGCCGCCTGACCGCCTGGGCCCAGGCCAACCCCGAGGGCGTCATCATCGGACGCGGCTGGATCGAGACGCGCTGGCCCGAAAGCGCCAATGGAGCCCGCTTCCTGACCGCCTCCGATCTGGACGCCGCCGCGCCAGGCCGCATTGTCCTTCTGCAACGCGCCGACGGCCACGCGACCGTCGCCTCTACCGCCGCGATGACACGGCTCGGCATCACGGGTGAAACCCAAGCCCCATTCGGCGGCGAAATCCTCAAGGGCTCCGATGGCCAGCCCACCGGCCTGTTCGTCGACGCCGCCGAGCAGCTGCTGGCCCCGCTGATGCCCCAGGCCGATCCGGACGCGACGCGCGCCGCCTATCGAGCGGGCTTTCAGGTCGAGGCCCGCTACGGCTGGACCGGTCTGCATTCCATGAGCGTCCCCTGGCGCGACGTGCCCCTGATCGAAGCCATGGCCGAGGCCGGCGAGGCCCCCCTGCGCGTATACAACAGCGTCACCCCTGACGGCGTCGCCGAGCTATTCCGGAGCGGTCCCCGCTCGGTGGCCGACGGCCGCGTCATCACCCGCGCGGTCAAGTTCTACGCGGACGGGGCGCTCGGCTCGCGCGGCGCGGCGCTGCACGCCCCCTACTCCGACGCGCCCGAGACCTCGGGCCTGATGCAGGTCGTGCGCGAGCAGCAGGTGCCGCTCTACGAACAGGCGCTGCGCTCCGGCATCCAGCTGGCCACCCACGCCATCGGCGACCGGGGCAACACCGAGGTGGCCGAATGGTACGCCGAGGCGCTCGGCAATGTGCCACCCTCTGAACGCCCGAACGGCGCGGACGTGCGCTGGCGCATCGAGCACGCCCAGATCCTGCGGCCACAGGACTATCGCTGGTTCCACGAACTGCCGATCCTGGCCTCCATGCAGCCCAGCCACGCCATCGGGGACTTCCACTTCGCGCCCGCACGTCTTGGCGACGCTCGTCTCGACGGTGCCTATGCCTGGAAGAGCCTGGTGGATCGTGGCGTCATCGTCGTCGGCGGCTCCGACGCTCCGGTCGAACGCGGCGATCCCCTGATCGAATTCTACGCCGCCGTCGCGCGCCGCGATCTCGAAGGCTTCCAGGGTCCGGACTGGCGCCCGCAGGAGGCGGTCGACCGGGCGACGGCCTTGAAGATGTTCACCCTCTGGCCCGCCTACGCCTCGTTCCGCGAGGACGAGCTGGGCACCATCGAAGTCGGCAAGCGCGCCGATTTCACGGCGTTCAACATCGACCTGATGACCGTGCCCGAGGCCGACATCCCGCGCGGCCGTGCCGTCCTGACAGTCGTCGACGGCGAGGTGATGTACCGGGCGGACTGAACGAATACGGCCGCTCCGTTTCCGGAGCGGCCGCCAGTCAGAGGAGGACTTTAGAACTTAGAACCGGGCGGTCAGACTGACCGAGGCGCTCGAACCCAGATCGTAGTTGTTGATCCGGATCTTATTGCCGAGTTCCTGGTACTCGTCGAACTCGGTGCCGAGCAGGTTGCGCAGCTCGAGCGCGAAGCCCAGGTCGCGGCCCATCGCCGTGAAGTCCTTGCGGTAGACGAAGTCCAGGAACACGCCGGGCTCCTGGATGTAGTCCGGTTCGCGGCTGCCGCTCACGCCCGCGCCGCGCGCGGTGATGCGCTCGGACACATAGTTGACGATCAAGGTCGCCTGCGACCGGGCGGCGTCGTCCTCCCAGCCGAACTGGGCGTTGACGACGTGCTCGGACTGACCCTGCATGCGGCTGCCGTCCTGGATGAAGAAGGCCGCGCTCTCCGCCACGCCCGCGCCGCCGAGCGTGAAGACCCGGTCACCCGCGACCACCTGAACCTCGGAGTCCGAGTAGGTGTAGTTGGCCTGAACCAGCCACCGCTTGTTGGCGATGAAGCTCATGCCATTGTCGGGGAACTCGAAGTACTTCTTGGCTTCGAACTCGGCGCCGATGATCGTGGCTTGGGGCGCGTTCAGGAACGACTGCTGACGCTGGTTGCCGACGTCGACGATGATCGACTCGACCGGGTTTTCCAGGTCCTTGTAGAAGATGCCGGCGGTGATGAACTGCTGGCGGGCGAAGTACCACTCCCAGCGGGCGTCCAGGTTCAGGATCTCGGTGTCGATCAGGAACGGGTTGCCGATGAAGGTCCGGTCCGAATCGGGGTCGGTGTAGGACTGGGGCGCCAGTTCGCGGAACTGGGGCCGGCCGATGGTCTGCGACGCCGCGAGACGCAGCTGCATGTCCTCGGCGAAGTTCCAGGTCACCGTAGCGGCCGGAAGCCAGTACTGCTCCTCGATGCCGGTGTCCTGGAAGGGCGCGGCGCCGCCGAACAGGTCGCGCGGCGAGACCGACTGCTCGCCGTCCTCGTAGCGGACGCCGACGGTCAGGTTGACCAGCGGGATGATCTCCGCCTCGACCTGGCCGTAGATCGCGTTGACCGTCAGCTCGGCGTCATAGGCCGCCGCGCCGTTCGATCCGGTGATCTCCTCGATCTGCAGGGTCGTGCCGTTGATGTTGAAGTCCGAGAACAGGAAGTCGACGCGCGATTCCCGCTGATCCTCGGTCAGGCCGCCCGGCGAGATGAAGCGCAGGTCGCGACGCTCCGAATCGCGGGTGTTGTCGAAGTGGGCCAGGCCCAGGCTGAACACCGCCTCGCGGAAGTCCGAGAGCTCCAGCGTGTAGCGGAAGTCCGCCCCGGCCGAAAACACGTCGTCCTGCAGCTCGCTGAAGGAGATCAGGTTGCGGTTGATGTCGTGGACGTACTGGCCGCCGGCGTTGAAGCCGTAGCCGAAGCGGGTCTCGTAGGGCGCATCGCGCGAGGTGGTGGCGTAGGACGCCCGCCAGTCGATCTCGAAGGCGCCGTCGGCGAAGTCATGCTCGCCGGCCAGCTGGGTCGTGAACAGCTGACGGACGAAGTATTCGGTGAAGTCGTCACGGATGACCGAGCCGCCGGCGTCGAAGTCCGGGCCTTCCTGGCTGCGGGCTTCCTTGGAGGTGTTGCGGACGTAGAAATTGGTCCACGTCACCTCGTGGTCCAGGCCCGACAGCGACAGGGCGCCCAGGAAGTTCAGCTGGACGTCGGTCTGGGTCGAGGCGAAAGCCTTGGACGTCGACACGACCAGGTTCGAGCCCGAGAACTGGCCCTCTTCCTGGAAGCCCTGACGGGTGTGGCTGCTGTAATCGTACCCGGCGACGGCGAGGACGCCGAGGGTGCCGATCGGGGTCTCGTGCGAGAAACCACCCGAGGCCTCCAGGCTGCCGTCGATCGGGATTTCCTCGCGCTGGAGCAGACGCAGCGGCGCGTTCTCGAGCGACTGACCAATCTGGCGCAGCTGGGTCGCCGTATAGTTCGGACCGGTCTGGATGCGATTGCCGGAAGCGAAGGCCAGAGCCAGCGGGCCCGGGACGTCGCGGGTACCATCGTCGAAGCCGAGGAAATCGGTGCGGCTGCCGTAGTAGATCAGGCCTTCCTGGGCCGTCGTCTCGGTGTCGTAGCCGATGCCGACCTTGAAGTCGAAGAAGGGGTCGTTGGGGGCGTCGACCGTGCGCAGGTCGATCACGCCGCCGCCGAACTCGCCCGGATAGTTGACCGAATAGGTCTTCTGGACCGTCACGCCTTCGAGGATGCCGGACGGGAAGAGGTCCAGCGGAACGACGCGCTGGAGCGGCTCAGGCGACGGCAGCGGCGAACCGTTCAGGAGCGCCGACGAGTAGCGTTCGCCAAGGCCGCGCACGTAGACGAACCGACCTTCGACGACCGACAGGCCGGTGACACGGGTCAGGGCTGCGGCGGCGCTGGAATCGCCCGTGCGTTGCAGGTCTTCCGCCGTCAGGAAGGCGGCGACCTCGGGGCTCTCGCGGTTCGGTTCCGGGATGTAGCGACCGAGAACGACGATCTCGTCGACCTGGGTGGCCTCGTCCTGGTCTTGAGTCTGTTCGGCCGGGGTCTGGTCGACCGGAGCGGTCTGGGCGTGGGCCAGGCCTGGCGCGATTAGCGCGCTGGTGGCCAGGAGGACCCCTGTCAGGGTCAGGGAAAGTGTCTTCATGATCTGCGCGCCTTGAAGGGGTTCAACGGAAAGCGGGAAAGGTGGCGGCGGCCCGGAAGACCGCCGCCTCGCTATCCGTCATCAGCAGGTCGTGTTGCCCGACAGGCCGCAGGTCCAGCCGGCGTACCAGTTGTCGGCCGCGTTCTGTACGGCGCCGATGTAGCTGGTGGCCGTGAAGAAGCTGTAGACCGCCGGCGCGTTGACCGGCGTCACGGCGGTTTCGTTGGCGCCGTTGATGAAGGTCAGGATGTGGTTCGTCAGGGTCGCACCGGTCGGAGCCGTCATGGTGTTGGTGCCCGCGGCCGTGTTGCCGACGCTGGGGGCCGTGGTGAACACGGCGGCCGAGCGAGTGGCGTTGTTCGGGCGGTAGGACACCGGGCAGGACATGAAGACCGAGCGGAAGTTGGCGCCCGCCGTCTGGGTGTCGGCGTCAGCGATGTCCAGGCAGCCCGCAACCGAACCGGCACCGGCGGTGAAGACGGAGTTGATGACCGTCGCGGCCGAACCCGTGTCGAAGTGGGCGACCGTGTGGGCGTCGATCGGCGAGACGCGGCCGGCCAGCGTCCAGTTGGCGATCTGCGGCCGCGAGTTGTAGCGCGAGGCCAGCGGCGTGGCGGCCGGGGCGGCCGAGAACTCGAAGCCGGCCGAGCGGCTGGTCGAGGTCGGGGCGCGCTGGGTCACGATGCCGAACTGGGCGCCACCGCGCCAGCCGGTGTCGGTGTCCAGACCGTCGTCGTCGGCGCCCGTGATGACGATGCGGCGCAGGTTGACGTTGCCGCCGAAGATTTCGATGCCGTCGTCCGACGAGTTGTGGACCTGGACGAACTCGACCGTGGTGCCCGAGCCGACGCCGCCCATGGTCAGGCCCTGCAGCTCGTTGCCCGTCGAGATCTCGAAGCCCGAGAACTTGATCTGGACGTAGCGGATACGGCCCGAGTTATCGGTCGGGGTGTTGCCGCCGTAGAAGGCCGAGGTGCCCTCGACCTGGCCGGTGCAGGTGACCGGAGCGGTCAGCTGGCAGTTGGCCTGCGGCGCGCGACCGGCGATGACGAGGCCGCCCCACTGACCTTGCGAGGTCAGGGTGGTGGTGCCTTCGATGTTCTGGCGGCTGGTGAAGATGATCGGGTTGGTCGCGGTGCCTTCGGCGAAGATCTGCGAGCCGCGGTTAACGATCAGATAGTCCGAACCGCCCGAGGCGAAGATGCGCACGCCCGGATCAATGGTCAGGACGCCCTGCTGGCCCGTGGTCGAGGCCGGGTCGATGCCGCGGTCTGTGCCGACCTGGGTGCGGCCCGAGATGGCGTAGATCGTGCCGGCGCGGTTCGTCAGGGTCAGGTTGCCGATGATGTCCGACGGCAGCTGGCAGGCGCGCAGGGTGCCGTTGGCCACGGTGCCGACGTTGGCCAGACCGGCCGGGCAGTCGGCCGCCGGGGTTCCCGGGGGCAGAGGGTTGGTGCCGCCACCGCCCGTTCCGCCGCCCGTCCCAGTTCCAAAATCGCCTTCGCCGGGCGAAGCCACCTCGGCGGAGCCGCACGCGGCCAGCGCCATCACGGCCGCACCGGCCAGCAGAACCTTGGTCAGTCGAAGCATCGGGAATCCCCTCGCGTTGAAATTTGCGGGTCGCCGCTGGCGTCCGAACGACGCAGTTCCCAGCAACCCCGCGCCGCCTTTAGGACGCGAGTGCAATGCTCCCGTGACAGAAAATCTGCAGTTTATTACATTCGTTCAGAAAACGGAGCGGTTGTCGCGACAGTGTCGGAAACAAATACTTGCGATGGATTTGAGGCAATCGATCCGAACCCGGATCATGCGTCCAAATGGCGCCGTTTCGGCGATTGCCGCTTGAGCGCTCGGGCGGTTCGGGTAGTTTGCGCGCTGGCTCCGCGGGCGTGATGTAGTGGTAGCCTGAAAGCTTCCCAAGCTTTTCGTGCGGGTTCGATTCCCGCCGCCCGCTCCAGCTCCTCCGGCCCCGTGATAAGGCGAAACGCCGCCCCGAGAGGCTCGGGACGGCGCTTGCTTCAGGTGTCGCGAGTGCGGATCAACGGCGGCGGGAGTGGCGGATCGCCGTGATCGAACCAGCCGAGGTCGCCACCGCGATGGCGGCCCAGAACAGGGCGTCGTTCCAGGCGCGCTGCCAGAGGTGAAAGCCCACGATCGCGACCCAGGTCACGGCCATGACGACGACGGCGCCCAGCGCCGCCTGATCGCCGTTTCGGGCGCCGTTCGGCCCGCCCGTCATTGCCGCGTGACCGTGACGCCACGGTCCTCCAGAATCTCCTGAACGCTGTCGTCACCCGCGAGGTGGGCGCTGCCGACGGCGATGAAGGTGGTGCCGGACCCCGCCAGCAGGGCCTGGATCTGGTCGGCCCAATTGGCGTTCCTACGGACCAGCAGGGCCTGGTAGATCTCTTCCGAGGCCGAGCGCATCTCGTCGACGCCCAGGCGCTCGATGCCCTCGACGTCCCCCGTGGCCCAGGCTTCGACCAGGGCGTCCAGTTCCGTGGTGGCGTCCTCCCAGCTCTCCAGCGTGGCGCGCAGGAAGGCGACCTGGGTGTCCTCGGACAGGGTCGCCAGAATGCGGACCTGCTCGTCGATGGTCTCGAAGCCGGTCACCGGCTTGCCGGCCGCCTCGGCGCGGGCCTTGAGGATGATCTCCACGCCGGACTGGGGATCATACCCGGCCTTGGCGAGCGGCGCGACCGACAGGGTCAGTCCCACCAGCCAGGGACGCAGCGGGTCGAGCTGGGCGGCGGTGGCGCCGATGGAGCCGGCGGCCTCGTTCAGTTCGGCGATTTCCTCGGCCGTCAGCAGGCTGGAGAGGGGACGGTCCGGCGAAACCCCATACTGGGCGATCAGGGGCTGGATGGCGGCCTGGTCGTCGGGGTTGGAGATTTCGAAGATGACGTTCTGGCTGGCGTCGAAAGCGGCGTCGACCTTGGGCGAGCCCCAGGCCGTGGTCGGGCGCAGCACATGGACGGTGCCGAACAGATAGAGGGTCGAATCCGCGTCGCGGATCACCCACAGCGCGGGCCCGTCACCCTCGGCCTGGGGCACAGAGGCGGGGGCGGCGGTCTGGGCGAAGGCGTCGGCGGGGGCCGAGGCCAGGAACGCCACGGTCAGGCCGAGGCCGAGGGCGGCGCCGGCGGCCGAGCGGCCGATCCGGGCGGCGGAGGACTTGAGCAGGGAGGCGAGTTTCATCGTTCCGATCCTTTCGGTCAGGGAGGCAGGCGTTGAAGTCAGGAGAAAGGCGGCGGCGTCAGGTGATCCCGCGTCGCGCCGAGGCGACGATGGAGGCGAGCAGATAGACGGCCATCAGGATGCCCATGAGAGCCCAGGCGCTGATGCTATCCACCATCCCGAGGCGCTCGGCGGCGGCGTAGAGGAACAGCGCCGTCTGCAGCGCCCAGAAGGCGATGGCGGAGGTCTCGGCCATGACCTGGCGCAGCATTTCGTCGGCGCGACGCCACAGCATGACGTTGGCGACCGTCTGTGTGGCCAGCAGCAGCACGATCCCGCCGAAGACCACATCGGGCGCTATGGCCGCCGGGGCGTACATGGGCAGGAGCAACATGACGCCCGCCAGCAGAAAGACGGCGATCTGCAGCACGCCGCAGCCCTTGGGGATAGTGGAGGGCCGCGTGAACAGGACGATGGCGCTCATCAGACCGATGGCGATCAGGGCGACGGCCATAGCTACCGCCAGAACGTCGGGCCACGGCGCGCCATGGTCCTTGAACAGCTGGGCCATGCCATAGCCGCAGAAGGCGCCGACGCCGGCGAGAACAACGGTCAGGCCGACCTTGGCGGCGAGCGACCGGGGACGATCTTGGATTTCCGACATCATGGTCAGGCTCCGCTGTCCGAAAAGATGGATTCGATGGGTTGTTCGAAGACGCGGGCGATCTTGAAGGCGAGAGGCAGGGAAGGGTCGTAGCGGCCGGTCTCGAGCGCATTGACGGTCTGGCGCGAGACACCGAGCGCGGCGGCCAGATCCGCCTGGCTCCAGTTGCGTTCGGCGCGAAGAACCTTGAGGCGGTTGTTCATTGGACGGGACTATCGACGCTGGAGCCACCAGAAGGCCCAGGCGATGCCGTAGCCCACGGTCTGGACACCGCCGATCAGGGCGGCGCCGGCCAGCAGCAGGTCCTTCGGCTCTCCGGTAAGCCGCTCGGGCGCGGCGTACATGAGGGTGAACAGGATCACCCCGCCGATCGCCAGGCCGAAGGTCGAGCCCCACCACCAGGCCCATTTGTGGGCCTCCTGCGCCGCCTCATCGAGCGCGCGCCACCAGCGGGCGCAGACCCAGAGGCCAGCCGCCATGGCCAGGCCCACGGACCCGGCGACGATCAGCGGTCCGACACCCGCCGTCTCGCCAAACGCCGCCGATATGCCGCCGGCGATGCCGCCCGCGATCAGGCAGACCAGAAGCAACCCGCCATAGCGGGCGACGGGATTATCCTTCACGCTCGCCTCCATCATGGTCACGACAAGCACCCATGTCTGTTTGACAAGGATGTTTTACATGACGCTCCCGTGTTGTCAAGTGAGCTTGTCAGCGCCCTACAAGATTTTCAAGAGCGGGGGTCGGCGAGGCCTCGGCGACCAGCTCGGGCCGGGTGACGGGGCGCGGGGCCTGTTCGACCGGCGCGAGGTCCGGCAGCTCCTTGCCCTCGTGATCGACGTGAAGATCTTCGAACCGTTTGGCCGATACCATGACCTGGCTCTCCAGCGAGCCGACGAACTGGTTGTACTTGCCAACCGCCTGTTCCAGCGCCCGGCCGACGCCGAACACATGACCGCCCATTGTGGCGAGGCGCTTGTAGAGTTCCTTGCCCAGCTTCGCGACCTCGTCGGCGTTCCTGGACTGCTCTTCGGCGCGCCAGCCGTAGGCAACAGCCTTGCACAGGGCGAATAGGGTGGAGGGCGTGACGATGATGACGCGCTTGGCCATGGCCTCGGTCATCAGCTCGGGCTCACGGTCCAGCGCCGCGGAGAGGAAGGCGTCGGACGGCACGAACAGGGCGACGAAATCCGGGCTGGGCTTGAACTGGTCCTGATAGGCCTTGGCGGCAAGCGCGGAGACATGGCCCTTGATGGCCTGGGCGTTGCGGGTGGCCAGCGCCGCTTCCCGTTCGGCGTCCTCGGCGTCTCCGGGTTCAGGGAACACCAGCGGTGCCTTGGCATCGATCACGAACATGCCGGCGCCGGGCAGGCGAACAAGGAAGTCGGGCCGCTTCTGGCGGCCGTCCTCGTCGGCGGCGGATGATTGCTCGATGAAATCGAACCGGCCCGCCATGCCCGCGGCCTCCAGCACGTTCCGGCAAGTCTGCTCGCCCCAGCGGCCGCGTCGCCCGGTATTGCCGCGCAGCACCTCGGTCAGGCGCCGCGCCTCGTCGCGGGTGGCCGACGACGCGATCATCAGGGCCGAGAGCTGTTCCTTCAGTGTGCCGGTCTCTTCCGCGCGAGCCTTCTCCAGGGCGGTGACCTTCTCCTCGAACTTGGACAGTGTCTCGGCCACCGGCTTGAGCTGGGCCTCCAGTCGTTCGCGCACGGCGCGGTCCTGTGCCTGGAAAGTTTCGGTGGCGCGCGTGACCATCTGATCGGCCACAGCCTGGGCCGACTGGGCGGCCTGGGCCTTGAGGAACTCGGCCATGGTGGCGCGGCTGTCTTCCAGCAGCGCCAACTTCTCTTCGGCGAGCGCGACCTGGCCCTTGGCCGCGCGCCAAGCCAGGAACGCCCAGACGAAGGCCAGGGCGAAGCCGACTGCGAGGGCGGCGAGGATGAGGGTCAGAGCGTTCATGATCCGTTCGTTAGCGGGAATCGTCGCGCGGGGCGAGCATGGCGGATGCGCAAACCGCTTCCAAACGGTTGGAGGGCTCCAACGAGTGCAAGGAGTCCAAGGAGTCCATGCAGTGCACGGAGTCCCGACCGTCCAACACTCCGACGTCTTTCAATGAAGGTGCGAGGCAGATGCTCATCGACCCAGCATAGATCGTCCCTACGTCAGAAATGGACGCACGACCCCCGGGCTCACGCGAGAGCTGGCTAGGCGGGGCGTCTCGCCCGAAGCGCCTGGACGATCGTGCCGTCGTCCAGCCAGTCGAGATCGCCGCCGACAGGGACGCCGCGCGCGAGCGAGGTGATCTCAAGACCATCGCCCGCGATGCGGTCGGCCAGATAATGCGCGGTGGTCTGGCCATCGACCGTGGCGGGGAGCGCCAGGACGACCTCGCGCACGCCCCCTCCCCTGACCCGGCCGACCAGCTCGGAGACGCGCAGCGCCTCGGGACCCACGCCGTCCAGCGCCGACAGAAGGCCGCCCAGCACATGATACTTGCCTCGAAAGGCGCCAGACCGTTCCATGGCCCACAGCGCGCCGGCCTCCTCGACGACGCAGATCAGGCCGTTGTCGCGGGCAGGATCGGAACAGATGGCGCAGGGGTCGCGGGTGTCGGGCGTGCCGCAGACCGAGCAGGAGACGACCTTCTCGGCGGTCTCGGCCAGGGCGGCGGCGAGCGGCACCAGCAATTGCTCCCGGCGTTTCAGGAGCGCCAAGGCCGCGCGGCGGGCCGAGCGGGGGCCGAGCCCCGGCAGCTTGGCCAGAAGGCCGATCAGCCGCTCGATCTCGGGTCCGGCGGAGGCGGCCATTCCCGCGTTAGAAAAGCTTGGGCATGCCGGGGATGTTGAGCCCCGCCATCGGCCCGGCGGCCTCGCGCATCAGCTCGGCGTTGACGGCGTCGAGCTTTCGCTTGGCGTCGGCGTGGGCGGCGACGATCAGATCGGCGAGGATTTCACCCTCGCCCGGAACCATCAGACTGTCGTCGATCCGGACCGAGGTGATCTCGCCGGGGCCTTTCAGCGCCACGGTCACCAGGCCGCCGCCGGAGGTGCCCTCGGCGGTGGTTTCGGCCATCTTCGCCTGGGCGTCCTGCAGCTTCTGCTGCATCGCCTGGGCCTGCTGCATCAGGGCGTTGAGATCTTTCATGGGCGGTAGATAGGCGCCCTCGCATGAGGCGTGCAAGGCGCATCGCGGATCGGAGAGAGGCACCTGGGCGTTAGGCCGCCGGAGGATCGGCAAACGATGCGCGGCGAGCTCGAGACCTATCGCAGGAAGCGACGCTTCAACGACACGCCAGAGCCGCGTGGACGCAAGGTCGCCGGCAAGGCGACGGGCGGTGGTCGTTATCTTATCCAGCGACACGCGGCGACGCGGCTGCACTATGATTTCCGCATCGAAGTCGACGGGGTGCTGAAGTCCTGGGCCGTGACCAAGGCGCCGTCGCGGGATCCGAAGGTCAAGCGGCTGGCGGTCGAGGTCGAGGACCATCCCCTCGACTACGGCGACTTCGAAGGGACCATTCCCGGCGGCAACTATGGCGCCGGCACGGTGCAGATGTGGGACACGGGGACCTGGAGCCCCCAGGAGCCGGACCTGGCCGCCGCCTTCAAGCGGGGCCAGGTCAAGATGGTGCTGGAAGGTGAGCGGCTTCAGGGCAAGTGGGCGCTGATCCGTCTGAAAGGCGATCGCGGCAAGCCGTCCAAGCGCAACAACTGGCTGCTGATCAAGGAGAAGGACGACCACGCAGTCGAGGGCGAGAGCGACGCCAACATGGAGATCGATGCGTCCGTCGTCTCGGGCCGGACGATGGCCGAGATCGCCGACGGCAAGGCGCAGTGGACGTCGTCGAAGCCCACGAGCCGCAGGGCTCCCGCGAAACCGAAGCCGAGCCCGGCGCAGGTGTCTCACGCGCGAAAGCCTCACGCCTTCGTGCCGATCCAGCTGTGCAAGGTGGTCGATCATCCGCCCGGCGACGCGGGCTGGGTGCATGAGATCAAGTTCGACGGATATCGCGTGCAGATCTCGACCGGAGGCGGGCGGGCGACGGTGCGGACGCGCAACGGCCTGGACTGGACCGATCGATTTCCGGAGCTGGCGGCCGACGCAGGGGCCTGGCCAGACGCGGTCATCGACGGGGAGGTCTGCGCCCTGGCCGAGGACGCCAGTCCGGACTTCTCTGCACTGCAGGCGGCCCTGTCCGACGGCAAAACGGAGGATCTGATCTATTTCGCCTTCGACCTGCTGTTCGAGGGTGCCGAAGACCTGCGGGACCTGCCGCTGTCGCACCGCAAGGCGCGGTTACGGGCGCTGCTTGACCGACTGCCCCATGGCATGGCGGGCCGGGTGAGATTCGTGGACCACTTCGGGTCGAGCGGGCGGGCCGTTCTGGAAAGCGCGTGTCGCATGGATCTGGAAGGTGTCATTTCCAAGCGGCTGGACGCGCCCTATCGCGCGGGGCGATCGACGACCTGGGTCAAGTCCAAATGCCGGGGCCGTGACGAGGTCGTCATCGGCGGCTGGACGGCGGAAGGGTCCCGCTTCCGGTCCCTGCTGGTGGGGGTGAAGGACAAGGATGGCCTGCGGTCGCTCGGCCGAGTCGGAACAGGCTTCGGCCAACCCCTGCTCAAGACCCTGCTACCGGCGCTGGAGGCGGCGGGCGCTGGCTCGTCGCCCTTCGTCGGCAAGGGGGCGCCGCGTCGAACGGGCGGGGAGACGATCCACTGGCTGAAGCCCGTGCTGGTCGCAGAGATCGACCACGGCGGCTACACCGACGGCGGATCGTTGCGGCAGGCTAGCTTCAAGGGCCTGCGCGAGGACAAGCCGGCAGCCGAGGTCGATGCCATGCCCCAGGCCCCGACCAAGGCGGCCGGGACGACCAAGGTCGGCAAGACCGTGGTGGCGGGCGTCACGATCTCAAACCCCGACAAGGTGCTGTGGCCCGGGCGGGACGGCGCGCCGGCGATCACCAAGGCCGATCTGGCGCGCTACTATGAGGCGGTCGCCGAGCGCATCCTGCCCCACATCGAGGACCGGCCGGTGTCGATCATCCGCGCGCCGGAGGGCATCGGCGGCGAACGCTTCTTCCAGCGCCACGCCATGCCGGGTTCCAACCCCCGGCTGAAGCTCATCGATGTGAAGGAGCGCAAGCCCTACGTCTCCGTAGTCGACGTCGGGGGGCTCGTGGCGGTGGGACAGGCCGGAGGGCTGGAGCTGCATCCCTGGGGCGCAGCGCCAGGCGACCCGGAGACGCCGGATCAGATCACCTTCGACCTCGATCCGGACGAGGGGCTGGACTTCGAGGCGGTGATCGCGGCGGCCAGGGCGGTGAAAGCAAAGCTGGAGACGCTGGGGCTGAACCCGTTCGTCAAGACGACCGGCGGCAAGGGTCTGCACGTCGTCGTCCCGATCAAGGCGGACAAGCGATCGGCCGTCACCTGGGACCAGAACAAGGCCTTCGCCAAGGCCGTGTCCGAAGCCGTGCGCGCCGACCAGCCCGACCGCTTCACCACGACTCTCGCCAAGAAGGCGCGGGGCGGGAAGATCTTCCTCGACTATCTGCGCAACGGACGCATGGCGACGGCGGTCGCGCCCTGGTCACCCCGCGCCAGGCCAGGCGCCGGCATCGCCTTTCCGCTGAGCTGGAGCCAGGTCAAGTCCGGGCTGGATCCGCGCGCCTACACGATGCATACGGCACCGGCGCTGCTGAAGAAGGCCGATCCGTGGAAGGCGTTCCGGGCAAGCGCGGTCAGCCTCAGGCCGGCTTTGAAGACGATGGGGGTCTAGGCGGCCTTCTTCTTGGTCGCAGGCTTGCGGGTGTTGGACTTGGCGGCGGTCTTCTTGGCCGGGGCCGACTTGGCGGACGTCGCCTTCTTGGCCGCCGCTTTGACGTCGCCAGACGCGGACCCTTTCAGACTGTTCCGCAGCGCCGCCATAAGGTCGATGACATTGGTGTCTTCCGGCTCCTCGACGCCGACGACGGCCTTGCCGCCCTTCTGCTTGGCCTTGATGAGGTCGCGGAGCGCGTCGTCGTAGCGATCATGAAACTTGGTCGGATCGAACTCGGCTTCCTTCTGGCCGATGATGCGTGTGGCGATCTCGACCATATCCTTGTCGGTCTTCACTGCGGGGATGTCGTCGAAGTAGTCGGCCGCGTCGCGGACCTCGTCGTGAGCCCGCAAGGTGTAGGCGATCAGGCCGGCGTCCCGAACCTCCAGCGCGATCTGTCGCTCGCGGCCGCGCAGCACCAGACTGCCGATCGCGACCTTGCCGGCGGCCTTCATGGCGTCGCGGATGACGGCGAAGGCTTCGACGCCCACGCCCTTCTCGGGCACCACGAAGAAGGGGTCGGACCAGTAGAGGCGGTCGATGTCGGTCTCGTCGACGAAGCTGTCGATGCAGATGGTGTGGGTGGTCTCCAGCTTGACCTTGTCGAAGTCGGCGTCGTCCAGAAGGACGTATTCGTCCTTGGAAACCTCATAGCCCTTGACCAGGTCAGACCGCTCGACCGGTCCGGCGTCGGGGTCGGTCGGCACCATGCGGATGCGATTGTTGGTGTCCGGATTGATCAGGTGGAAGCTGACCCGGGCGTTGGACGCGGTGGCGGTGTAAAGGCCGACGGGGCAGGTGACCAGCGACAGCTTAAGATGACCATGCCAGACGGGACGCGCGGCCATGACTGTGACTCCTCGGTTTCGGGGAGTCGTAACGGCGCTGTAGCGCTTGGGTTCACAGTCCGCGCCTTGTTGGGCCTCAGTCGTCTTCGCCGACCGCTTCGTCGGGGATGACCGGCAGTTCCACCACCGGGGTCAGGGTCTTGATCTCACCCAGGACCGTGCCGGGGAACGCCTGCATCACCGCCTGGACGAAGGGGTCGGCCTCGACCTCGGCCCGGAGGTTGGCGGCCGCCTTCTTCTCCTGTTCGATCAGGGTCTCGCCGCCGCCCTGGCCGTTGGCGACGACGAACCACTGGCGGCCGGTCCATTCCTTTAGACGGCCCGCCAGGCGGGTGGCGAGGTTGGCGGGCGCGCCGGGGGCGGGCTCGAAGGTCAGCTGGCCGGACTTGAAGGACACAGGGCGGACGTAGCGCTGGACGTCCATCTGCAGCGCGATTTCGCGCTTCTCCCCGATCAGGGCGACCACGGCCTCGAAGCTCTGCGGGTCGGGCAGGCTGGGCTGGGCGGCCGGGCGGGCCGCGAGCTGGGCCGAGGCGCCGCCTCCGCCGCCGCGCGGCGCGGAGCCGCCGGGGCCGCCGGACAGAGGCTCTCCGGACTGGAGCTTCTTCAGCGCCTCTTCCGGGCCGGGCAGGTCGGCGGCATAGGCGAGGCGGACGATGGCCATTTCGACCGCGTCAGCGGGGCTGGGGGCGCGGCGGACCTCCTCCAGCGCCTTCAGCAGCATGGACCAGGTGCGCGACAGCGTCCCGGCCGAGACCACCGAGCCGAGCGCGGCCAGGCGCTGGGCCTGATCGTTCGGCAAGCGAGTCGCGTTGGGGCCCAGCATCTTGGCGACCGAGGCGGCGTGGCAGTGTTCGAGCAGGTCGTTGGTCACCTGCACCGGGTCGGCGCCGAAGCCGTAGAGGGTGCGGAAGGTCTCCAGCGCCTCGGGCGTGCGACCGGCCATCAGCTGTTCGAACAGCTGGATGGTCTGGCTGCGGTCGGCCAGCCCCAGCATGTCGCGGACCAGGTCGGTGCGGACCGGCTCTCCGCGCTCGCCCTGGACCAGCGCCTGATCCAGCAGGGACAGCCCGTCGCGGACCGAGCCCTCGGCGGCGCGGGCGATGAGGGCGAGCGCATCGGCCTCGACCTTCATGCCTTCCTTGTCGGCGACGCGGGCCAGGTGCTCAACCAGGACCTCGGGCTCGACGCGGCGCAGGTCGAAGCGCTGGCAGCGGCTGAGGATCGTCACCGGGACCTTGCGGATCTCGGTGGTGGCGAAGATGAACTTGGCGTGGGGAGGAGGCTCTTCCAGCGTCTTCAGCAGTGCGTTGAACGCCTGGTTGGACAGCATGTGGACTTCGTCGAGCACATAGACCTTGTAGCGGGCCTCGACCGGGGCGTAGCGGACGCTTTCGAGAATATCGCGGATGTCGTTGACGCCGGTGTGGCTGGCGGCGTCCATCTCCATGACGTCCATGTGCTGGCCCGCCATGATCGCCGCGTCGTGGCGGCCGTGGGCGGTCAGCTCCAGCGAGGGCCGGTCGATGGTCGGTGTCTCGTTGTTCAGGGCGCGGGCCAGCAGGCGCGCGGTCGTGGTCTTTCCGACGCCCCGGACGCCAGTCAGCATGAAAGCGTGGGCGATGCGGCCGGTGGCGAAGGCGTTGGTGAGCGTCCTCACCATCGCCTCCTGGCCGATCAGGTCCTCGAAGGTGCGTGGCCGGTATTTGCGGGCGAGGACGGTGTAGGCCTCGCCGTCATTCTGGTGGGCACCCGGCGGCTGGGTCGCCGGAGCGGGCGCGACCCTGGCTGCCTCGGCCGTGGGGGCAGTCGCGGGCGCGCCGAACATGTCGTCGGTGTTCTGGTCGCGCTCTGGCGCGTCGTCGTCCTCCGCCCAGGGCGGATCGCCGGAATCAAGGTCGACGTCGGTCATCAGCGCAGGTTAGCGCGGGAGAGGCGGCGGAGGCGACTCCGCTTCTATTCTTTCGTCATTCCGGGCGGAGCGTAGCGGAGACCCGGAACAGGGCGGCGCGCGATAGCGCGAAACTGTCGCGCAGGCCGCTCCCGGACGCATTTCGCCTCCGCTGCGCTCCGGCGCCACCTTGTTCCGGGTCTCTGGTCGCTTCGCTCCCGACGCCCGGAATGACGAAAGTCAGGACATCAGGTCGCGGGGAAGTTGGCCGCCATTGTCGATGATCTTCTGAATGACCTGCTTGTGCAGCCAGATGTTCATCGCCGCGCTGTCGGATTTGTCGCCGGTATAGCCAAGCTCATCCGCCAGTTCCTTGCGTTCGGCCAGCGAGCTTTCCAGGCCGATCAGCTTCATCAGGTCGACGATGGAGGTGCGCCAGTTCAGTTTCTGGTCCCGCTGCTCGTTCATGAAGTCGAGGATGCCGGCGACATCGACGGGCTGGGGCGGCTGGGGCGCGGTGGCGACGGCGGCGGTGACGGGTGGCTGGACGGGAGCGGCGGTCGGGGCCGGCGTCGGGGCGGCGGCTGGCGCGTCCTTCTTGCGATTGAAGATGCCGCCGAGGATCTTGCCGAGAATGCTCATGTCGCCGCTCCGGTTGGGGTCGGACGAGGAGCGGTCTCACGCGGTGAAGGTTCCCGTCGTCACGCAGCCTGAACGCGCTCAGGCAGCGAGCAACCGCGTCGCGAGCGGTAGCGCACCAACCCGCGCTCAGGCAGCCAGGCTCCGCGAGCCGAGCGGTAGCGCATCAAAACAAGGGAGGTGGAGACCGCGACCCGAAGGGGAATTCGTTGTGGCTGCTGCCTTCCGGCCCTGACCAGGTTGGCGAAGCCTTCGCCCGCGATCTCCGAGGCCCATATGGGCCGACGGCGCGACGGGATCAAGGCGCCCCCTCCCCTGCACAACCGAACGCCGCTAGGAATCGGACATGGCCCTCCCCGCCCTGAACACCTTCGCCGGCAATCCGCTGGACCGCGCCGGAGACCGGCGAAACGACCCCGAATGGCTGGCTGAACAGGGGGCGAACCCCGAGGCGCTGGCCATGATGCTTTGGCAGGGCCGGCCGCTGCTGGAAGAGACGGCGAACGGGCCGCGTCTGGCCTGGGTCGACCTGACCCGAGCGCGGGCAATGGTGGATGAAGCCGATCATGAGCTGTTCCTCGGCCTGTGGAAGGGCGCGCCGGTGTTTGCCGTGGAGTTCGAGGGCGCGGCCGACCCGACGATCGGACCGGTGGCCGGGCTGGGCGTCTTCACCGAGCTGCGCGAGGCGGCGGCGGTGCTGCCGGACGCGGACGCGGCCATGGCGGGGACAGCGCGCAGCCTGTTCGACTGGAGCCGGCGGCATGGCTTCTGCGCCAACTGCGGGCAGGCGACGGAGCTCATCTCCGGCGGATGGAAACGGAAGTGCCCGGCCTGTGCGACCGAGCATTTCCCGCGTGTCGATCCGGTGACGATCATGCTGCCGGTGTTCGAGGGCCGCTGCCTGCTGGGGCGGCAGGCGGCCTGGCCCCACGGGCGGATGTCGGCGTTGGCAGGCTTTCTGGAACCCGGCGAGACCATCGAGGAGGGCTGCGCCCGCGAGATCGCCGAGGAGGCGGGGCTGACGGTGACGGCTCTGCGCTATCACTCCAGCCAGCCGTGGCCCTTTCCATCCCAGCTGATGATCGGCCTGATCGCGGAGGTGTCGGACGATCACGCGACGCCCGACCAGACCGAGCTGGAAGAGGTGCGCTGGTTCACGCGTGACGAGGCGCGGGCCGTGCTGGCGGGCGCGCACGAGGTGAAGGCCCCGCCGAGGTTCGCGATCGCGCGGACCTTGCTGGAGGCGTGGGTCGAAGGCGAGGGGTGAGCGGGCGACGCTCTCCCTCCCCTTCATGGGGAGGGACGACCGCGAAGCGGTCAGGGTGGGGTCCGAAAAGTAGGTTCGCACCGCTCTGCCCCACCCGCGCTCGGCTCCGCCTCGCGGTCCCTCCCCATACAGGGGAGGGAGAAGTCGCACGTCATGCCAACCCGCGCGCCGCCTCCAGGTCGGCGGGATTGTCGACAGAGATCGGGGCCTCAGCCACCGTCGCGGCCCAGATTGACAGCCCCAGTTCAAGGGCGCGCAGCTGCTCCAGCTTCTCGCGCTTCTCCAGCGGTGACGGCGGGGCGGCGCAGAAGCGTTTCAGGGCCTCGCGGCGGTAGCCGTAGATGCCGATGTGACGCCAGACGGGGCCGTCGCCGTAGAGGGTCGAGCGGGTGAAGTAGAGGGCGCGGGCGTGGCGGTGGCCTTCTTCGATCGCCAGCACGGCCTTGACCACATCGACATTGGCGCGGTCGGATGGATCCAGCTCGGGCGCAACGAGGGTGGCGATGTCGCACGTGGGCTCGCCGTGCAGCAGGGCCGCGCAGGCCGTGGCCAGGCCCGGATCGGCGAAGGGCATGTCGCCCTGAAGGTTGACGACCGCGTCGTACTCGCCGTCGGGGTCGATCGCTTCCAGGGCGGCGAGCGCGCGGTCAGAACCGCTGGGCAAGGCCGGATCGGTCAGAACGGCGCGGCCGCCGGCGGCTTGGACTACCTCGACGATCTCCGGGTCGCCGGCGGCGACGGCGACGGGCAGGCCCGACAGCACAGCCTGTTCCCAGGCGCGCACGATCATGGGCCTGCCGCCGATGTCGGCCAGGGGCTTGCCCGGCAGGCGGGTCGCGGCCATGCGCGTCGGGATCAGGATCAGGGGCGTCATTTATGCGTTTCCCGTGATGCGACGCCGAGCCGCTGAATCGAGCGGCCGGGCCGGTTGCGAAGGCGGCGCTAGCGTGTCAGAGACCGCCGCGCAAGACACTCGCCCGCTTCGCCACTCCCCGGCGCGGGCCATTAGACGGGATGCGACGACGCGGATGAGCGGCGATCTGAAGTGGAACAAGATCATGGGCGCGGGCCTGGGTACGGCCTTCGTCGTGCTGGCGCTGCAGCAGGTCTCGGGGGCGATCTATGCGCCCCATCATGAGTCCGAGAAGATGGGCTACTTCATCAATGCGCCCGAGGAGGCCGAGGGCGGCGCCGAAGAGGCCGTGCTGCCGCCGGACTGGGGCACACTGCTGCCGGTCGCGGACCTGGCCGCCGGTGAAGCCGCATTCGCCCGCTGCGCGTCGTGCCACTCGATCAATGCGGGCGGCGCCAACGGCATCGGGCCGAACCTGCATGGCGTCGTCGGACGTCCGGTCGGCGCTCATGCCGGCTTTGCCTTCTCGGAAGCCATGGTGGCGCACCGCTCGGTCGATCCGACCTGGTCGCTGGACGCGCTGGATCAGTTCATCAACGCCCCGGCTCGCTACGTCGAGGGCACCAAGATGTCCTTCGCAGGCCTGCGCGATACCCAGGCCCGCGTGAACCTGATCGCCTATCTGCGCAGCCAGGGCTCGGAAGGCTTCCCGATCCCCGCGCCCGATCCGGCGCGTCAACCCGGCGCGGCAGCACCCGCCGAGGGTGCGGCTCCGGCGGACGGCGCTGCGGCTCCGGCCGAAGGCGCGGATGCGGCGGGCGTCGATCCGAACGCGGCGGCGACGCAGGCCGGCGACGTGGCGGCCCCGGCGGCCGACAGCGCGCCCGCGGGCTGATCGTCTAAAGGATGCGTCTGAAGCGGGCGGCCTCGAAGCCGTCCGCCAGACAGCGCGCATCGGCTTCGGCGAAGGTCTCGAGGACGACCGCGCCGTGATGGCCGCTGGCGTGAATTACTCGGCTCGCGTCGAGCATCAGGGCCGAATGGCCGGTCCAGCTCTGGCCGGACTCGATCTTCAGCCAGACCACCAGGTCGCCGCGGCGAGCCTCGGCGAGCGCGATCGGTTCGCCGAGTTCGGCCTGTTCATGAGCGCGCCGAGGACCGGCCAGACCGCAGGCGAACAGGGCCTGTTGCACCAGACCCGAACAATCGGTCGCCCGCGACGACCGCGCGCCCAGTTCGTGAGGCGTGCCCAGCAGGCGTTCGGCGACGGTGACTGGGTCGGTTTCGAACAGGCCGATCGGACGCGCGCTCAAGATGTCTGCATTCTCGATCACCAGGGCGTTCAACGGGAGTTCGGCATCGACGATGCCCATGGTGTGGGTGGGACGAACGAGCCCCGGTGCCAGCGCGGCCAGATCGATCCAGCCGACAACGCCATCGCGGCGGGCCTGACCCCAGGCGCGGCCGTCGGCCTCATCCAGAACGTCGAAGACCTCGCCGAACAGCAGCTGATCGATCCGCTCGGAGGCCACGTCGGCCTCGGCATGGATGTCGGCCACCGCGACGGCGGCACGCATGGTCCGCGTGGCACGATAAGCGTCGGCCGGCACCATCCCCTCGAGCGACAGCGCCGCGAGGTCGGGACGGGCCAGAAGCGGCCGGGCGGGGATGAAGGCGTCGGTCAAGCGCGGGCTCTGACGATTGAGCAGGCACACTGGCCGACGAAGGCGAAAATCCCGTTAAGCTGCGAGGCTGAATCAGGATTCTCCGTATCGCCCCTTCAACATGGCATAGGTCGCGCGCAGACCTTGCGCCTCGCCGCCTTCGGGCCAGCCAGGGCGATTGCGGGGGTTCCAGGCGAAGATGTCCATGTGCGCCCAAGCGCCGGTGGTCGGCGCGAATTTCTGCAGGAACAGGGCGGCGGTGATCGACCCCCCTTGCGCCCATCCGGCGCTATCGTTCCTCACATCGGCCAATTCGCTGTCGATGGCGGCGCGATAGCCGGGCCACAGGGGCATGCGCCAGAGCGGATCGCGGACCTCAGCGGCTGCACGTAGCAGGTCTGCGGCCAACGCCTCGTCGTCGGTGTAGAGTGGCGGCAGTTCCGGCCCGAGGGCCACGCGAGCGGCCCCGGTCAGGGTGGCGAAGTCCAGCGTCAGGTCGGGCGTATGCTCCGAGGCGCGAGCGAGCGCATCGGCGAGGATCAGCCGGCCCTCGGCGTCGGTGTTGCCGATCTCGATGGTCAGACCCTTGCGGCTGCCCAAGATGTCGCCGGGGCGGAAGGCGTCGGCGGAGATGGCGTTCTCCACCGCCGCGACCAGCACCACCAGCCGCACGGCCAGCCCCGCCTGCATGACCAGTCGGCCGAGCGCCAGCGCGTGCGCGGCTCCGCCCATGTCCTTCTTCATGTTGCGCATGCCAGCGGCGGGCTTGATGTCGAGGCCGCCCGAGTCGAACGCCACCCCCTTGCCGACCAGGGCGATCAGCGGCCGGTCGGTCCGGTCAAGGTTCCAGCCGATCTCGAGGATGCGCGGCGCGCGGTGCGGCGCGGCGGCGCGGCCCACTGCGTGGATGGCCGGGTAGTTCTGCTCCAGCAGGTCGTCGCCGGTCGTGACGGAGAGCGTCGCGCCGTGGGCCTCGGCGATCTCGCGGGCGATGGTCTCCATCTGCAACGGGCCCATGTCGGCGGCGGGGGTGTCGACCATCTCGCGGGCCAGTGCGCATGCCGAGGCGATGCGGTTGGCCTCCTCCGCGTCGAAACCCTCAGGCGCGACCAGGCGGACCTCGGCGACATCCTTTCGGGGCTTGTAGCGGTCGAAGGCGTAGCGACCGAGCAGGAAGGCCAGCGCGGCCACGCGGGCGTCCTCCGGCTCCGCCTCCAGACGGTAGAGGCCGGTCGGCAGCCTGGCCGTCAGGGCGCGGGCGCTCATGGGATCGAAGGTCTGGCCCGTCCCGACCAGCACATGATCGACCCCGCCGTCAGCACCGGGCACGACGACAACCTGACCCGGCTTGCCCTTGAACCCCATCCGCTCGGCCCAGGTGCGGGCGGTGTCGGCGATCGCGCCTTCCGGCCCGGCGAACCGGACCGGGATGGCGGCGGCGGCCTCGGCCGAATCGGCGGCGACGATGGGATCGGGCGAGAGGGCGGACATGGCGGGCCTTTGTCGGATTAACCAATGCTTGACGCGAAGCGCCGAGTCTTCTGCGGACAGACTTACCGGATCGGTCCGCCCCATGTCGCTGAACCGCGTCGCAAGCTCAATCCTGATCGCCGCCGCATGCTGCGCGGCCATGCCCGCCTTCGCCCAGACCGCGCCGACCCAGACGGCCGCCGCGCCGGCGGTGCCCGCGCCGCGCCAGCCCGCCTCGGCCGAGGAGCGCGCCGCCTACAACCGCCTCGATCCCCTGGCCCGCTCGGTGTTCTGGGCGCGGGAGATGGAGGTCAATCCCATGGACCCCGTCGCGGGCGTCGAGCTGGCCGAGGCCCTGCGCCAGCTGGGCCAGCACGAACAGGCCGCCGCCACGGCGCGGCAGGTTCTGACGCTGCAGCCGACCAACATCGAGGCCATGCTCGAAATCGGCCGGGCCGAGATCGCGCGGGGTCAGGCCTTCTATGGCATCGCCCCGCTGGAACAGGCGCGTGATCTGGCGCCCAACGACTGGCGGCCGCTGTCGCTGCTGGGCGTGGCCTATCAGCAGGTGCGCCGCGCTGAGGATGCCCAGGCCGCATGGCGGGCGGCGCTCGCCATCTCTCCGGACAATCCGGACGTCCTGACCAACGCGGGCATGGCGCTGGCCACATCCGGCGACGCGACGGGAGCCGAAGCCATGCTGCGCCGCGCGGTCGCGCAGCCGACGGCGACCCAGCAGATGCGGCTGAACCTCGCC
Source organism: Brevundimonas bacteroides DSM 4726 (assembly GCF_000701445.1). Taxonomy (GTDB): domain Bacteria; phylum Pseudomonadota; class Alphaproteobacteria; order Caulobacterales; family Caulobacteraceae; genus Brevundimonas; species Brevundimonas bacteroides. The sequence continues at coordinate 23,679 of NZ_JNIX01000007.1, forward strand.
ATGATGCTGGGCCTGCAGGGCAATATGCCCGAAGCCGAGCAGATCATCCGCCGCGAACTTCCGCCCGAACTGGCCGACCGGAACCTGCAATGGCTGCGGTCGCAGACACGGGTTCAGTCCGCCGCCCTGCCGACCGATCAGGCGCGGACCTGGGGCTCGCTGCAGAGTCCCTGAGGCTTTCGGGCGGACCCGGCTGCGCCTATGTTCGGCCCATGATCGACGACCTCTACAGCGCGCGCATCCTGACGCTGGCGGCGAACCTGCCGCACGCCGGACGGCTGGCCGCGCCGCAGGGCACGGGTGAGCGGGTGGCCAGGCTGTGCGGGTCCAAGGCCATCGTGGATGTGGTTCTGGACGAGGCTGGGCGCGTCGTCGACTTCGCCCAGGACGTGAAGGCCTGCGCGCTGGGCCAGGCGGCCGCCGGTGTGCTGGGCGAGAGCGTGATCGAGGCTTCGATCGATGAACTTCGCACCACGCGCGATGCGATGCTCGGCATGCTGAAGTCGGGCGGCGAAGGTCCGACCGGTCGGTTCGAGGGTCTGCGCGTGCTGAAACAGGTCGCGGACTATCCCGCGCGCCACGCCTCCACGATGGTCGCCATCGAGGCGACGCTGGAGGCGGTCGAGGCCGCGCTCGCCGCCCGAACTAGGCTCGCCGGCGCCGCCTGACGGCCCGGTTGCAGACCCCGCCCGCGCGGGGGATAAGCCCGGCCCATGGCCCGCTCCGGCAGTCTTTATGAACGCGGCGTCCGCGCGGCCCATCGGGGCTACAAGCTGACGCTCAGCCCCTTCTTCGGCCAGTCCTGCCGCTTCCTCCCCACCTGTTCCGACTATGGCCGGGACGCCCTGATCCAGCACGGACCCGTCAAGGGCGGGTGGCTGACGGTGCGGCGACTGTGTAGATGCCATCCCTTCGGCGGATCGGGATACGACCCGGTGCCGCCCATCGAGACCAAAGACCCATGATCCAGCTGACCTTCCCCGACGGCGCCACGCGTGAATACCCCGCCGGTTCGACCGCGCGCGATGTCGCCGCCGCCATCTCGCCGTCCCTGGCCAAGAAGGCCGTGCTGGCCGAGCTGAACGGCGAGCAGCGCGACCTGAACCGGGTGCTGGAGACGGGCGGCAGCTTCCGCCTGATCATGCGCGACGACCCCGAGGCGCTCTACACCATCCGCCACGACACGGCCCATGTGCTGGCCGAGGCCGTGCAGACGCTGTTCCCCGGCACCCAGGTCACCATCGGCCCGGCCATCGAGGACGGCTTCTATTACGACTTCTTCCGCGAGACGCCCTTCTCGACCGACGACTTCGCCGCCATCGAAAAGGAGATGGCGAAGATCGTGGACCGCGACGCCCGGTTCGAGCGCGAGGTCTGGGACCGCGACGAGGCCATCGTCTTCTTCGAGGCGCGGGGCGAGAAGTTCAAGGCCGAGCTGATCCGCGACCTGCCGGAGAACGAGACCATCACCCTGTATCGCCAGGGCGACTGGATCGACCTGTGCCGGGGGCCGCACTTCCCCTCCACCCGCCACGTCGGCAAGGCCTTCAAGCTGACCAAGCTGGCCGGGGCCTATTGGAGGGGCGACTCCAAGCGCGAGCAGCTGCAGCGGATTTACGGCACCGCCTGGGCGACCAGGGAGGACCTCGACGCCTATCTGAAGCGGCTGGAGGAGGCCGAGAAGCGCGACCACCGCAAGCTGGGCCGCCAGATGGAGCTCTTCCACATGCAGGAAGAGGGCCGGGGCATGGTCTTCTGGCATCCCAAGGGCTGGGTGCTGTGGCAGGTCATCGAGGCCTATATGCGCCGCCGCCTGGACGCCGCCGGCTATGTCGAGGTCAAGACGCCCCAGGTGCTGGACAGGAAGTTCTGGGAGGCGTCCGGCCACTGGGAAAAATACCGGCCCAATATGTTTGTCTGCGAGACGGTGGAGGGCGAAACGCTCAGCCTGAAACCGATGAACTGCCCCGGCCACGTGCAGATCTTCGGCATCGGCCAGAGGTCCTATCGCGAACTACCGCTGCGCATGGCCGAGTTCGGCGCCTGCCACCGCTATGAGCCGTCCGGCTCGCTGCACGGCCTGATGCGGGTGCGCGGCTTCACCCAGGACGACGCCCACATCTTCTGCCGCGAGGACCAGATCGTCGAGGAGACGGCGAACTTCATCGCCCTCGCGCGGTCGGTCCACGCGGACCTGGGGATGGAAACGGCCTACATCAGCCTGGGCACCCGGCCCGAGGTGCGCGCCGGCGACGACGCCTTCTGGGACAAGGCTGAGGCCCTGATGGCCGAGGCGGCCCGCGCCGCCGGGACCGAGCCGGTGGTGACGGAGGGCGACGGCGCCTTCTACGCGCCCAAGCTGGATTTCGTGGTCAAGGACGCCATCGGCCGCGAATGGACGTGTGGCACCATCCAGCTGGACTATGTGCTGCCCGAGCGTCTGGGCGCGGAATATGTCGGCGAGGATGGCGGCAAGCACCGGCCGGTCATGCTGCACCGGGCCATCCTGGGCAGTTTCGAGCGGTTCATCGGCATCATGATCGAGAACTACGCCGGGGCCTTCCCCCTGTGGCTCGCGCCCGTCCAGGCCGTGGTGGCGACCATCACCTCCGACGCCGACGACTATGCCCATCAGGTCGCCGCCCGCTTCAAGGCCGCGGGCCTGCGCGTCGAGACCGACCTGAGGAACGAGAAGGTCGGCTACAAGGTGCGCGAACACTCGGTCGGCAAGGTCCCCGTCATCGCCGTCGTCGGCCGCTCCGAGGCCGAAAAGGGCGAGGTGGCGATCCGGCGGCTGGGCAGCCAGGAGCAGACGGTGGTCAGCCTGGACGAGGCCGTGCGGCTCCTGACCGAGGAGGCGACGCCGCCGGATTTGCGGCGGGGGTAGAGCTAGCGACGCATGAATGTGCGTTTGGCTGTGGCACCCGATCAGCTAGCTTACCAGTAGATCGCGACAACCTCCGCATCGAGGTAGGCGCGCCGCTCACCCGCTTGAGCGGCGGGTGTGCCAGGTGCGAGCGTTCCGGCAGCCGGTGTGGGCGACAAGGTTGGCGTAAGCGATAGCCCAGCTACGGCGCGCGCCTCGTCGCGCAACTTCTGGTCCTTGTCTGGCGAGATGCGAATGTCTGCCGCCTTCTTGAGCAAGAGCTTCATGGTCGTGAAGGCGCTTTTTTGATCCGAGACCGACCCGCCTCTTTCTTTGAGGCGTCGGACCTCCTCGTCGATATCCAACGCAAGGGCGCGACGAGCATCCTCGCTAAATGATCTGCGGCTCGTGGCGAGAAGCGCTTCGCTATAGTGGCGCAGCGCCATCTCCAGAGGTGACGTGCCCGCTGGCACAAGCGGCGCAGGCGCTGCGGCAGCGGCCTCGGTCGGCGCGCCAAACGGCGTGTTCCAAGTCACGCTGATCTGCTGCGGGAAATCCGGAGCGATCTTGCGGAAAACGTCTACGAGTTTGACCGGCATCCAATCGTCTCGGAGCCCCTGCTTGGATACCCGGCAGAGCATGGTGAACTCCGCGTCGGCGAACAACACGCGGCGGAGGTCCTTCCAGTAGCTCTGGGCGTCGGTGACACCTGCGATGAGGAGGGGACGAGCCGCTACGTCGAGACCTGCGACAGCCCGGCGATCAACCACATAGTCGACGCCGCTCACCTCGACCACTACATGGTCGATCGCCTCGCCGAGAATGGGAACGAGGCCAGCCATAAGCCTCTGAAGTATCTTCACCATGGGCTGTATCTCGTTGAAGCGCATAGCCGAGGCGTCAGGGACAATCTCCTCGATCTCCGCAGCCATCCCCGTGAATTCTGTCATCATCGTAGTTATGTGAAAGACCGGGTGGGCCGACAGACGCACTCGGAACTCCGCAAGGACACCACGCTTCAAGTCATGCGAGGCCGTGGCTACGCTAGGATTTTCAAGTTTGGCGAGATCCTCGAGCCGATGAAGAGGCTCAACGGTTTCGAGCGGGCTGATCAGTCGAAGCGTGGGGCGGTCATGAAGGTCCTTAAACCAGGACTGAACAGTCGCCTTGCTGGAAGTTTGAAAGCTTCGGCTGCTCGCGTTCTGGAACTTCGCAGATGTCTCGCCCGTGGCCGCGAAGGGCAGGCCACCGGCAAGCTTTAGGTTCATCTCGTCGGTGACCGAGGTCAGCGACTGCTGGGCGACAGCGTCCTTAATCTCGCCGATCTGGGACGACAGCAGGCTTCGCAGGCTACCCTCGTCAAGATAAACGAACTCGCGCAATGGGCCGGGCTCGTGCTCGGCGACCACGGTTGCAGATTTGGGCGCTTTCGCACCCCAGAACCAAAGAGGGAGCAGGATCAAGTACGCGTCTCCTTCCGGGGGGCAAGGCGACGCAGGACCCGTTCGTATCCGATCATCATGTCCTCCGCCGAAATCCGCCCGCGTTCGTCGCGCGAGGCGACCTGGCCAGCTTCGGTCCAAATCAGGTCGAGGTCGGCCGCTGACCAACCTTCAGTCAGCACCGCGAGTTCGTTGTAAGGGAGGTCGTCAGCCGTACGCTTCCGCCGCGCGCCAACTCTTAGGATGTCGCACCGGTCGCTCTCGCTGGGGGCTCCGAACGCTATCACCCTATCGAACCGCCCAGGGCGGAGTAGCGCCGGATCGAGTGCTTCCAAACGGTTCGTAGCGGCGATGACGATCACGGCACCGTCTCTTCGGAACCCGTCCATCAGCGTTAGCAACTGCCCGACGAACTTGCGGGACCATTCATGGGTATCGGTTCGACGTTCAGCGATCGTGTCGATCTCGTCAAAGAAGATGATCGCGCGGCCGTTTGGCGAGGCTTGGGCACGATCGAAAAGGTCACGCAATGCCCGCTCGGAACTGCCCACCCATTTGCTGACTAGTGAGGGGCCATCGATCGGGTAGAAAGCCGCGTCTGTTTCTTGGGCGATGATACGCGCCAAGTGCGTTTTTCCCACGCCGGGGGGACCGGTGAATAGAATTCCCCGTAGCGGTCGGGTACCGATACGGTCCAGATGCTTTCTGTATTTAAACTGGGATTCAATTAGCTCCCGCGCCTGTGCTACGACTTCTCGAAAGCCTCCAAAGTCTTCAAATGTCAAAGGTTCAGGGGCGGCGGTGGTTGGGGGCGCTGGCTCATCGCGGTCGCTGATCTCATCGCGAAGCCGTTCAATCGGTGTTTCTGACACGACCCGCAGTGCGCCACGGATGGCGTTGAACTCTACCGTTTGATTGCGCTCGTATACGTCGTCTGGGCCGATAGAGACGATCTCCATTCCTTGCGTGGTTTCGACCACCATCGTCCGGTCGTCCCGTATCAACCGAACAACCCCGACCCTGCTGGGATCGATCCATGTCTCGGGCGGCGCAAAATGACAGCGGTTATACTCGAGGAAAAGAATGTCTCCTCTTGTCGGAAACACACTCATGCCTGTTACGATGGCCGATCGCCCGTCCTGATAACGGACGTAGACCTTGCCCTCAGCATCATCGACGCCTGTGACCTGGGCCAGATCTCCGTCCAAGGTTGCGATGTCTTGAATGGTCATGCAGGCACTGCGGTCCATAGATGGAGGCGTGTCGCATGGTCGCGATCGCGGAATCTGGGGGAGGCAGAAATACCTCGGGATACGACGTCAGGTGGAGCCGTCAAGCTTGAGATGCAAGACCTCGGTGCACGGTCGATCAGCGGCATTGCTCCTTAAATCCCCCTCCGCCCCCTCCCATATCCCTCCGCATGACCGCCCTCTCCATCCTCGACCTCGCCCCGGTGCCCGAGGGCTCTGACGTCTCCCGCGCCCTCGCCAACACGATCGACCTGGCCCGCCATGCCGAGCGGCTCGCCTACAACCGCTACTGGCTGGCGGAGCATCACAACATGGCGGGCATCGCCTCGGCGGCGACGTCGGTGGTGATCGGGGCGGTGGCGGCGGCGACGAAGACGATCCGGGTCGGGGCCGGCGGGATCATGCTGCCCAACCATGCGCCGCTGGTGATCGCCGAGCAGTTCGGCACCCTGGCGGCGCTGCATCCCGGGCGGATCGACCTGGGGCTGGGCCGGGCGCCGGGGTCGGACATGGCCACCGCGCGGGCGCTGAGGCGCAACCTCGCGGTCGACGCCGACAGCTTCCCCCAGGACGTGGTCGAGCTGATGCACTGGTTCGAACCGGCCGAGGACGGCCAGCGGCTGCGCGCCAACCCCGGCGAGGGCCAGGACGTGCCGATCTGGATTCTGGGGTCGTCGACCTTTGGCGCCCAGCTGGCGGCGCATCTGGGCCTGCCCTACGCCTTCGCCAGCCACTTCGCGCCCGGCGACATGATGGCGGCGATCCGCCTCTATCGCGAAACCTTCCGGCCCTCGGCGCGGCTGGACCGGCCCTACGTCATGCTGGGCTTCAACGTCTTCGCCGCCGAGACGAACGAGGAGGCGCGTCTGCTGTTCACCTCGGTCCAGCAGGCCTTCGTCAATCTGAGGACCGGGCGGCCCGGCAAGCTGCCGCCGCCGCAGGAGGGCTATGCCGAGCGGCTGGACCCCGCCGCGCGGGCCATGATCGACCAGGCCCTGTCCTGCTCTGCCGTCGGCGGGCCAGCGACCGTGCGCGATCAGGTGCGCGCCTTCATCGATCGCACCGGAGCCGACGAGCTGATGATCACCAGCCAGATCTGGGACCACGCCGCGCGGGTCCGGTCGCTGGAGATTCTGGCCGAGACGCCGGCGGACTGGGCTCAGGCGGCCTGAGCGCGGGCCAGGCGTGGCCGCAAGTCATCGAACAACCGAAGCTTCACCGTCGGAACCGCCGGGGATGGACGTCGTTCCTCTGGCTCAATCCCCGGAAGGAGCTGACCCATGGCCGACAAGACCCTCGACACCCTGTTCCACGACACGCTCAAGGACATCTATTACGCCGAGCGCAAGATCCTGAAGTCCCTGCCCAAGATGCAGCGCGCGGCCCAGTCGCCCGAGCTGAAGGCCGCGTTCGAGAAGCACATCGGCCAGACCGAAGGCCAGATCGAGCGCCTGCAGCAGGTGTTCGACATCATCGGCAAGCCGGCGCGCGGCAAGACCTGCGACGCCATTGAAGGCATCCTGGCTGAGGGCGACGAGATCGCCGAGGAGTACAAGGGCACGGCGGCCCTGGACGCCGGCCTGCTCGCGGCGGCGCAAGCCGTGGAGCACTATGAGATCACCCGCTACGGCACGCTGAAGCGCTGGGCCCTGGTGCTCGGGATGGATGACGCGGCCAAACTGCTGGACGAGACCCTGCAGGAGGAGTCGCAGACCGACACCGACCTGACCGCCATCGCCGACGCCGCCGTCAATGCCGAAGCGATGCAAGCCGCCGCCTGATCCCGCTGGAGAAAGCGTGATGCGAAGCCGCCGGGTCCGCCCGGCGGCTTCATGCATATCAGACCCGCTCAGGGTCGACGCCCATCCACATTCCCCGGTGGAGAATAGCGGCAGGCCAGCAGCTGCTGGCCCTCTCGGGCCTCGATCGCGCAGCCAACGTGGGTGGTGCCCGACCAGATCAGCTGGGTGTAGTGGCCGACGGCTGTCCAGTTCCCGGTTCGGCTGACATTCGGGAAGACGCCGGGGCGGTAGTCCACCCGCTGTCGGGTCCAGTCCTCGACCATCTGCTCGGGCGTCCAGAAGCGGTCGCCCCAGCCGGTCCACAGGTTTTCGCCGTGCCCATGCGGACGCGGGTCGTGGGCGAAGCGCCTCGTGCCGATCAGTTCGCGGGCCCAGCCGCGCGCCTCAGCCTCCAGATCCGCGCTCCAGACCAGCGGCGGCGCCCCGACGCGGCGGCGTTCGGCATTGTGGGCTTCGAGCAGCCGCGCCTCGACCGAGGCCGACGGGCGACTGTCCTGCGGCGGGGCGATGGGGACGACGACGCGCGCCTCCTGCGACGGCGGTTCGATCCAGCGCGGGCCGCCGGGGTCGGCCGGGACAGGCACCGGGGCTGGGGCTGGAGCTGGGTCCTGAGCTGGACCCGGGGCCGCGACAGGGGCCGGGAAAAGGGCGCAGGCCGAGGTCAGGGAGGCGGCGACGACGGAGGCGGCGAGGCGTATCATGGCGTTCTCAATAGCCGACGCGCGCGGCCGTTCCGTGTCAAGGTAACTCTTATCTTGACGTTGACGTAAACGTCGGCTTTAGACGCTTTCACGCGATCCGTCCTCAATGGAGACTGACACCATGACCGACGCCTATATCTACGACGCGGTGCGAACCCCGCGCGGCAAGGGCAAGAAGGACGGCTCGCTGCACGAGATCACCGCCCTGTCGTTGGCGACCCAGGTGCTGGAGAACCTGCGCGATCGCAACGGGCTGGATACGTCCAAGGTCGACGACGTCATCCTGGGCTGCGTCTCGCCAGTGGGCGAGCAGGGCGCCGACATCGCCCGCACCGCCGTGCTGAACTCGGGCTGGGCCCAGACGGTCGCCGGCGTCCAGATCAACCGCTTCTGCGCCTCGGGCCTGGAAGCCGTGAACATGGCCGCGGCCAAGGTGAAGTCCGGCGAGGCCGACTTCGCCGTTGGCGGCGGCGTCGAGGCCATGAGCCGCGTGCCGATGGGCTCGGACGGCGGGGCTTGGCCGGTCGATCCGTCCAGCGCATTCCCGACCTACTTCGTGCCCCAGGGCGTCTCGGCCGACATGATCGCGTCCAAGTGGGGCTTCTCCCGCGACGACGTCGACGCCTATGCGGTCGAGAGCCACAAGCGTTCGGCCAAGAGCTGGGCCGAGGGCCGGTTCAACAAGTCGGTGGTGCCGGTCAAGGACCAGCTGGGTCTGACCATCCTGGATCATGACGAGACGATCCGTCCGAACACGGACATGCAGACGCTGGGCGCGCTGAACCCGTCCTTCGCCATGATGGGCGAGATGGCCTTCGACGCCGTGATCCACCAGCGCTACCCCGAGGTCGAGCGCGTCAATCACGTCCACACCCCGGGCAACAGCTCGGGCATCGTCGACGGATCGGCGGGCGTGCTGATCGGATCGCTGGAGGCCGGCAAGGCTCTGGGGCTCAAGCCACGGGCGAAGATCCGGGGCGCGGCCTCGATCGGGTCGGAGCCCTCGATCATGCTGACGGGGCCCGAGTTCGTCGCCAACAAGCTGCTCGGCAAGCTGGGCATGTCCACGTCGGACATCGACCTGTGGGAGCTGAACGAGGCCTTCGCCGCCGTGGTGCTGCGCTTCATGCAGGCGCTCGATATCCCGCATGACCAGATCAACGTCTGCGGCGGCGCCATCGCCATGGGCCACCCGCTGGGCGCCACCGGGGCCATGATCACCGGCGTGGTGCTGGACGAGCTGGAGCGGTCGGACAAGGAGACCGCCCTCATCACCCTGTGCATCGGCGGCGGCATGGGCACCGCCACGGTGATCGAACGCGTCTGATTTCATCGAGCGCGCCAGCGCTCATTAAAGAGGTTCATCACAGCGACCACTGCGAAGACACAGCGATCACAGCGCGCACCGATCCGCAGTGTCCCCCGTGCCTTCGCAGTGTTCGCCGTGATGAACCGAAACCGGTCGGCCCCGCGCCGACGTTTCAGAATGAAGGACCTGCGGCCAATGGAAAACTTCAAGATCGACGTCGACGCCGACGGCATCGCCCTGGTCACCTTCGATGTGCCGGGCCGTTCGATGAACACCCTGACCGGCTCGGTCATGGCCGAGATCCCGCAGGTGGTCGAACGCATCAAGACCGACGACGCCATCAAGGGCGCGGTCCTGACCTCGGGCAAGACCTCGGGCTTCTGCGCCGGGGCGGACCTGGGCGACATGGCGGCGGGCATGCTGACCGGCGGCTCGCTGCAGGACGCCTATGACGCGGGCTGGAAGCTGAACGGGGCACTGCGCGCGCTGGAGACCTGCGGCAAGCCGGTGGCGGCGGCGATCAACGGCCTGGCGCTGGGCGGTGGGCTGGAGCTAACGCTGGCGTGCCACTACCGCGTCGTCGGCGACAACCCGAAGATCCAGCTGGGTCTGCCGGAGATCAAGGTCGGCCTGTTCCCCGGCGGCGGCGGCACCCAGCGCCTGACGCGCCTGGTCGGCGTCCAGGCCGCCATGATGGCCATGAGCGAAGGCAAGTCCTTCCGCCCCAACGACGCCAAGGGGGCGGGCATCGTCCATGAGGTCGTCCCGGCAGGAACCGAGGTCGAGGCCGCCAAGGCCTGGATCAAGGGCGGCGGCAAGGCCCAGCAGCCCTGGGACGACAAGGTTTACAAGCTGCCCGGCGGCGGCCCCTATCACCCGGCCGGCATCCAGAACTTCCTGGTCGGCAACGCCATGCTGAGGAAGCAGTCCTACGGCAACTACCCGGCGGTGCTGAACCTGATGAAGGCGGTCTATGAGGGCGTTCAGGTGCCGATGGACGCGGCGCTCCGCATCGAGACCCGCTACTTCATCAAGACCCTGATGACGCCCCAGGCCCAGGGCATGATCCGCAGCCTGTTCCTGTCCAAGCAGGAGCTGGACAAGGGCGCGGTGCGTCCCAAGGACGTGCCGCAGTCCGATCCCAAGAAGGTCACCGTGCTCGGCGCCGGCATGATGGGCGCGGGCATCGCCTATGTGAACGCGCTCGCGGGCATCGAAACGGTCCTGATCGACCGCGACCAGGAGAGCGCCGACAAGGGCAAGGCCCACGTCGAGGAGTTGCTGAAGAAGCGCCTGTCGCGCGGCCAGCTGACCCAGGACAAGTACGACGCCCTGCTGGCGTCGGTGATCGCCACCACCGACTATGACCACATCAAGGGCTCGGACCTGGTCATCGAGGCGGTGTTCGAGAACCGCGAGATCAAGGCCGATGTGACCAGGCGCGCCGAGGCCCAGCTTACGCCCGGCGCCGTGTTTGGATCGAACACCTCGACCCTGCCGATCACCGGCCTGGCTGAGGCCTCGGTCCGCCCCGAGGACTTCATCGGCATCCACTTCTTCTCGCCGGTCGACAAGATGATGCTGGTCGAGATCATCATGGGGGCCAAGACGGGCCAGGCGGCGCTCGCCAAGGCGCTGGACTACGTCATGAAGATCAAGAAGACCCCGATCGTCGTCCAGGACGGCCGTGGCTTCTACACCAGCCGCTGCTTCGGCACCTATGTGGCCGAGGGCCTGGCCATGCTGGAGGAGGGCTATGCTCCGGCCCTGATCGACAACATCGGCCGCATGACCGGCATGCCGCGCGGCCCGCTGGAGATGCACGACGACGTCGCGCTCGATCTCAGCGTCAAGATCGCCAAGCAGACCAAGGAAGACCTCGGCGACGCCTATGTGCCCCTGCCGGGCTGGAAGATCGTCCAGACCATGGTCGAGGACCTGGGCCGCTATGGCCGCAAGAACGGCAAAGGCTTCTACGACTATGATCAGAAGCCCAAGACCCTGTGGAAGGGCCTGTCGGAGCTGGTGCCGGTCACCATCAACGACTCGACGCCCGAGATGATCGAGGACCAGAAGCGCCGCCTGATCTTCCGTCAGGCGGTCGAGGTCGCCCGCTGCTGGGAAGAGGGCGTGATCGACGACCCGCGCGAAGCCGACGTCGGCGCCATCCTGGCCTGGGGCTTTGCGCCCTGGACCGGCGGCCCCATCACCTACATCGACCAGATGGGCGCCAAGGCCTTCGTCGAGCAGGCCGACGCCTATGCGGCCAAGTACGGCGAGCGGTTCACGCCGCCCCAGCTGCTGCGCGACATGGCCGCCAGGGGCGAGACCTTCTACGGCCGGTTCACGGGCGCCAAGGCGGCGGCCTGACGATCCGATTTGGCTGGTCTCGAGATCGATCTCGAGACCAGTCCCATATCCCTAGCTAACGCGCGCTTGCACCCGAAGCTGGAGATGAGGCCGCCGATCGCTCGGCAAGGCGGAACTGGAGATCGGCCGCTGCCATAGCACAGACCAGTAACGCCAGGCAGAAGGCGACAAAGAAACAAGCACCCCCAATCGCCTTCGTGACTTTTCGCCGTTCGGTCAGGAGTATCACAGCGATTGCCGAGGTCACCAAGCCTAGAACCAAGACGAGTCCAAAGATCACGAGCCATCTCCGCTAGGGTTTTGGCCAACATTGACATACCCATTGCCCACGTCTGCCCAATAGTAACCCATGTTATCGCGGACGACGTGCGCGTCAATGTCCCCATCACCTGCCTGATCAACGTACCAAGAATTTCCACCTTCCTGTCCGTAGACAACGTCGCCATTCAGCAAATAGCTAGCATACTCAAGATCGCGTGGATCAAAGTTGTCCAAATTGTCATCCGTAGGATCAGCAGTTAGTTGCCGATCTGCAAAGTAATCCAACAGCCGCCCCATCAACCAATCAAAAGGCCCCACGAGCAACACTTCCAAAAAACAACTCGTGAGTCGAAGAAGCAGTCGTTTCTGCGCACAGTCAACTGCTCGCACGCGAGGATTGCGTAAAGCTTTTGGGCAACTTTTGTGACGAGATCGCCGAGGCCTAAGCCGATCGCTGATCAATACGGCAGGGCGACCCGGATGGCCTGACCTAGCGGGTCAGCCGCACCGGCCGACGGCGGCCGTCCCCGGTGATGACGCCCGCCCAGCCGGCGGGCGACGCCGTGAGATCGAGCTGGCTTCCTGCGGCCCCGAATACCAGTCGGCTGGCGTCTCGCTCGATCTGAACGAGTGGAATAAGGCCACCCGAACCGTCGGACAGGCACAAGGCTCCCTCGACACTGCGATCCGGGCCGGGATCGCTCAGGGCCAGTCTGCCGACGGCGCGCCCCTCCTGATCCACCAGCCGCCACAGACCGTCCAGCGGCCCCATGCGGGCGTCCATCGCGGCCTCGGCGTCGTCGACGCCGCGGTCGTAGGCGCTGTCGGCGGTGGAGGGCGTGTATTCATAGCTGCGGGCATAGGCCTCGACCACGACGGGCGCGACGATCGGGGCCCGGCGTGTGTCGCCACCACCGTCGCCCTCGGCCTGGACACGGCCGAAGTTCGAGGGCGGCTCGAAGGGACGAACCACAGGAGGCTGGTAGACGCGTAGCTGACCGGCCCCGTCCTGAACGGCGGGTGCCAAGGCTGTGATGGCGAAAAAGGCAAGAACGCTCACATCGCCAGAATGTCTTGGTCGGCGAACGCATTCCAGAGCGATCGCTGAACCCGCGAAAAAGTGATCGGTTCCCTGTCCGCGGACGATAACGGGCGAGGTCAGTCCAAACCGTCGTCGGTGACGACGAAGGCGCGTCCTTCGGCCAAGGCCTCCCGAGCCAGTTGGTCCTGCACCAGATGCCAGCGACGCAGTCGCTCGAAGCCGATGGCATGCTCCGGCGAGGCGTCCAGCCACTCCGTGAACTCACGCTTGCGGCGGCGATAGTGCGGCTCGGTCGGGTCCGGGACCGGCGGCACCTGGGGCAGCCGGCTCGCCACGTCGGGCGGGATGGGGAAGTCTCCCGATGACGTCGACAGGATCATGGCCTCGCAGCCTAGGAGAAGAATCGACGCCCCGAAACCCCGCATGGGCGAACGGCGCCACCTTCGGCGCGAACCGGCGTTCGTTCATCGCAGCGCCATCCTATGGCCAAGCTCGGCCGCTTGGGTGACGCAGTAGGAGAGACGCGATGAGACGATATGGCATGAACCTCACGGCGGCGCTGGTGGGTCTGACGCTCGCCTTCGGCACGGCCGCTCAGGCGCAGGACCGGGTAGACCAGCTTCTGCCCGCCGAGAAGCCAGCGCCCGGTGAAGTCGACCGGCAGGCGTCGGACGCCGAGCAGGATCCAGCCGAGGTGCGCACCACGCAGGCCCTGAACGCTGAGATCACAGCGCGCAACGACCTGGCTGAAAGCCAGGAGCGCGCTGACCAGGCCGCCTTCGAGGCTGAGCGGGCGCGGTGGGAGCAGCAGCAGGCGCTGAACAATCAGGCGCGACTGGACTGGGAAGCCAGCGTGCGCGCATCCGAAGAGGCGCGCCAGCGATGGGAGGCCGACCGTGCCCGCTGGGAAGCCGACGTCCGGGCCTGTGAGGCCGGCGACCTGAGCCGCTGCGCGGCACCGAAGTAGAGTAACCCCGCGTCGCCATCTGCCGTAGTGGCTTCGAAGCGTTGGTTTGCGGGTCACAGTGGCCTGTGAGACCCTGCGCTAGAAGACCACGGGGGTAGGCATGACGGACGGGGTGATCGAGGGCGTCGCCGGGCCGGAAGAGCGGCCGGATCGTCACGCCGACCGGCCGCTGCCGGATGGGCGCACCGACACCTATCGCCACCCTCCGCTCGTGCGCGTCAGCCACTGGGTCAATGTGACGGCCGTGGTGATCCTGATCATGAGCGGGCTGAACATCCTCCTGGCCCATCCGCATCTGGACTGGGGCCGGGACACCAACTGGGGCAATCACTGGGTCGACATTCCGCCCATTCCCAACTGGCTGCTGATCCCCGATCACAGGAACCTCGCCGAGGCGCGGCACTGGCACTTCTTCTTCGCCTGGGTCTTCGTCATCAACGGCCTGATCTATCTGGCCTATGGCTTCATCAGCCGCCGCTTCAACGGCCGTCTGTGGCCGAGCCGCGAGGACCTGGCCGGATTCTGGCCCTCGGTGAAGGAGCACGCCCGCTTCCACTTCCCCAAGGACGAGGAGGCGCGGAATTACAACGTCATCCAGAAGCTGACCTATGTCTTCATGATCCTGGTCGTCCTGCCGATGATGCTGATCACCGGGCTGTCGATGTCGCCGGGGTTCAACGCCGTGGGCGGCTTCCTGCTCGACATCATGGGCGGGCGGCAGTCGGCGCGGACGCTGCATTTCATCTCGGGCGCCCTGATCGTGGGGTTCATCGTCGTTCATGTCGGGCTCGTGTTCTGGACGGGCTTCGTCAACAACATGCGGGCCATGATCACCGGCTGGTTTGTGCTGGAGCCGTCCACGCCCCATGGCGAGGACCGCAAGGGAGACCCGTCATGAGCGAGGCGCTTCTGAACCGCCGCTCCTGGATCGCGCGGGCCGGCGCGGCGTTGGGCGTTATGGCTTTGGCCGCCTGCCAGCGAGGCCAGACCATTGGAGAGTCGCTGCGCGTCTCGGCCGAGGCTCTGACGCGGCGCTCGCAGCGGCTGCTGATCCCCCGTGAGGCCCTGGCACCGGAGTATCGCCCTCAGGACATCTCGCCCTTCTTCAAGCCGAACGGCTCCATCGACCCGGCGGCGTCGGACTATGTGGCGCTGCGGGACGCAGGCTTCGCGGACTACCGACTGACGGTCGACGGGCTCGTCGAGCGGCCATTGTCACTGTCCCTCGCCGAGTTGCGCGAACGACCGAGCCGGACCCAGATCACCAAGCACGACTGCGTCGAGGGCTGGACGGCGATCGGCCAGTGGACCGGAGTTCGGCTGGAGACCCTGCTGGACGAGGCGGGCCTGAAGCCGGAGGCGAAGTATATCGTCTTCCACTGCTTCGACGCCCTGACCCAGACCGAGGACGGACCGCGCTACTATGAGAGCGTCGATCTGGTGGACGCCAGGCATCCCCAGACGATCCTGGCCTATGAGATGAACGGCGAGACCCTGACGGTGCCGCACGGCGCGCCGCTCAGACTGCGGGTCGAGCGGCAGCTGGGCTACAAGCAGGCCAAGTACATCCGTCGGATCGAGGCGGTCGAAAGCTTCGAGGCCATGCCGGGGCCGAGGGGCGGCTATTGGCCCGATCGCGGCTATGAGTGGTACGCGGGAATCTGAGCTCGGAGTCCCTCTCCCGCTGGGAGAGGGAAGAAGTCACCCCGGCACCAGGCTCATGTCGCGGCGGGCCATCAGCTTGTCGAACTCCGACCAGACACCGTCGGCGCCGTGCCAGGCGCCCTGGGTGGCGGCCTTGGAGTATTCGGTGGCGCGGGCCTCGAAGAAGTTGGCGTGCTCGACACCCGACAGCAGCGACTGGAGCCACGGCAGGGGGTTTTCCTTCACGCCGTAGAGCTCGGGCAGCTTGAGCTGGCGCAGGCGCCAGTCGGCGATGAAACGGATGTATTGCTTGATGTCCTCGGGCGTCATGCCCGAGACCTCGCCGGCCTCGAAGGCCAGGTCGATGAACTTGTCTTCCAGCTTCACCACGGTGCGGCAGCACTCGACGATGTCGTCGGCGACGGCGGGGGTGACGCAGCCGGTCTCCTTGTTGAAGGCGTGATAGAGCTTGATGATGCCGTCGCAGTGCAGGCTCTCGTCGCGCACCGACCAGGACACGATCTGGCCCATGCCCTTCATCTTGTTCTGGCGCGGGAAGTTCATCAGCATGGCGAAGGACGCGAACAGCTGAAGCCCCTCGGTGAAGCCGCCGAACATGGCCAGGGTGCGGGCGATGTCGGCCTCGGTCTCGACCCCGAACTGGCCCATGTAGTCGTGCTTGTCCTTCATGGCCTCGTATTCCATGAAGGCGCCGAACTCGCTCTCGGGCATGCCGATGGTCTCGAGCAGCAGAGCATAGGCCGCGATGTGGATGGTCTCCATGTTCGCGAACGCCGAGAGCATCATCTTGACCTCGGTCGGTTTGAAGACCCGGCCGTATTTCTCCATGTAGTTGTCGGCGACCTCGATGTCCGACTGGGTGAAGAAGCGGAAGATCTGCGTCAGCAGGTTGCGCTCGCGGTCGTTCAGGTTGGCCGCCCAGTCCTTGCAGTCCTCGCCCAGCGGCACTTCCTCGGGCATCCAGTGAACCTGCTGCTGCTTCTTCCACATGTCGAAGGCCCAGGGATAGCGGAACGGCTTGTAGGCGGCCGAGGGCGTCAGCAGGCCGGCGGTTGCGGGCTTGATCGAGACGTGAGCATTCATGGCGGGACCGAAGCGGACAGGGGTTGGACAGCGTCTGGACTATCCAAGCCCAGATTCGAAACTGACGCTACCTCTAGACGGTTAACGATCCCCAACATCAACATCTTGTGTGCGGATGGGGACAACAGGTCGCAGATCGGACTGGCGGAACTCACGAGAGTTGGGGAAACCCGCCGCTATTGGGCCGTCATCCCACCGTCCACCTTGAACTCCGACCCGGTCACGAACTTGGATTCGTCCGAGGCCAGGTAGACCACCAGATAGGCCACGTCGTCCGGCTCGCCGATGCGCTTCAGGGGAATGCCCCGGGCCAGCTTTTGGTGGGCCGTCTCCTCGTCGCCGCCGGCCATGGCGATGAAGGGGTCCAGGATCGGAGTCTTGATGAAGACCGGGTGCACCGAGTTGCAGCGGACGTTCCAGTCCTTCTTGGCGGCCTCGAGCGCCAGCGTCTTGGTGTACATCCACACCGCCGCCTTGGTGGCGTTGTAGGCGCCCATGCCAGGCCCGGCCGCGAGCGCCGCGATGGATGAGATGTTCACGATCGAGGCCGGCGCCGCCGCGCGCAGATGCGGCATGCAATGCTTGGCCCCCAGCATCACGGACTTCAGATTGATGTCGAACTGACGCTGCCAGTTCTCGACCGTATCCTGTTCGACGAAGGCCAGCGGCCCGCCAACGCCGGCGTTGTTGATCAGCACCGACAGCGAGCCCATCGCCGCCACGGCCTGATCCACCACCTCGGCCCAGCGGGCCTCGTCGGCCACGTCGTGCTGCCAGGCGAAGGCCGCGCCCGGCGTCTCCGCGTTGATCGACGCCGCCAGGGCCTCGGCGCGGGCTCCGTCGATGTCGGTGACGGCGACTTTCGCCCCCTCGCGCACCAGCATGCGGGCCATGGCCTCGCCGAGCCCGCCTGCGGCGCCTGTGATCAGGGCGGTCTTGCCCGCGACCCGTCCAGTCATCTCACTGTCCTCCCAGAGCGGCTGCCGCGTCGTCGATGAAGCGCCCCAGCGTCGTGTCAAGCTCGGTCACGCCCCCCGCGTCATGGGTGGTCAGCAACACCTCCACCCGATTGTAGACATTGGACCATTCCGGATGGTGATCCATCGTCTCGGCCTTCAGGGCCACGCGGCTCATGAAACCGAAGGCGGCGTTGAAGTCGGCGAAGGTGATCTCGCGGCGGATGGCGGGGCGCTCGCCCGGCGCGACGGACCAGGCGGTCAGATCGGCGACGGCGGCGGCGGGGTCGATGACGGGGCGGCTCATGCCCTTTCGCCTAGACTGCCGCCCGATCCGCGACAAGCGCCATGCCGCCGCCGATCATCGTTCGGAACGCACGGCCAAGGTTGGGCGTTGGGAAGCGTCGCCATTTCTCGGAGGCTCGACATGGACAATCTCTGGATCGCCTCGCTCGCCGACGTCGACCGTCAGCGGCTTGAGCCGCATCTCAGCGAAAAGCCCTTCGCCCAGGGCCAGATGCTCTATGACGCCGGCGAAGAGGTCGACGAGGTCTGGTTTCCCCTGACCGGCGTGGTGTCCCTCATGACGGTCCTGCCCGAGGACCGGCTGATCGAGACCGCCGCCATCGGCCGCGAAGGTCTGGTGGGCGTCACCTGCGGCCCCATGAACGGCCGCGCTTCCAGCCGCGCCATCGCCCAGATCGAAGGCTCGGCCGCCTGCTGCCCTGCCGACGTCTTCTCCGATGCGCTGGGCGATAGCCCGGACCTGAGGAACGCCCTGTCGCGCTTCACCGAAAGCCTGTTCGCCCAGGTCCAGCAGACCGCCGCCTGCAACGCCCAGCACCGGCTGGACGAGCGTTTGGCGCGCTGGCTCCTGACGCTCCACGACCGCGCCGAGGGCCCCCGCTTCGACCTGACCCAGGCCGACATCGCCGGCATGCTGGGCGTGCGCCGCGCCACGGTGTCGGAGGTCGGCACGGAGTTGGAAGAGAAGGGCCTGATCCGTCGCGGCCGGGGCTGGGTCGAGGTGCTGGACCGCCCAGCGCTCGAGGCCCACGCCTGCGGCTGCTACTCGGCCATGCGCGGGGTGATGAAGGACCTCGGGGTGCCGAGGCCCAAGGCGGCGTGAGCGCTTCCGCCTGCGGCCACGCGGGCGGATGACGGCGGGCCTGCGACCCGCTAGACCGCCCGCATGACCGAGACCGCCGCCACATCCTCCTTCGGCTTTCGCGACGTCGACGCGCGCGAGAAGGTGCGTCTGGTGCGCGGCGTGTTCGACAGCGTGGCCTCCAGCTACGACTTGATGAACGACTTGATGAGCGGCGGCGTCCACCGGCTGTGGAAGGACGCGGCAGCCGCGAAGTTGAACCCCCGGCCCGGCGAGGTGATCCTCGACGTCGCGGGCGGCACCGGCGACATGGCGCGACGCTATTCGAAGCTCGCCCGCCGCGCCCAGGAACGCCGGGGCGGGGCCGACGCTGCGGTCATCGTGCTGGACTACAACGCCGAGATGATCCTGGCGGGGGTGCAGAAGGGCGGTGAGCCCGAGATGGTCTGGACCGTCGGCGACGCCATGAAGCTGCCCATCCCCGACGCCTCGGTCGACGCCTATTCGATCAGCTTCGGCATCCGCAACGTCGCCGACATCCCCGTAGCGCTGCGAGAGGCCCGGCGCGTGCTCAAGCCCGGCGGGCGGTTCCTGTGCCTGGAGTTCTCGCGACCGACTGCGGAGGCCGTCCGCAAGGCCTATGACGCCTGGTCGTTCAACGCCATTCCGGCCATCGGGCAATGGGTCGCCAAGGACCGCGACAGCTACCAGTACCTGGTCGAGAGCATCCGCCGCTTCCCCGACCAGCCGACCTTCAAGGCCATGATCGAGGACGCGGGGTTCCGGAACGTCGCTGTCACCAACCTGTCGGGCGGGGTCGCGGCCATCCATTTCGGGTGGGCGATCTGACACCGCAGGCTCCCAACCCCGCCTACCGCGTCGCCCCGGCCGCGCCGCCGGCCGAGCCGGTGCGCGATCCGCTGGGCGCCAGCATTCGCCTGATCCGCTGGGGCGGAGCGCTGGCGCGCCACGACGCCCTTATCCCGCGCGAGATCACCCACCTCCTGCCCGGCTGGTTCCGCCCCATCGCGGGCTTCGTGCACCTGTTCGCCGGCAAGGACGCGCGGACGGGCCGCCCTGGCCAGCGCCTGGGCCGTGCCTTCGAGACCCTGGGTCCCGTCGCCATCAAGCTGGGCCAGGTCATGGCCACCCGCGCCGACATCTTCGGCATCGAGTTCGCCCGCGACCTGGGCCGGCTGAAGGACAAGCTGCCGCCTTTCCCGACCGATCAGGCCCGGCTGGAGGTCGAACGCTCCATCGGCCGCACGGTCGAGGATCTGTTCATCGACTTCGGCGATCCCATCGGCGCGGCCTCCCTGGCCCAGGCCCACCCGGCCTATCTCGCCGATGGCCGAAAGGTCGCGGTCAAGGTGCTGCGCCCCGGCGTCGAGCGCCGCGTGGCCAAGGGTCTGGACGCCATGCGGCTGGCGGCGCGGCTGGTGCATCGGTTCGTGGTGCCCGCCCGCCGGCTGGAGCCCCAGGCCTTCGTCGAGACCGTCGCCCGCTCCATGTATCTGGAACTCGACATGCGTCTGGAGGCCGCCGCGGCGTCGGAGCTTCACGACGTGATGGAAAAGGCCCGCGCCGACGGCATGATGCACATGTCTTCGCCCAGGGTGGTGTGGGACGGCGTCGGCAAGCGGGTGCTGACGCTGGAGTGGGCACCCGGCCTGCCCATGACCGACCCCGGCGCCGCGCTCCAGCCCGGGCTCGACAAGGACCAGCTGGCCGACAACGTCGTGCGCGCCTTCCTGATCCAGGCGCTGGATCACGGCGTCTTCCACGCCGACCTGCATGAGGGAAACCTGTTCTGCCAGGCGCCCGCCGACCTGACCGCCGTCGACTTCGGCATCGTCGGCCGCATCGGCCCGGCCGAGCGGCGCTACCTCGCGGAAATCCTGTGGGGCTTCCTGACCCGCGACTATGGCCGCATCGCCCGCGTCCACTTCGAGGCCGGCTATGTCCCGCCGCACCATTCCGTGGAGGCCTTCGCCCAGGCGCTGCGGGCCGTCGGCGAACCGGTTATCGGCCGCGCCGCCTCCCAGGTCTCGATGGGCCGCCTGCTGGGCCAGCTGTTCGAGATCACCGCCCTGTTCGACATGCATCTGCGGCCCGAGCTGATCCTGCTTCAGAAGACCATGGTCTCGGTCGAGGGCGTGGCCCGCCGCCTGAACCCCGATCACGACCTCTGGAACGCCGCCCAGCCGGTGGTGGAGCGCTGGATCATGCGCGAGCTCGGCCCGCGCGCCCAAGTCCGCGACGCGCTCAAGGAGGGCCTGGCCGCCGCCCGGGCATTGTCCCGCCTCATTCAGGATCCGCCCCAGACCCAGACGGTCGTGGTCGAGCGCACGAAACCCTCGCCCTGGCTGGGCGTTGGGGTCGGCGTGTCCGTCATCCTGTCGGCCGCCGCCTTGCTTCTGTCGCTTTGGCCCCGGATTCTTGGCTGACCCTCTCAAAGGACGCCCGATGATCCGTTCCGCCGTGTTCGCCGCCCTCTTCGCCGCCGTCGCCGCGCCTGTCCTGGCGCAGACTGCGGGCCAGGCCGTGCCGGTGGGCGAGACCCGCTCGCTGGTTCCGTCCACCAGCCCGACGGCGGCCGCGACCATCCCCAACACCTTCGATGCGCCTGCGCGCCCAATCATGGCCCCGACCTCGGCTCCGGCCGCCGCCGCTGGACCGACCCAGGACGAGGTCACCCAGGCCGACATGGCCGAGGGCGCGCTCCGCGTCGTCATCGCCGACCTCGCCGAGGGGGAACTGGACGCCGCCCTGTTCACGACCGATCTTGCCAACCGTCTGCGGCCTCAGCTGCCGACGCTCCGTCCGATCGTTCAGGGCTTCGGAGCCTTGGAGCTGATCGAGCCGCAGGGCCTGAGCAACGGCGCCAACCAGTTCCTGGTCACGTTCGAAAACGCCGCCACCCAGTGGATCGTCGGCCTGAACGAAGAGGGCCGAGTGTCCGCGCTCCTGTTCCGCCCCGCCCCGGCGGTGTCCTCTGAGCCCGAGCCTTCGGAGCCCGCTCCGGCCACGACCGGCACGACCCCGCCCGCTCCGCAGACGGGCGACGCGGACTAATCCAAGTCCGGCCTTCCCCGCCCGGCCTTGATCGAGGACCGGCCCGCCTTGGCCTGAAGCCGCCGCTCCTTCGACGCTCGCGTGGGGCGTGTGGCGACGCGCTTCACCGGCGCGATGGAGGCCTTGTCGATCAGGGTCTGCAGACGGTCCACCGCATCCGCGCGGTTGCGCTCCTGGGTGCGGAAGCGCACGGCCGTGATGACGATGACCCCGTCCTGCGTCAGCCTCTGACCCGCCAGCTTCATCAGCCGCTCGCGCACCGCATCGGTCAGGCTGGGCGAGTGGCGCGCGTCAAACCGCATCTGGACCGCCGTCGCCACCTTGTTGACGCTCTGCCCGCCCGGCCCGCCCGCGCGGAAGAATCGGAAATCCAATTCGCTTTCAGGGATGACGGTCACGCCAGCACCCGCTTCGCCCGGACAACCGCCGTATCCAGCGCCTCCAGGAAGGCCGACCGGTCCTTGGCCGAGAACGGCGGCGGCCCGGATGTCGCGACGCCCATCGACCGCAGGTGCTCACCCACCATCCGGCCGGCCAGCGCCGATCCGATCATGTCGGGGGTGAAGCTCTGTCCATTGGATTTCAGCGCTTGCGCCCCGGCCTTCAGGCAGCGGTCGGCCAGGGGAATGTCCGCGGTGATGACGATGTCGCCCGGCCCGGCCCGTTCGGCGATCCAGTCGTCGGCGACATCCGGCCCGGCATCGACCACGATCTGCTCGATCCAGGGCTGGCGCAGGGTGTTGATCCAGCCGTTCGACACCACGAACACATGCAGGCCATAGCGCGCCGCCACGCGATAGACCTCGTCCTTCACCGGACAGGCGTCGGCGTCGATGAAGAGGCGGGGCAGAGGCATGGTCGGGATATAGACCCGCCGGGCCGATCTGCGAACGGGGCCGTCAGATGTGGATGGCGTGACCCAGGGCCCGCAGGGACGCCTCGTGGAAGGCCTCACCCAGGGTCGGGTGGACGTGGATGACGCCCGCGACGTCCTCCAGCACGGCCCCCATCTCCAGCATCTGGGCGAAGCTGTTGGACAGCTCCGCGACGTGCTGGCCGACGGCCTGGAGGCCCAGGATGCGGTGGTCGGATTTCGACGCGATCACGCGGACGAAGCCGCCGTCCTCGCCCGCCTCGATGGCCAGCGCCCGGCCGATGGCGGCGAGCGGGAAGACCGACTGGATCACGTCGTCGCGGCCCTCAACGTCGAGCGGGCCGAGACCGGCGGAGACGATCTCCGGCTCGGTGAAGCAGACGGCCGCGATCGTCACAGGGTCAAACCGCCGGTCCTTCCCGGCGATGATCTCGGCGACCATCTCGCCCTGGGCCGAGCCCTTGTGGGCCAGCATGGGTTCGCCGGTCAGGTCGCCGACGGCCCAGACGTTGCGCATGCTGGTCGCGCAGCGATCGTCGACCTTCACGAACGGTCCGGCCATCGCCACGCCCATGTTCTCCAGACCCCAGCCGGATGTGCGGGGCTTGCGGCCCACGGTGACCAGCACCTTGTCGGCTGGAATCGACAGAGGCTCGCCGTCCTTCGTTGTGATCGACAGCGCGCCGTCGCCGAAGCCGCCCGCGCGGGCACCGAGGAACAGCTGAACCCCGTGCCGTTCCAGCCACTTGTGCACCGGATCGGTCAGGGCCTTGTCGTAGAGCGGCAGGATGCGGTCGGCCATTTCGACGATGGCGACCTCGGCCCCCAGCTTGCGGTAGGCGATGCCGAGCTCCAGCCCGATGTAGCCGCCGCCGACCACGACCAGCCTGCCCGGCACGGCATCCAGCGACAGGGCCTCGGTCGAGGAGATCACGTCGCCGCCAAAGGGCAGGAAGGGCAGTTCGACGGGCTCGGACCCCGTCGCCAGGATGACGTGCTCGGCGGTGATGGTGACCGGACCGTCCTCGGTCTCGACGCGGCACGTCTTGGCGTCCTGGAAGGTCGCCCAGCCCTTGATCACCTTGACCTTGGCCTTCTTCAGCAGGGCCGCGACGCCGGTGTTCAGCTTGCGGACGATCCCGTCTTTCCACTCGACCGTTTTGGACAGGTCGATGGCGGGTGCGGACGCGGTGATGCCGAGCGTCCCGTCGCCGGCGGCCTTGGTCACGGTCTCATACTTGGCCGCCGCGTGGATGATGGCCTTGGACGGAATGCAGCCGACGTTCAGGCAGGTGCCACCGAGGCCGTCCCCACCGTCCACCAGTACGGTCTCCAGCCCTAGCTGACCGCAACGAATGCCCGCGACATAGCCGCCAGTGCCGGCACCGATGATGAGGACTTTGGTCTTCAGTATTTGCATGGAGCTCATCATCAACGGGGCAGATGCGTCGGTGGGCGATCGGGCATCAGCAGGGTGTCTGGTGGATAGTGGTTCAGCACAATCGTGCTCGATCCCACGCCGGGTTCGGCGGACTCGACCTCATCCAAGAAGAAGAGGAGTGCGGCACCTTCCCGGAGGTAGGGATAGTGTCTTGGGCAACTGACTTGGTCCTCGCCCGTCGGTCGGTGCATCACGAACGTCGCCGGCGGCCGCCCTTTCAGAGCGACGATGGTTTCGACCGTCGCCTCTATAACCGGCACCCCGGCTTCGGGTGGCAGCTCTCGGGCGGCAGTCACACGGCCGATCACCACAGATGAGCTATCTTCGATCAGCGACCGGTCAGGGCGGTGCGCATAGACAATCGAGCAGGCTTGCGACGCCTTTGGAGCCAGCGCTGCGAACGCAACAACGGCTATCCCGAACGACCGCCAGCGCATGGTCACATCCACAGCGTCGCGGGCTGTTCCAGCAGGCCCTTGATGCGCTGCACGAAGACCGCGGCGTCGTGGCCGTCGACGATGCGGTGATCGAAGCTGGACGACAGGTTCATCATCTTGCGCACGACCATCTGGCCGTCCTTCACCACCACCCGCTCCTGGATCTTGTTCGGGCCGACGATGGCGACCTCGGGGTGGTTGATGATGGGGGTGTGGACCACGCCGCCCAGCGTGCCCAGCGAGGTGATGGTGATGGTCGAGCCGGTCAGCTCCTCGCGCTTGGCCGAGCCGTCCTTGGCCGCGCCCGAGACGCGGCCGATTTCCAGCGCGGTATCGTAGGGGTCGCGCGCCTCGGCGTGGCGGACCACCGGCACCATGAGGCCGTTCGGCGTCTGGGCGGCGATGCCCAGATGCACGGCCGCGTGCTGGGTCAGGACCCCGGCCTCGTCGTCGTAGTGGGCGTTGATCTGGGGCTGGTCGCGCAGCGCCACGACGATGGCGCGGGCGATGAAGGGCAGGACGTTCAGCTTGGGCCGGTCCGTCCCCTTGTTCTGGGCGTTCAGATGGGCGCGCAACTCCTCCAGCGCCGTGACGTCGATCTCCTCGACATAGGTGATGTGGGGGATGCGCCGGACGCTCTCGGCCATCTTCTCCGCGATCTTGCGGCGCAGGCCGATGATGCGGACCTCGGAGGAGCCTTCGGCGCGGGCGTAGGTGGAGCTGGTGGCGGAGGCCGCCGCCGGGCGCGAACCGCCAGACAGGAAGGCGTCCAGATCGCCGTGCTCGATGCGGCCGGCGGGACCGGAGCCGGGGACGAACTGGAGCTCGATGCCCAGTTCGCGTGCGCGCTTGCGCACGGCGGGCGAGGCGAGCGGGCGGACGCCGGGGGTCTGGGCCTGACGCGCGACCGGGGCTGTGGACGCCGCCGGCACCGGTATCGACTTCGAGGTCTCGGACTTCGGCTGGGGCGCTGCCTTGGCCGTCGGAGCCGGGGCGGGCGTTGCTGCTTTCGGGGCGGCGGCGACATTGCCCGCGCCCTCCACGTCGAAACGCACCAGCGGTCCGCCCACGGGGACCTGCATCCCCGCCTCGCCGTGGAGCGCCGTGACCACCCCCGCGACGGGGCTGGTCAGTTCGACCGTGGCCTTGTCGGTCATGACCTCGGCCAGAAGCTGGTCTTCGGAGACCGCGTCGCCGACCGCGACGTGCCAAGCGACCAGCTCGGCTTCGGCCGTGCCTTCGCCCACGTCGGGGAGCTTGAAGACGTAGTTTCCGGGGGCGTCGGACTTGCCCCCCTCCCCGGCTTCGCCGGTACTCCCCCCAGAGGGGGGAGAGACGGGATCGGTCGTCTGTCCCCCCTCTGGGGGGACCGAAGCCTGCGGAGCAGGGTTCGAGGGGGGCTCAGAGGACTCGGCGGCGTTCCCCGCCCCCTCGACCTCGAACTCGACCAGCGGCCCGCCGACCGGCGACATCACGCCCGGCTCGCCATGCAGCGCCGTGACCGTGCCCGCGACAGGCGAGGTCAGCTCCACTGTCGCCTTGTCGGTCATGACGTCGGCCAGGATCTGATCCTCGGCCACGGTGTCGCCCACGGCGACGTGCCAGGCGACGAGCTCGGCCTCGGCGGTCCCTTCGCCCACGTCGGGCAGCTTGAAGACGTAGCGACCCATCAGCGTCCTCCGCTCATGACGGATTTCAGGGCGTCCGCAACCCTCTGCGGGCCCGGGAAGTATTCCCACTCGAACGCATGCGGATAGGGCGTGTCCCAGCCACAGACGCGGGTGATCGGCGCCTCCAGCTCGTAGAAGCAGCGTTCCTGAACCAGGGCCGACAGTTCCGCTCCGTACCCGGAGGTTTTCGGCGCCTCGTGCACGATGACGCAGCGGCCGGTCTTCTTCACGCTGGCCTCGATGGTCTCGATGTCGAGCGGCACCAGGCTGCGCAGGTCGATGACTTCGGCGTCGACGCCGGCGTGCTCGGCGCCCGCCAGCGACACCCACACCATCGATCCATAGGCCAGGATGGTGACGTCATTGCCCTCGCGCATGATGCGCGCCTTGCCGATCGGCTCGATGTACTTGCCCGTCGGCACCTGGGCCAGAGCCTGCGCCTTCCACGGCGAGACCGGGTTCTGGTGCCAGCCGTCGAAGGGGCCGTTGTAGAGCCGCTTGGGCTCGAAGAAGATGACCGGATCGTCGTCCTCGATCGCCGCGGTCAGCAGACCCTTGGCGTCATAGGGGTTGGACGGGATCACCACCTTCAGGCCGGCGATGTGTGTGAACAGGCTCTCCGGGCTCTGGCTGTGGGTCTGGCCGCCGAAGATGCCGCCGCCATAGGGGCTGCGCACCACGATGGGGGCGGTGAACTGCCCGGCCGAGCGGTAACGCAGCTTGGCGGCCTCGGACACGATCTGGTCGTAGGCCGGATAGATGTAGTCGGCGAACTGGATCTCCACGACCGGACGCAGACCGTAGGACCCCATGCCGATGGAAGCCGCGACGATGCCGCACTCCGAGATCGGAGCATCGAAGCTGCGGGTCAGGCCGTGCTTCTTCTGAAGGTGATCTGTGACCCGGAAGACCCCACCGAAATAGCCCGCGTCCTCGCCGAAGCTCAGCACGTTGGGGTCTTCGGCCATCTTGACGTCCAGCGCCGAGTTCAGCGCCTGGATCATGTTCATCGGCGCGACCGTCGACGCCTCGGGCGCGTCGGAGGCGGGGGCGTCGGACTGGTCCGCCATGTCGGGCTCGATGCCGTCCTGGATGTCGGCGTCGGTGAAGGCTTGCTCGGTCATCGGCTCAGACCCCCACTTCGCGGCGCTGTTCGACCAGGCGCCAGTCCTCGGTGGCGTAAACCTCCTCGAACATGGTCTTCACGCTGGGGCGGGACTGGCCGAGCGTGCCGATGGCCTCGGCCTCCTTGCCCGCGGCCCGGACCTGTTCGACGGCGTCCTTTTCGGCCTCGGCCTGCTGCTCCTCGGACCATTCGCCGAGCGCGATCAGGTGCTGCTTCAGCCGCACGATCGGGTCGCCCAGCGGCCACTTCTCGTGCTCGTCGCCGGGGCGGTAACGGCTGGGATCGTCCGAGGTCGAGTGCGGGGCGCCGCGATAGGTGAACAGCTCGATCACCGTCGCGCCCTGGTTCGTCCGCGCCCGCTCCTCGGCCCACTGGGTCGCCGCCCAGACGGCCAGGAAGTCGTTGCCGTCGACCCGCAGCGCCGGCAGGCCATAGCCGATGGCCTTGGAGGCGAAGGTCGTCTCCAGCCCGCCCGCGATGCCCATGAAGGAGCTGATGGCCCACTGGTTGTTGACGACGTTCAGGATCACCGGAGCGCGATAGACGGCGGCGAAGGTGAGCGCGTTGTGGAAGTCGCCTTCCGCCGTGGCGCCGTCGCCGATCCAGCTGATGGCGATCTTGTCGTCGCCCTTGTAGGCGCTGGCCATGGCCCAGCCGACGGCCTGCGGCACCTGTGTGCCCAGATTGCCGCTGATGGTGAAGAAGCCGTAGTCCTTGGCCGAATACATGATCGGCAGCTGGCGGCCTTTGATCGGATCTTCGGCGTTGGAATAGATCTGGTTCATCATCGCCGCGAGCGGATAGCCGCGCGCGATAAGCAGGCCCTGCTGGCGATAGGTCGGAAAGCCCATGTCCTCTCTGGACAGGATCATGCCCTGGGCGACGGCGATGGCCTCCTCGCCGGTGCACTTCATGTAGAAGCTGGTCTTGCCCTGGCGGTGGGCGCGGTGCATCCGGTCGTCGAAGGCTCGGGTCAGGATCATGGCCTTCAGGCCCCGGCGCATCGTCTCGGGATCCAGCTTCGGGTCCCACGGCCCGACGGCCCGGCCCTCGTCGTCCAGCACCCGCACCAGGCGGAAGGCCAGATCCAGCATGGCGACCGGGCGCGCATCGACCGGCGGCCGATCCACGGCGCCGGCGGCGTCGATCTTGATGTGGCTGAAGTCCGGCGCGTCTCCCGGGCGGCCCGAAGGCTCCGGCACGCGCAGCGAGAGCGGCCTTGAGTTCCTGGTCATTCCATCCTGCCGTCCGGTTGATCCGAGCGCGTCACTGATTTCCGGCGCTCATAACACGCACCCCGCGTTAACGCTCGCCTATTATCGCCTTGCGCAAGCCCAGTTTAGGGTATTTTATTGCGCGATAGCGATAATCGGAGAAATGCCTTGGCTGACGAACTGGACCCGATCGACGCCCGCATCCTGGACATCCTGCAACAGGACGCCGGCCTGTCGGTCGCGGAGGTCGCCGAGCGGGTGGGCCTGTCGGCCTCGCCGTGCTGGAGACGGATCAAGAGACTGGAGGATACCGGCTTCATCCGCAAGCGGGTGACGCTGCTGGACGCCGGGCTCCTGGGTCTGGACTTCGAGGTCTACGCCATCGTCAAGCTGAGCCTTCCGTCCAAGGACAACCTGGATGCCTTCGAGGCCGCGGTCGCCAACTGGCCCGAGGTCGTCCAGTGCGCCACCATCACGGGTCGCGAGGACTATGTGCTGCGGATCATCACCTCGGACATGCATGCCTTCGACCAGTTCCTGCGGGAAAAGCTGCTCAGCCTCGGCATCGTCTCGGACTGCGAGAGCCACATCGTCACCCGAGGGGTGAAGAACGTGACCACCCTGCCGCTGGGCATCGTCACGCCCCACGTGCAATAGTCTCGGGCACAGTTCAGGAGGCCGCACAGCATGATCGAGATGGTGATCGACGCCCGCAGGAAGGACCTCGGCGGCTTCGAGGTCGGGCGCGTCCTGCCGTTCCATTCGCGCCGCATGATCGGGCCCTTCATCTTCCTGGATCACATGGGCCCGGCCGAGTTCGCGCCGGGGGCCGAGGCGATCAATGTGCGACCGCATCCGCACATCGGACTGTCGACGCTGTCCTATCTGTTCGAGGGCGAGATGCTGCACCGCGACAGCCTGGGCTACACCCAACACATTCGTCCCGGCGAGGTGAACTGGATGACCGCCGGCAAGGGCATCGTCCATTCCGAACGGACCGATCCGCTCAAAAGGGCGCAGGGCGGCCCGCTGAACGGCATGCAGGCGTGGATCGCCCTGCCGACCGAGGCCGAGGAAACGAATCCCAGCTTTCAGCACATCGGTGAAGAGGGACTGCCCCTCTATGAGAACGGCGGCCTGTTCGCGCGGCTGGTGGCGGGGGAGGCTTATGGCGCCAAGGCGGGGGTGCAGGTGTCCTCGCCGCTCTTCTACGTCCATTGGGAGCTGCAGGACGGCGTGCGGACCGCCCCGCCGCCGGGCAGCGGCGCCGGCGGCATGTCGGAGCGCGCGCTCTATGTCGCCAAGGGTTCGGTCGAGATCGGCGACCGCACCTTCCACGAGGGCCAGCTGGTCGTGCTGGAGCCGACGGCGGAGCCGACCGTGCGATCCATCGGCCCGTCGACGGTCATGGTGCTGGGCGGAGAGCCGGTCGGCGAGCGCCACATCTGGTGGAACTTCGTCCACTCGTCGAGGGAGCGCATCGAGCAGGCCAAGAAGGACTGGAAGGCCGGCCGCATGACCCTGCCGACCGAGGACGACCACGAGTTCATTCCTCTTCCGGACGACGCTGCGGTGACCACCCGTTCCGACCCGGTTTCCCCTGGGCCGACACATCCGGTCTAGGGCGACCAGACAAGGGCATGCCCCGCGATCGTCCCTGCTCGGTGGGGTCTGGCGTCCATTCTGCGGGGGCTCAACCTGAACGCATGAAACAGCCGAGCTCCATATGGCTCAGGTTGTATTGCTGGGGCTCGCACGTTAGCCCGGCTTATGGATCAGTGGTGGGTCGAACTGGAGCCTTCGAGCGGCGAACGGGTCGTCTGTTTACGGCGTGACGGCGTCGTCCATCGGGAACGGATCGAGGCGCGACATCTCGCCTCTCACCGCGACCCGATAGAGTGGCTCTGGCTTGTCGTGGGCCGAATGGACCGGTCGCTCATGGGCAAGTGGAAGTAGACGTGGCTTACCAAGAAATCGCAATGCTGGAGCCTATCGGTGCGCTGGATCACGAGCGTTACCTGGCTGCGAACCCCGATGTCCGATTGGCAGGATTGGACCCGGCTGTGCATTATGAGTTGCACGGGCACAGCGAGGGCCGACGCCAAGTTGTCGATCCCGCGCGCGTCATGGCCTTGCGGGAGGAGAAGCTCTCGCGCGTGCGGTTCAACCGGTCCTGTGCGAGAGCTGCGACGGGGGCCTTTGACGTCTTGTCGGCCGGAGCGCGCGCAAGCTTCAAGCTTCCAGAATATCCGCCGGTGGCAGAGAACGACTATGCGCCCGAACTGGTGGACATGATCCGTGGCAATCCGGACAGTCTTTTTCTGGACGTTGGTGCTGGGTTCAGACACGTTTACTATTCTAACGTCGTGAACGCAGAAATCTGGGCTGCACCTTCGACAGATGTGGTGTGTCTCGGTGAGGATCTGCCGTTTGAAGATGGGCAGTTCGACCACGTATTCTGCCTGGCCGTACTGGAACACACCAAAAGACCCTGGATCGCGGCCCAAGAGATCATGCGTGTTCTAAAGCCTGGCGGCACCATCCGCATTGACTGGCCATTTCTCCAGCCAATTCACGGCTACCCGCATCATTATTATAACGCGACCCCCATGGGCCTCATGTCCATGTTCGAGGATATGGATGTGCAGTCGGCCCGAGTTCGTCCCTGGCAGCACCCGATCTTCACCTTGTCTTGGTTCCTGAACGAGTGGGCGACAGGCCTGCAAGGCGCCGCGCTGGAAAGCCTGAAGTCACTGACAGTTCAGAACATTCTGGATGCGAATCCGGAGGTGTTGCTTCGCCACCCGTTCTGCCAAGAGCTTGGTGCGGCACGCCAGGAAATCATCGCTGCGGGGACCACCTTGATCGCCACGAAGCGAGCCTAGCCCGGAGGCACCCGGCTCACTCACCAAGCCTGGTCTCATGACACTGGAAGTCCGGTTCAAGGCCGATGACGACCTCCAAGGCACCAGTGATGTGACCTCACAAGAGCGCTGCGGAGGCCGTAACCGTCGAAAGCCTGGAAGCCGCGTGAACTCTGCTGATCCGCGTGTATCTGCCTCCTAGACGCGCGGTGCGGTCGGCACTGATGT
The DNA here is from genome assembly GCF_000701445.1 of Brevundimonas bacteroides DSM 4726. Lineage (GTDB taxonomy): Bacteria > Pseudomonadota > Alphaproteobacteria > Caulobacterales > Caulobacteraceae > Brevundimonas > Brevundimonas bacteroides. The sequence goes on from NZ_JNIX01000007.1 coordinate 55,430, forward strand.
GACGTTGAGCATTCTCGTCGTTGACCGACATCGACATCAGGTGAAACCTGGAACGCGCGCGTCGCAGGGCTTCACTGGAAGATCCAAGTCATCGCAGGCAAAAGCCTGGTGGAGCCGAGGGGAGTCGAACCCCTGACCTCGTCATTGCGAACGACGCGCTCTACCAACTGAGCTACGGCCCCGCGCCATTGGCAGCAGGAGCGGGCGACATAGAGGGGCCAAGCGGCCGGTGTCAACGGCCCTGCGCAGAGTGGCTTCAGAACGGCAGCAGGTTCCGCTGACGGCTGTAGGCCATGGTACCGACGTTGGCGCCGAGGCGCAGGCCAACGCCGGTCCGCACGGGGGCCAGCACAATGCCGTCGGCGCGCTGGTAGTTCACGCCCACGCCGCCGACCAGATAGGCCGAGCCCTCCACGCCCGGATAGCGGCGGTAGATCGCATCGGGATTGTAGAGGCCATAGACAAGCGTGAAGACGCGGCTGGCGTTGCCGCCGACGTCCCAGCCCACCGAGATGCCCTGCCAGAACACCTCGATCGAGGCGCTCATGTCCTTCATGTGCAGGGCGCCGCGGCCATAGCGCAGACCCACGACGGCGGCCCCTGCCCCCTCCTCGCCCGCGATATAGGCGGTGGGGGCGTCGCCCTGGTCGGCGAAGATGCGTTCGATGGCGGCGCCCATGGCTTCGGCGGCGATGCCGAGTTCGCGCGAGCCCGCCGCCACCAGCTCGTCGGCGGTGTAGGCCGGGGCATTGGTGTCGGATGCGATCGGATAGGCCGGTTCGACCGGCTGGCGCGGCTGGGTCGCGCAGGCCCCCAGGGAAGTGGCGGTCACGGCGGCGAAGCCGGTCTGGATCAGCTGGCGGCGGTGCATGAATGGTCCCCGGACTGGTTCGCCCCCTTGGCGTTCGGTCAGGGTCGGCGAGGTTTGAGTCAGCCTTGGGGCGGCAAGGTTAACGGAAACTTTCCGAGCCCGCTCAGTGCTTGTCCGTCTTGGCCGTCAGCCAGTCCATCAGGGCCAGCAGCACGCCGGAGACCACAAAGGTCAGGTGGATGATGACGCCCCACAGCATCGCCGCCTCGTCCAGCGGATAGCCGGGCTTGCCGATGTTCATGAAGGACTTCAGCAGTTGGATGCCCGAGATCGCCACGATGGAGGCGATCAGCTTCATCTTCAGGCCCGAGAAGTCGACGGTGCCCATCCACGGCGGGCGGTCGGTCTCGCCGTCCAGATCCAGCTTGGACACGAAGTTCTCATAGCCCGAGAAGATCACGATCAACAGCAGATTGCCTGCGAGCGACAGGTCCACCAGCGTCAGGACCGCCAGGATCGCCCCGTTGGAGTCCATCTCGTCGCGCGGCGCAAAGGCTTGGGGCAGGTAGTAGGCCAGATCGCGCAGGAAGACGGCCAGCAACATGACCAGGGCTAGCGCCAAACCGACGTAGAACGGCGCCATCAGCCATCGTGAGCGGAACAGCATCCGCTCAAAGGCCGTCTCGATCCTCGGCTTGACGCCCATCCTGAGCCCCCCGGGCTAGCTCCTGAGCCGCGCCCCCAGCTTTTCGGCGGCGGCGACAATGCGCCCAGACAGACCCTCGATATCGGCGTCGGTCAAGGTCGCCTCGCGCGGCTGGATCACGACCTCGATGGCGATGGACTTCGAACCCTCCGGCACGCCGGCGCCGCGATAGACGTCGAACACCCGAACGTCTGTGATCAGGGCCTTGTCCGCTCCCGCTACGGCACGAACGAGATCGCCCCCCGCCCGGCCGTCCTCGACCACGAAGGCGAAGTCGCGGGTCAGCGGCATCAGATTGGGCAGGTCGGCGTTGCCGCGCGCCTTGGTCGCCTTGGCCTTGGGCTCGGGCACAGCGTCCAGAACGATCTCGAACGCCAGCATGGGGCCATCGGCGTCCAGCGCCTTGAGCACCCGCGGATGCACCGCGCCGAACTCGGCGATGACTGTCTTGGGGCCCAGTTGCAGCCGCGCCGACCGCCCCGGGTGCCACCAGTCGCGGTTGGCCCCTTGCGCGAGCTGCATCGCCCCGACCGGCGCGCCGATCTGCTCCAGCAGGGCCGTCAGGTCGCCCTTCAGCGTGAACAGGGCGTCCTCTCCCGCCCCGCCCCAGTGCCGGGCGGCGCGGGGGCTGATCAGGCCGGCGATCACCGTCCTCTGCTCGCCCGGTCCATCGCCCAGATAGATCGGCCCGATCTCGAACAGGGCCACGTCGCCGTGACCCCGGGCGGCGTTCCTCGCCGCCGCCTGGATCAGGTTGGGCAGGACCGACGGCCGCATGCAGTCCAGGTCGGACGCGATGGGGTTGTCCACCACCAGACGCTCATCCCCTCCGCCGAACAGCTGCGCGATATCCCGCCGCGTGAACGACCACGTCACAGCTTCCGAATAGCCCATGGCCGCGAGCGCCCGGCGCGCGATCCGCACGCGAGCCTGACGGGCATTCAGCACGCCCCGGCTGGGCGCGCCCTGATCGGGCAGGGGGGTGTCGGGCAGGTGATCGTAGCCGTGGATGCGCGCGACCTCTTCCACCAGATCGGCGGGGCCTTCCACGTCGCGGCGCCACGAAGGGGGGGTGACGGTCCAGCGCTCGACCTGACCCGCGCCGCCCGCGGTCACCAGGAAGCCGAGCTGACCCAGGATCGTGCCGATCCGGTCATCGTCCAGGTCCAGCCCCGACAGCCGCTTCACATAGGCGGGATCGAAGGGGAACGGGGCCGGGTTCGCCGGGGCCTCGCCCGCCAGCACGATCTCCGAGGGCTCCCCGCCGCACAGGTCCAGGATCAGCCGCGTCGCCAGCTCCAGCCCCGGCACGACCGAGGCGGGATCGACCCCGCGCGCGAACCGGTACTGGGCGTCCGAGGTGATCCCCAGCGACCGCCCCGTCTGGGCCGTCGCGATGGGGTCGAACCAGGCGCTCTCGACGAACACATCGACCGTCGCATCGTCGCAGCCAGTGCTCTCGCCGCCCATGACGCCCCCCAGGCCGATGGGTCGTTCGCCGCCGGCGTCAGCGATGACGCAATCCGCCGGGGACGCCGCATAGGTCTTGCCGTCGAGCGCGATCAGGTGCTCGGGTTCGCCAGTCTCGCACGCCGCCTGTCCACCGCGCACCACAATCTCGGACCCGACCAGCTTGTTCGCGTCATAGACGTGCAGCGGCCGAGCCCGGTCATACGCAATCAGATTGGTCACATCGACCAGCCGGTTGATCGACCGCAGCCCGATCGACGTCAGTCGTCTTTGCAGCCACTCCGGCGACGGCCCGTTCTTCACCCCCCGGATCAACCGACCGGCGAACACCGGGCACAGCTCCGGCGCCTCGATCCGCACCGAGACGGGACAAGGGAAGCCGCCCCGGACGACCGCGATGTCGAAATGCTTGAGCGTGCCCACGCCCGCGGCGGCCAGATCGCGCACGATGCCCGTCACCCCCAGCCAGTCCGGCCGGTTGGGCGTCACCTCGAAATCGATCACCGGTTCCGCGCCGAACAGCTTGGCCACCGGCGTGCCCACTGGAACCTCCGGAGGGAGTTCCTGGATACCGTCACTCTCGTCGGCCAGCTGCAGCTCCGAAGCCGAGCACAGCATGCCGTTCGACACCACACCGCGCACGGGCTTCTCGACCAGCGTCACGCCCAGACCCGGCACATAGGCCCCGATCGGCGCATAGATGGTCGTCAGGCCTGCCCGGGCGTTCGGCGCTCCGCAGACGATCTCCTTCAGGCCGTCGACGGTCTCGACCTGGCAGACCCGCAGCCGGTCGGCGTCGGGGTGTTGAACCGCTTCCACGATCTTCGCCACGGTGAAGGGCGCCAGGGCGGCGGCTGGATCGTGGACCTCCTCGACCTCCAGTCCGGCCATGGTCATGGCGTCGGCGACCTCGGCCGCGGTGGCTGTCGTGTCGAGGTGATCCTTCAGCCAGGACAGGGAGAACTTCATGACGGCGAGACCAGTCCCAGGATTACCTGGATGAGGATGAACAGATAGGCGAAACCCGATAGCCAGAGCGCGATCGTGAACCGCATGGTCCGACCCATGACCAGCTTCAGCCCATGCTCCAGGATGGCCTCTTCGGTCACCCGCTCAGCAGCGATGCCCGACGATGTGGCCCACAGCGTCGTGCAGCACAGGCCGACCGCGAGCAGCAGCAGGATCAGCGCAGCGGTCGCCCAGCCCCCGTCCGCCCGCTCGGACAGATACAGCGCGAGCGCCGCGAAGATTCCGTCCGCCGACATCAGCCCGCCCGCCTTGCCCATGATGCGGTCCAGCGCCGTCACGCAATAGCTCGAGGCCGCCTTGGGTCCATCCAGATAGGCCATCAGCGCCTGGCGATAGGCCAGCCGGTCGGACGCGCGCACCGGCACGCCCAGCATCGCCGTCAGGAGCGGTGTGGAGCTCAAGCCACGCTCCGGATGGACAGGATCTGCTCCAGGATCGCCGCATTGCCGGTGAAGCCGAGCCCGTGGAACTCGCAGCCGTCGAAGGTGCAGTTGCGGACCGGGATGGCGCCGATCGCCATATTGGCCACAGGCCGCAGCACCATATTGGCGATGTCGCCCTTGGAGTTGCCAAAGTTGGTGGCTTCGAAGTTCGTCCCGTCCAGCACCAGCATCACCGCCGGCCCTTCGATGCGGCAGCCCCTGAAGGTCACGCCCTCGATCACCGACCGGCCCTGGCGCAGCGTCGCCATGAACAGCTCATAAAGCGGCATGTCTTCGTTCTCGAAGACGCGCTTGGTCAGGTCCGAGGCCGGATTGAAGCGGCGGCCCAGCCCGGTCATCGGCAGTTGCGACGGATCGACAAATGTCATGGGTCAGGTCCGGGGTTCAGCTCAGGCCGGAGGCCAGGTTGGGCGCAGCGAACGCCGAAAAGCCATAGTGGGCCAGCCAGCGCACATCGGCCTCGAACATGGGACGCAGGTCCGGCACGCCGTATTTCAGCATGGCCAGGCGATCGACGCCCATGCCGAAGGCGAAGCCCTGCCACTGGTCCGGGTCGATGCCGCAGTTCCGCAGCACATTGGGATGCACCATCCCGCAGCCCAGAATCTCCAGCCAGTCGTCGCCCTCGTTGAGCACCAGCTTGCCGCCCGACCGGTCGCAGCGGATGTCCATCTCGGCCGAGGGCTCGGTGAAGGGGAAGTGGTGCGGCCGGAACCGGGCGTCCACGTCGTCCAGCTCGAAGAAGCGCGCCACGAAGTCCTTCAGCGTCGTCTTCAGATGCCCCATGTGGATGTCCCGTCCGATCACCAGACCCTCGATCTGATGAAACATCGGGGTGTGGGTCGCGTCGGAATCCTTCCTGAAGGTGCGGCCGGGCGCGACGATGCGGATCGGCGGCTCCTGGCTCATCATGGTGCGCACCTGCACCGGGCTGGTGTGGGTCCGCAGCACCTTGCGCTCCCCCGTCTCCGGGTCGGGCCGCAGGAAGAAGGTGTCGTGCATCTCCCGCGCCGGATGCTTGGGCGGGAAGTTCAGGGCCGTGAAATTGTGGAAGTCGTCCTCGATGTCCGGGCCCTCGGCGACCGAGAAGCCCATTTCCGCAAAGACGGCGATCATCTCGTCCATCACCTGCATGGTCGGGTGAACCCCGCCCTTGCGACGCGACCGCGCCGGCAGGGTCAGATCGACGTGCTCCGCCGCCAGACGCGCGTCCAGCTCGGCGGCTTCCAGCTCGGCCTTCTTCGCCGCGAGGGCCGAAGCGACCCGGTCCCGCAGGCCGTTGATGACCGGCCCCTGCTCGCGACGCTCCTCGGGGCTCATCGCCCCCATGCCCTTCAGCAGACCAGAGATCGTGCCGGTCTTCCCCAGCGCCGCGACGCGCACGGCCTCCACCTCGGCGACGGTCGCCGCCCCGCCGATGGCGTTGATCAGATCCAGTTCGAGGGTTGCCAAGTCGATCATGGCGGCAGGCTCTAGCCGCTCAAGGCTCCAGACGGAAGACGGCGGAGGCGGTTCAGCCGCGCTCGCCCGGCTCCTGGCGATAGGGCATCTCCTGCCGGTAGGGTCGGCCCTCGCCCGTGTCGCCCGGCGGCAGGTCGCCATAGTAGCCCGCGGGCGGGGTCACATAGATCGGCGCGGGCTGATAGTCGACCGGCGGGGCCTGGACGATGATCGGCTGCTGATGGACGGGCGGGGCCGGGGCGTACTGATGCCCGCCCGTCACCGCGCCGCCGCCCTGATAGGCATAGCCGCCGCCGTAGGCCTGGCTCTCGCTGTAGCTCTCGTAGGTGGCGGTGCTGGAGCCGTAGGCGCTCTGGTGATCCTGCTCGAAATACACCTGGGGCGGGGCTTGGACGACCGACGGCTGGGCGTAACCGTAGCCGCTTCCGTAGCCATGTCCGCCGCCATGGCCGTAGCCGCCGCAGACGCCGTCGCAGGGGCGCGGGCGCGGCGGGCGGCAGCCGCCGCAGCGGTCCGTGGTCACATATCGCCGACCGAAGCCGTGGACGGTGTAGCCGAACGGCCGGCTCGGCCCGTAACCCGGCCCGCTGACGTAAACGTATCCATAGCCGCTGCCATAGCCGTATCCGCCCAGGTCGATCCCGCCCGAACCTACGGCGATCATGCCGCCGTGCCCGCCGTATCCGCCGCGCACCTGTCCCAGATCATAGGCGCGTGCGTTGATCGAGGCTCCGGCCCCCGCCGAGGCATAGGCGCTGGCGTTCGCATTGGCGTTCACATTGACGTTGATGTTGCCGCCGTAGTGGCCGCCTCCGCCACAGCCGCCCCGGCAGCCGCCGCCCGGATGCCCGCCGCCTCCGTGACCCCCGCCATGATGCCCGCCACCCCCAGGTCGGTCTCCAGCGAGCGCGGGGGTGGCGGCCATGATCAGCAGGCCGAGAAGCGAGGCGATGAGGGTCGAAAAAAGTCGGGACACGGCAGACTCTCCAGGCGGATCATGCCGTCCTAGAGTGTCGTGGTGCGTTTGGGTTCCGGATGCTCCCTGGGCGCGAGAGCGCCGTTCCAGACGTGGTTAAACTTCGCGCGTGTGGCGTGAAGGTGGGGCGTGGAGCCAGTGCGGCGGCCGCATCCGCGTCAACCCGATCCGCGCGACGGAAGAGATCGCCGCCACGCCCGATGCGGCCTGAGGCGCCGTCCCGGAAGCCTGGCGGTTGCCGGGATCGCGCCCCACGTCCCTTCGCCCCTTGCGGGTCGACGAAGGATCGCGAGCTGTTTTTCTCAATCATCCAACGACGCCCGGAATCAGCGAGTAAAATCAACGCCCGCTCCGTTTGAGACGCTCTGAACGCGCCCTCATTGAAACCTGCCTTACAATCACCCCCGGTTCCGTCGCCTGGGAAGGGCGCAAGGCCTTGCGAGCTTGTCGCGGCGGAAGCGGTTGGAGCGGGGGCTCCCGAGGTCCAACGACCGGAGGCCGTGAAGAGCGGTCGTCCGGCGTCCGGATCAAGGGGGTGGTTCACGGGTCCTTCGGGGCTCGCGGCGATAAGGGCGTCGGCAGAAGACCGGCGTCGTTCAGGGGATCGGCTTTCGCAAGCACGCCGACCTTCCCGCCGGAGGCGTCAGTAGCGGCAAGGCTCTAACAGGGCCGTTGGTCCCCGGTCAGTCGGCTTCGAGCGACGCGGGGCCGTCCGCTTCCGGTCAGACCAGCCGCGCGGAGCAGTCAGCGTTCGCCGAAACACAAACCCATACGGTCTCCGGGCGAAGGCCCGGCTGCTCCGCCCGCCCTTCCCATCCCGTTCACAGCGGAAGAGCGTCGACGCATGCCTGTTTCCCTCCGGCTCTCCGCCCCCTGGGCGGAGACAGGCGGCAGAGCCGCCAGAGGCGGGCCCGTGACCGCGCACTCCGCACAACGCCAACGCCACTGTCGCCGGCTTAGTCGGTCCTCATCCGCGCCACTGCCTCGCCCCCCTTCGTCTCGGCGCTGGTCGCGCCGATCCACTCCCCCATCGCCGATGGCGACGGGGGAGAGACGACAAACGGTCTTTGACAATCAGCCCCTTTGCGCGTCCCACCAGCGGACCGCGTCCGCGTCCCTCGCCGAAAGGTCGGGATAGTCCCGGTCCGACCCTACGTCCGGCACACGCCGCCAGGAGCGGGCGCACTTGGCGTAAGGCGCGACCGCGACCTCTGCAGATACTGTCTCGCCGCCGACCCGCAGCTCTGCGCCAGACGTGCGGAACACCTCCGCCGCGTCCAAGCCGTCGAACGCCGCGAACGCCTCCGCCGGTCCCGACACTGTCGGCCAGGCGTCCAGCGCCCCGCCGATCAGCTTGTCGCGGCGCGCCGCTTCCAGCGCGTCGTTGACGACCGAGACGACCGTCTGGACCTTGGCCCACCGCTCGGCCTCCGCCGCATTCTCCCACTCGGCCGGCGTCTCCGGGATCACCCGCGCGCAGTTCGTGCCCGCGTCCGGATACCGCGTCGTCCACGCCTCCTCCATGGTGAAGGGCGTCAGCGGCGCCAGCCACGCGGTCAGCCTCAGAAAGACCTCCTGCATCACCGTCCGCGCCGCCCGCCGCCGCATCGCGTCCGGCCGGTCGCAGTACAGGCTGTCCTTGCGGATATCGAAGTACAGCGCCGACAGATCGCCCGCGCAGAACTCCAGAACCGGCCGCACCACATCCTGGAAGCGGTAGGTCTCGTAGGCCGCCCGCACATCCCGATCCAGCTCCCACAGCCGGTGCAGGATGAACCGCTCCAGCGGCGGCATGTCGGCGTACTCCACCCGTTCGGCCTCGTCGAAATCGGACAGCGCGCCCAGCAGATAGCGAACCGTATTCCGCAGCTTGCGGTACGCATCCACCGTCGTCTGCAGGATCTGCTTTCCGATCCTCTGGTCCTCGGCATAGTCCACCAGCGCCACCCACAGGCGCAGGATGTCGGCCCCACTTTCCTTGATGACCACGGCCGGATCGACGGTGTTGCCCTTGGACTTGGACATCTTCTCGCCGTTCTCGTCCTGGGTGAACCCGTGGGTCAGAACGGCCTTGTAGGGCGCGCGGCCCCGCGTGCCGGACCCTTCCAGCAGGTTTGACTGGAACCAGCCGCGATGCTGGTCCGAGCCTTCCAGATACAGGTCCGCCGGCCAGTGGCTCGGCCGGTCGCCGACATAGCCCTTGGCCGGATCGCGCGGCTCCAGCGCGAAGGCATGGGTGCAGCCCGAGTCGAACCAGACATCCAGGATGTCCTCGACCTTCTCGTAGCGCGCCGGATCGTGCGCCCCCAGAAACTCGGCGTCCGGCGTCTCGAACCAGGCGTCGGCTCCGCCCTTTTCGATGGCCGCGATGATGCGGGCGTCGACCTCGGGATCGTGCAGCGGTTGGCCCGTGTGCCTGTCGACGAACATGGCCAGGGGCGTGCCCCAGGCCCTCTGCCGGCTGACCAGCCAGTCGGGCCGGCCCTCGACCATCGACCGGATCCGGTTCTTGCCCGCCGCCGGATGGAACGCCGTCTGGTCGATCGACTTCAGCGCGACCTCGCGCAGTGTCTCGCCCGTGCCGTGGTCCAGCGCCTGGTCCATGCGGATGAACCACTGCGGCGTATTGCGAAAGATCACCGGCGCGCGCGAGCGCCAGCTCATCGGATAGGAATGCTCCAGCCGACCGCGCGCCAGCAACGTCCCGGCCTCGATCAGCGTCTCGGTCACCGCGCCGTTGGCTGGCCCGAATTTGCCGATCTTCTTGCCCTCGGTCTCCAGGATCTTAAGCCCGGCGAACAGCGGCACGCCCGGATAATAGGCTCCGTCCGGATCGACCGTGTCGGGCACCTCATGATGGCCGTGCGCGCGCCAGACCTCATAGTCGTCCGCGCCGTGTCCCGGAGCCGTATGGACGAAGCCCGTGCCAGCGTCGTCGGTGACGTGATCCCCGTCCAGCAGCGGCACGTTGAACCGGTATCCGTCGTCCAGCTCGGCCAGCGGATGGGCGCACACCAGCCCCGCCGGATCGATGTCATCCACGCGGGTGAAGGTCGCCACCCTGGCCGCCTTCATGACGTCCTCGGCCAGCTTGTCTGCCAGGATCAGCCGGTCGCCCGCCTTGGCCCAGGGCTGGAACTCCAGGCCCTGCTCGATCGACTGCACCTCGTACAGGCCATAGGCGATCTCGGGCCCGAAGCTGATCGCCCGGTTGGCAGGGATGGTCCACGGCGTGGTCGTCCAGATCACCACGCTCGGCGTCGACTGCCGGAACGCCAGCAGGTCGTCGGGATGGTCATCCGTCGCCGCGATGACCGGGAACTTGACCCAGATCGTGGGCGAGACGTGGTCGTGATACTCGATCTCGGCGTCGGCCAGGGCCGTCCGCTCGACCGGCGACCACATCACGGGCTTGGACCCGCGGTACAGCTGGCCCGAGTTCTTGAACTTGTGGAACTCCTTCACGATCGCGGCTTCGGTCGTGAAGTCCATCGTGGCGTAGCGGTTGGCGAAGTCGCCGGTGACGCCGAGCCGCTTGAACTGTTCGGCCTGCACCCCGATCCAGCCCGCCGCATACTCTCGGCAGGCGGTCCTGAACTCGGCCTTGGAGACCTCGTCCTTGCGCCGTCCCTTGGCCCGGAACTGCTCCTCGATCTTCCACTCGATCGGCAGGCCGTGGCAGTCCCAGCCGGGCACATAGTCGACGTCGTAACCCAGCAGGAACCGGCTCCGGACCACGAAGTCCTTCAGCGTCTTGTTCAGCGCATGGCCGATGTGGATGTCGCCGTTGGCATAGGGCGGGCCGTCGTGCAGCACATAGAGCGGCGCGTTCTGCTTCTGACGCTCGGCGCGCAGCCGGCCATAGAGGTCGCCCCATTGCTCAAGGATCAGCGGCTCCTTCTGTGGCAGGCCTCCGCGCATCGGGAACGGCGTCTCGGGCAGGAAGACGGTCTCGCGATAGTCGCGGCCTGCGGGTGCGGAATCGGTCGGGGCGTCGGACATGGTCTGTCTCGGAAAAGTCGATGGGCGTTCGGCGTGGGATCGGACCCGGTCGGCGCGGGGGCTGAAGCGCCCCGGCTTACGCCGCCGGGCCGGTAATCCGGATCGAGAGGATCGTGCGCCCTTGCATGGCGGCGGTCTATCAGGGCCGAGGGGCTGGGAAAAGCCGCGCGTTCGGCTAACGTCCGCTTCGACCGGCGTTCGATCAGAAACGCCGCAAGAGGGGAGACCATCCATGCGCATCCTGATTTCACTCACCGCGGTGGCCGCCTGCGCCGCCATCGCCGCCTGCTCGCCGGCGGAAGAGGCCGCTCCCGCCGACGGGGCCGCCGCCGACGCCTCCGCCTCGGCCGGGGCGGTGATCCCGCCGACGGGCTCGGAGCCCGTGACCCGCGAGCAGATCTACGCGGCCGCAGCCGAAGGCCCCGAGGCCTTCGCCCGCGCCATCTACGGCATGTACGCGACCGGCGGACCGCAGGGCGAGCCGCCTGCGCCCGGTCAGGATCCAATCTATTCGCGGACCCTCAATGCCCTGATCGGCAATGACTTCCGTGCCGCCGGGGGCGAAGTGGGAACGATCGACTACGACATCTTCTGCCAGTGCCAGGATCAGGAGGGCTTCGCTGTGAACTCCATGGCCGCGGCCCAGAGCGACGAGAACACGGCCGCGGTATCCGTCGTCTTCACCAACATGGGCGAGCAGAAGACCGCCATCCTCAACCTCGTCCGTGAAGGCGGCAACTGGAAGGTCGACGACGTCGAGATGGGCATGAACGAGTCGGTCAAGGACATCCTGACCGAGGCGGCCGAAGGCCAGGGCTGAGGCTCAGGCACGGGCGGCCAGCGCCGCCCGTGCCGCCTTCGCGTCCTCGTCGATCTGGACCTTTAAGGCGTCCAGGCCGTCGAAGCTCATTTCGCCGCGCAGCCGCGCGATCAGCTGCGTCTCGACGACCTGGCCGTACAGATCGCCCGAGAAGTCGAACAGCCAGACCTCCAGCAGGGGCTCGGGCGTCTCGAACATGGGCCGCACGCCCAGATTGGCGACGCCGTTGACCACCCGCCCGTCCGGCAAGCGCGTTCGGGTAGCGAACACCCCATAGGCCGGGCGCATATAGTCGCCCATCCGCACATTGGCCGTCGGCACCCCGATGGTGCGGCCGCGCTTGTCGCCGTGGACCACCTCGCCTTCGATGGCGAAGGGGCGGCCCAGAATGCGCGCCGCCCGCGCCATGTCGCCCGCCGCCAGCGCCTCGCGCACGGCGCTGGACGACAGCTTCAGCCCGCTGCGGTCATCGACCCGCTCGGTGACCGAGACCGAGAAGCCGAGCTCCCGCCCGATCCGCGTCAGGGCCTCCGGCGATCCTGTCCGGCCCTTGCCGTAGGTGAAGTCGAAGCCGACCGCGGCATGCTTCAAGCCCAACCCACCGGCCAGCACATCGCGGGCGAAGGCCTCGTCCGACATCGCCGCCATCTCGCGGTCGAAGGGCAGCAGATGCAGCCGCTCCACGCCCTGCGCCTCCAGCGCCCGCGCCATCTGGCCGATCGTCATCAGGCGAAACGGCGCGGCCTCGGGCTGGAACCAGCGCCGCGGATGCGGCTCGAACGTCACGACGGCTAGGGGCGCGGAAAGCCGCTCGGCAGCCTCGCGCGCCGCGCCGATCACCGCCTGATGGCCGCGATGCACGCCGTCGAAGGCGCCGATGGCGGCGGCCGCTCCGCGCTGGTCGGGCGTCAGGTTGCGCCAGCCGTGAACGATCTGGATCGGCACGACGGCCCGGTCAGTCCTTGGCCGGGCGACGGCGGCGGGGAACGCGGACGATGGCCTCGCCCTCCATGATCATGTCCTCGCCGACATAGCCCTCGGTGCGCAGCGTCACCCGGGCGGATTCGGCATCGACCGCCGCGACCGTGATCCGCGCCTGCACCACATCGCCGATCCGCACCGGGCGATGAAACGCCAGCGTCTGGCTCAGATAGATGGCGCCCGCCCCCGGCAGGATGGTCCCCACCACCGCCGACCCGAACGAGGCGCTCAGCAGCCCATGCGCGATCCGCCCGCGATAGGCAGTCTTGGACGCGAAGGCCTCGTCCATGTGCACGGGATTAAAGTCGTCCGACGCCTCGGCGAACTGGACGATGCGGTCTTCGGTGACCGTCACCTCCTTGATCGCCACCATGCCGGGCGACAGTTCTTCCAGTATGTAGCCGCCCGAGGCGTGAGGTCCGGTGATCATCGGCCGGTGTTAGCGGCGCCGTGGCGATTTGGCGAGGACTACCAACGGAGCTCCAGCGCCGCGTATCGCGCATAGGCCGTCTCGGCCTTCAAGAGGGCTCCTGCTCGTTCCGGATCGAGCTGACCGTCGTCGCCCCGCGCCGCGTCGCCGTGGATGCCCTGGGCGATGAACAGGCAGTCCAGCGCCTGGGCGTTGGCGCCCAGCACATCGGTCACCACCCCGTCGCCGATGCACAGCACCCGCGACCGGTCCGCCGGTCGACCCAGCAGCCGCTCCGCCTCCGTCATGGCCAATGCGTAGATCGGCCCATAGGGCTTGCCGACCATCGTCACCCGCCCGCCAAGTTCCTCGTAAAGGTCGGCCAGCGACCCGCCGCAGTAGATGATCTTGTCCCCGCGCTGCACGATCCGGTCGGGGTTGGCGCAGATCAGTTCCAGCCCCCGCGCGACGGCGGGCGTTAGTCGCTCGCGATAATCCTCGGGCGTCTCGGTCTCGTCGTCCTCGGGCCCGGTGACGGATATGAAGGCGGCGTTGTCCGCGCCCGTCGCCCGCTCCAGACCCAGGCCGTCATACAGGGGCCAGTCGCGATCCGGCCCGATGATCCAGGCCGGTCCCGGCGCGCGCCTGGCCAGTTCCGCCCGCGTCGCGTCGCCCGACGTCACGAAGGCCTGCCAGCTCTCGCGCGGCACGCCCAGCCGGTCCAGTTGCTCGATCACATCCGAGGCCGGACGCGGCGAGTTGGAGATCAGCACCACCTGACCGCCCTGCCGATGGAACTGCATCAGGGCGTCGCAGGCCTCGGGCCAGCTTTCGCGGCCGTTATGGATCACGCCCCAGACGTCGCACAGCAGCACATCGTAATCGGCGGCGACGGCCGACAGGCGGGGCAGGGCGTGGGGCAGAGTCATGGACTGCCGTCTAGCCCGACCCCGCCCCGGAACAAAGATCAGTCGTTCCTGTGAACCACACCCGACCGCATCACGAAGTCCATGTCCTCCAGCACGGTCACGTCCGACAGCGGATCGCCGTCGACAGCGATGATATCGGCGGGCATGCCCGGCGCGATCCGGCCCGCCTCGTTGGACAGTTGAAGATGCTCGGCGGCGACAACTGTCGCGGACTGGATCGCCTCCAGCGGCGTCATCCCCGCGCGCACCAGCAGGGCGAACTCCTGGGCGTTGTCGCCGTGGGCCGAGACACCGCTGTCGGTGCCAAACGCGATTTGCACGCCGCCCTCATGCGCCCGGCGCGCCATGTCCAGCATCTTCGGTCCGGCCTCCAGCGCCTTGGCCGTCTGAGCCGGCGTGAAGAAGTTGCCCGGGCTCGACGCGATCCGCGCCACGAAGTCTCCGGCCAGCAGCGTCGGCACCAGATAGGCGTCGTTCTGCCGGAACAGGCGGATGGACTCGTCGTCCAGATAGGTCCCGTGCTCGATCGAGTCGCCGCCGGCCCGCAGGAAGGCGTTCACCCCGTCGCCGCCGTGGGCGTGGGCTGTCACCCGGCGGCCCATGCGATGACCCGCCTCGACGATTGCGGCCAGCTCGGCCTCGCTGAACTGCTGGGCCAGTCCCGCCGCCGTGTTGGACAGCACGCCGCCTGTCGCCGTGATCTTGATGACGTCGGCCCCGGCGCGGACCTGGGTCCGCACCGCCCGCATGCAGTCCTCCGGCCCCGAGCAGATGCTCTCGGACGACAGTAGGTGTATGATGTCATCGCTGTAGCCGTTCACGTCGCCGTGGCCGCCGTGGATGGAAATGGAGCTGCCGGACGCGATGACGCGCGGTCCGGGGATCTGACCGGCGGCGATCCCGTCGCGCAGGGCGAACACCGCGTCGTTCGGCCCGCCCAGGTCGGCCACCGTCGTGAAGCCCGCCATCAGGGTGCGACGAGCATACTGGGCCCCCAGGATCGCCCGGTCGGCGTCGCTCTCCGTCACCGCCATCAGGCGGGCGTTCGGGTTCTGCTGGCTCGTCAGATGGACGTGGCTGTCGATCAGTCCGGGCAGGACGAAGTGCTGGCGCAGATCGACGACATTGCCCTCGCCGACGAAGCCGTCGCGGATTTCGACCACCCGGCCGCCTGTGATCACGACAGTTTTATCGCGCAGCACAACGCCGCGCTCGGGGTCCGCCAGAAGCCGCCCCGCCTGAACGAACACGGTTTCTCCGCCAGAGGGAATCGCCTGCGAGGGCGGGCTCTGTTGCGCCTGCGAAGCGCCGACCACGGCGAAACTCGCGAGCAGGGCAAGGGCAAAGGACTTCATGAACACCTCCCGATTATTGTCCTCCACCTTACCCCGCGTCGGTCTGTCGCCAAGCCTTGGCTTGATCGGGCAGTCTGATTTGTGAAACACCTCGTGACTTCGGTTCAACCGCTACGAGGGCGTCGCATGCGGCTGTCGAGACGAGGTTTGATTCTGGGTGGGTCGGCCGTGCTGGCCGGTTGCGCCACGGCCGCGCCCCCCCCGCCGATCACGGTGGCTGAACTGCCGCCGCCACCGCCCCAGCCGACCTATACGCCGGCCCTCCAGATCACCCCGCCGCCTCTCGATCCCCAGCGCCTGGTCCGCCCGGAGCTCATGAGCCGCGCCATGGCCGCGCTCGACATCCATCACGAGCGCCTGCCGCTGCGTGACCGGATGTATCTCGTCGACTTCCAGAAGTTCTCCGGCGACACGCGGTTGTTCGAGGTCGACCTGATCGGCGGCCGCGTCACCGCCTTTCGTACCAGCCACGGTCGCGGGTCGGACCCGGAGCACTCCGGCTTCGCTCGTCGGTTCTCCAACGAACCCGAGAGCTACATGTCATCGGTCGGCGCCTACGCCACCGCCGGGGCGGGCTGGGGTCCGGCGCAGGGGCCGAACGTCCTGCTGGACGGGCTAGAGTATACCAACAACATGGCGCGCGACCGAGCGATCATCGTCCACGGGGCCGATTACGCCGATCCGGATTTTCTGGCGCGAGAAGGTCGTTTGGGCCGCTCCTACGGCTGCTTCTCCACGGCGCACGCCGATCTGCCGATGCTGCGCGAGCGCATGGGCCACGGCCGTTTGCTTTTCGCCTTCGCTTAAGGCTGTCGCTTAAACCGCCATTAACCACGCGGGCGGCAGTTTCTGCCTAGCGGGGATGCAGCTGAGCTCCGCCAGTATCTGGGTGGGGACGCGTGGGCGGCTTTACGGCGGCGTTGCAGAGATTCGGGATCGGTCGCCTGGCCATGGTGCTGGGGGTCGGCGCGGGCGTGACCGTCGCCCTGATCCTGCTGATGACCCGCATCGGGCAGGCTCCGGATGCGCTGCTTTACTCCAACCTCGACCTGCGCGAGGCCGGTGAAATCACGGCCTCGCTGGAGCAGGCCGGCATCCCCTACGCCACGCGCGGCGACGGCTCGACCATCATGGTCAATCGCGATCAGGTGGGCGAGGCCCGGCTGATGCTGGCCGGACGCGGCCTCGTGACGTCCGGCTCGGTCGGCTACGAGATTTTCGACACCCAGTCGGTGCTGGGCCAGACGGAATTTCAGCAGCAGATCAACGAACAGCGCGCGCTGCAGGGCGAGCTGGCGCGTACCATCATGTCGATGCGCGGCATCAGCTCCGCCCGCGTCCAGATCGCCCTACCGCGCCGTGAGCTGTTCCAATCCGAGGCCGCCGAGCCCACCGCCGCCGTCGTCGTCGGCCTCGGCGGTCGCGCCCTGTCGGCGGATCAGGTGCGGGCCATCCGCAACGTCGTTGCCTCGTCGGTTCCCAACCTCAAGCCCGGTAAGGTCACCGTGGTCGACGAGACCAACCAGACGCTGGCCGCAGCCGACGATGAGGAGGGCTTCACCTCAGCCACCGCCCGCGACGCCAAGGCCACGACCGAGGCCCAGCTCCAGGCCCGCATCAAGGACCTCGTCGAAGGCGTGGTCGGGCCCGGCGCGGCGCGGGTTCAGGTCACCGCCGACATCGAAATGGCCCGCTCCACCACCCAGGAGCAGCGTTACGACCCCGACGGCCAAGTCGTCCGTTCGACCTCGACAAATGGCAGCCAGTCCCAGGACACCACCGGGGTCTCCGATGCCGGTGCGACAGCCGCGAACAATATCCCTGGTGGCGAAGCTCCGGCCGCGACGCCCCTTGGCTCGACCGAAACCGTCAACGGCGAGACCACCAACTACGAAATCTCCAACACCACTACGACCACGGTGAAGGAGCCGGGCGAGGTCAAGAAGTTGTCGGTCGCCGTGGCCGTCGACGGCGTCCTGACGCCCGCCGCCGAGCCGGGTGGAGAGCCGACCTACGCCCCGCGCTCGGCCGAGGAGATCGCCCAGATCGAGGAGCTGGTGAAGGCGGCCATGGGTTTCGACGAGACGCGCGGCGACCAGGTGCGCGTCACCAACGTCCGCTTCAATCGGGATGCTCTGACGTCGGCGGGCGGCACCGACGGCGGCGACCCCCTGTTCAACTTCACCAAGAACGACATCATGCGGGGCGTGGAGCTGCTGGTGCTTCTGGTCACCGGCCTGCTGCTCATCTTCTTCGTCCTGCGTCCCCTGATGAAGTCGGCCTCGGGCGGGGGCGGGGTCCCCGCTCTGGCGGGCGCTGCGGCAGGCGGCGGACAGGTCCCGGTGACGTCGCTCCAGACCACGGTCGTCGGCGGGGCGATGGGCCAGCTGGCGGGTCCGTCGGAGATGGAACAGCGTCTCGACATCGCCCGCATCGAGGGGCAGGTGAAGGCATCCTCGGTCAAGAAGGTCGCGGATTTCGTAGAGAAGCACCCGGAGGAATCGGCCTCGATCCTCCGCAGCTGGGTGCATGAGGGCTGATGGCGGCCCGCATGGTCAGCAAGAAAGCCTCGGTCGACGACGCCAAGAAGCTATCTGGGCCTGAGAAGGCGGCTGTCATCCTGCTGGCGCTCGGCGAGGATCACACGCGTCTGTGGCAGAGCCTCGACGACGACGAGGTCAAGGAAATCTCCCAGGCCATGGCCGCCTTGGGCACCGTTAGCGCCTCGGTTGTCGAGGAGCTGATGGTCGAGTTCGTGTCCGGCATGTCCGGCTCGGGCTCGGTCATGGGCAGCTTCGAGCAGACCCAGCGTCTACTCGCCTCCTTCATGCCGCCCGAGCGGGTCGAGGGCCTTATGGAGGAGATCAGAGGTCCCGCCGGCCGCACCATGTGGGACAAGCTCGGCAACGTGAACGAGGCCGTCCTCGCCAACTATCTGAAGAACGAATACCCCCAGACCGTCGCCGTCGTCCTGTCCAAGGTGAAGCCGGATCATGCCGCGCGCGTGCTGACGGCACTGCCTGAGGATTTCGCACTCGAGTGCGTCCAGCGCATGCTCCGCATGGAGCCGGTCCAGCGGGAAATCCTCGACAAGATTGAGCAGACGCTGCGCACCGAGTTCATGTCGAATCTGGCGCGCACTTCCAAGCGCGACAGCCACGAGATGATGGCCGATATCTTCAACAGCTTCGACCGTCAGACCGAGGCCCGTTTCATCGGTGCTCTGGAGGAACGCAACCGCGAGTCGGCCGAACGCATCCGCGCCCTGATGTTTGTCTTCGAGGATCTGTCCAAGCTCGATCCCGGCGGTGTCCAGACCCTGCTGCGCGCCGTCGAGAAGGACCAGCTGGGCCTGGCGCTCAAGGGCGCGTCCGAAAGCCTGCGCGAGATGTTCTTTACCAACATGTCCGAGCGCGCCGCCAAGATCATGCGCGAGGATATGGAATCGATGGGACCGGTCCGTCTGAAGGACGTCGACACCGCCCAGATGGCCATGGTCACCGTGGCCAAGGACCTGGCAGCGCGCGGCGAGATCATGCTGGCCGGCGCGTCCGGCGACGACGAGCTGATCTACTGACATGAGCCAGCCCGCCCCCCTTAACGCCCGTCCCTTCGCCTTCGACACCGAGTTCGATGAGGCGGGCACGGTCGTGCGCGCCTCGAGCTTTCGTCCCGCCAAGCGCGCCTATCTCCCTGCCGAGGTCGAGGCCCTGGTCGCCCAGGCCCGGCTGGAGGCGCGCGAGGCGGCGCTGGCCGAAGCCGACAGCATCCGCGCCATGTCCCTGTCCGCGATCGGTCAGGCCCTGGCCGACGCCATGCCGACCCTGCAGCAGGTCGCCCAGACCCACCGTGAACAGTCCGCCGAACTAGCCCTGGCCGCCGCCGGAGTGATCGCGTCGGGTGCGCTGGAACGCATGCCCCACGGTCCGCTCCAATCGGCTCTCGATACGCTGGGCCAGGAGATCGACGCTACACCGCGCCTGGTGGTCCGCGCCTCCGGGCTGGACGACGAGGCTCGCGCGAAGATCGAGGCTGTGGCTGCGGATGCCGGCTTCACCGGGGCGGTCGCCTTTCGCGACGATGCTTGCCTGCCGGTGGCCGCCTTCGCCCTCGAATGGGCCGACGGCCGCGCCGACTTCGATCCCGCCGCCGTCGCCGAACGCCTGTCGACCGCCTTGCGCTCGGCGCTGGCCGCCGAGGCCGGACACGGCGAACCCCTTTCCCCCCGGAGCAGCTTCTGATGGCCGACGATCTCGCGCTCGAAGAATTTCCCGAGTCCACTGCGCTCGCGACCGTGGACGAGATGGGAGAGAAGTCCGCCGTCGATCTGGCGCCCGTGTTCGACGTGCCGGTCAACATCTCGGCCGTGCTCGGCAAGACCCACATGACGGTCGCCCAGTTGCTCAAGCTCAACCGGGGCTCGGTGCTGGAGCTGGACCGCAAGGTCGGCGAGGCCATCGACATCTTCGTCAACAACCGCCTGGTCGCCCGCGGGGAGGTCGTCGTCGTCGAGGACCGCCTGGGCGTGACCATGACGGAAATCATCAAGACCGAGGACCAGGCCGCCTAGGCCTGATCGTCGATAGTAGGCTCTGAAGGAGAAGACCCATGCGGCTTCTGGTGGTCGGACGGCTCAGCGGACAGCTGGCGGCGGCGGTGAAGATGGCCATGGCGCACGGCGCCAAGGTCAACCACGTCGAGCGAACGGACCAGGCGACGGAACAGCTCCGGCGCGGGCAGGGGGCCGACCTGCTGATGGTCGACTACAACCTCGACATCGGGGCCCTGATCGCGGCGAATGAGGCCGAACGTATCTTCGTGCCAGTGGTCGCCTGCGGCGTTGACAACGACGCGGAAAAGGCCGCCGCCGCCATCCGCGCCGGTGCCAAGGAGTTTATCCCCCTACCGCCCGAGGCCGACCTGATCGCGGCGGTGTTGGCGGCCGTGGCCGACGACGAACGCCCGATGATCTCGGCCGACCCGGCCATGAAGGCGGTGACGCAGCTGGCCGACCAGGTGGCACGGTCCGAGGCCTCCATTCTGATCACCGGCGAGAGCGGCGTCGGCAAGGAGGTGATGGCGCGCTACCTGCACACCCACTCCAAGCGCGCCGAGCGGCCGTTCATCAGCGTCAACTGCGCGGCCATCCCCGACAACCTGCTGGAATCCGAGCTGTTCGGGCACGAGAAGGGGGCCTTCACCGGCGCCGTCGCCCGCCGCATCGGCAAGTTCGAGGAGGCGGACGGCGGCACCCTACTCCTGGACGAAATCTCCGAGATGGACGCCCGGCTCCAGGCCAAGCTGCTGCGCGCCATTCAGGAGCGGGTCATCGACCGCGTCGGCGGGACCAAGCCCGTGCCGGTCAACATCCGCATCATCGCCACCTCCAACCGCGACCTGGCCAAGGCGGTCGCCGAAGGGACGTTCCGCGAGGACCTGCTCTACCGCCTGAACGTCGTGAACCTGCGCCTGCCGTCCTTGCGCGAACGGCCCGGCGACATCGCCGTGCTGGCCGATCACTTCGTCAAGAAGTACGCCGCCGCCAACGGCGTGCCGGTGCGTCCCCTGTCAGCCGACGCCCGCCGGGCGCTGGCCCTGCACCGGTGGCCCGGCAACGTGCGCGAGCTGGAAAACGCCATGCACCGGGCGGTTCTGCTGGCCGTCGGCGCCGAGATCGACGTCGACGCCATCCGCCTGCCGGACGGCCAGCCCCTGTCGGGCGCTGTCGGCGCGTCCGTGGACGCCGGCCCCGCCGCCCGCGCGGCCCAGACGGCGGACGCGGTCAGCCGCGCCTACGTCGGCCAGACCGTCGCCCAGATGGAGAAGACCCTGATCCTCGACACCCTGGCGCATTGCCTGGGCAACCGCACGCACGCGGCCAACATCCTGGGCATCTCGATCCGCACACTGCGCAACAAGTTGAACGAATACGCCGACGAGGGCGCCTCGATCATGGCCCCCCAGACCGGCGTCGCCGGCACCGGCTACGGCGCGAGCGCGGCCTGATGGATCGCCGGACCTTCCTGGCGGCCCTCGGTGGTCTCGGCCTGATCGGCTGCGCGCAGGACGGCGAACCTGCCCCGACGCAGGCCGTTTCCGCCACCCCCGAGCCTTTCGACCTCTCCGCCCTCGAAGCCCGCGAGGGCGGCCGCCTCGGCTTCGCGGCCAAGGATATGGGCACGGGTCGCATGCTCGCCTGGCGCGGCGAGGAGCGGTTCGTCTACTGCTCGACTTTCAAGATGTACCTCGCGGCCGCCACTCTGCTGCGTGTCCAGGCAGGGCTGGAGCGGCTGGATCGCATGATCCCGATCACCCGCGCCGACATGGTCAATCACGCCCCGGTCACCGAGCCCGCCATCGGCTCCTCGCTCAGCGTTGAAGCCCTGATGAAGGGCACCGTCGAGGTCTCTGACAACCCCGCCGCCAATCTGCTGCTTCAGGCCATGGGCGGCATCGAGCCGATGCAGGCCTTCTATCGCGACCTCGGCGACCCCACGACCCGCGCCGACCGCTTCGAGCCGGAAATGAACCGCCTGGACGGCGAAAAGGACACCGTCCTGCCGCTGCAGTCCGTCGTCAACATCCAGAGCCTGCTCATCGACGCCGACACGCCGCTGTCGGCTGACCACAAGGCTCTTCTGCTCAAGTGGATGACCGACACGCCCACCGGCATGGCGCGTATCAAGGCCGGTGTCCCGGCCGGCTGGACCGTGGCGCACAAGACCGGGACCGGCGGCTACGGTCCGACCAACGACATCGGCGTCCTCTATCCGCCGTCCGGCGCGCCGGTGATCGTCGCCGCCTACTACCATGCCGCCTGCGACGACCCGAAGAACGAGGGTGTGATCGCTGAGGCGACGCGGCTGGCCCTGGCTGAACTCGGGCGGGCATGACCGACGCGCCCATCCTGATGAAGGACGGTTTGGCGCGCCCCTCGGGCTCGGACATCCGCGGCTGGCTGATGCGCGGCGAAGTCGGGATGGCCGTCGGCGTGATCGGCGTCATCCTGCTCTTGATCCTGCCGGTGCCGAAGGTCCTGCTGGACCTGCTGCTGGCGATCTCGCTGGTGTCGTCGGTGCTGATCCTGATGACGGCGCTGATGATGAAGAAGCCGCTGGACTTCGCCATCTTCCCGACCGTCCTGCTGGTCTCGACCCTGTTCCGGCTGGGCCTGAACCTCGCCTCCACCCGCCTCGTCCTTAGCCACGGCCACGAGGGCCACGATGCGGCGGGTCAGGTGATCGCCGCCTTCGGCTCCCTGATGATGGGCGGAAGCTTCATCATCGGCGTGATCATCTTCGCCATCATCCTGGTGGTGAACTTCGTCGTCATCACCAAGGGCTCGACCCGCATCGCCGAGGTCTCGGCGCGCTTCACCCTGGACTCCATGCCCGGCAAGCAGATGGCCATCGACGCCGATCTGTCGTCGGGCCTCATCACCGAGGATCAGGCCAAGCTGCGGCGCAAGGAGCTGGAGCAGGAATCGACCTTCTTCGGGGCCATGGACGGCGCGTCCAAGTTCGTGCGCGGCGACGCCGTGGCCGGCCTGGTCATCGTCTTCATCAACGTGATCGGCGGCATCCTGATCGGAACGCTCCAGCACGACCTGCCGCTGGGCGACGCGGCCAACACCTACATTCAGCTGACCATCGGCGACGGTCTGGTGACCCAGGTCCCGGCCATCATCATCTCGATCGCCGCTGGCTTCCTGGTGTCCAAGGCAGGCGTCGAAGGTTCGGCCGACAAGGCCCTCGTCAGCCAGCTGGCCACCAATCCGGTCAGCCTGGGCATGGTGGCGGGCGCATCAGCCCTGCTGGCCGTGATCCCGGGCATGCCGATCATCCCTTTCCTGGGTCTGGCGGCGGGGGCGGGCTTCATGGCCTGGCGCCTGGGCCGGGCGAAGCTGAAGCCCGCGCCCATCGAGAACGACGCCGTCAACGCCAAGCCCAAGGAGGACGTCGAGGAACCGATCGGCACCGCGCTCACCATCGACGAGGTCAAGATCGAGCTTGGCTATTCCCTGCTCAGCCTCATCAACGACCTGGAAGGCCGCCGCCTGACCGATCAGGTCCGGGCGCTGCGCCGCGCCCTGGCCCAGGAGTTCGGCTTCGTCATGCCGAGCGTGCGCATCCTCGACAACATGCGCCTGCCGACCCAGGGCTATGCCATCCGCATCAAGGAGATGGAGGCCGGGACCGGGGAGGTGCGCCTCGGCTCGCTCATGGCGATGGACCCCGCCGGCCGCCAGGTCGAACTGCCCGGCGAACACACCAAGGAGCCCGCCTTCGGCCTGCCCGCAACATGGATCGACGAAAACCTGCGGGAAGAGGCGACATTCCGCGGCTACACCATCGTCGATCCCTCGACGGTGCTGACCACCCACCTGACCGAGATCCTCAAGGAGAACATGGCCGACCTGCTCTCCTATGCCGAGGTGCAGAAGCTGCTGAGGGAGCTGGGTCCGGAAGAGAAGAAGCTGGTCGACGAACTTATCCCCTCGGTGGTCAGCGTGACGACGCTTCAGCGGGTGCTGCAAGCCCTGCTGCGCGAGAAGGTCTCCATCCGCGACCTCGGGGCCATCCTCGAAGGCCTGGCCGAGGCCGCGCCGCACTCCAGCTCTGTCACCACCCTGGTCGAGCATGTCCGCACCCGCCTGGCCCGCCAGCTGTGCTGGCAGCACAAGGCCGACGATGGTGCACTACCCATCGTCACCCTGTCGGCCGAATGGGAAGCCGCCTTCGCTGAGGCCCTGATCGGTCAGGGCGAGGACAAGCAATTGGCCATGGCCCCCAGTCGCCTGCAGGATTTTATCCGCAATGTCCGCGACGTCTTCGAGCGCATCGCCATGTCGGGCGATCAGGCCGTGCTGCTCACCGGCCCGCAGATCCGCCCGTATGTCCGTTCGATCATCGAACGCTTCCGGGGCCAGACGGTGGTGATGAGCCAGAACGAGGTCCACCCGCGGGCTCGGCTGCGGACGCTGGGATCGGTTTAGGCGCGACACTCACCTCTCCACGCCCGCAGGGGTGTGGGGAGGACAGGCTGCGAAGCAGCCAGGAGGGGGCGACGCGGTGCCCGGAATTGAGGTTTTCGACGCTTAGCAGCGTCGTCGACGCCCGCCAGCCCTCAACCCCGCCGTCACCTCGCCCCTTCCTGATCGCTTTGCGATCTGTCCTCCCCATCGCCCTTTGGCGATGGGGAGGTGACGACATGCCTCTCCCCGATTACGCGACCTTCATTTGACGGTGACGGTCGTGTGCCTATGGTCGATCCGAGGCCCCTTTCGGCCGCCTGACCGGACGCTCCCCCGCCCATGAAACAATTCTTCCTGACGGTGCTCGGTGTCTTCACCGGCCTGATCCTGTTCCTGGTGGTCCTGCCGATCGTGCTGATCATCGGCGCGGCCGCCACCGCCAGCCCGGCCGCGACGCCCGCCAACTCGGTACTGGAGCTGGACCTGCGTCAGGGCCTGACCGATCAGGAGAGCGACAATCCCTTCGCGGCCTTCGGCAGCTCGGGCCTGTCGGTCATGGAAGTCGTCGATGTCCTGGCCCAGGCCGAGACCGACCGGGCCGTGAAGGTCCTGCTGATCCGCCTGCCCGAGGCCGGCTTGAACCCCGCGACCGCCGACGAGCTGCGCCAGGCCGTTCGCCGCTTCCGCGCGGCGGGCAAGCCGGTGATCGCCCACTCCCAGGGCTTTCTGCCGATCGGGACGGTCATTTCCAGCTACATGGTCGGGGCCTCGGCGTCCGAGCTGTGGATGCAGAACACCGCCAGCTTCCAGGCGACGGGCTTCTCGGCCGACAGCGTCTTCCTGGGCCGCGCCTTCGAGCGTTACGGCGTCAACGCCCAGTTCGAGCAACGCTACGAATATAAGAACGCCGTCAATGAGTTCACCCAGTCGGACTATACCGGCCCGCACCGCGAGGCGATGACGGCCTGGATGACCTCGATCTACGACTCGGCGCTCGCCAACGCCGCCTCGGACCGCCGCGTCCAGCCGGCGGCGCTGCGGACAGCCATCGAGGCCGGCCCCTATTCGGCCCAGCAGGCGCTGTCGCTGAAGCTGATCGACAAGATCGGCCAGGTCGAGGAAGCCGAGGCCGAGGCCAAACGCCGGGCCGGAAACGGCGCCGACATCATCGAGTTCGACGACTATGCCGAGACGAAGGGCCTGCGCACCGGCTCGGGCCGCAACGCCATCGCCATCGTCGGCGGCGAAGGCGCGATCATCACCGGCAACGGCGGCGACGCGGGCTTCGGCGGCGGCAGCTCCATCCACTCCGACCGCACGGCCGAGGCCATCTACGACGCCATCGAGGACGATGCGGTCAAGGCGATCGTCTTCCGCGTCTCCTCGCCCGGCGGTTCACCCGAGGCCTCCGAGCAAATCCTGGCCGCCGTCCGCGCGGCCAAGGCGGCGGGCAAGCCGGTGGTCGTGTCGATGGGCGAATACGCCGCGTCCGGTGGCTACTGGATCAGCTCGGAAGCCAACTGGATCGTGGCCCAGCCCTCGACCCTGACCGGCTCGATCGGCGTCTACGGCGGCACCTTCGTCATCTCTGAGGCGCTGGGCCGCTTCGGCGTCGACCTGCGCAGCCTTTCGGTCGGCGGGGAATACGCCGACGCCTTCTCGCCGTCCGTGGCCTGGACCGAGAGCCAGCGCGCCGCCTTCTCCGCCTCCATGGACCGGACCTATGAGGAGTTTGTCCAGCGCGTCTCGACTGGCCGCCGCCTACCCGTTGCCCGCGTGCGCGAGATCGCTCGCGGCCGCGTCTGGACCGGGGCCCAGGCCCGCAGCCTGGGTCTCGTCGACCAGCTCGGCGGTCTGGCCGAAGCCATCGCCAAGGCCAGGGAGTTGGCGGAAATCCCGGCCGATCAGTCGGTGCGCTACAAGCGCTTCCCGACCCCGCTGTCGCCGTGGGAGGCCCTGTCCGAAGCCTTCGGCGTCCAGTCCGAGGCCGCCCGTGCCCTCGTCATGCTGGGCGGCGTCATAGCCGATCCTCAGGCGCAAGCGGTGCTTGGCGAGGTCCGGACCCAGCGCATGCGGGGCGAGGGGGCCACGGTCCTGGCCGACCGGCCGCTGTGAGCCGCCCTGCGGCACACTCGCCTGTGATGCGTCCGGTCATTGACGGTTCATCCTTGTGGACCGACATTGGATGTTCAGGCGTTGGTCCGGTCCGCCGGCCTTCGCCCAGCAGGGACATGGAATGACCAAAGACCGTTTCGCCTCGCTCGGCTTTCAGCACCGTCGCCATCAGGGGCTTCTGGCCCCGATCATGTGGCTCGGCGGCGTGATCGCGACCGTGGCGGCGCTGACGGTCGGCGCGGTGCTGGCGGTCTTCACGGCCGCGGCCGTGGCGGTGATCGCGCTGTGCGCCAGCGTTCTGGTCTTCTTCGCAGGTCTGGCCATGCGGGCCCGTCGTCGCGCTTTCGTCCGTGCGCGCCGCTCCGACGACGTCATCGAGGCCGAGAAGGTCGGCGACACCTGGGTCGCCTATGGCTGGGAGCGTCACGGGCGCTGATCGTGCCGTTGACCCTCGGCGAGGCCCCATCCCCTAATTTCGACCAGCGTCGGGGCCCGCCCGACATGCTGCTGCTCCACTACACCGGCATGCAGACCGCCGAGGCCGCCGTCGCCCGCCTGCGCGACCCCGAGGCCAAGGTTTCGGCCCATTACGTCGTCGACGAGGACGGCTCCATCCTGCGCCTTGTCGCCGAGGAACGCCGCGCTTGGCATGCTGGCAGAAGCTGGTGGAAGGGCGAGACCGACATCAACGCCGTCTCCATCGGTATCGAGATCGTCAATCCGGGACACGAGTGGGGCTATCGCGCCTTCCCGGACGCCCAGATCGACGCGGTCATCGCCCTGATCGACGACATCCGCACCCGATGGGCCATCGAGGACGCGCGCATCCTCGGCCACTCCGACGTGGCCCCCACCCGCAAGCAGGACCCCGGCGAGCTCTTCCCGTGGAAGCGCCTCGCCGAACACCGCCAGGGCCTGTGGTTCGAGCCCGCCGCCGAACGCATCGCCGCGCTCGGCCCGCCCCTGTCGGTCGGCGACACCGGCCTGGGCGTCCATGTTCTTCAGGCTGGCCTGCACCGCCTCGGCTACGAGCCTCTGCCGGACGGCGTCTATTCCGACGAGACCCGCATCACGGTCGAGGCCTTCCAGCGCCACTGGCGGCCGTCGAGGGTCGACGGCGTCGCCGACGGGGAGACCCGCGCGACCCTGATGGGCGTCCTGCAACTGGCGACGGTCGAGAGCGTCACCGGTGTGCTGAATTGACCTCAGGCCTCGAAACGTCCACCTAGCGCAGGCCAGACGGCCGGGCGGTCGCGGCGCGGGCTTGCCCGCGTCGAGGAAAGTCCGGGCTCCACGGTGAGAAGGCGGCGGATAACCTCCGCCCGGGGCGACCCGAGGGATAGCGCCACAGAAAGCAAACCACCTCTTCGGAGGTAAGGGTGAAAGGGTGGGGTAAGAGCCCACCGCGTTCCTGGCGACAGGGACGGCATGGCAAGCCCCGCCTGGAGCAAGACCGAATAGGGGCGTCGCGCGGCTTTGGCCGCAGGGTTCACCGCCCGAGACGCCCGGGTAGGTCGCGAGAACCGTCCAGCAATGGCCGGTCCAGAGGAATGATCGTCGCCCGTTTCGGCGGGAACAGAACCCGGCTTACAGGCCGTCTGGCATTTTCCTTTTGCGCTACCGCTCGATGCGTGGCGTCTCGCTGCTTGAGCGCGGGTATGTCGCGGACCGGCAGGACTTCCCGAACCTCCCTTCCACCCGCCGGATTGTGTATGGCATCCCCATGACCACCGACACCTCCGGCCTCTCCCAGCTTGGCCGCCAGATCGCCCAGCCTGACAGCCCCGAGACGGCCCAGCTCGAGCGCGTGCCCAACCCGCATCCGGACACCCTCTATCTCGCCCGGTTCACCGCGCCCGAGTTCACCAGCCTCTGCCCCGTCACGGGCCAGCCGGACTTCGCCCACATCGTCATCGACTATGCGCCCGGCGACTGGCTGGTGGAGTCCAAGTCACTGAAGCTCTACCTGACCGCCTTCCGCAACCACGGCGCCTTCCACGAGGACTGCACCGTCGCGATCGGCAAGCGTCTCGCGGAACTCCTGTCGCCCAAATGGCTTCGGATCGGCGGCTACTGGTATCCGCGCGGCGGCATCCCCATCGACGTCTTCTGGCAGACGGGCTTGCCGCCCGAAGGCCTGTGGCTGCCCGACCAGGGCGTTCCGACCTATCGCGGACGCGGTTGATCCGACGATTTCGTCATTTGCTCAGGGTTCGCTCATGAGCGGTGGCGATTGGCAGGGCAGGATCGCCCCATGACCGCCTCCCGCCTCCCCCTCGAAGCCTGGGGCCGCTCCTGGCTGACGGCCGCCCAGACCTGGGCCGACCGCGCGCCGACCAACCGTTTCGTCTTCGAGTTCCTGTGGTTCGGGCTGAAGCAGGCCTGGGCCTGCCTGTTCGGCGGGGCCATGCTGGCGCTGATCCTCGGCACCTTCCTGCTGTGGCCCGACGTCAGTCCGATCAGCCGCTACGATTTTCTCGTCGTCGGCGCGGTGGCCATCCAGATCGCCATGCTGGCGCTGCGTTTCGAGACCTGGGCCGAGGCGCGGGTCATCCTGCTGTTCCACATCGCCGGCACGATCATGGAGCTGTTCAAGACCGCCCACGGATCGTGGATCTACCCGGAGGACTCGCTCTTGCGGATCGGCGCGGTGCCGCTCTTCTCGGGCTTCATGTACGCGGCGGTGGGCAGCTACATCGCGCGGGTCCAGCGCATCTTTCACATCCGGGTGCGGGGCTATCCGCCGCTCTGGACGACCTGGGCTCTGGCGGCGGCGATCTACGTCAACTTCTTCGCCCACCACTGGCTGCCGGACATTCGGCTGGCGTTGTTCGTGGCCACGGCACTCCTGTTTGGGCGAGAATGGTTCTGGTTCACGGCCGACCGAGCGCGGCTGCGGATGCCGCTTCTTCTGGGCTACTTCCTGGTCGCCCTGTTCATCTGGTTCGCGGAGAACCTGGGCACGCTCGGCCGCGCCTGGGTCTATCCGGATCAGGAGGCGGGCTGGGAGCCGGTGTCGCTGGCCAAGCTGGGCAGCTGGTATCTGCTGATGATCATTTCGGTGGTGCTGGTCTCGTTGGTCCACCGGCCGGAGGAGGAGCCGCGATGAGCGACGGTTGGCAAGAGTCGGCCCAGGCCTGGATCGCCTCCCAGGGCGATGAAGGCGACTTCGGCCGACGCTGGGTCATGGACGCGCCGATGCTGGAACGGGTACGCCGACGCCCTTTCCGCCGCGCGCTCGATGTCGGCTGCGGCGAGGGGCGTTTCTGCCGGATGCTCAGGGCTCATGGTATCCTGGCTGTCGGCATCGACCCGACGGAGGGGCTGATCGCCCACGCCCGCACGCTCGATCCGGAAGGCGACTACCGCGTCGAGGCGGCCGAAGCGCTCGGCTTCCAAGACGGCACCCTCGATCTGGTCGTCAGCTATCTGTCGCTGATCGACATCCCCGACGCGGCCGCCGCGATCCGGGAAATGGCGCGTGTCCTTGCTCCGGGAGGAATCCTGCTCATCGCCAACCTCGCGGGGTACAACTCCGCCGCTGATGCGAACGAGCTGGGGTGGACGACCCTTCCCGACGGCCGCCGAGCCCACGCCATGGATCACTATCTGGAGGAGAAGGTCGGCTGGATCGCGTGGAAGGGCATCCGCATCCAGAACTGGCACCGCCCGCTGTCGACCTACATGACCCTGCTGCTGAATCAGGGCTTGCGCCTGACCCACTTCGCCGAGCCCCGCGCCGATCCCGGCGGCGACCCGGTCCGTGCAGCCCACTATGACCGCGCGCCGTGGTTCATGCTGATGGAGTGGGAGAAGCCCGCGTTCAATCCTGCGTCAGGCTGAGGACATTCCCGTCGGGATCAGCGAAGAACGCCACCTTCGCCCTGCCGTCCGGGGACGTCCAGACACCGTCCGGGTCCTGGCCCATGCCGGGATAGATCGTCATCTCGACCCTCTTGGCCTTCAGCGCGGCGATCGTCGAGCGGATGTCCGAAACGCGCCAGCCCAGCGCTGGATGACCGCCCGCCGCGTGATCGGGCACATGGGTGATCCTCAGCGTCGCCCCGTTCAGGTCGAACACCGCTCCGAAGCCGTCGTCGACGACGAACGTCAGTCCCAGCGTGTCCCGGTAGAAGGCGTCCGCGACCGCGCGGTCCTTCGTCAGGATGAAGGTAATGGCGATGGCGTCGGCAGGCAGGGACATGGATCGCTCCGGCCCAGGCGGACCGACCCTAACACGCTCAAGGCAGGCGCGTCGTCAGGGCCGCGATGTCTGGTCGCTCACGTTCCAGTAGGGGCTCGACCGGCGTTCCGATGTGGATGAACCCCGCGACCTTTTCCGTCGCCGTCACGCCGAACAGGGCGGCGGCCTCGGCGTCATAGCTGTACCAGTCCGTGATCCAGCTGGAGGCGAACCCCAGCGCGCCCGCCGCATGCTCGATGTTCATGCAGACGGCCCCCGCCGACAGCACCTGCTCCCACTCGGGCTTGGACGCGGGCCGCGCGGTCGAGATCACCAGGATCGTCACCGGCGCGGCCGTCAGCTTGGCCAGCACCGCCGTCGCCTTGGCCGGCAGGGCCTTCTCGACCGCCATCGCGGCCAGCCGCTCTGCGATCTCGGCGCGCGTCTGGCGCCCGAGCACGACGAAGCGCCAGGGCGTCAGCTTCCCATGGTCGGGGCTGCGGGCACCGAGCGTCAGGATCAGATTGGTCTGGGCGTCCGACGGGCCGGGCTCCGCCAGCCCCTGAGCCGGCGCGGACCTTCGGACCGCCAGGCGGGCGAGCATTTCGGGGGACGCCGTGGGCGAGGGCAGGGGGGCGCCGAGCGGGACGAACGGAGGCAGGGTCATGGCGTTCAGCTAGGCGATCGATGCCTTTCGCGCCATAGGAGCCGCATGAGCGACGACGCCTTCGAAGCCGACCGGCCGCGCCCCGTCTGGGACGACGGTGCCGCGCGCCCGGGCTGGTCCGACGGCGGGGCCGAGACCCTGTTCGACAATCCCTGGCTGCGGCTGACCCGGCACCGGGCGACTGCTCCGACGGGCGCGGCGGCGGACTATGTCGTCGCCCGGCCGCGAAATCTGGCCTGTGGTGTCCTGCCCATCCACGGCGACGGCACGGTGACCTTGGTCGGACAGGCCCGGTTCGCCCTGATGAACTATTCCTGGGAAATGCCCGAAGGCGGCGTCCCGGACGGCGAGGCCCCCCTTGCCGGGGTTCAGCGCGAGCTCGCCGAGGAGACCGGCCTGATCGCGCGCGGCTGGCGCGAGGTCCTGCGGATGGAACTGTCCAACTCCATCACCGACGAGCGCGCCATCGCCTGGCTGGCCTGGGACCTGTCGCAGGCGGAGGCCCGCCCGGACCCGACGGAAGTGATCACGACGGTCCGCGTCCCCTTCATGACCCTGATCGCCGAGATCGACCGGGGCTCGATCCGCGACGCCTTCACCGTGGCGACGGCGCTACGGGCCTACCATATGGCGAGAGAAGCCCTGCTGCCGGGCTGGCTGGCCCACGCCATGCTGACCCGGGTATAGTGGGCGAAACGGAGGGGCGCATGCCCAAGCTGGAAGTCGTCGCCGCCGAGCCGTCCCTGTGGCGAGACCTGCGTCTCTCTGCCGACGCGGCCGCGCGCGCCGAGCCGCATCTGGGCTCCTTGCTCAACGCCGCCATCCTCTCGCACGGAGACCTGGCCGGGGCGCTCAGCTTCCAGATCGCCCGAAAGCTGGGTGACGCCGAGCTGGCCGCCATGAGCGTGCGCGAGGTCTGCCAGTCCGCCTTCGCCGCAGACCCCGCCATCGTCGCTGCGGCCGAGGCCGACCTCCAGGCCGTGGCCGAGCGCGATCCCGCGATCAAGTCGTTGCTCCAGCCCTTCCTCTATTTCAAGGGATACCAAGCGCTCCAGGCCTGGCGCGTGTCCCACTGGCTCTGGACGCAAGGCCGCGAAACGCTCGCCTTCCACTTCCAGAGCCGGATTTCCGAGCTTTTCCAAGTGGACATCCATCCCGCCGCCCGCATGGGCTCGGGCCTGTTCCTGGATCACGGCACAGGCATCGTCATCGGCGAAACGGCGGTGGTGGGCGACGAGGTGTCCATGCTGCACGGCGTGACGCTGGGCGGCACGGGCGCCGAGCGCGGCGACCGCCACCCCAAGATCGGCAAGGGGGTCCTGCTGGGCGCTGGGGCCAAGGTGCTCGGGAACATCGTGATCGGCGATTACGCCAAGGTGGCGTCAGGGTCGGTCGTGCTGAAGCCCGTGCCGGCGGGCTGCACAGTCGCCGGGGTGCCGGCCCGCCTGGTCAACTGCCCGACCGACGCCACGCCCGCCCGCACGATGGACCATACCCTAGCCGACATCGTCTACGACTTCGTCATCTGACGGCGGCCGGGCAAGTTCGCCGGGACTTGCCCCACCCTCGCCACGAGAGAATCCGTATACGGTGCGCCCATGAGCGGCCGCTTTCCCATTCTCTACATCGCCGAGGCCGACGCCGAGGCGGCCGCGCTGTCGTCGGGCGTCCTGGCTTATCTGGTCGATAGCCTGCCCCAGGCGGATTTCACCATCGTCGGCTCTGCGGCCTCGGCGCCG
Source organism: Brevundimonas bacteroides DSM 4726 (assembly GCF_000701445.1). GTDB lineage: Bacteria > Pseudomonadota > Alphaproteobacteria > Caulobacterales > Caulobacteraceae > Brevundimonas > Brevundimonas bacteroides. The sequence continues at coordinate 88,500 of NZ_JNIX01000007.1, forward strand.
CTATTCGCCGACACGCTGCGCCTTTCAAATCTGATCGTGCTCGACAAGACCGGCCGGTTCGACTGGATCGCCCTGTGGAACCAGGTCCGCCAGACACGCTGGGGTCTGGCGGTCGACATGCGCGGCACCCGCTTTACAGAGCGCCTGCGTCGCCAGAAGCGGGCCGTGAAAGGGCCGGCCCGCCCCGGCGCCCACGCGGTCGAGGACGCGGCCTGGACGTTGCATCTGGACGAGGTCCCCGCGCCGCGTCTGTTCCTCGGCGACGAGACCCGCGCCGCCGCCGACGCCCTGATCGGCGACGATCCCTCGCCCATTCTGGCGGTCGGGCCGGGAGCCGACTGGATCGGCAAGCGATGGCCCGCTGAACGCTACGCCAAGGTCGCCCTGCCGTTGCTGGCCGAGGACGGGCCGCTCGCTGGCGGGCGGCTTATGATCGTGGGCGAGGAGGCCGACCGCGACCTGGCCCACACCATCCGGCTGGCGGTGCCCCGCGCCCGGGTCATCGAACTGCAGGGCAAGCTGACCCGGCTGCAGACCGCTGCGGCCCTGTCGCGGGCGGCGCTCTACATCGGGGCCGACTCGATCTGGACCCAGCTGGCGGTCGCGGCGGGCGCCCCGACCGTGGGTGTCTACGGCCCTTCGGACGACACCCGCGTCGGTCCGTGGGGCGGCGTCTCCATCCGGGGCGATCGGCTCTTCGAAGAGTTCCGGGCCGTCGATCCGAACCTCAATCAGGCCATCCAGCACATGATGGGCCTGCCCGCCGATCGGGTGCTGAAGGCGGCGCGCGCCCTTCTGGCGAAGCGGTCCGCCGCCGCGTAGAAGGCGTTCATGACCCAGACATACGACCTGATCGTCCGTGGCGGAGAGGTGGTCAATCACGCCGGACGCGGCCCCGCCGACATGGGCGTGATCGACGGAGCCATCGCTTTTATCGGCGACCTGTCCCAGGCCTCGGCCGGTCAGGTGGTGGACGCGACAGGCCTGACGGTGCTCCCCGGCGTCATCGACACCCAGGTCCACTTCCGCGAGCCCGGCCTGGAGTGGAAGGAGGACCTCGAGACGGGCAGCCGCGCCGCCGCCCTGGGCGGCGTCGTCGCCGTGTTCGAGATGCCGAACACCGAGCCCAACACCACTGATCCGGCCACCCTGGAGGACAAGCTCGCCCGCGCCCGGGACCGCATGTGGACCGACCACGCCTTCTACATCGGCGGCACCCACGCCAACGCCGATCACCTGGGCGAGCTGGAGCGGCTGCCCGGCTGCTGCGGGGTGAAGGTCTTCATGGGCGCCTCGACGGGCGACCTGCTGATCGCCGACGACGACGGTGTGCGAAAGGTGCTGAACGCCGTCAGCCGTCGCGCCACCTTCCACTCCGAGGACGAGTACCGTCTGGCGGACCGCCGCCCGCTCGCCCGCCCCGGCGACTGGACCAGCCACCCCGAGGTCCGCGACGCCGAGAGCGCCATTATGAGCACGCGCCGCCTGGTCCGGCTGGCCAGGGAGACGGGCAAGCGCATCCATGTCCTGCATGTCTCCACCGCCGAGGAGATCGATTTCCTCGCCGATCACAAGGACGTGGCCACCGTCGAGGTCACGCCCCAGCACCTGACCCTGGACGGCGACGAGGCCTATGAACGGCTCAAGGGCTTTGCCCAGATGAACCCGCCGATCCGAAACGCCCACCACATCAGGGGCCTGTGGCACGGCATCGAACAGGGCGTGGTCGATGTGCTCGGCTCCGACCACGCGCCGCACACGAAGGAGGAAAAGGCCCGCCCCTATCCCGCCTCGCCGTCCGGCATGCCCGGCGTGCAGACCCTGGTGCCCGTCATGCTGACCCATGTCGCGCAGGGGCGGATGACGCTGGAGCGGTTTATCGACTTGACCTCCGCCGGGGCCCAGCGCGTCTTCCAGACGGCGAACAAAGGCCGCATGGCCGAGGGCTACAACGCCGACCTGACGCTGGTGGATCTCAAGGCCCGGCGCGTCATCCGCCACGAGGACATGGCCAGCCGCTGCGCCTGGACCCCCTTCGACGGCTTCGAGGCCGAGGGCTGGCCGATGGCCACGATCGTCCGGGGCCGCGTCGTCATGCAGGACGGCGAACTGATCGGCTCGGCCCACGGCAGGCCCGTGCGGTTCCAGGAGACGCTGGGGGCCTGAGCCTCAGCGCGGCGCGAGGATGAAGGTCGCGACGTCTTCCACCACGCCGTCCGCCAGCGGCAGATCGGGATTTGCATAGGTCGCCAGATTCGCCGCCCGGTCCGCCGGCGCGACCTTCAGAAGGTGGTTCACGCCCTCCCAGATGACCAGTCGCGCTGACGGCTGGGCCTCGGCCAGGACCCGGGCATCGACGACGGTGGTCTGCAGATCGGTGGTCCCGTTGCCGATGAAGACGGGGCCGTCATAGGCCGCGATCAGGGCCGCCGGATCCAGAGCCAGCAGGCCGATCAGAAAGGGCTGGACCGACGGCCGCAGCAGGGCCGCCAGCTCCGGCGGGGTGTCGGCGACCAGCTCGCCAGCTTCGATTCGGGCCAGGGCCTCGAAGGCGCGGGTCCGCAGCGGCTCCGGCAACTGACCGCCCAACTGTTCCTCGATGATGACGCGTGGCCGCCGCCCCAGTCCCGAAAGCAGCACCAGACCGCAGATGCCGTCGTCGTCCCGCGTGACGGCCATCAGCGCCACGCCCGTGCCCTCGCTGTGCCCGATCAGCCAGACGCACGGCAGGCCGGTGCGGGCTCGCGCCTCGGCGGCGAAGGCCAGGGCATCGTCCACCATGTGCTCGAACCGCAGGTCGGCCTCATTGCCGAGCGCCGCCACTGACTGGCCCGCCCCGCGCTTGTCGTATCGAACGGTCGCCACGCCCTGAGCCGCGAGCCCCTCGGCCAGCAGGCGATAGGACGCGGCCCGGACACCCAGGGGGTTGTTCCCGTTTCGGTCGGTCGGTCCCGATCCAGCGATGATGACGGCCGCGGCTCGTGTCTCACCGCTTGGGCTCAAGACGGTCCCGTGCATCGGCGCCAGCGGGGAGGGCACTTCCACCGACGTGGCGACTGGGTCGCTGACGGCAAGGGCGGCGGCGAGGATCAGGCTCAGCATGGGTGCCCCCTTTTGCCGTTAGATCGAGAAGCTGACCCCGCAGCCGCAGCTGGTCGCCGCGTTCGGGTTGCGGATCACGAACTGCGCTCCGGCCAGCTCATCGACGAAGGCGATTTCGGACCCTTTGAGGAAGGGCACGGAGACCGGATCGACCAGCGCCGCCTGACCGTCCGCCTCGATGCGCAGATCGTCGGGTTCGGCGACCTCCACGAGATCGAGCCGGTACTGGAACCCCGAACAACCGCCGCCCTCGACCGCGACCCGCAGCATCACCGGGTGACCTTCTATCTCCGCCAGCCTGGCCAGACGGCGCGAGGCGCTGTCGGCCAGCACGATGCCCTCGGGCGAGCGCGTCGAGATCTTCAGTTCGAGCGGAGCGGTTTGGACGGACGTCATCGCCCTCTATATGAGACCGACCCGCCCGGTTCGCAAAGTCCGGGCTTCCGGATTGCGTCCATTGAGCCAAAGCAACGCCCGCGCCCCGTACGCCGAAGCCGCCGATGCCTCGCGCGGACGGCTGGTTCCCGAGGCTCCCAGCCGGACGCGCAACGCCTTCGCCCGCGACCGCGACCGCATCATCCATTCGACCGCCTTCCGGCGGCTGAAGGAGAAGACCCAGGTCTTCGTGGCGCACGAGGGCGATCACTACCGCACGCGCCTGACCCACAGTCTGGAGGTCAGCCAGATCGCCCGTTCCCTGGCCCATGCACTGCGCATCGATCAGGATCTGGCCGAGACCGTAGCTCTGGCCCACGACCTGGGCCATCCGCCGTTCGGCCACGCGGGTGAGGATGAGCTGCAGCTCCAGATGGACCCGTTCGGCGGCTTCGACCACAACGTCCAGACCTTCCGCGTCGTGACGAAGCTGGAGACCCGCTATCCGGCCTTCGACGGCCTGAACCTGTCGTGGGAAACGATCGAGGGCGTGGTCAAGCACAACGGTCCTGTGACCCACAAACTTCATGAGCCGGCCTGGACGGCCATCGCGGACTTCGCCCCCGGCTGGGATCTGCGGCTGGACAGCTTCGCCTCGCTGGAAGCGCAGGCCGCCGCTATCGCCGACGACATCGCCTACAACAACCACGACGTCGATGACGGAGTGCAGGCGGGGCTGTTCACCCTCGCCGACCTCAGCGACGTGCCCCTGATCGGACCCGTCCTGCAGGCGACGCGGGAGGCATGGCCCGGCCTGTCGGAGCGCATGCTGAGGCTGGAGGCGGTGCGACGCATGATCGGCGTCATGATCGACGATGTCCTCTCCGAGACCGAGCGGCGCATCGCCGAGGACGGCATTGCCTCCACCGACGACGTCCGCGCCGCGCGGCGCACCCTGGTCCAGTTCTCAGACGCCATGCTGGCGGACCTCGGCCAACTCCGCCGGTTCCTGTTCGAGCGGATGTATCGCCACTACCGGGTCAACCGCACCCGCAGCCAGGCGCGCCGCATCCTGGCCGAGATGTTCGAGCTGTTCATGGCCGAGCCGGAGGTCATGCCGACGGAGTGGGGCAGGCGCGCGGCCACCGATGATCCGCACAAGCGCGCGCGGGCGGTGTGCGACTACATCGCCGGCATGACGGACCGCTACGCCATCGAGGAACACAGAAAGCTGTTCACACTCGACCTGGCCCTCGATCTGTGATTCCTCAGACGGGCCGGGGCGGCTTAGACTGACAGGCCGGATCGCCGATTCGAGCCGGGCCCGAACCGAGGCGCAAGACCATGTCCTACGACGACGATCACCGTCCCCGCGACCGCGGCGCCTATACGCCGCCGACCGACGACGACCTGCCGTTCAACCGGGGCGGCTACGACCCGCGTCGCGCGCCGCCGCAAAAGGCCCCGCCCGTGACCCTGCTGGTCAGCGCGGGCGTGCTATTGGTGCTCATCATCGCGGTGGTGCTGTTCTATCGCTCCGGTCTGCGCTCCTCAACCGACGCCCCGCCCGCCGTCGGCACGCCCGTGCCGCAGATGAAGGTCGAGGCCCCGATCAAAGCTCAGCCGATCGACCCGGAGGCGGGCGTCGGCCTCTACGACGAGACCTCCGAGACCCCGACCGCGCCCGAGTTCGCGCCTCCGCCGGAGACTCCGCTTCCGCGCCCGGCCCCGCGCCCGATCGAGACGGCCGAGAAGGCGGAGGCCCCGCGTCCGGCGACGCCCGCGCCCGCCCCGAGACCGGCCGCCGAAACCCCGCCCCCCGCCGCGACCGGAGCGGGCGGAAACGCCGCCGTCCAGATCGGCGCTTTCTCCTCGACCGCCATCGCCGATCGCGAATATGCCGCCGTCGCCGCGCGCTTCCCGCAGTTCGCGCGGAACGCCACCAAGCGGGTGCAGGAGGTGACGGCCTCGAACGGTTCCACCGTCTACCGGACGACGTTCACCGGCCTGTCGGCGGCCGACGCCCGCGCCTTCTGCGCCGCCATCCAGGCGGGCGGCGGCGACTGCCTGGTGCGCTAGGCGGGGTGTCCAGCGCCGCCATCCTGGCCTGCAAGGGCGCGGCCCTGACGCCCGAGGAGCGCGCCTTCTTCGCGCAGGCGCGGCCCTGGGGCTTCATCCTGTTCCGACGCAACGTCCAGAGCCCCGAACAGGTCCTGCGCCTGACCGACGCCCTGCGCGAAGCCGTGGGCTGGGACTGCCCCATCCTGGTCGATCAGGAAGGTGGCAGGGTCCAGCGCCTGGGCCCACCGCACTGGTCCAGGTATCCGCCGGGCGAGGCCTTCCTGGAAGCCACGAACGACCCCCTGACCGCGCGCGAGCTGGCGCGGCTGGGCGGACGGCTGATGGCCCATGACCTCAAGGCCGTCGGCATAAACATCGATTGCGCCCCAGTGCTGGACGTGCCCACCCCCGGCGCCCACGACATCATCGGCGACCGGGCCTACGCCCAGGACCCGGCGACCGTGGCCCAGCTCGGTCGGGCGGTGGCCGAGGGTCTGCTGGCCGGTGGCGTCTTGCCGGTCATCAAGCACATGCCCGGCCACGGCCGCGCCTTCGCCGACAGTCACAAGGAACTGCCCACCGTCCACGCCGATCTGGAGCATCTGGACGCCTGGGACTTCGCCCCGTTCAACGCCCTGTCGGACATGCCCATCGGCATGACGGCCCACATCGTCTTCACGGCCATCGACAGGAAGCGCCCGGCCACCCAGTCGAAGAAGGCGATCAAGCTGATCCGCGAGCGGCTGGGCTTCGGTGGCCTGCTGCTATCCGACGACCTGTGCATGAACGCCCTGTCCGGCGACCTGACCGAGCGGGCGGAGAAATCCCTCAAGGCCGGCTGCGACCTCGTCATCCACTGGACCGGCGACATGGCGGAGATGGAGCAGGTCATGGCCGGCGTCGGAAAGCTGAAGGGCGGGGCCGCGCGCCGGGCGTCGGCTGCGCTTGCCCGTATCGTCCACACGCCGGAGCCGCTCAACGTGGCCGAGGCCCGCGACCGCTTCGACGCCATGCTCGCGGGTCGGCTCACCGCTGCCAAGGGCCCCGACGTCGGCGAGGCGCAGGCCTGAGCATGCCCGAAGCCTTCCAGCCCAATCTGGATTTCACCGCCGTCGAGGAGGTCGACGCGCGCGACGCCTTCGTGGTCGACCTGGAGGGCTACGAAGGCCCGCTGCATGTGCTCCTGGCGCTGGCCAGGACGCAGAAGGTCGATCTGCTGAAGCTCTCGATCACGAAACTCGCGGAGCAGTATTTGGCCTTCGTTCACGAGGCGCGGCGGCGGAACTTCTCGCTGGCGGCCGACTACCTCGTGATGGCGTCGTGGCTGGCCTATCTGAAGTCGCGCCTGCTGCTGCCGCGCACCGAGAAGGGCAAGGCCGACGAGCCTCCGGCCGAGGTAATGGCGGCGGCGCTGGCGTTCCGGCTCCAGAAGCTGGAGGCGATGCGAAAGGCGTCGGAGGCCCTGATGGCCCGGCCCCAGCTGAAGCGCGATGTCTTCACGCGCGGGGACCCGGAGGCGACGGTGATCGTCCCGTCCGACCGCATCGACGCCAGCCTGTACGAGCTCATGGCCGCTTACGTCGGCCAGCGCCGCCGCGAGCAGGGCCGCCAGTACAATCCGACCCAGCGCATCGAGGCCTTCGCCCTGGAGGAGGCCCGCGACTGGCTGAGGGACATCCTGCCGCGTCTGGCGGACTGGACCCCGCTGGTGCGCGTCGCCCCGGTCCGAGACGAAGCCGAAGGCCCGAGCCAGGCCAGCTTCACCGCCTCGACCCTCTCCGCCAGCCTGGAGCTGGTCAAGGAAGGGGCCATGGACGTACGTCAGGAGAAGGCCTTCGACGAGGTCTGGCTGAAACGCCGAGGCCGGGGACTGCCGCTGGAGCTGACGCCGTGAGCGACCTCCGTTTCGCCCCCGACGAGGCCGAAGTCGAACGCCGGGTCGAGGCCCTGCTGTTCGCCGCCGCCGGCCCCTTGTCTGCCGCCGACATCGCGCGTCGCCTGCCTGAAGGCGCCGACGTCGGTCGCGCCATCGCGTCGCTCAGGGCGCGCTACCAGGGCCGGGGCGTGGAGCTGGAATGCGTCGCCGACCGCTGGCGCTTCCGCACCGCGCCTGACCTCGGCTTCCTGATGACAGAGGAACGCGAGGAGCCGCGCCGCCTGTCCAAGGCCGCGCTGGAGACGCTCGCCATCATCGCCTACCACCAGCCCGTCACCCGCGCCGAGATCGAGAGCGTTCGGGGCGTCTCCATCTCCAAGGGGACGCTCGACCTGCTGCTGGAGATGGGCTTCGTGCGCCTGCGCGGCCGCCGCCGCACGCCGGGTCGCCCGGTGACCTACGCCACCGCCGACCGGTTCCTGGAACACTTCGGCCTGGCCAGCCTCTACGACCTGCCGGGCGCCGCCGAGATGAAGGCGGCCGGTCTGCTCGACCTGTCGCTGCCGGTCGGTTTCGAAGTGCCGGACCCTTCACGCACAGGCTCCGAGGACGAGGAAGACCCGATCGAGGACGGCGAAGCCCCCGAGTTCGCCCAGGATTTCGTCGGCGACTGAACCAACGGCGACCTTGGCCGTTCCTCGTCGAACGCCGTCCAAGGAGAATAACCGATGCGCACCCTGCTGTTCGTGACCGGAGCCGCCGCCCTGGCGCTCGCCGCCTGCACCCCCGCCGCCGAGGAAACGGCCGACGCCGCCCCTGCAACCGAGATCGAATCCACCACGGCTCCAGCCGTCGGCGGCCCGACCGAGCTCCCGACCGATGGCGGCGTCACGCCTGCCCCGGAATCGATGGACACCGCCACGGAGGAGCAGGTCGCCGCGCCTGCCTCTCCCGCCGAGGCCGCCGCCCTGTCCGGCGGCTCCGAACAGCCCGACAGGCAGTGACGCCGTCCTGCCAGGCCTGATCGAAAAATGGCCCCGGGGCATGCGCTCCGGGGCCAAGTCTACTCAGGATCGCCGGCGATGACCGACGGCCGCAATCTAGGGGAGCGGCGCTTTTGGCAGGCTGAACGGCCCGTTGTGCGCCATTCAGCTTAGAACACCCGGCCGCCGACGCCGCCGTCCAGCATCAGGGTTGCGCCGACGATGGCCGCGCCCTGCTCCATGACGGTTTCCTCGCGGTACTCGGTGTAGATCTCCTCGCGGATCCAGGTGACCACCTTCACGCCCGCGCCATAGCGGCGCAGCAGCGAGCGTTCGTTGCACTCGCGCTGGGGCGTCTGGGAGCGGCACGTCAGGCCGCCCAGGCGATCGCGCCACAGGGCCTCGCCCTTCTGGCAGTAGAAGCTCTCGCCGTGATCGAAGGCGACCTCGCCGAACCACTCCGCCCAGGTGATCTGCAGCCGCGTTCCGGCGATGCAGCGATACAGCTCGCCCTCATAGCCGTCATGGATGTCGCGGTCGGGTATCACCTGCGACGCCGGATGCGGGCTGCCCCGGTCGTCGATGCAGAAGGCCTGGATGACCACCCGCTTCTCCCAGCGGCGACGGGCTTCATAGGGCACGCGCACGACGCGGGCGATGGCACCGGCCTCGACCGTCAGGCCCTGGATCACCGTCGGATACGGCTGTTCGACGCTGACATAGGCCGAGCCACCGCCACCGCCGCGCAGATTGCCGTACCCGCCGACGCGCGCGTTGATCCCGGCCCGCGCCGCCGCCGATGCGTTGGAGTTGGCGTTCGCATTGACGTTGACGTTCACATTGATGTCGCCCGGCGGCGGATAGTCCGGCGGTCCCGGATGGTCGCAGCAGTCCGGAGGCGGCGGCGGGGGAGGGGGCGGCGGGGGCGGTGGCTCGCAGCAGGGCGGCGGGGGCGGCTGGCAGCCCGAGCTGCACTGGGCCGCGCCGGTGTTAGCCAGGCCGAAGAAGGCGAAGGCCCCCACGGCGGCCGGCAGCCAGGTCTTGATCCGCACCCGCATGGGCTGGGCTCCCGAAAAAAGCGTCTCGCGGCCGCGCTTGGGCCGATCCAGCCTGACATCTGGCGGCAAAGGTCTTTCGTTTCCGTTCACGATGCGGCGTGGGCCTTGCGCCGGCCGCGGCGGAGGCGCGCCCGGTGTTCCAGAACGGCACACAGACCCTGATCGACCGTTGGTCGGCCCTGCCCAGGGTCGGCGGTGTGCCCTTGCGCGCCGATCTTGAGCCGATGACCTTCGGTGCCCTGGTGCCTCAGCTGTTCAGCGCCGACCGAAAAGGCGACGGCGCGGTCTTCCGCCTGGCCGGTGCCTGGATCGAGACCCTGCACGGTCGACGGATGGCCGGCGTGTCCTGGCTGGACCTCTGGGCCCCCGAAAGCCGCCCGCTCGTTCAGGCGGCGATCGTCCAGACGGTGCGCGAGACCCGGCCCGTCGTGATGGTCGCCGAGGCCGCGCGTCTGCGGGGCGCGCTGGAGATCGTGATCGCCCCGCTTCGGACCGCCGACGACCGCACAGACCGCCTGCTTGGCCTCTATCAGCCCGTGCAGGAGCAGGAGCGGCGGCGCGAAGCCGTCGGACCGCTGACGGCTCGCCTGTCGGTGGGGGTCGGGGTGTCGAACCGCCCGCCGTTGACCCTGGCGGCGCTGGACGGCCGCCGGATCGCCTAGTTGCCAGAGCTGTTTCCGGACCCGGAGACGTAGAAGGTGCCGGAGTTGCCCGTGGCCGTGGCGCTCGTCACCACGCTGCGGCCGGAGCCTGTGATGCGGGTCGTGGCGCGCGCCGAGACGTTTCCGCTGTTGGTCTGGTCGTTCGAAATGACCATCTGCCCGTCGCACTCGGAGCAGGCATAGCCGGTCACGGCGTTTCCCGTCGCCTCCACCCCGACGCGAACGTCATAGCCATAGGCGCCCGCGAACTCCGACGTCACCTCGACGCCGCCGGAGTTCACCTGGCTGTTGTCGATCTCCAGATAGCGGTCGTTGTTGCCGATGGAGACCTCATTGCCGGTTCCCGCCGCATTGGCCGTGGCTGCGCCATAGTCATAGGCGGTGACGACCGTCGAGGCGCGCACTTGCGACAGGTTCGACTGGTCGGCGGTCACCACGACCGAGCCGCCCTGATTGTAGAGCACCGACTGGTTGGCCGTCGCCCGCGCCCGCCCGGCCAGATCCCAGGCATTGCCCGAATTGGCGCTGACGTTCGCCGTCACGGCGTCGCCCGCCTGACGCTGGCGCAGGGTCAGGGCCTGGCTCGAGGCGGCCGTGGAGTTGGCGGCGATCGTATTGCCGATGGACGTCGCGATCACCTCTCCCGTCGCCGGGATGTACTGGCTGACAACGAAGCTCTCGGAGCGAACGCCTGCGTCCGATCGCTGGCTGACCAGTCCCTCGACCCGGGCTCCGGTCCCGCCGATGGACGTGGTGTTGCCGATGGCGGTGGTGGACATGGACGTCCCGCCCAGCAGCCGCGCCGCCTCGTTCGTCTGCGCCGCCGAGGCCGTGACCTCGCTCGGTCCCACCACCTGACTGGCCTCGATCGTCAGGTCCGCGCCATAGGCCCCGGCCGCCAGATAGTTGCCGCGCGCCTGGGTCTGCAGGTTCAGCGGCCCTTCCGTGTCGCCGGTGGCCTCGACCGTGGTCGTGGCCCGCGTATTTCCGTTCATCGTCTGCGATGACGACAGGTCCAGCGACCCGTTCTGAACCGAGCCCGACAGGCTGTTGCCCTGGGCCGCATTGTCCACCGCGACCTCGCCTGCGGCATCCTCGACGTTCAGCGTCACACCACTGATGACGTCGCCGAGCTGGAGCTGGTTGTTGAGGACGCGGCTGTCCTGCTGCTGGGCAAGAACCTCAGTAGCGGCTGCGACGCACATCGCCGTCGCGGCGATCGTGCCAGCGAGACGGATCGGCGCGGGTCTGGCCATTGTTCGTTCCCGTGTTGTCATAGGCGGGGTAGTAGCCGCCCGTGGGGCCGACGGTGTTCAGCGGATCATTCTCGGCCGACAGGCAGACCTCCGGCCCCGGCGCGCCATACAGATTGGCCATCAGCTCCACCGTCGCGCGCTCGATCAGCGACCGCACCGCCAACTGGACCGGCTCCATGCCACCGGTGCCCGCCGAGATGTCGAAGACGTTGCCGTTAAGGAAGTCGAACACACCAGCCGAAATCTCCCGGCCGATGATCTGCTTCTGGTAAGAGATGACGTCGACCACTTCCTGTGTCGTGGTCTGCACCAGGCGCAGGTCCATCGCCACGTTCATGACGTAGATCTTGCCCTGGACGATGCCCGATCCCGGCACGTCGGTGTCGGTCTCGCCCACCCCGGCGTCGAAGCCGGCCGAGCGGATGTTGTAGTTCACCTCGGTGATGCCGCCGACGATGTAGAAGTCGGACCCTGGCACCTGACCGGCCAGGATGCGGCGATAGTTCGGCTCTTCAGGCGTGCCGCCTTCGTCGCCGATCAGCCGGTTGTTGGCGTAGCGAAGCTCCATCTCGGAAATGGAGGTGTCATAGCGTTCGACGATCTGGGCGCCCGCCTTCGCCAGGGCCGAAATCGCCATCAGCGAGGCACCCCCCGTGATCTGGCGCCCGCCATCCGAGGAGACCGTTCCGGTGTAATCAGCGATCCGCCCAACCGCCATGCGAGGCGAGGGCAGGCCGTAACGTCGGGCATAGTCGGCCATGCAGTAGAGCGCTGGCGAATAGGGTGTAGGGTTCGCCGTGACCGGCGCATTGCCGATCGGCCGGGCGTAGAGGCCCCCGGGGCCCGCCGTCGGGCTGACGCAGGCACTGAGCGCGAGCGCCGAGGCCGTCAGAAGCGCTGGGACGCGCAGCCGGGAAAGGGGACGCAACGTCATTCGAAGCCTGTGAGCGTGCCGGTCAGGTCGTTGCGGGCCGTGACATTGCCCGAGTTGGTCTGACGCGAGTTGACGATGACGGTGTTGTGGCTGCCCTGGACCACGACGTTCAGATTGTTGCCGATGGCCGTGGCCCCGGCGACCGTGCCGTAGCCGTTGCCGACGCCGCCGGAATAGCTGTTCGACACCCCGCCCGACTGGCGCGAATAGGCCGAGGCGCCCGCCTGGATGATGCCATCCACGATCAGCCGGTTGCCGTTCTCGTCCCGCGTCGAGCCCGTTTGGGCGCTGGTCACCGACTGGCGCGCGCCGCCGTATCCGTTCTGGAAGCTCGACATCCCCGACGACGACGCCAGCTGGGCGCTGGCGGGCAGGGCGATGAGCGAAAGGGCCAGGGCGGCCGAGGCGATCCGGTTCGGGCTCATGTCGTCAAATCCCACTCGGCACTCGTGATTCGGCCGCGGGCGCGCGGTCCGCGTCCCAAAATGGGAGACGGGTGTTAAGGATGACTTGATGTGAACGGCCCCCTTCCGCATTTGAGGGGCATGGAGCCGTCCGACGGCCGATTCGACGGCCCGCCCCCCAGGGAACGCATCTTCAACGCCCCGCTTGCGGCGCTGCTGCTCGCCGCCTCCATGCCGGCGCTCTACTGGCTGCAGGAGCGGTCGCACACCTATTGGCTGGAACTCGCGTTTCGGCCGGCCGACCTCGCCGAGGGGCGATACGGCGGCCTGGTCACCTCCATGCTGGTGCATGGCGGCTGGGCCCATGTGCTGATGAACGCGGTCGGTGCCCTGACCTTCGGCGCGCCGCTGGCCCGGCTGTTCGGCGGCGGGATCGGCCTGATCGTCTTCCTCGCCCTATATATAGTGTCGGGTGTCGCCGCGACGCTGGGATATGGAGTTCTGCACTGGGGCTCGGTCGATCCCCTGGTCGGCGCCTCCGGCGCGGTCTTCGGCTTGATCGGCGCGGCGACCCGGTTGCTGGGCGGGCGAGGGCGGGTTCTTCCCCTGACCGACGGCGGCGTGATCCGCTCCGCCATCGCCTGGATGGCGGTCAACGCGGTGATCGGCCTGATCGGCTTCGCGCCCGGCGCGGAAGGCGCGCGAATCGCCTGGGAGGCCCACGCCTTTGGCTTCCTGTTCGGCATCCTGGCCATCGGCCCTCTCGCAAGGGTGTTCGGCCGACTTCCGGAAAGGTTTGATTCGAGCCCGGAACCGGGTGATCCTCTCGCTTAAGAAGCGGCTTCGGCTCTTCGGCCGTCGATCGCTCCCGACAAGACAGGGAAGGGACGCCGGATGCTGGTCGCGGAAATTCTCAAATCCAAGGGCGGCGAGGTCTTCTCGATCGCGCCCGACACCACCGTGGCCCAGGCCTGCGCCGAGATGGACGGCCGCCGGGTCGGTGCCCTGATCGTCTGCGACGCCGACCGGGTCGCCGGCGTGATCTCCGAACGCGACGTCGTCCGGGCCGTGGCGCGGGATGGCGCGGCCGCTCTGACCCGGCCGGTCGCCGACTATATGACCCGCGACGTGGTCTTCGCCGAGCCGGGCGAGACCGTCGCCGTCCTGATGGGCCGCATGACCGATCGCCGGATCCGGCATCTGCCGGTCCTGAAGGAAAGCCGTCTCGCCGGCGTCATCTCCATCGGCGATGTGGTGAAGTGCCAGATCGCCGAGGCGACGCAGGAAGCC
>NZ_JNIX01000007.1:107500-495336 GCF_000701445.1 Brevundimonas bacteroides DSM 4726
CCAGCTCTGGTGGAGCCATCCTTGAAATACCACCCTTACTGTCGTTGACGTCTAACCGAGGGCCGTTATCCGGTCCCGGGACATGGCGTGGTGGGTAGTTTGACTGGGGCGGTCGCCTCCCAAAGTGTAACGGAGGCGCGCGATGGTGAGCTCAGAGCGGTCGGAAATCGCTCGTCGAGTGCAATGGCATAAGCTCGCCTGACTGCGAGACTGACAAGTCGAGCAGAGACGAAAGTCGGCCATAGTGATCCGGTGGTCCCGCGTGGAAGGGCCATCGCTCAACGGATAAAAGGTACTCTAGGGATAACAGGCTGATTTTGCCCAAGAGTCCATATCGACGGCAAAGTTTGGCACCTCGATGTCGGCTCATCACATCCTGGGGCTGGAGCAGGTCCCAAGGGTTCGGCTGTTCGCCGATTAAAGTGGTACGTGAGCTGGGTTCAGAACGTCGTGAGACAGTTTGGTCCCTATCTGCCGTGGGTGTTCGAAGCTTGAGAGGATCTGTCCCTAGTACGAGAGGACCGGGATGGACGTACCTCTGGTGGACCTGTCATGGCGCCAGCCGTGCAGCAGGGTAGCTAAGTACGGAATAGATAACCGCTGAAAGCATCTAAGCGGGAAACTAACCTCAAAACAAGGCTTCGCTGAGGATCGTGGAAGACTACCACGTTGATAGGCCAGGTGTGGAAGCGCGGTGACGCGTGAAGCTTACTGGTACTAATAATCCGATCGGCTTGATCGTTTCTCAGCAAAACTCATTCGACTATGTCAACAATGTCTTCTCGCACTATCCGCTGTCCGCTCGGTTGACCTGGTGGCTATGTCGGAGGTTCCCCACCCGATCCCATTCCGAACTCGGTCGTTAAGCCCTCCAGAGCCAATGGTACTTCGTCTCAAGGCGCGGGAGAGTAGGTCGCCGCCGGGTCTACCGAGCGGACAGCCGATAGTGTGATGATCTCGAACGGTTCTTCCTCTCACGCCTACCGTTTGCCGCGGGATGGAGCAGCCCGGTAGCTCG
This sequence comes from Brevundimonas bacteroides DSM 4726, assembly GCF_000701445.1. Lineage (GTDB taxonomy): Bacteria > Pseudomonadota > Alphaproteobacteria > Caulobacterales > Caulobacteraceae > Brevundimonas > Brevundimonas bacteroides. Next base: position 108,519 of record NZ_JNIX01000007.1, read on the forward strand.
TCAGGCTCATAACCTGAAGGTCGCAGGTTCAAATCCTGCTCCCGCACCCAATGTTACCTCACTTGCCGAAGTGAGACCAAAAGCCCCGCTGCTACCGGCCGCGGGGCTTTTTGCTGTCTGGGCTCTACCCACGCCCAGGAGGGCCGCGAGCGTGCCGCGGACCTCCAGCTCGAACTTGCCCTTCTGCTCCAACGGATGCAGGTCGACGCCCTCGATCAGCTTGCGAAGCTCGTTGCGGACCTCTTCGCCTTCATCGCCCTCAAGGGCCTCGTAAAGACGCGAGGCCAGTTGCGCGTAGGCCTGTGCCGCGGCCGGATGCAGGGCCACCGTCTCCGGCTCATCGACCTCGGCGAGAAGGGCATGAAGCTCGGTGCGCCGGGCCTTCAGCGGAGCACTACGGCTCTTCAGTTCCTCGATCTCCATAGCTCCATCGATGCACAAGGTCTGGGCGCGTTCGAGCTTGCGTGCGATCTCGGCCAGCTCCCGCTCCATCGGGGCCCGGGCCGCCAAGGTCTCTCGCCGGCGGTTCTGGCTCTCCTCGCGCAGCTGATCGACGGCAGCGGCCATGGCCTGAGGCGACAGCAGCTTGTCGCGGATGCCGTCCAGCACGCGCGCCTCGACCGTTGGCGCAGCGATGATCTTCTTGTTCGAGCAGGTGCCGCGCTCACGCGCCGCGCTGCAGGCGTACTTGTTGCCGTTCAGGGTCATGCCCGAACCGCACAGGCCGCACTTGAGCAGTCCGGACAGAAGGCGTTTGGGCCGTCTGGCCTGCTCGGCCGGCTGATCTGTCAGGGCCTCCTGCCGGGCCTGGGCCGCAGCCCACAACGCATCGTCGATGATGCGCAGTTCGGGCGCGGGTTCGCGGATCCATTCAGACTCGGGATTGAGGACGGAAGAGCGCCTGCCCGTGTCCGGGTGCTTCCTGAACTTGCGCCGGTTGAAGACCCGGACGCCGACATAGAGCTCCTGACACAGGATGCCATCCTTCGCCCGCCGGTCGCCGTAGACGGCCGAGGGGGTCCACTCTCCGCCGCGCGGACCCGGCACGCCCTCGCGGTTGAGAGCGTGCGCGATCAGGCGGGGCGACTTGCCGGCGGCGTAGTCGGTGAAAATCCTGCGGATGACTTCGGCCTGCTCCTGGTCGATATCCAGAAGCCCGCGCTCATCGTCTGCGCCACGCGCCACCCGATAGCCGTAGCAGCGACCACCGCCCGAGCGGCCCGCCTTCACCCGCGCCAACAGGCCACGACGGGTCTTCTTGCCGAGCTCGACCAAGAACATCTGGTTCATCGTTCCGGACAGACCGACGTGGAGCTCGGTGATGCGGCCTTCCGAGATCGTCTCCAGCGCCGCGCCGTAGAAGGTCAGCCGCTTGTAGAGGTGGGCGGTGCCCTCTTGATCCCGCGAAAGACGATCCAGCGCCTCGGTGAAGACGACGTCGAAGGCCCCGCGCTCGGCGCCCCGGAGGAGCTGCTGCACACCCGGCCGATTAGACAGGTTGGCGCCCGAGATGCCGAGGTCAGAGAATTCCTCGACCACTGACCAGCCCCGGGCCTGGACCAGAAGCCGGAGCGCCTGGAGCTGATCCTCGGCCGACCGGGCGTTCTGCTGGTCGGACGAATAGCGGGCGTAAAGGGCTACGCGCATCGACGCACCTCCGGGCCGGACGAAAGGGTCGTGGCGGATACGCGCCTCGCCGCCATCCGCGCAATAGCCTCGATCAGCGGCTGGAGAAGCCGCAGCTCTTCCCTGGTGATCAAGGGGCAGGGCAGGGGAGCGCCCGCGTCAGTGACACAGGCCTCGCCGGGGACGGGGTTATCGTTCGCACCGCGGACTGATCGCGCCGCGCCTGCGTTAATGGGAGCCGCCATCAGCCGTTCCTCTTCAGTACGGTGATCTGAAGGGATTTGAGCTGGCGACCTGCGTCAGACTTGATCCGGTCGCCGGCGTAATCGTTGGCCGGGGTCAGTGTGCGGTCCGTCGCATCCCATTCGCATCTGTCGAGATAGGAGATCACCCAGCCTTTGCCGGGCTGATCCAGAAACATCCTTCTGATCTGGTCCGGGACAGGAGAAGCAACATTGCTTTGCTTCGCCATCTCTCTAGAGAGATTTATTCCAGTTTCTTTATTGGGGTGCACACAGTTACGCCCCTCGGGGTGCAGATGACCCCTCCCCCGGGGTGCAGTGGCTGCGCCCCCGAAAGTGACGTTGGGCGCCAGACGATAGAGGCGGGGCGTACCACCATTGGCGAGGCGCTTCTTGCGTCCGGTGTCGCTAATGAGCCCGTCAGCCTCGAGCTTGCGTAAGCTGTTCTGGACGGAGCGCTCGGACCAGCAGGTATCTTGCATCAGGTCCGCGACCCTGACGCCGGCCTCCAGGGTATTGTCGTTCGCATAGTCGCAGAGCTTCTGGAGAACAAACTTGTCTTTGGGATTGATGCGCTGGGCTCGTAGCCAGCGATAGAGGTGGGCTTTCATGGAGACTCCTCATGGATGAGGAGACCCAAATTCAGCATTTCAAGGTGCAATGCGACAGGGTTGCGTTGTGCGGAGACGCATTATCTCCCGCACAACACCAACTTGTTGAGCATTCCAGCTTTTGAGTCTTTAGCCCTTGCTTTTTGGGCTATCAGATCAGCTGGCTCGGCGCCTAGAGCGGCAGCGATTCGGGCTATGACCAACAAGCTCGGGTTTCGGCGACCACGCTCAATTCCACCGACGTACGTCAGGTCGACCTTCGCCTCGAACGCCAGTTGCTCCTGGGTGATGCCGCGCTCGAGCCGCAGTTGACGGACTTTTTCCCCAAGAATGACGCGCCAATCCATCCCCTTGATGGACTGCGATCGGGACTATGTTCTCTAGGGATTATAGTCCCTATTGGGAGAAGTTTCGGAGCAGAGTGAGGTCGAATGTCCGCCTACCAATCCATTATCGACGTGCTGGCCCATGCTGCCGAAGAACCCGAAGCATCAGCGATCGAAATCGTGCAGGCACTTCGCAACATGCCAGCCGAAGTGGCCCAAGCTGGAGTTGATCGGGGACAGTGGGAGAAGGCTAGTGGGGCGATGATCGCGATCGCCGTCGAGGCTGACGTCGCTCGACGTGCCAGGAGGGCAGAAGTCCGTCGAGCGCAATGGCCAGACATGAAGCACCAGCTGGAGCTGTCCGGCTGCAAGGTCACGAACCGCGACTGTGACAGATGGCACGTGATCGGAACGGGCGTTTCGATCAACATCGACTTGAGAACGGGCGACGTTCAGCATTCGGACGACGAGCTAGGCGAACAACTCCCCGAGTTTGAACACATCACCGACCACATCGTCTGGTCGGTCGCTAGCCGGCAAGCCAGTATCGCCGACCTCGCGCGGCGGACTGAGCGTCGGAAGACGCACCGATGGGACAACAAGAAGAAGGTTTGGCTCCCGCGAAGTGGTGTGGGCCCGGTCATAAAGGGAGGCGACTGATCCATATCAGCCGTCCTGAGGTTGCCTCCGGCAATGCTTAGAGCGGCAGCGGAGGGAGGCGACCTACGCACTTGCCCAAGCCACCTCTCAAACATCAGCGCGCCGCACTTTTCCCCCCGCCTCGCCTGACCACTTCCTGTGTGAGAAAAATCGCAGTGGGAGCTAGCCTGCAGATCCAGCAGTTGGCTCGGCTGGCCAGCTTGGGGGCTCGTGCTTTTTACTACGCAAAACTATGCAGGGTCGCCGCAGATTTGCGTGTGGCCGGCGTAACTTCACCTCAGAACGGTTTCTGGCAGTATGAGGGCTACGAGCGACCGGAAAATCGCTGGCTATTGCCAAAGCTTGCCTCTGGCCACACCTCTAAAACATGACATTCAGCACAGTTCGCAGTCGTCCTGGGACTTCTTCCCGAGCGTCCAGTGCGCTTAGGGTTTACGGCGAGAAGCGTGCGGCCACATCCTTCAGCGCGGCGGCGATCTCGGCGCGCGAGGCCTTGGTGACGCCAGCCTCCTCGGCGAAGCGCGCCCAGTCCCCCAGGGCGGCGCGGACCTCGTCGATGATGGTGTCGATCAGCCGATCGGGCAGGCCATGGCGACGTCCGAGGCTGCGCGCCTGTTCGCGGGTCGGGTTTTTGCCCTCGCCCTCGACGTCGAGATAGTGCTCGCCGCCCGGCCCAGCCGAATAGGTCAGGTCGTAGGCTGGGGCGAGCCTCCATCCTCCGGTCTCGTCCATCAGGTAGCTGTGCTGGCGCGTGTGATCGTCACGATTGCTGGCCAGCACATTGAAGACCATGCGCCGGAAGGCGGCGTGGAGGTCGTCAGCGTGGCGGGTGATGGCTAGGGTCGCGCGCAGGAAGAGATCGTAGCTTGCAGGCGTGCGCCACGGCACCTCGACCGCGCCGCTCAACGAGACCATGTGCAGGCGCCGCACGGGTTCTGGGCGATCGAACCGGCGGGTGGCGAAATAGCCGGGGCCGGTCTTGGACGGCAGCAGGCGGTAGGGGGCCATCGTTAGGCCGGCGGCCAGGGCCATGGCCGCGTAGGCCGCTTCGATAGGGCCGATGTCCGGCGGATCGTTGGTCGCTGCGAACTTGACGATCCAGGCCTCGTGCCCCGCGGCTGTCTCGCCATCCGAGACCGAGATCCGCCCCTCAGCGTCGAATCCGACGTGAACCTTGGGCCGGGCGCCGCCCGAGCCGCCCGCCAGGGTGGCCAAGGTGTCGGCAAGGTCGCCCTCCTCGCCGGCCAGTATCGCCGTCGACTCGGCGGCCAGGGCGTCAAGATCGAGGCTATCGACCTCCGGTGGCGGCGCCGTCGGAGGCCGGTAGGTGAGGGCGCCGCGCCCGTGGTCCCCGACCAGGGCCAGGCGATCCAGGGCGCTCAGTGTCTCGATGGCGACGCCCAGCTTGCTGAGGCGGCGGCGCATGACGAGGTAGCCCCAGCCCTCAGGCAGGCTGTCGGAGAGGAAGCCGTGCAGGCCGTCAAAGTCACGGCCACGGGCGGGATGAAGCCCCGGTTCCGGCGGATAGAGCAGGGCCGAGACCGGCATCGGCGCAGCGATCAGTTCGGGCGACCACTCCAGCTGCGCCAGGCCGCCGGCCATCGCCAGACGCCCGACGGGCAGGGGGCCTTGGTCTTCATTGAAAGTCAGGCTGGCGGTCAGAGGGGTCCCGGGCGCGAGCTTCATGGATGCGTGACCTTCGGCGCGCGTGACCTCGCGGCTCGCACGCGCACCGGCCGAGACGAGACGCCGGCGGCCTGCTGCGCTAAGAGCGCATCGAGGCTACTGGCCGCCGGGAGGGGAAACAGCGTCTTCAGGGTATCCTCGCAGCGCAGGGCGACGGCGGCCTTGACCATATCCTCCAATGAGGCATGACCTTCGGTCTCCAAACGCCGCCAGGTTCTGTAGGCGACCCCGGCCCGCTGAGCGGCTTCCAGTTGCGGCCAGCCCAAGGCGACCCGGCACGCCTTAATGCGCCCGGCAAGGTCTAGCAGAATTTCAGAAGGCGTCTGTAGCACTGTCCATATATGGCCAGTTATGGGCGATTTTTCAAGATAATTGTCCAAAGACGGTTGTCGAGGAAGCGGAGAGCGGCGGGCGGGCGTGCTCGGTCCCGCCGCGTGCCGCGGCTCCTACGGGTCCGCCCCTACGGGCGCCTTTCGGGCGCCGCCCACCGCTCGACGGCGCGTCCCGCCACGCGCGATGCGCGGGCTCCTTGCAGCCTTCATTTTCTGGGGCGCGGATCGCTCCTCGCGCTCCGCGATGGTCTAGGGTCGAAGACTTGTTCGCGTTCGCCTGAGTCTTCTTGATGCAAACCTATATCGACGCCGCACGCCGACTGGACTTGGCGGCATATCGCCGAGGCGTCACGCCGTCAGAGCTGACTTTGTCGGACGGGCGCGACCTCTTCGTCTCCTACGCACCATTTGACCATATCGCCCGCCAGGCCGAGCTGGTGCTCGTCGGGCTGACGCCAGGACGCACGCAAGCCGCCAACGCGCTGGAGGCGCTGCAGGCGCAGTTGAAGGCGGGGCGGGACCTCGAGGGGGCCCTGGCCGCTGCGAAGTCGACGGCGAGCTTCAGTGGATCGATGCGCTCGTCGCTGATTGCGATGCTCGACCTGGTCGGCGTGCCGCAAAAGTTCGGCCGGGACAGCGCTGCGGCGTTCTTTGAGCCCGGCAGTCCCCTCGTCCATTTCACCTCGATGCTGCGCTATCCGGTCTACCTGGCCGGAGGCGCCAACTATTCGGGCGCGCCGGCGCCTCTGTCCCATGCCGTTCTGCGCAAGATGGTGGAGACGCATCTGGCTGAAGAGGCCGCCGCCCTGCCGCGGGCGATCTGGGTGCCGCTTGGCGGACATGCCGAGGCGGGTCTGAAACACCTTGCCGACGCCGGACGGCTCGATCCCGCGCGTATCCTGACGGGCCTGCCGCACCCTAGCGGGGCCAATGCCGAGCGGATCGCCTACTTCCTCGGCCGCAAGCCACGCGCGGCGTTGTCGGCCAAGACGAATGCCGACCGTATCGATGCCGCCCGCGAGCGCCTGCAGCGGCAGGTCGCTGGGCTGGCGGGGCGCTAGTCGGGCCGATCCTGCTTGGCGAAGGCCGCGCCTTGGTCAATCAGCCAACGGATGTGCGCCAGCGCCCGGTCGGGATCTTCCTCCGCGCTGGGCAGGGTCTCGGCGGCGAGCGTCCATTCCACGTCCTCGACCGACCAGCCGAGGCGTTTGTGGAGACGCGTGGCCTGATGGAAGATCCCCGAGGCGAGGCTCCGGTGGAGCCAATAGTCGCTGACCGCCGTGACTCGATCTGTGTTCGCCTGGCCTCGCTCCAGCACAGCGGCGAAGTCGACCTCGTGCCGGCCGTTCGGTTCGACCGCCAGGATGACCGCACGGAGATCTTCAAAGGTCAGGCTGGCGTCGGTCAGACCCGGTGACCGCCGCTTCGCTTCAGCGAGAATGTTGCGGCAGTCGTGGCAGATCAGGGCGCTGCGGTGGCCGCCGATGATCGGACGCCCCCGTTCTTCCAGCCGGTAACCGAGGTTGACCGGGTCGGTCTCCAGCTCGAACTCCGGGACGTCATGAATCTGGGCTGACCAGCGGCCGGCGTTCGACTTACGGCAGATCTCGATCTTGCTTCGGTCGCAAACCTCGCAGCGCCAATCGGCTGGCGCCGCTCGCCAAGGCGCGAAGGTCTGCTGTTGTGCGTCGAGGGCGGCGAAGGTCTCGGCTGGCGGAGCGGCGCTGCCGGACCGCCGCTTGGGCCGCATCGAACTGCCGGCGCCGGCCGCTGAGCGGGAGCGAGCGTCGAGGTGGCCGGCCAGCTGGTAGGGGCGATAGTGATCGCCGGCCTGGGCCACGAGGAGCTGATGGACGATCTCGGGATCGGACAGCGGCCGGCCGTAGGGCGAGCCCGGCCGCCCCTCCTTGCGATGCCGGCCATCGGCCACGCGCTTGGACAGGGTCGCGGCGAAGGCGACCAGATCTTCGAACACCGGCTTCAAGGTGCGCCAGATCTCGCGCGCCTGTTCGACATCGATGTCGTGCGGCTGATTGAGCCTAGGCTTGATGAAGAGCGCGATTTCCTTTGGCGAGAAGGAGAAGTCCGGGTCGACCTCGTCCCTCAGCGCCAACTTGGCCGCGCCCTCGGCGGTGTTGCAGTCGTTGCAGAGCAGGCTGGTGGTGAAGCGCTCGATGAGCTGGCGGCAGCTGTCGATGGCCCGGATCAGCTGCTCGCGAGACTCCCGCGCCTCGGGAAAGGGATTGTCGGCGCGGAAGATCGCCTTGGCGCGATCGTTGAGATGGTCATGGTGATAGTCCAGCTGACACAGCAGGACGCCGCTGGGGGTGAGGCGCGCGATGCTCGGCTTGTCGCGTTGGCAGCACGGGCAGACCCAGCTCATCGGCGTGGAGGCCCAGGCATCGTTCAGGGTCAACCGGTCCGTACCGGCCTTCAACAGCATGGCCTTGGTCTGGTGGCTCCATCGCCCGTCTCGGGCGCGCAACAGGCTTTGAATGAGCTCATCGGGCGCGGTGGCGAGGTCGGGGATGTCGAGGGACAGGCGAACTGGAAGGGTCACGAAATCAGCTCCGGAGGCCTTGGCGGGCGATGCGCCTGGTCGCGGCGAAGACGTGCGATCCAGGGTGGAACGCGTTGCGTCACGACCTGGGTGAGCAAAATCACGCCAACGACCGTAAGGGCCGGCACCCAGACCGCGGCGATGAAAAGCCACTTGGCGACACGCCAGGCCAGCACAAGCAGGAGCCAGGCCAGCGCCAGGAGACCGGCGATCATCAGGGCGTTACGGACCGCTCGGCTCATGGAGTCCTCCGGGCCACCCCATGGGCCCCGAGGTTAGATTGGCCTGTGCGCTCGACAGAATCGGTCGGGTGTCAAATCCGCAGCGCCAGCGCCCTTCGAGCGTGCCAAACCGTATCTGCGTCCATATCGGTCTGGCTGACCATCCATTGCAGGTAATCGCTCGGCACCTGCGCCCAGGGTTGGCCGCGATGCTTGCCAAAGGTGAGCACCGGCATGGGCCGCGGTTCGCGGGTCCAAGCAACCATCTGATCGAAGCTTGCGAACCGGGCCAGCTCGGCGAGGAGGTGGGCTGTGACCCAGGCGTCCGGCCCGGCACGGTGAGGCGGCATGGCCAGGGCGTTGTCGAGGGTCAGGCCGCGCCAGTAGCGCAGCACCTGGTTGGAGTGGCGCGGCGCGTCGGGCCAGACGTGCATCGCGACCTTGTAGGTGCAGATCCAGGGGATCGCGCCCGTCGTGGCTTCGGTGATGAACTGGCGCTCGAAGGCGCAGCTGTGCGCCACCAGCGCCGCGGGGGCGGGGCCGGTCCACACCGCCGCGTGCAACTGATCGGGCGTGCAGACCGGGGTATTCGGCCCGAAGTCCGCTTCAGTGATGTGGTGGACGGCCATCGTCTCTGGGGGAATGCCGCGCAGGGGCCGATAGAGCCAGGACTGGGGCGGCTCGACGGATGCGCCTTGGTCGTTGATCACCACATCGACGCGGCCGAATTCGATGATCTCCGCCGGCGGCTCCGTACCCGTCGTCTCCAGATCGATGACGCGCAGCCTCGTCATTGCCCACCCATGTCGAAGCGCGCCGCCATGGCGACGGCATGGTCGGCCAAGGCCGGCGAGTTCGACCAGTGCTCCATGAGGTCGGCGTAGGACAGGCTGCAGAAGGCGACCTCGGCGAGCGCATCGCTCACCTCGGCGCTGAAGGTCGCCAGCTCCGCGCGGTGGCCGTCAATGGCCGCACGGGAGACCGGCGGCCCGTCCGGGTAGGCATGAGGTTCAGCGTAGAGATAACAGAGCACCGCCCGACGGCCGGTGGCTTGGGCCTGAGTCCGCAGACCAAAGGCGTGCTTCACCAACTGGGCGGCGTCGAGGAACACAAAGGCGCGGCCTTGCACCAGGCTATCGCGCATCGCCTCAAAGGCGCCCATCGCCTCACCCCATACCGGCCGGGAATAGGCCGCGGAGAAGTTGGCCGACTTACGGTCCCTGAAGGGCTCATAGCGCTTGGATTCGATGCCGATCAGCTGGCCGTCCGTCTCTACCCCAACGTCGAGCCAGGGGTGGTGGCCGCCGCTCCAGGGGAAGCGCATCTCAACCTCGAGGTCGACGCACCGGGCGTCCCCGGCCGCAACGAGGCCGGGCAGGCTCAAAGCCTCCGGCCGATCAGCGAAGAAGCCGAAGGCGTTGGCGGCCAGGGCGGCCGAGGACTCAGGGTTGGCGAACTTGCCGCTGACCAATTCCTGGCCGCCGGCGACCTGGTAGCGCGCCAGGATGGCGGCCTTGGGCAGATGGTCGAGCAGCGCGGCTTGCGCGCCGGCGAGGGGATCGAGCGTATTCAAACCGCAGCCTCGGTTTGGCGCGCGACCCTGAGCAGGGCGCCGACGATCGGCATGTGAATGTAGAGGCCGTCACAGGCCTGGCCGACGGCCGCTTCGATCGCCTCGGCATAGAGGCCGAGCTGAGGCCCATAGCTGACGGCGCGGGTCTCCCAAGTGTCGCGCGAGCCGGGAAAGCTCTTGTGATCGATGACCGCGAAGCCAGCGTCGTGTTCCGCCAGAAGGTCGATCCGGCCTGACACCAGTTGATCGCCGAGCCGGGCGAACACCGGCGTCTCGCGGTGAAGCCGTCCGTTGGGCCACAAGCCGCCCAAGTGACGCTGCAGGCGATCACAGGCGTCGAGCACGTCCTGAGCCTGAACCTGATGCACGTTCCAGCGCTCCAGGATGCGATTGGCCTTCGCCAACCGGGCTTCGCCGGAGGCATGAGCGTCGTCCGCGGCGAAAATGGCGTGAACCGCCTCGCCAAGCGCAAGCATGTCGGGGGCACCGACAAAGGGCAGACGCGGGCCGAGTTGGATCTTCTCGACGACCACGAAAGGGCTGGAGCTTGCCTCGCTGCTCGGCCGCCGATGCAACGGGGCCCGATCGCGACGTTGACGCGTCAGGCGAACATAGGTCGGACGCACGACCGGTGGGACGAGGGCGTCATCGACCACAAGCGGGCTCACGCGCGCGGCGAAGGTCTCCCGTCCGGCCGTCAGGACATTGTTGGCGCCCGAGGGCAGGGCGACATGGCCGGGCGCGGTCCCGTCGAGGACCTGCAGCCACTTGAGCTCGCCCTTCGCGGGCGGGGCGAACACCGCGTAGTCTCGGGCGCGGGTCACGCCGACATAGAGCAGCCGGGTTTCCTCCTGACGGGCGCGAAGCTCGGCGGCCTGGCCCAGCGGCGAGGTCAACGCGGCTTCATCCAGGCCGACGTCCTTGCTCTGGCTTGCATAGGGCCATGGCCAGTAGCGGATCCAGCGGCCAGCCAGCGGATCGCGCCAGTCCAGGGCGCCTTCGGCCTCGGCCACGGGTTCGAAGAGGCGCGGCTTGGGTTCACGATTGAGCCCGGTGAGGACGACCAGCGGCCACTCGAGCCCCTTGGCGCCGTGGTAGGTCATCACCTTCACAGCGTCGGCCTGCAGGCTCTTGGGGCGTCGGGGTTCATCGGCCGCCAAGGCCAGCACGAGGCCTGATGGGGTCGCCGGCGCGCCGGAGCTGGCGCAGCTGGCTTCATAGGCCCGCGCGAAGCCGCGCAAGGCTTCAAGATCATCCAGCCGCGCCGCGACGTCGCCCCAGGTCTCGATCCGCCGAATGACCTCCGGCAGGACGATCAAGGCGTCGACAAGATCGGCGGGGGTGAGGGTCAAGACCGTTTCACGCAGGCTCGCCAGGGCGGTCGAGATGGGGACTGCGGCCTGCAGGGCCGCGTCCTGATCCTCGGCGCTGACCGCCTGCAGCCAGAGGTCCGAGGTCGGATCGTCGCTGAAGAAGCGGGCAAGTTCCGCCAAGGCGAGGCGATCCGTCGGGTCGGCGACCCAACGGAAGGCGGCCATCACCAGTTCGACGTGAGGCGTCCTGGCCAAGCCGTCACGTTCGACGGCGACCTTGACCCCAAGACGGCTGAGTGAGCTGGCGACACGCAAGATGTCAGCGTGGCTGCGGCAGAGCACGGCCACGTCGCCGGCCTTCAGCGGCCGCACCCCGCCCTCGGCCTTGTCGCCGACGACCCAATCTGACCCGTCGGCGATGGCGTCGCGGATGCCCGCTGCGAGCGCGGCGTACTGCAGGTCCAGCTTGCCCTCGAGCCACCAGACGGCGAAGGGCGCGTGATCAAAGCCGTCTTCCTTCCGCGCGGTGCCCGCGAAGGCATGTTCGGAGGCTGGCAGACCCATGGCCGTGAAGGCCGGACCAAAGGCGGCGTTGACGAAGGATACGATGCCCTCGCGGCTGCGGTAGGATGTGGCCAGCACCTCCTGCGGCTCGGTTGTCGTCGAGGCGACGCCGTCGAACGCGGCCTGGGTCAGGGCGCTGTCTGCGTTGCGGAAGCCGTAGATCGCCTGTTTCGGATCGCCGACCCAGGTGCTGGCGTCGACCAGCTCGGCCATCGCGGTGAAGATGGCGATCTGCAGTGGACTGGAGTCCTGAAACTCGTCGACGAATACGCGGCTGATCCGCTCCCCCAGGCGCCCGGCCATGGCCGGGTCTTGGAGCACCTCCAGCGCCAGGGCTTCCTGGTCGATGAAGTCCATCAAGCCGCGCGCGGCCTTGTAGGCCTGGTAGGCATCCAGCGCCTCGGCCGCGCAGGTGAAGAGGGTGCGGATGAAGGCTTCGCAGTCCGCGTGCAACCGCGGATGCTCTGGGTGGCGCGCGGCGGCGCGCGACACCGCGTCCAGGGCGTCGATCAGCGCCTGGCCGTCCTTCTTGGCGCATTTGACCTTCGAGAGCCGCGCCCAGTCGGGCCACGACAGGCGCTCCCCGCGTTGGGCGGCGGTATGGACCGGCCGCAGCAACTTGAGCGCCGCCTTGCCGTCATTGCCGAGTTCGGCGGGAAACACAGCGAGGGCCGCGGTCACGGCGCCTTGCAGGGCCTTGTCCAGCGCGTCCGCGCTGACAGACGGAGCCGGCAGCAAAGCCAGGAAGGTCTCGACCGACCGATCGGCGGAATGGGCGAGGCCTGCGGCGCCCAGACCATTGGCGCGGGCCAATTCGATCAACCGTCGCACGGTCGAGCGCCAGTCCGAGCGCTCGGCGTCGGCGGCGCGTTTGGGCTCGAAGAAGCCCATGGCGTCGGCCAGGGCGTTGAGCGCCGGCGCGTGCCGCTCGATCGCGGTGTCGGCGGCGATGGCGAACAGGCGCGAGACGCCATCTTCCGGGATGACCTCGGCGCGGGGCGAACGACCAAGATCGATCGCGTGCTCGCCGACAATCTGGCCGCAGATCGAATTGACGGTGCCGAACCGGGCTCCAAGCAGACGTGCGGCCTTCTCAGCGCGCCCGGACTTGAAAAGATGGGCGCGCGACCGCTCGATGAGTTCGTCGGCCGCCTTCACCGTAAAGGTGGTGGCGACGATTTCCTCCGGTTCACGGGTTTCTACCTCGCTGGCGATGTCCCGGACGATGCGCGTTGTCTTGCCGGCTCCGGCGGAGGCCACGACGGTGTTGATCTTGGCGGAGGTCATGGTCAGTTCGCCTCCTGGGTGACGCGGCAAAGGCTGGTGAGTTCGCAGTAGCGGCAAGGCTCCTCGTTCGGACTGACGCGCAGATCGGCGGGGAAGTGATCGGCGGCCCGCGGCAGGCCGGCGCCAAGGGCGACGCCGTTGGCGGCGAGATCGCGCCAAGCCCGCCAGGTCTCGACGAGGTCGGTCCAAGTATCGGTGAGCGAGCGTGAGGCCTCGATCTCCTCGTCGGCGACGAAAGCCCCTGTCGGCCCGATCAGCCGACGCTGATTGAGAAGGTAGTAGGCGCCCGGGGCCGGTGCTGCGGCCGCCGGGTCGGCGATGGCGCCGTAGGTCGCCAGCTGCAGCGCCCGACCTTCCGCGAGCTCAGTGCGACGACGGTTGGCGCTGCGCGTCCATTTCAGGTCAATCACGCCCGTCCCTTTGGCAGGGTGGCGGACCACGAGGTCGAGGCGGCCCAACACCGCCAGCCCGTTGGCGAACGCCGCCTCACGATCGAGTTCGGTGCCTACGACCTCCAGGTTTTTCTGCCGGAGCAGGCGTGCAAGTTCGGCGAGGGCGGCGGGGACGCGGGCGCGGGCCGCGGCCAGTTCACCCGCGAATTCGGGCTGCTGAAGGGGCGAGGCGATGGCGCTCAGCAGAGCGTCGAACACCGCGTCGACCTGTTGCAGAACCGCCTCGGCGTCCGCCACGGGTCCAGGCTGGAGAACGTGGTTTGCGATCTCGTGGGCCAGATTGCCAAGCAGCTGATCCGGCCCGGGGATTTCCGAGAACCGGCCGCGCGAGAGTCGCAGGACGTCGAGGAGCATCCAGCGCATCTGACAATCAGCGAGACGCTCGAAGCTGGTCGCGCTCTCCTTGCGGTCGGCCAGTTTGGCGACCGCCGAAGCCGGCAAGGTCCAGCGGGCGCGCGCCTGCGGCGGCTGGACGATAGCGACCAGCTCCCGAGGCAAACGCCGTCCCGCCAGATCGTGGGCGGCGTCTTCGAGCAGTCGCTCCGCGCTCCAACGGATCTTCCGCCCAGCGGGTTGAATCAGGGGATTGAGCTGATGGGCCAGCGGGTGACTGACGGTCTCTTCGCCTCCGGACAGGGCCGGGCGGATCAACAGGGCGCGCGTCTGCGCATGATGGAGTGCGTTGGCGTACCCCCATCCAATGCGCGCCGCCGCAGCCGAGGGCGTCTCAAGCGCGCACCCTGCACTCGTGAGGGCCGCCGTCTCTGCCTGGCTCCACGGGCTTGTCGGCACGCGGTCGCCGGGACCCTTGAAGTCCCACCAGATCAGACGCTCGACCGGCCCCCAGATGGACGCCGGATTCTTCACGCAACGCAGACCCCCAGCAGTGGCGACGTGCTCAGGGTTCTGGGCGCCTTCCGCCAGCACCTGCTCGATCATCCGCTCGACCAGGAGGGCCGGCAGGGGATCTTGACCCAGGACATCGATGGCTTGGGTGAGGGCGCTGGCCGCGCCGGCCACGGTCAGCAGCAAGGGGTCAGAGGCGCCCGCGTCGGTCTCGATGGCCCATTGGCCCACGCGCCCGGCGATCCGCCGGGCGGCGTCCGCCGGAATGCCGTCGATCCGGTTGTAGAGCCCGCCGGTCGTCCACTCGCGCCAGCGGTCTCGGCGGCGGCTGATTTCGGTCTCCGCTTGGGGATGATCGGCGAACCGTTCCGTCAGGTCTGCGTCCAGATCCGCCCAGGCGCGATCCCAGGCGGCGGCGCCGGTGCCTGGCTCGCGGGCCAGGGCGCGCGCCAGCTTGCGCGCGGCGCTCCGACCGATAGGCGGCCGGGGTAGCAACAAGAGATCAAGCAACGCCTTGGCGTCGAAGGGCGCCCAGCTGGCGGCGAAGGCGAGGGGGAGGACCTGCAGCGCGCCCCGCCACGGCGAGGCGGCCGATTGCCCAAGGGCGGGCAGCCCCCGCGCCTGCAGGGCGCGATCCAGCAGCGCCGTGTCGCCGTCGCAGCTGACGATCACCGTCCCGGCCAGTTCCTCTTCGGACCCGGCGGCCAGCCACTCGGCCAGCGCTTCAGCGGCCATCAGGGCCGTATCGGCGTCAACCGTCACAAAACTCGCATCGCCGTTCAGCGGCGGCGAGGTTCCCGTGGTGAGGAAGGCCCGCACCCGGTCCAGATCGCTATCAGCGTCCGCGCCCGGCCTTGCGACCTGCTCGATCGTGACGTCGCAGCGCTCAAGCTGGTCGACGAGCCGGCGACAGGGCGGCGGCAGCAGTTCTCGTGGCTCGACCAGGCGCAAGCGGTGGAGCGTGATCGCCGGCTGGTCCGTGAGGGCGGTCAGTACGGCGCACAGACGGTCGGCCGTCCCGGGCGGGAGCGAAGGCCCGGAGACTTCGGCCTTGGCCAGGTCGTCGAGGCGAGCCGAGCCCATCGGCTGGCCGGGCCAGCCTGCGGCGACCAGTTGATCACGCCAGCCCAGCAGCGTCTTGGCGGTGGCCCAGGGGTCCCGCGAAAAGGAATCGGCGAAGAACGGGGCGCTCCCTGTTGTCGAAGCCGCGCGCAATTTTGCGGCATAGGCGGCGATCCGAACCGCCTCTGCGCCGCGCGGCCCCGTCAGTCCCAGCTGGACTTCCAGGACATCGATCAGGCCGCTCGGGCCGACGACCGCCGCGTGCAGAGCGCCAGACCCTTCGCCCGGGAAGTCCGGATAGGCGCGCCCGTCGCAGGCCAGTCCCAAAATCAAATCCATACCGGTTTCCCCGCCAATATCATCCGCCGCCATTCTTGGAGGCTACCGTGTGTCCCCGACAGATTCGGTCGGGTGACGGGAAAGGTGAGCCGCTAAGGCATTCTGCAGTTCGGCAACCATCAGGTCCTGCAACCTGGGCGGCGAGATGATCTCGACCTTGTCCGCCCAAGTGAACAGGTGCCAAGCGAGCTCAAGCATGCCGCTGGCGGTGAAGCTGACCAGGACTGACCCATCGGCCTGTTCGGCGACCTGTTGGTTGGAATGGAAGCGCCACCCCAAGGCGTCCGCCGCGCCGTGCGGTTTGATGCGCAGAACCACGTCTTCAGCGTCCCCATGGAAGACCCCGAACGAGCGGCCGGCGAAGGCCGACAGGCTAAAGTCTTGCGGCGGCGGGGCCGGGCAGTCCATCAGCGTCAGGTCGTGGATGCGATCCAGCCGCCACGACTTGGGTTCCGTCGTCCCCAGTTCGGCGGCGACGAGATAGTTGGTGCGGCCAAACATCAGGCCGTAGGGCGCCACCTCCCGGATCCGTCCCGGCGTCGAGCCGCCGTCGTAAGAGAACTTCAGCGCGCACATGGCTTTGACCGCGTGGCGGACGGTGGCCAGCACGGTTTCGTCCTCAAAGGGCCGCGGACCCGCCTGTACGGCGACGGTCTCTGCGTGCAGTAGCGCTTCCATGTCCGGCACCAGCTTGCGAAGCGCCGAGGACCGCATCGAGGCGCGAACCTTGGTCTCGATGGACGCGAGGGCGGCGGCGCGGTCGTGGTGGCCGGCCGAGCGCATGGCCTCTGCCGTTGTGCCTAGGGCGACGAGCTCTTCGGCGGTCGGCGCCTGGAAGAGCCCGTCGAGGCCCGCTGTCATCCGGTAGCGTTTGGACGGCGGCTCTTCGATGCATTCGAGCTGCGGGAAGAGCTGCTCCAGGGCGTCGCGCATGCGCTCGACCGTGCGCCGGCCAGTGCCCGCCACCTCGGCCATCTCATCGAGGGTGAGCCCCTCGGCCGACCCGGCGAGGACGCGCGCCAGGTGCAAAAGTGACTGTGCTTTCTCGTGGCGCATGGCGTCCCCCCAACTTGGACGCGCTGAGCTTACCTGCGGTTGATGTGCCGTCGAGTCCCACTCGACCGATTCTGTCGGGCGCCCCCTGCAAGGTGAGGCTCAGAAGACAGGGAGATTTGGCTATGACGTATGCGCTCACTCAACATGCGGCTATTCGCACCCAGCAGCGGGGCGTGCCGCACCATCTGATCGACGCCTTGATGAGCTATGCCGATTTCGAGGCGCCGGTCGGCGGCGGCTGCACCGTGCTGCGGATGACCCGTGACCGGCTCGACGACCCGGATTTGGCCGACCGCCTCGGCGCTGAGCGTGAGCGGCTGCGCGGGCTCAGCATCGTGTGGAGCGATCGGACTGGGGAAATCGTGACGGTGCTGCGTCCGCGCCGGGGCGCCAGCGGCCGGCGCTACCGCCGCGGCGGCCACTAGGCGCAAGTTTTCGGGGCGCTACCAGGACGGGAGGTCTCCAATCTTCCGCGTGGTGGGCTAGTGCTAAGTCTTCGGGGTGATTTGGCTGCGGGTGAGACGATCCACGCGCGGACCGCAGGGGTGCTGATGTCGTCTTTGGCGTGGATTGATTTTGACGAGGCGGAGCGTCAGCGCGCGCAACGCATCATGGCCCTCTTTCAGGAGCGGGAGAGCCGCGACGAGCTGGGCCTGGGCGCCATTCGCGACTCGATCGCCGACCACCTGTTTCCGGGCACCAGCACTATCCAGACTCGGCTTCGCTATATGCTGTTCATCCCCTGGATCCTGCGGCGGCTCGAAGGGCGCGACGGCACGGCCAGCCAACTGTCCGCCGAGGGGCGGGCGATGGAGATTAGGTTGTCGGACGCCTTGAAGGCCGGCGGTGAAACCAGCGGCGTGATCGGCCGAGACGCTGGGGCGCGGCTGCAGCGCCTTCCAAGCTCTGTCTATTGGGCCGGTCTGGGCGCCTGGGGTATCCGCCAGTTTCCCGGCTCGCGTGAGACCTATTACGCGACCTTGCCGACTGCTCGCCGGCGGCGTCAGCGGTCGGAGGTGGAGGCCGAAGGCTTCGAAGATCTACAGACCGGCAGCTGGCATCCCGGCCTGCCTGCGGCGCCGACCGATTTCCTCGAGACGGCCACCTTCGCCCTGACGGACGATGAGGCTCAATTTATCAAGGATCGCTTGGTGGCTTCAGCGCCAACGTCACTGCTCACCTGGCTAGCGCGGCAATCCGACAACGGCCAGTGCGCCTACATCTGGCAGCACCCTTCGTTGGGCGACTTCCCAACGGCGGCGCGACGCCTGGTGGAGCACGCCGAAGTCTTCTCGGGCGTCATCCATGGCGCTTCGCTCCTCTACAATCTGCAGCTTGCGGAACTGAGGGCCCGCGAGGATTGGATCGATCTCTATCGCGGACGGCTCGCCCAATGGGCCGCTGACCTCGACGCCCAACGTCTGGCTGCCTGGTCGTTGGCTGACTTCTGGCGCGAGGTCGAACACCCCACCCACACCATCCGGCCAGCCTTGGTCCGCTTCGTTCAGGACTGGGTCGCCCTTGCGCGGACCGGCGCCGCCGAGTTGCCCGACTCTGATGCGGCGCGCGCCCTGGTGCGCGACCGGGAGCGGCGTCTCAAGACATCGCAGTCGCGTTTCGCCAATCACGCTGTCCGAGACCGATGGGGCGGCGCCTCCGGCGCAGACCGACTGTCGTTCCGGTGGGGTCAGGCTCAGTCGCACTTGGGGGATCTGCTCCGTGGTCAATAGAGCAAGCCTCGACCCCGAAGCGCGGGTCCTCTACGGCGAAAGCCTCGCGGCACCCTCGGGCTATGTGTTCGACGCCGCGGTCGCCACCACTTACTCGCTGGATTTCGAGACGGCGCTGGCGGCCCCGGTGAGCCTGGCGCTGTTCGCGGCGGAGAACCGCGATGAGATCCTCGGTCAGCCCTTGGCGCTGCTTGAGGGGGCTGAGCGCATCGCCGATCGTCTCGCCGTCTATTGCGACGCTGGGCACATCCAGGCTCAGACCCAGCCACAGTCGCGGCTTTGCAGTCTGCTGGAGAAGATGATCATCGAGGTCGCCGCGCCGCAGGGCGGGGCGTTCCATCCGAAAATCTGGGTCCTGCGCTTCAAGCCGCAGTCGGGCACCGGGGCGGCAAAGATGCGGCTTCTGGTGCTGTCGCGAAATCTGACGCGCGACCGCTCGTGGGACATCTCGCTTTGCCTGGACGGCGACGTCACGCGCCGCGTCGTTCCGCTGAACAAGCCGATCGTCGACCTCTTGAAACGCGTGCCGCGGCTGACGGTGCAACCCGTCGCCGAGGAAGCCCGCGCCCTCACTCTCGACGTCGCGGCCGATCTCAATCGGGTCGCCTGGACCTTGCCTGAGCCGTTCGAGGACCTCAGCCTAGCGGTGAATGGCATTGGCTCCGAGGTCTGGGCGCCGTCCGCTTGCGCCCGGATGGGGGTGATCTCGCCCTTCTGCGATGACGCGACCCTCACGCGCCTGGCGCGCCTTAGCCGGGAGAAGCCGGTCCTGGTGGGGCGTAGCGACGAGCTGGCGGCCTGTTCGCCCGACACCCTGGCCTTGTTTGAGCGCGTCAGCGTCCTGGACGAGATGGCGGCCAGCGAGGACGGCGAAGAGGCAGAGCCCGAGAGCCTACAGGGGCTGCACGCCAAGGCCTTCATCCAGGAGGTGGGCTGGGACACCGTGCTAACCGTCGGCTCGGGCAACGCCACCCAGGCGGCGTTGGCCAACCGCCAGGTGGTCAACAATGTCGAGGTTTTCGCGACCCTCACCGGCAAGGCGTCGAAGGTCGGCAGCGTCGAGAACATCCTCGGCGCTCAAGGCTTCGGCCGCCTGCTCTGCCCGTTCGTGGCGGGAGAGGTGTCAGCCGAAGCGGCGGCTGTCAAAGCGGCCGAGCGCCGTCTCGAGGAGGACCGTCGCATTCTCTGCAAGGCAGGTTTGGCCCTGCGCTGCGAGCGCGCCCCGGCTGTGGGCGAAGACGCGCCGGGCTGGCGGGTCTGGCTTGTCGTCTCGCGGCCCCTGGTTCTCACCAGCGTCGCCAGCGCCTTTGTCTGGCCGATCACCCGCGGTGAGGGCCATCGCTGTGACGTCCTGGCCGCGCTCGCCGCCGGCGACGATGTCGATCTTGGGGTCATGCCACTGGCGGACCTCACCCGGTTCGTCGCCTTCCAGCTCACCGATGCGGGCGGCGAGACGCGGCTTCTGTTCAGCGTGGGCCTGCCCATGGAAGGTGTGCCGGCCGAACGCCATTCGGCGATTTTCCGGTCGATCATCACCAATCGCGACGCCTTCTTCCGCTATCTGCGCCTGCTGTTGTCCGAGCTTGGCGATCCCTTCGCTGCGGCTCTGGCCGCGCAAGGTGCCGGCGGTGAAGGCACCTGGGGTCGAGGAGGAGGGGACGATGTGCCCCTGCTCGAAGACTTGGTGCGCGCCCTCTGTTCGGGCGACGGGCGCCTGACGGCCGTGGAGAGGCTAATTACCCGCCTGGCCGCAGAGGACAGCGCGACCGATCCGGTTCCGGCGGAGTTTCGCGCGCTGTGGGAGGCCTTCCGGGCCGCGATGCCGGCGGAGGCAGACCATGTCCACTGAGCCGTTCAAGGCGGCGGCCGCGCTGGGGCCACTGAAAGCCTTCCAGCGCCGAACGGTCGACTATGTCTTCGATCGCTTCTACGACCCCGAAAATCCAGCCTTCCAGTTCCTGGTTGCTGACGAGGTCGGCCTGGGCAAGACGCTGGTGGCGCGTGGCGTGATCGCCAAGGCGATCGAGCACCTGTGGGACAAGACCGACCGGATTGACATCCTCTATATTTGCTCGAACCAGGCCATCGCGGCGCAGAACCTCAAGAAGCTGAATGTCCTTGGCCAGGAGGCTCTCGCACTCCCGACGCGCATGACTCTGGTGCCGCTTCGGATGAACGGCGAGCGTTCGTTAAGCGCCAACAAGGTCAACTTGATCAGCCTGACCCCGGGAACGACCTTCGATTTAAGGTCTGCCACGGGCGTCGCTGAAGAGCGCGCGCTGCTCTATCATCTCCTCAAGACCCTCGTTGCTTCGCCGCGCGGCTTGCAGAACCTCCTTCAGGTGGACGTCGGTCCTGAACGCTGGGACTACTGGATCAAAAGCGAGGTCTCCCTCAACGGTGTCGACAAGGCGCTTATCGATCGCTTTCGAGAGAGCATCGGCGTCGACGATGCGGTCTTGAGCGCGCTAGCCGACGGTGTCGAGCAATTCCGTCGCCGGCGCGACCGGTATCCAACGGCTATGACATCCTCGCGGAACGCGCTCATCTCCAAGCTGCGAGGCAAGCTCAGTCATTCCTGTGTCGATGCGCTGCAACCCGACCTCATCATCATGGATGAGTTTCAACGCTTCCCTGATCTGCTGCACGGCGACAGCGACGCCGCACATCTCGCCAGGGACCTGTTCGATTACGGGCAAGGCGGCAGCACGCCGGCTCGAACACTCCTGTTGTCGGCGACGCCCTACCGAATGCTGACGCTGCAGGGCGACCAGGCGGAGGATGGCGATCACTACAACGACTTCCTGGAGACCCTGACTTTCCTGTTCGGCCAGGTTCGAGGGCGAGAGATGGTGCGGGCCCTGGACCAGGAGATGCGGGCGTTTCGGACAGCCCTCCATGGCCTGCCGGCGGCCCAGGCCGAGGCTTTGCAGCAGAAGGCGAAGGTCGAGACCGCGCTCAAACAGGTGATGTGCCGCACCGAGCGAGTCTCTAGTACGGTCGATCGGGACTCCATGGTCTGCGAACCTCCGTCGGCCCTGACGGTGCAGTCGGATGATCTGCGTCAGGCGATGGCGGTTTCAGGCGTCGCTCGCGCGCTCGAAGCGCCCGATGTGATCGAATATTGGAAGTCGGCGCCGTACCTCCTCAACTTCATGCGCGACTACGCGCTGAAGCGGGTGATGAAGGACAAGGAGGGGACCAAGCCGTCGGCCGCCCTCGTCGCGGCGCTGGCCAGCGCCAAAGGCGCCTGTCTCGACCATGACGCGCTCAATGCCTACGCACCGATCGAGCCCGCAAACGGGCGGATGCGCGCGGTCATGGATGATGTCTTTCAGGATGGCCTCGAGCAGAACCTGTGGATTCCGCCGTCGCTGCCCTACTACGGCGAGGCGCAGTCGGGGGCGCGGCCGACCAAGGCGCTGATCTTCTCGTCCTGGACGATGGTGCCGGACGCGATCGCGGCAACCCTGTCCTACGAGGCCGAGCGCCGCATGGGCGCCGGCGAGACGGGTCGGGGGTATTTTGATCAGAAGCGGCCGAGGCCGCTGCAATTCAGACTGGCTGACGGGCGCCTGGCCGGGCTGCGTGCCCTGCTGCTGATCTATCCCTCGCCGGTCCTGGCCGAACTTGGGGATCCGCTTGCGATCATCACCGGTGCGTCCGGGAGGCTCAGCTATGCCCAGATGCGCGCGCGGATCGCGGAACGGCTGACGGCGAGCCTGGACGCGTTAGCAGCGCGGGGGTCCGCTGACGTCGAGGGCGGTTTGCAGGAATGGGCGTTGCCGGCGGCGATCGATGCGGTGGCGGGCAACGGCGCGCTCAGCTGGATCGGTGCGTGGAACGGCATGGGCGGGCTGGCCAGCGAGGACGCCTTCAAAGACCATGTGGCGGCATTGAAGACGGCGGCCGTCAGTGATTTGGGGCCGATCGGTGACGAGGCGCTCGACCTTCTGGCCGATGTCGCCCTTGGAAGCCCGGCCGTCTGCGCGCTGCGCGCGCTGCGGCGCGTGGCCCCGGAACTCGGATGGGACGATCCAAGCCTGATGAGCGCTGCGGCTCATGTCGCCTGGGGCTTCCGCACCCTCTTCAACCAGCATGAAGCCGTAGCCCTGCTGCGGCGAGGGGAAGAGGAGCGCTACTGGCACCGCGTGTTGAGCTTCTCCGCCGAGCAAAACCTGCAAGCGGTCCTCGATGAGTATGCGCACTACCTCGTGGACGCGCAGGGTCTAAGCGCCGCCGCCCCCAGCGAGCGTGTCGCTGGACTGGGTAAGGCCATGGCCGACGCCCTTTCGATCCGACCTTCTCAGATCGATGTCGACAACCCCGCAGTCGTCGAGGGCCGGCTGAAGGTCGACAAGTTCCAGATGCGTGGGCGCTTTGCCATGCGCTTGGCGGACTATCGTGACGAAGAGGGTTCGGTCGCGAGACTTGGCGGCGTGCGCGACGCCTTTAACTCGCCGTTCCGGCCCTTCGTGCTGGCCACGACGTCCGTTGGCCAGGAAGGGCTCGATTTCCATCCCTATTGCTACCGGGTCTACCACTGGAACCTGCCCGGCAACCCTGTCGATCTGGAGCAGAGGGAAGGGCGCGTTCACCGGTTCAAGGGTCACGCGGTCCGCCTTAACGTCGCCCACAACCACGGCGAGGAGCTGTGGGGGCAGGGGGGCGATGCGGCGGATCCTTGGGCGCAGATGTTCGCCTCCGCGCGAGCGGCCACCCAGGCCGATACGGACCTAGCTCCTTATTGGCTTTGCGAGGGGCCGGTGAAGGTGGAGCGGCGCGTGCCGATCCTGCCGTTCAGTCGGGAGACCCAACGGCTGGAGTGGCTGAAGCGCAGCCTCACCGTCTACCGTCTGGCCTTCGGTCAGCCGCGCCAGGATGACCTTCTGGGTTATCTCGGCGAGCTCCTGGAGAACGACATGACGATGGCTGAGCTAGAGGGGCTGCAGATCAGACTGCAGCCTTAACACTGTTGCGTAGACCGGAGACCTCGTGGTTCGCCATCCTCGGGCCGACGCCCTTGCTTTAGTTCATGCCCAGCGCCTTGAAGGCCGCCGTCTTTGCGTCACCAAAGAAAATGGGATCGACGTGTTCGACCACATCGCCGGTGACTTCCAGAAAGCTGCGCTTGTTCTCCAGTGGAATGAGGGCCCGCTTGGCGCCGTTATCCATCGCTACCTGTAGTGGCTCGACCAGCGAGCGAACCGGCTTGATGTTGCCTTGGACACTCATGTCCCCGAGCACCAACATCGCCGCACTCGGCGGTGCCTTCTTCAGGGCTGAGAACGCGGCGATGAAGAAGCCGAGGCCGATCTCGCCCTCCACACGATTGTTGAGCAGATCGATGACTTCGACGTGAAGGTCGGATGAGTCCAATTCCTTGGCGATCGACAGGTCGCCCTTCTTGGCCAGCATGTAGCTGAGGGCGCGATTGACGGATTCCTTGGTAGCGCCAGCGACTCCGCCGGCCATCTTCAGCTTGCCGCTTCCGACAGCCACAGACACCTCAATGCGGTACATGCCGACCGTTCCGTCAGGACCCACAGTCGCCGTGTAGATGCTGCCCGGAGGCAGGGGGTCAGACGAGATGAGGTTGCGGCCACCCTGCTCTGGCACCCCGACGAACCGCTCTTCCCCCGTCTCGATATCCGTGTAGCTGAAGGACGTGTGGTAGTACTCGAAGGAGCCCATCTTCTTGAGCTGCTCCTTTACCCGGCGGCGGCCTTCCATGGCGAACTCGAGCAGCTCGGCCAGCTCTTCTTTGGTCGCCTCGCCATGCGGGTAGATGATCTTCATGAGGCCCGAAACCGTGCGCTTCACGGCCTTCCGGTCGCGCGCCACCAGATGTGAGCCCATCGTAAAGTGACGGTCGGTGATCTCGGTGAAGTTGTGCCGGCGCAGCTCCCGCAGTGCCTCGGCCATGTAGTCGACCACGAAGCCGTAGTGGTCGGTGAACATGTCGTTGCGCATCTTCGGCACTTCCCAGCCGGGCAGGTAGAAGTGCAGGCGGTCGATGAACGCCATGTCGTCCCGAATCACGGTCGGCATCGGCTCGAAGAGGTGGCCGGTCTGAACCATGACATCTACAGGCTGCTGAGTGTTGCCGAACAAGGCGATACTCGCTTCTCCCGAGGCCGCTTCCTGGCCTCGCTGGAAGGAGCCCGACTCGCAGTAGGTTTTCATGGTGGTGATGACTTCTTTGGGCATCTTCTCGAGGTCAGCGACTTCGTCGAAGCCCACAACGTCCCAGATCTGCACCAGACCCTTGGATCGCCCGCCCATGTGACCGAATAGGTTGGCAACCGTGGTGCCGCCCGTCATCAGGGCTGCGTAGGGCGAGACTTCCTGAATTACGTAGCTCTTACCGGTGCCGCGAGGGCCTAGCTCGACGAGATTGTAGTTACGCTCGCATAAGGGAATCAGCCGCGTAAGGAACAGCATCTTCAGCCGACGCGTCATCTCGGCCGGCTCGTAACCCATGCTGCGCAGCATCAGGTCTATCCACTCATCGGTGGTGAACTGGCGACGCTGCGCCTGGTATTCCGCGAGGTCGAAGGCAGCGATCTGGATCGGTGTTAGCTTCTCGATCCAAAATGGGTTCTTGCCGCGCGCCTCTTCGTCGTATTCGAAGCGCATGTCGATCTGTGCCCAGATTCCGCCCGTCAGCAGCCGGTCATAGTCCCGCACATAGTCGGTTGGGATATGAACGTTCTTGCTGCCGAAATTGATGACCTCGGCCCAATAGTCGGAGTCCACTAGGCGTACACGCACCTTGTCGATGAAGGTCCAGCGGCCTTTTTCCTTGACCTTGCTCTGGGCGCGCATCGACTCATCGGGGCGAATGTAGTTGTTGGCTAGAGTGTCGTTGACGACCTGGAGACCCATCTGGATCGCCACTTCATCCGACGAGGCGCAGTACTTCCCGAGCAGGAACTCCAGGACAAACACCGGCACATTTGCGCCGACCTTCACTCGACGGACCAAGTCTTTGCGCACAACCTTGCCGGCGAAGGCTCCGTTGGCCTTGTCGTCGAGCGCATCGCGAGGGGGTGTGGTCGCCATGGTCAGACTCCGAGCTTCACAGGGATGGAGCCTTCGGACGCATAGAGGATGGCATCCGTAGTCGCGTCCACGATTTGGATTTCGATGGCGGTGACTTCGTCGTTCGTCAGCTGAAAGCCGACGGTGACCGGCGTCTGAGGTTGCAGCATCAATCGCCCGCTGGACAACTCGCCGCCCACAGCGAGTGCCGCCAGCGCCACCTCACGCCCCTTGGAAAGCACAACGGGGCGCACCAGAAGCCCGTCGTCGAACAAGCCCTTGGCCCGGCCTGTCAGCTCGACCTTGATGGTGAAGATGCGATTGGTGATGGCGTCGAAATCATAGACGACCGTCACCGGGCTGGATTTCACCGCTTCTGCCTTGCGGCGCTTAGCTTTTACCGTAAGCACAGGTACGATCATTTCCTGCAGCGAAGGCCCGCCGTGGTGGAAGGCGAGGTCGCCGCCGGCCTTGAACACGGCCGTGCTGATCGGGAAGACGAAGTCGAGATCTGTCGCGTAGCCAAGCCTAGCGCCGCTGACGCGCAGTGCGCCGGCGGGCGTTGTCCCACCGCGGCCGAACCAACAGCGCCGGTGCAGGTCCACAGTCTCGCCGCCAGGGGCGTCCATGCGCATGGAGGCGGGCCGATCGCCAGCAAAGAACAGGTGACCGTGGTCAGAGGTGATGACCGCGTCTTCGATACCCGCCGCCGCCAAGTTCTTCAGGCAGCGCGCCAGATCGCCGATGACGGTGTCCATGATTCGCCGTGCTGAAGCGGTTGTGATGGCGTTCTCACCGGCGCCGTCGATGTCCGTCGAATGGATGGAGATGACGGAAGCAGCCCCGATCCGAGCCTTCAGAGCTTTAGCCCCGAGCGACAGCACCTCGTCGAGGTCCATGCTGGTGGCGTCCGGAACCTTGCTATTGAGCAACTTCTGGCGTGACGCCCGATCCGGCAGGAAGGCGCTTTCGATCATCGAACCAGAGCGCGCGCCTTGCTGCACGACGGAGAAGCTCGAGGAGGCGCCGGGCAATAGCGCGGCCATGCCTATTGGGGTGATCGAAGGCAGCGCACCGACAGCCGGCCGCAGCTGGACTTCGAACCCGGCGGCTAGGCGTTCGGCCAGCTCAACACCCATTTCATAGCGCATTGCATCGACAAAAATGTAGGCGACAGGACGCGAGCGGCTCGACACAACCTCGGGCCAAATGCGAGTCTGGTGCAGTATCCCGTCGACCTGCCAATCCGCCTTTTCCAAGGCCTTGACGAAGCCTTCGGTCATCCGCCGCACAGTTTCCTCATAGCGCGCTCGGACGGCCGCCACGGCGAGTGGGTCGATATCGCCCTCGACGGAAGACAGCAGGGTCTCAAACCGCCGCTGCGCCAAGTCCAGTTGGCGCCAGCCGTCCTCGGCTGTGTAGCGTTCGATCCAGCCCTGAGTGCCGCCCGCTGGCGCGCGATCGACCTCGCGCCGGGCTCGCTCAGCCTGGGCGCATACCTCAAGCATCAGGCGGCAAACCTGCCAGATCGCTTCGCGCTCTGGATCAAGGGTAACCCAGAAGCTTTCGCCCCGCCCGTCTATGAGCCGTTGCGCATCTTCAATGCGGCCGTCGGCGACCATCTGGATGGCGGCGCGTGCGGCGGCGACTTCTTCGAAACGGAAGGTATCGATTGTGCCGAGTGCATGGCCAGGCACGGTCTCCACGCCCAGCCGGAGCTCCCGCTCGACGGCGTCGGCCAAGGCTACATAGGCGAGGGCGTCGTCTTCGCGTAGCAGGGCGGAGAGGTCGCGGACCGACTTCAGCGCTTCCTTGCCGACGGGCTCACTCACCTGTTCGAGCAATCGAGCCGCTTCGGGCGCTATCGCAACGCCGGGCAAGAGGTCGCTGCGAAACTCGTTGGCCAGCACATAGCGTGCTGTCGTTGCGCGCAGTCGGGCGCCGTCGAGGTCGTCGGCGGGGACCAGACCAAGCTTGGCTTGTACCAGGCCGCGCAGCTCGCCAAAGGCACCCTTGCGTTCCAACTCGCTGTCGCGGGCGTCTTCGAGCAGCCAGGCGGACAGGATGCGGAGTGGGTCGGACGTGTCGAAAACTCCGCGCAGGAGGGATGCGCTGGCGCCATCCTCGCCCTGGCAAATGACCGTAAGGTCGGCATAGGACAGGCTCTCGGACTTGAGCATCCCGTCTATGGCGACATCGTCGAGGCGTTTCCGCAAAACCAACCTAGCAAACTGGTTGAGCCTCGGCGCGCGATAGACCGTGCCGGCCTTCTCAAGCTCCATCAGCAGGGAATTTTTCTTGTCGCCCTCAGGCAGGCCCGGGACGTAGATGACGAGGTCCGCAGGCTTGTCGTCATCCGTCAAGGGCTCGACCGCGGCACGCGCGGCGAGAAAAGATCCATCGACCTCGAATAGCTGAGCCGACGCGTCGCCGAGGGCGAGGGGCACTAGGCGACTTCTTGTATCCACCCCATGGGCGGCCTCGGCAAAGAAGCCACGTAGTTCCTCGGGCTGATCGTAAACGATCACCACATGGTGCTCGCGCACCTTCTCGGCGATGCGGCTGGCGATGTAGTCGTGGAGCGGGTGAACAGTCATGTTTTATGCCGCAGTCTGTCGCCGGCGTCCGCGGCCTGAGCACGCTACAGGCTCTGGAGCTTCCAGCAGGCTGGTGAGCGCGGCCTTCACTGCGGGGGAGGTGCGTTCAGCGATCAGGTCGTCGATCGGGCAGGTCGGCGCTGCACGCGCAGCCCATTTGCCGTCAGCACCCTCGATCCAGAAAACGTCTTCCAAATTATGGGCGACAGCGAGGCTCCGGTCCTTGGCGCACTTTGGGACCACCCGTTCGGGCCAAAGCCGCATGGCGATGCGCGCCCAGTCGTATTCCCCCTTCACCAAGCCGTCCCATGCCGCCCGGCATTCCTTTTGCCAGGCGCGGTTCTGTGGAAGCAGCCGCCATAGGGGCGCAAAGTTGAGGATGACGCCATCGTCGAGCTCAGGATCCCACAACGGCGCCACGCGGCGAATCTCGTGGAGAGTGGCCGACAACTCCTCGACGAAGACTCCCTGCGCCTCAATAGCGCGGCTCTGAGCCGTGGAGGGCGCCCCCCCTGCCTCCACCCGGAGGCGGTCGAGCTGGTGACTCTCGTCGCGCAGTTTGGGCGCCAAGTAGTCATTCTGCACCCGAAACAGGGTGTCTTTGCTGAAGGCATGAATGTAGAGCCACACCGAGTAGCTCGCGGAAGGTGTCGCTAGCTGCCAATAGATCGGCGCTTTGCGGCGGCTCTTAGAATACATGCGGATGTGCGCGGGGAAAAAGTCGCGCGCCAAAGTTCGCCGAAGATCCCCCGGCGCGGGTGCAGGCTCGCCAACGTGCTCATAGACTGCCGTCACGCGCGCGACGAGGTCGTCCACATGACCAGGATCGTCCACGAAGATGCCCGAAGTTGGCATGAAAGGGGGCGCGCCGTGGGGCAGCATCCCGGGACTCACAGCGGGTAGCGGATCGAATAGGTTCGGTTTCACGGAAATGCGACGCTCGCCAGTAACCACGCGCACGTCAAAGCGGCCGAAGGCTACGCCGACAGACCAAGAGAGGACGTCTTGCTCCGAAGGTTGATAAAAAGCAGGTGAGGCCGCCTCTTCAAGCCAATCGTCCGCGCCAGCGGTGACGCCATAGAGCCGTCTTGATATCTCTTCTATCTCGCGAACTTTTTGACCGATGTCACTCGATGATTCACTGGAAGCACCAATGAATACTGAGGGTGAAACATAAGTTCGTGACGTTTCGTCGCCGTGAAAGCTTTCAGCTACTGCGTTCGCGATCACGGTTGAGAGTTCGGCCAGCCGTTGTCCGTCAGCCGCCTTGAGCGGGGGAATCGGTATTCGACCAATTGCGCCGCTCTGCTTGTGAAGGCCGCAAGTGTCGCGCACGAACGATCGAACGGGGCCGCTATTCAGCAAACCGAGAATTGGCAGCGTGTTTGTTTCATCGTCGAATAATATAGCCTTCCCCTCACGGGTGGGGAGGAACCCTTGGGGCAATATCGATACATGAAATGACGAGGATTGCTTCGGGAAGCTCAAGCCACGTCTGAAGTAAGCGTCTGTGCCAGATTGGTCGTAAGGTCGCCAAGCATCGGCCGAATTCATTTCCACCCATGCACGTCCGTTCGGGCCTCGCCAGTCCGCGACGCCGAGATCTTGCCGCCAAAATGGAGAGAATTCGCCACCGTTGGAAAGTGACTCCCAGCGTTTGCCTGGGGTCAGAGAGTCGATTTTGACTTCATACCAGCTTAGATATGTCCGCGCAGCTTTGTTTGATCCTAATCCACGAGGAAGCTTAGCAAGATCAGATAACGAGAACCAATCTCGGGTTCCATTCAGCACGCTTACAGGTAGCGCGTAGGCAAAGATGAAATCTGGAAGCTTCTCGAATACTTGTGAGCTAATCCACTTCCACGAAGATTTTGCACCAGAGATCTCCGATTCTTTGATTTCAGAATCTCTAAGATCGGTAAATCCAATCGATTGATCAGCGCCTTTCTCTCGAAGGACGTAGGCGGCCGTTTGGACGTTAGCGTCCAGTACGCCCCATCCGAGATCTGCCAGGAGCGCGACGGACTGCTTATCACATAGCAAGTGTTCTCTAAAATCAGCGAAAGTGGATTGGACCATGAAGGTCCTGTCCGAAATGCAACCGATAAATGAGGCCCCGAGCTCCTTGGTTCGACGCACAAATGCAGAATAGAGATTGCCGGCATCGTCAGCTTCTAGCTTGTCCGAAGTATTTCCGGTCGCCGGGCCAAAGGGTGGATTCATGAGTGCGACGTCAAATTTCTTTGACAAGAGATCGACGAGGGCAAAGCCGTGCGCTGCGTCGTCCGCAAATAGTCGCCGGCGCGCAACGCCGGCCCCACGGGCATCGGTTCCGTACTCCTCCAAAGCCTTCAGCACTAACCGTTCGGCTTTGTTCCAAAAATCGAGGCCTTCGCTTGGGGCGATCTGAGGCCCTTCATCATTGAGCGCAGCTTGGCCGTCACCTGCCATGTCGTACTCCGCAATGCGGAACAGTGGCAGCTGCTCTTCCCATTCGGCACGTCCACGCTGGACAGCGAGCTCTAACGTCCGCTCAACCTTTACAAGGGCGCCCATCTCGCCCGCCAAGCTCATCGCGTCCCAAACGTTCTCCACCAGAGCCTTGAGGCTGTCGGCCATAGCCTTGGTGGTGCGCACCCTCTGATCTGTTGGGATACCAAGGGCGCGGCGCATCAGGCTTTCAAGCCGTTCCTCCTTGAGCTCGTGGAGGAACTCATCGCGCAGGTCCTGTTCGCCGGGCATTGGCTCGGCGATTACAATATTGGATCGGCGGATCGGTGGACGGGCAGTGCGGCCGATCGAGAGGTCGTCAAATGCCCGCTGAGCTTTCATCCATAGTGCTAGTTGGCAGATCTGAGCGCATCGGGGGTCTATGTCGATGCCGTGGAGGTTGTAGGCCATGATCAAGCCAGGGAGGGCCTGATTGAGGGCAGCAATGTTAGGATAGTCTTCAGCCAGGGGCTTGCCTGTGGCCTCGCTCCTTGGCGTCTCCGGATCGGCCCAGGCTTCCTGATAAATGGTGAGCATGAGGTCGAAGGCGTAGAGCAGGAAATGGCCCGAACCGCAGGCGGGGTCCAGGATACGAATGTCGCGCGGATCCTTCTTCGGCCGCGGCGCGCACATTTCTCCCGTCTGGCGGAGCAGATGCTCGCACTGGTCAATTAGCGCGGTCTGCCCGTCTCGCATCTCATACCAGATGCGCCCCACTGTGTTGTCGGTTAGGAATTCGACCACGTAGCGCGGGGTGAAGAATTGGTTTCGGACCGCTAGCTCGCGGCTGTTGCGTGGAGTCCCCTCCAAGCGCATTGCGCGCCGTTCGTCCTGGCCGTTGAAGTACTGATAGACCCAGCCGATGGTCTCGTCCTCTCCCCATACGCTCGCAAGCGGCGGAGCGTTGAGGATTTCCAACAGAGCCTCGAATGTCGCGCGCCGCGGCCACATAGCCGAAGCCGCATCGCGCCGGTCGAACAGCACCTTCACGTCGGAGGAGAGCTCGTCGAATACACATTCCAAGTAGAGCCGGTAACCTGAGCCATCAGGGGTCCGCACCCCTGGAGCCAAGCCGCAGAACTCCGCGAAGCCCGACGAGGCCTCGCCCTGGCTGATGCAGGGCTGCACCAGTTCGCGCGCCTCCAGCATCTTCAGGGCGACAAAGCGATTGAGCATGGTGAAAGCAGCGTCGCGCAAAAAGTCGGTGACCGCTTCGTCCGGCTTCATCCCCGCGGCACGCTTATGAGCGATGGCCGCCGTGATCTTGCGCCAGGCGCGGCGCTGGTTGGGGTCGAGGTGGGGGCCCGGGACCTCGGAGATGCGGCCATCCTGGCGGACGTCGAAGGCGCTATCGAGCTGCTCGCGGAAGTCCTCAGTGAGCAGCCGACGGGCCTTCTGGGTCGCCGCCTCGATCGCGCTGCGGGTTTCCTTTTCCATCAGGCGCGGCTCATCGGATGATGACCTTCTTGCCTTCGCCGATCAGGCGGCCCAACTCGTCGCGCAGGCCGCTGAGGGCCTGTTCGAGCTGTTCCTCGTTCTCAATGCCGCCGGCAAAATACTGGCCCACCGAAATTGAGACGATCCGGTCCCCGTCAATCGCCTGCAGCACCTTCTGGATCGCCGCGCTAAGGCGGCTTTCGCAGGCTTCTGTCTCACTCCGCAGTTGGGAGAAGCTCTCGTTCGTCCAGGTCTTTGAGGCGCATGCGCGCAGGGGGGCGGCGATCTCGTCCTGGACCGCAGGGTCGAGGCCGTCCCAACCCGATGTGGCAGCCAGCGTGTCGAGGGCCGAGCCGTAAACCTCAGCTCTCTCAGCCATTAGAGCTGCAACCAGGCGCCGACGCTCTTTGTGGATGCTCGCGGCCGCGGCGGCGATAGCAGGCAGATCGCGGAAGAAGGTTTCGCGACTGATGAAATCGTTCAGCGTCTCGCCCTTCTCGGCGATTCCGGGATCGACGCCAGACTCCCGTAGCAAGGACGGCAGCTCGCGCAACGCCGCACGGCCCAATGTGAGATGCTCAAGGCCGGTCTGATCGAGGCTCCTGGCCAGGTCTGCGCTGCGCTTGATCGCGTCTTTGATCGATCGATGCGTTGCATTGAAAGAGAGGATGGCATTCTCGTCACCGCCACGGCCGATGCTGCGCATCTCGTTCAGTGCGGTGGCGAGAATGTCTGCGCCGGGCAGGGTGTGACTCTGCAGCAAGCCCAAGGCCGTTTGGACGGCATCCACATTGCGATCGACCTGATCTCTGATCTCAGCCGATAGAGACGACTCCGAAATTTCTTTCGCTTCGTTGCCGAAGGTCGCCTTGAAATGATCAGCCGCTTCGGCGAGGACGCCGAAATCGATGCCTTTGCGCGGCCGGAAGCTGGCCACCCTGAACGCCTGGTTGTTGTTGAAGCAGTCCTTGGCTGCGACGCTCAGTGCGTTGTCGATCGTCTGACCCTTGTGGGCGGCGTCGATGGCCCCGGCGCGCAGCAGAGAAAGCACGAGCAATCGAACGGCGTCGAAATCCCAACCGAATGGGGCGCCGGCGAAGGCTTCGGCCAGGTACTTGCCGGTTGCCTGCTCCCCGTAGCGGGCGCGTTCGTCGATGGTGCGCACGACTTCGGCCAGCGGCACGCCCAAGACGTTGAAGGCGCGCTTGCCGCCATCATCCTTGAGCAGGCCGAGTTCGGCGAAGACTTTCGGCAGGCCGTTGAGGTTCTCATCGACCATCAAGGCGTCGATGCCCCTTTGAATATCGGCGCGCTTGGCGCTCGCTTCTCCGAACCGCTCGTAGACCGCCGGCAGAGCCTTGGAGAGCACGCCGACGGCGACCTTGCGGATATCCGCAGCGCCGCCGTCGGGGCTGCGGTCATGGCCTTGGAAGTAGATGCGGCCGGATAGGCAGGCGGCCTTCAGGCGGCGAAACAGTTCCTGCTGATGACGGCGCAGGCGTGCGCGTTCTTCGGCGATGAGTTTGGTCTCATCGGTGGTCGCAGCGCCGCGGCCCTTACGCTTGATCATCTCATCCGAGCGAAAGGCCTCGCGGGCCTCGCGCCGGATGTCTTCATCTAGGCCGACGATCCAGAAGACGCTGTTCTTCTCGGTCTGACTGCGGGTGCGAAACCGCTCGGCTTCGACGTCAACCGCCCCGGCGTCGTCGGCCAGTTGCAGATGAAAGCCGATGTCGCCGGAGACCTTCTCGGAGCCGTCGATCATCAAGCCGGCCTTGAAGACCTTGGTTTCACCGAGCGTAAAATCGGGCTGCGGAGACCAGAAGTCGGTGATCGTCGTCGCCAACAGTTGGCGCTCATCAGCGCGGCGCGGTTCGAGCCCCTCACGAGTCTTGTCCCAGTCGTCTTCCGCTGGTGTCGGAATGCGGTAGCCGTCATCGCCTAGCCGAACGAACTGCCGCTTTTCGAGGTCGGCCAGGGCTTGGTGAACTTCGCTCAGCCGCGAATCCGAGTCGACCCGGTTGAGCAGCGCCGCGGCGATATTCTCGGGCGTGCGATGCACCGATTTCACGAACTGCAGCAGGCAGACCACCTTAGCCACAGCTTGCGCTAGGGGGTGGTCGGTTCTGGCGGGGATGGAGTCGATCTTGCCGCGGATGTCCGAGCTGATGTTGCCGGAGGTCAAGTCGTAAACCTGATCCAGGGTGACCAGCTCGCCGACGTTCTGATCGGCCATCTTGGTCTGCGGATTGATCAGAAGTTGCTGGGCCAGCTTGATGATCGTGCGGTTGGCGCCGCCGACATGCTTGCTTGCCCCGCCCTGGGTTCTGAGCCCGGAGACGACGTCGATGATCAGGTCGATCTGGTAGGGTAGCAACGGGTAAAGATCGACGAACCGTTCGCGTGACAGTTCAGGCAAACGCACGTCCGCCGTGACCCGCGAATTGACATCCAGCCGCGCCCGATTGTCCTCAAACAGCCTCCCGAGCGTGCTCTGCGCATCGGCGTTCTTGTTGAGTACGCGGCGGCTGGTGACCTCGGCGATGTCGGAAGGCTCTAGGTGAACCTGCATGGGAAAGCGGTCCATTAACCGGCCGAGTTCGATCTTCTTGTCGTCCAGCCCGCTTACGAGTTCGCTCAAGCGCTCTTGCGAGGTTACGATCGTCCAGAACCGGCCCTTTCCACGCATGCCAAGCTGCTGCACGATCGACTGCAGATCGAGCATCTTTTGAATGTCGCGCGCGACGAACTGGCCGACTTCGTCGACCACGAACACCAAGGAATGGCCTGGCTTACGCCTAGCCATAAGCTCGACAACGCGTTGGCCCAGGAGCGCGACATTGACCACAGGCTTGGAGCGCCCCTTGGCCCAGGAGTCGCCCAAGGGAAAGGTCTTGGGATCCAGCTTGTGCATGATAAGGCTGGCTTTGTTGGTAGCGAAGGCTAGTAGTCCACGCTCCTGGTTCCAGTCTTTGCCGTACTCTTCTTTGTAGGCTGCCTCGAATTCCGGAAGCTTGCCTTCCGATTCCAGACCGATCTCAAGCTCAGCGAGATCGATGTCTTTGGCGTAGTCCAGGCTTTTGAGAAACAGGCTGTACATGATCTCGGTCAGCATCTGATTGCCGGACCGGATGCCGCGATCAGTTGAGACATCAAAGATCACCGCGTGAGTGGGGATCTTCTCGCCGATGGCGTTGAGAACCACGGTGAGCTTGGAGTCGCCCACCTGATCGGCAAACCGCTTGCCCGCCGGCGCGCCCTGCAGCATGCGGTTTTCGAGGGATAGGCCCAGCAGCTTGGCGAAGCTCGACTTACCCGACCCGAAAAAGCCTGAGACCCAGACGGCCGCGCCTTCGTGGGGCTTCTGCGGCGTTTCCTGATAGCGCTCGAGCACCTCCAGGAAATGGCGCTTGATGGAGTCGGTGACGACGTATTCGTCGATTTCTCCAACGATGACGGCTTCATCGTCCTGATCGACCTTGATGACTTCTTCGATCTGACGCGTGACGTCGTTAGCGAAGAGGCTGCCGATTTTGCTCATGCGCCCGCCTAAAAGATCTTCGGTCGATAGTTATGTTCAGCGTCGAGTACGCCCATGAACTTCAGCCCGGAGGCGCCGTCCAAGTGCCCCGGATAGAACAAGACGGTAGGTGCGATCACCCGTCCCTTGAGCTGCTCCAGCAGCGAGAAGGTTCGGTAGACCGGAAACAACGCCCCGGCGCGATTGATCAGCACGATGTCGGTCTTGGGCTCTGGATCCGAAGGCATCCTATCCGCCACGAGATCCACCAAGGGACTATAGGACTCCAGGACGTTGGTGATCGTTTGGATGGTGTCTTCCACGCCAGAAGAGCGCTCGGCTTCGATCCACCCCGGCAGGTCGCTCTGCGCCTCCAACGCAGCGAACAGGCACTCCGCCAGCGAGATTCTGATCACCCGCTTGGACTTCTGTTCCAGCCGCGTCTGAAGCAGGCCGATCTCGCGACGCAGCTCAAACTCGTCGGCGGGGTCATAGTGGAACAGCGCATAGGGCATATCGTGATAGGCGCTGATCCTGTCCCGAGGATCATGGCTGACCAGGATCGGCTCTAGGTTATCGCGAAGGCGGGTCTTGAAATCGCTCATCGGGCAACCTGCCTTGCGAATTCGAGGGCCGAGCCAGCGGGCGGCGCAAGCTGCACCAAGCTGCCCGCGACCTGGTAGTTCAGGCGGCGGAACTGGTGCAAGTGAAGCAGGCTGTGGTGAACGTCGTCAGGGCTCATATAGGCCAGCCGCCAAAGCCGGCTGTTGGGCACCTTGCTCGCGTCGCCCTCAAGATCGGCGATGAGCTGCACATAATAGACCAGGACGTCGTCGCTCATCGAGATGTTGGCGAATGTGCGAACGGGGCCGGACCCCTCCACCATCCCAAGGTCGCCGGCGGTCTTGAGTAGGTCCCGAGCGGCGCGAACGCGGCTGTAGTCCGAAATCGGCGCCGCCTTGCCGCCTCGACGGCCAGCGGCGTCATCGACCACCCCGAGGAGGTCCTCAGAGCGAATAGCCAAGCGGCCGCGCGCCCGTTCCTCGAAGAGCCAGCCGAGTGCAAACGTGTGGAATGGCTCCTCGGTGGCGCCGACCCAAAGGCGTAGGCAGTGACGCCAATCGCTGATTGGCATCCCGTGCTGCGCCAGAACGATTAAAGACTCGACGAGCTCGAAATCCCTGATGCGCCGTCTTATCGTCGCCAGAATTTCATCTTCCCACCCTTGGGTGGACTGGCGTCCGGCGAGCCCATTAGCGAGATTTTGGTCAGCGTTGAGGTCAAAGGCCCAGCCGGAAAAGAGCCGGTAGGTTTCGTCTACCAGCACGCCCTTGCGAAGCAGGCGTTGAGACCATTTCGGCGAAACTCTCATGACCCACTCAAAGCGTATGGCACGACGAGCCGTCCGTCGCCGCCCTTGGCAAAGCCCAAGGCCAGCAACGCCGCGACGCGGGCGCTGGTGGGAACCTTTACTGAAACGCCGCTAGCATCCACTTGAAGCTTCTCCGCAATCTCGACGTCTGAGGGCTCAACGAGGCCAAGATCGACCAGGACGGCGGCCGGCTCAGGGCGTCCAAGCTCGGCGATTTGATCGAAGAAAGGCGTCCATCTGTCGACCTGGTCCAGCCAGTCCTCCCACCGGATATCAAACGCCTCTTCGATGTCCTCCCCCAGCCACCAAAGCGTCATGGCCC
Source organism: Brevundimonas bacteroides DSM 4726 (assembly GCF_000701445.1). Lineage (GTDB taxonomy): Bacteria > Pseudomonadota > Alphaproteobacteria > Caulobacterales > Caulobacteraceae > Brevundimonas > Brevundimonas bacteroides. The sequence continues at coordinate 145,787 of NZ_JNIX01000007.1, forward strand.
CTGGGAGGGAATGTACCTCCACGCACCTGGCTGCCGCCGCCGCAAATACGGATCTGGCTTGTGCGAACAAGTGCGTGCGCGGGAACCCCCTCCTTAGAACCGCGGCGCCGCGTCGTCCCAGTTGGCCCTGAGTGTTCCACCAGCGCGCACCGTCCATTTCCCCGCATCGTGCTATCGCAAGACGCAGTTTCAGCAGCCCCTCGAGGTCTATTGTCGTGTTGCTCACGCAGCGCCCCCTGATACTGATTCTGACCAGGAAAGCGCCAGACTCGGTCCCAACTTAAACAGCATGCGCAGGTGAAAGGGGAGGGCCTCAGTGGACGAAGAAGTGCGCCGAATCGCTGGATTCAACCCGGCCTCGGCAACTAGGGAGGCGTAACGATGCATGCCCGGGAAGTTCCCCACTTGGCTGAAACGGGTTTGCCCCTCTTGGTCCCGTTCGAGTCTCAATTCGCCCCTCAACCTATGGCGGTTTTCTATCACAAGTTTTGCTTTGGCTGGCCGCCAGTCCCGATGGTGCGCCACCTAGTGGTCGCGACTCGCCGAATGGGCGCTGCGGCGCCCCGCCGGCTGGGCCTTCGGGCCAAATTCCTGGTACCCTCGGCGTGCCTTCGCCGAGGCGATGCGCGTGAGTTCATTGGCGGCGTCGGCCGGGCTATCGAACCAGTCGAATCGCACCCGGCCATGCGTGCCAATGCGACCCCACCTTCGGACTAGCAGGATGTCGCCGAAGAGGGAATTCTCAAGCGAGAGGGTGTAGAACCTCCGCATGTTCACGCTTGGATCGACACGATGCAGGACGAGCATAGGAACCCCATTGCAGCTTGAGTCGACCATGACCGCTGCGCCCGACAAAATCGGTCGGGTGGGGTTAAGATTGATTGCGTCTAACATATCTTATCGGAAGGGCTCGATTTTGTTGGATCGATCCACGCCTGAGTGGTTTCGAGGGTAGGTCACAGCGTGGAATGTCCTTGACCCTAGCGCTGGCTGCGGAGGCCTGGCGATGAGCGTCTTAGGCTCTGAAATTGCACATCGGTATGAGGTGCGGATGGATGCGGGCTCCCGCACCCACCATTACCTCACACCGGTGAGGCCTTTCAAAAGCCCCGCTGCCACTGGCCACGGGGCTTTTGTGCGTCCGGGACCCGGCGTCGGACCCGCCGGAGATCCGAAGCCACCGCGCAAGGTTGCCGTGGATCTCCAGATCGAACTGGCCCAGCCCCCCCGGGGGATGAACTCCATCCGCTCTATCAGCGCGCGCACGCCGTCACGGGCGTTCTCGCCATCGACGTCATCAAGAGCCTCACGGAGCTGCTCCGCCATGCGGCGATAGGCTTCGGCGACGCCATGATGCAGCGACAGCACCGCCGGCTCGTCACGCTCGGACAGCACGGTTTCGAGCTCTGCCCGACAGGCCTTTAGAGGAAGGCTGCGCCGCTTGAGCTCCTCGATCTCCATGCCACCGTCGATGCACAGGGTCTGGGCCCGGTCCAGCTTGCAGGCGATCTCCGCTCGTTCCCGCTCCGTCGCGGCCCGTGCATTGAGGGTCTGACGCTGGCGATCGGCCGCTTCACGCTGGTCAGAGCTCACGGCTGCGGCGATAGCCTGCGGTGCAAGCAGTTTGGCGACAATGCCCTCCAGCACCCGGGCCTCAATGGTCTCTGCGGCAATCAGCTTCCTCTTGGTACACGTGCTGCGCTCTCGACCTCCCGACCGACTTCGCAATCCTACGCAGCCTTGCCTCCGCTACGGGACGCCCCCATCCACACGGTGCACGCGGCATCCTTCGGTTGCGCAAGCCGACCATTCCGGGCCAAGTGGCGCGGGGAGACTGCGGTTGGATATCGGCGCTTTCATCGATCGCTGGAAAGACGCTCGCGGCGGCGTCGAGCGCGCCAACTATCAGATGTTCCTGTCGGAGTTTTGCGAGGCGCTGGACCTGCCGCGTCCCGATCCGGCCAGCGCCGACACGGCCTCAAACGACTAGGTCTTCGAGCGCGGCGTGAAAGGACGCGAGTCCGAGGGTACGGCCTCCACCCTGCGGATCGACCTCTACAAGCGCGGCTGCTTCATCCTCGAGGCCAAGCAGTCCCGGGCCAGCCAGCGCGACGTCGGCTGTGTGTTCGAGGTCTATGCCGACTTCTCGGGCAGCTGCCGGGCCTACTCCCACTTCCCTGACCGCAAGGGCTTCCGCATCCGGCTGGAGGACCTGCGCGACCCCGAGGTCCAGGCCCGGCTCCGCGCCATCTGGACCGCCCCCCCAGTCGCTGGACCCGACCCGCGAGGCCGCCCGCATCACCCGCGACATCGCCAAACGCCTGGCCGAGGTCTCCAAGCGACTGGAGAGCAAGCATCCGCCCGAAGAGGGCGCCCTGTTCCTGATGCGCTGCATCTTCATCATGTTCGCAGAGGACGTGGACCTCCTGCCGAATGGCAGGTTCACCGATCTGCTGAAGGAACGGCTGGATGGGCCCGACGGCTTTGCGCCCATGCTGGCCGAGCTGTGGGGCAATATGAATGCGCCCACCACGACGATCGCTTTTATTCCGTCTTCTGCGTCTGTCTGAAGCATACAATGTGCTGGAAAAAGTCCGGGCGGGGGCCGAGTGCTGATCCTCAAGGACCTGCACGACCAGATCAGCCGGGCGACCGCCGACGCCTATGGCTGGCCCCACGACCTGACCGACGAGCAGATCCTGGAAAAGCTGGTCGCCCTGAACGCCGAGCGCGCGGCGGAAGAGGCCGCGGGCCACGTCCGCTGGCTGCGCCCCGACTATCAGATCCCCCGCTTCGCCGATGGCGCCGGCGCGCCCAAGACGGGCGAGCTGGACCTCGGGGCCCAGGTCGTCGCCATCGACAAGGGATTGCCCGCCTTTCCCAAGGACAAGGGCGATCAGGTTATGGCCATCCGCGCCGTCCTCCAGAGCGCGTCCGCGCCGATGGACGCCGCCGCCGTGTCGCGCGCCTTCAAGGGCGGCGGGAAGAAGATCGAGCAGCGCGTCGTCCAGGCCCTCAACGCCCTGGTCCGCTACGCCGAGATCACCTCCCTGCCCGACGGCCGCTTCGCGGCGAAGCGGGCGGCGTGAGCGGGGAGGGGACGCGTTCCCGCATTTCGACAGGCGATGACGGATGCTAGAAGTTCACCGTCAGACCGACGAAAGGCGCATGGCCCACGCGGTCTTCGGCGTTGTCACGAATATCCTGCTGTCGCAGATAGCCGAGGCTGACATCGTAGCGACCATAGCTGCGCTCGAACCCGATGAAGGTTCGAAGGCCCGTGAGGCCGGTCTGGCCATCGGGCTCGGTGCTGCGCAGGGTGACGAAGACCTCTGCGTCGCCCGTCAGGGCCCAGCCGTCCTCGCTTTCGGTCAGGGGCACGGTCGTCCCGATCCTCTGGCGCAACCGCACGCCCGTATGGGGGTCGACGTCGACGAAGCGCTGCTCCAGCCGCGTGCGGAACTCCAGGGGGCCCCAGTCGTACCCGACCTGCTGCAGCAGGCGCACCTCGCGTTCGTCCGGCCCGTTCCAGCGGTGCTCCACGCCAACGCTCCACTCCCGGCCCGCGGTATCCTCGCGGTTGAGCCATAAGCGGGCGAAGTAGGTGTCATCGCGAGGGTCCTGTCGCAGCCGCTGGGCCGTCTCCAGTTCGACGGAGGTCCGCTCATCGACCGATTTGACGAAAGCCGGGTTGAACCAGATCTCGCCATCCTCGTCTTGGGCGAGGGCGGGAGCAGCCGAGGCCGAGGCGATGGCGAACGCAAGCGGGATGACTTTGAACGCAGACATAAGGTCGTCCTGAGCGAGAGAAAACGGCGGCGATCCGGAAGATCGCCGCCTGTGAAAGACGATGGCCGCAAGGCGAAAGCCCTGCGGGTCAAGGGTCAGAAGCGATAGCTGACGCCAGCGCTGATCACCCAGGGATCAAGAGCGTGCTCTGTGAGCAGCGCAGTGGTCGAGCCGGCCCGGAACGTGGCGGTCGTATCGACGAAGTAGCGCTTGGCGTCGACGCTGAAACCGAGGCCGCGGTCGTTCAGCGGCATGTCGAACCCGGCCTGGAGCACAAAGCCGAACTCGTCGGACAGATCGACATCCGTCGCGCCCAAGGCGGCGGCGTCCGAGCCGACGTCTTCGCTGAAGATGAAGAAGTGAGTCACCCCGGCCCCGACGTAGGGCTTGAACCCGCCGTCCATCGCCCAGTGGTACTTGGCCGTCACGGTGGCGGGCAGGATGATCGCGTCGTCGATGAGGGCGGCACCCGCCAGGAGCCCTTCGCCTTCGACGTCATGAGGCGTGACGCAGCAGATGGTCTCGACCGAGAACGACGGTGTGAAGAAGTATTCGATGGCTACGGTCGGAACGTAGGAGTCCGAGGCGCTGACCTGTGAGCCGGCCGGCAGGCCGATCGCGTCGGTGCGGACATCGGTGATTTCGCCGTCCGGCAGGACCGCGGTCACGAACCCCTTCACCTGGAAGCGGCCGTTGCGATCCTGAGCGGCGGCGGGCAAGGCGGAAAGGGCGGTGAGCGCGGCAAGGGACGCGCCGAGGGTGATCGACTTCATGGGGTCTCCAAGGTGGAAGGAAGGGCGACCGGCCGCGCCAGGGGCTGCGCGGCCGGTCGGACGCGCCGTCAGTTCGGCGCGTAGGGCAGGGAGGAGTGGTGCAGCACGATGCGCAGAGCGCCGTTGCTGTCGCGCACCCAGCCCCACGTCTTGTCGACCGTGGTCACTTCGCCGTCGCTGTTTGTCAGCATGACGTTGCCGGTCGAAATAGCGGTCGTGCCGTTGATGACGATGGCGGCGTTGTCGATCTCATACGAACGCCAGCCTTTCAGCGCGAAGCCGGTGTCGCCGGCGAAACGGCTGTTGCCGCCGACGAAGTACGCGAGGGCCCCTTCGCGGGTCGTGCGGAAGGTCTGCTCACCGTGAGCCAGGGTCGGCTTGAAGGCGACCGGGCCGAGGTTGTAGCCGTAGGCGCTGTCCAGCACCTGACCGGCCAGACGGGTGGCGGCGGCCTGGCCGTTACGCTCGTACTCGGTGGCAATGGCGACCAGGGCCTCGCCCCAAGCGCGTTGGGCGGCCTCGACTTCGGCGACGGTGATCGGGGCGGTCGCGGCAGCGGTGGACGCCGTCACGTTGGCCACGGCATAGGCATCGCGCGAGGCCGGCGCTTGGGAGGCCCCCGGCTGAGCCACGACGGCGCCAGCGGCCAGCAGGGCGGCCACGGCGGTGAGGGTGAAGATCTTGCGCATCGGATCGTCCTTGTCTGAGGGCCGCAGAAGGCGGCGACGGACTGAAAATGCCCACGGCTCCGCTTGCGCACATCAGCCTGACGGCATGCCGGAGGACCTATGCCGTTCGGCATACGACGCGGCCGATATTGTGGAATAGAAGATGTCGGTGTTGCCAGAGCCGAACCGCATGCCCGACGACATCGCTCCCCCCGCTCTCGACCTACGTTCGCTCTTCCGAGACTCGGAGGCGCGCGCCGCGCGTCTGAAGCTGCTCATCGAGGTCAGCCGCGACCTCGCCGCCGCGGACGGCGAGGGTCTCGCCGCAGCCGTCGAGCGCGCGGCCCAGAGGGCGGCCCTGTTCGCGGGATATGCAGCCGGTGGACTGGGAGTCGCCCCGGCACCTGCGCCCGACGGGGCCTTGGTCATTCCCTTGTCGGCCCTTTCCGAACGCGGACGCGAGGGCGTCAGCCTCACCTTCTCGACGCCCTTGAATCCGGCGGCCATTTCCAGTCAGGAGGACGCTGACGCTCTCCGCCTCATGGTCGAAATGATCGAGGCGCGACTGATCGTGGATCTGCAGAGGCGTAAGGAAGCCGAGCTCCTCGAGCGACTGGAACGTCGCGAGAAGGCGTTGGAGCAGGTTCTGTCGCGGGTGGTCACGGCCCAGGAAGGCGAACGGGCGGCGATCTCGGCGGATTTGCACGACGGCGTGGCCCAACAGGTCGCCGCGTTGCACCGGCGTCTGGAGTTGGTCCACCTCGATCTGACGCCGCATGATCCGCGCATGGCCTCAGAGATCGAGGCCCTTATCGGCGTGGCGCGAAAGGCGGTTTCCGATCTGCGAGGCGTGATCGCCGGTCTGCGACCGCTTAGTCTGGACGACCTTGGCGTGGCCGCCGCCCTGCGCGAGGAAGCCCGTCGGCTGGAGGCCGTCGGCCATATCGTCCACATCACCGATCGCATCGGACGGCGTCTGCCAGAATGGCTTGAGACCCTGCTGTTCCGGGTCGCTCAGGAGGCGTTCAACAACGTCGGCAAGCACGCTCCGGGCGCGACGGTCGATCTAGACCTCGCGATCATACCCGATCGAGGTGATGTCGTGCTGACCATCGAGGACGCCGGGCGTGAGCGGCGCTCAGCGTCTACCCCCGACCAGACGCCGCGGTTCGGTCTGGACATGATGCGCGAACGCCTTCTGGCGGTGGCGGGCGTGCTGGAGGCCGGCCCGACGCCGCAGGGTTACAGGATCCGGGCCGTCGTGCCGATGGCAGGGAATTGAGATGCGCATTCTGATCGCGGACGATCATGAACTGACGCGCGCGGGCCTGCGGGCAGTCATTGACCGGGAGGCCGACCTGCAAGTGGTGGCCGAAGCCGCCGCTGCGGAGGTGGCTGTCGATCGATGCGCCGCGGGCGACATCGACCTGGCGATCCTCGACATTCGCTTCGGCGCCGGCATGACCGGAATTGAAGCCGCGCGGCACGTGCTTGAGGCTGGCTCGGCGCGGGTGCTTTTGCTGACGCTGCACGACACTGCCGAATATGTTCGCAGCGCTGTTTCGGCCGGAGTGACCGGCTACGTGTTGAAGGACGCGGGACGTGAGGAACTTCTGCACGCCATCCGGGCTGTGGGGGGCGGGCGTACGGCTTTGCCTGGCGATCTGCTGCGTCTGGCACTCGCACGCGCGACGGGGCCCAGCGACAGCGATCTGGCGCGCCTGACTCCCCGCGAGATCCAGGTGCTGACTCTTATCCGCAGCGGGCTGACCAATAAGGCGATCGCGCGCGAACTCGGCATCGGACCGGGGACTGTCAAGGTTCATGTTGAGAAGGTCATCGCCAAGCTTGGCGTCAGCGATCGAACCCAGGCTGCGGTCTTCGCTGCGCGAGCCTTGCCGTGATCGGGTCCGGCGCGGGTCGGGCCTGGGCCGATCTCGGCCTGGGCGCCAAGGGACTGATCGTCGTCGCCCTGCCGCTGGCCATCCTGCTGTCGGGGATCGGGGCCTTGCATCTGTCTGGCCGGGCCGAAGCGGAGGCGGAGGCGCGAGTGCGCCTGACCTTCGCGATCCAGAGGGACATCCACGAGGTTCACGCCCTGCTGGCCGAGGCGGCGAGCGGCGTTCGCGGTTATCGTCTGACCGGGCGGCGGGCCTTCCTGGAGCCTTATGTAAAGGCCGAGGCCTTGCTGCCCCAGACGCTGGACCGGCTGCGACGGACCGCCCAGGACCCCGAGATCCGTCAACGCCTGAGGCGGGTAGACGCCCTGGTGATTCAGAAGCGCGATGGCCTGGCCCAGCTCGCCGCCATGCCGGGCGCGGGCACGGCTGCCGGGATCGAGGCTGCCGAGGTCGCCAATGCCCTGGTGGCTAACAAGGCGGTGCTGGACGCGCTGCGGGCCGAGATCGACGCCATGCAGCGCCGCGAGCGCGAGCTGCTTGAACAGCGCCAGGACCAGGCGGACTCCGAGCGTCGCCGCACCTGGACCCTGACCGCGGTCATGGCGGGGATTGGCCTGCTCGGGGGCCTGGCGGCGGCGCAGTTGTTGTTCACCGGCATCGTGCGCCGTGTCCGCGGGCTGGAGCGCGACGCCGAACGTCTGGAGCGGGGCGAACCCCTGACGCTCGCCGACGAGGCCCAGGATGAGATTGGCCGCCTGGCCCGGCGCCTGGGCCAGGCCAGTGATCTGCTGCGCTCACGCGAGGCCGCCCTGCGCGAAGGCGAGGAACGCTATCGCCGCGTCATCGAGGGCGTGCGCGACTATGGCATCTTCGCCCTCGACATCGATGGCAACGTCGTCAGCTGGAACACCGGGGCCGAACGGATCAAGGGCTGGAGCGCCGACGAAATCCTGGGTCGCCACTTCTCGACCTTCTATCCGCCCGAGGCACGCGAGGAGACGCCGGCCCGCCTGCTCGACACCGCTCGTCGCGAGGGCCGGGTTGAGGACGAGGGCTGGCGGGTCCGCCGCGACGGCGGCCGCTTCTGGGCCAATGTCGTCATCACCGCCTTGCATGACGAAGCGGGAACCCTGACGGGGTTCTCCAAGGTCACCCGCGATGTCACCGAGCGCCGCCTGGCGGAAGAGGCGCTCGGCCATGCCCGCGCCGAGGCCGAGCGCGCCAGCCGCGCCAAGAGCGAGTTCCTGTCGCGCATGAGCCATGAGCTGCGCACGCCACTGACGGCCATTCTGGGTTTCAACCAGCTGCTCGGCATGGACCGGGAGATGCTGAGCGAGGACCAGCGTCATGCGGTGGATCAGATCGCCAAGGCCGGCGGGCACCTGCTGGCCATGATCGAGGAAGTGCTGGACATCGCCCGGATCGAGGCGGGCGGTCATGCGCTGACCCTCGACTTGATCGAGATCGATCCCCTGATTGAGGATGTACACGACCTGATTGCGCCGCAGGTCCAGGCGGCCGGGGTCGAGGTTCGTCGATCAGGAGACGCCGCGGTGCGGGCGACCGCTGACCGACGGGCGACCATTCAGATCCTCTTGAACCTGGTCTCGAACGGCTTGAAGTACGGTTCGGCGGGCGGTGTGATCACCCTCAACGTAGTCGATGATCGGGACGGTGTGCGCATCGAAGTGATCGACGAAGGGTCTGGCGTGCCGCCCGCCATGGTCGATCGTCTGTTCACGCCGTTCGATCGCCTCGACGCGGAGCGTTGGAGCGGGGTCGAAGGATCCGGCCTGGGCCTGGCGCTGTCGCGCGGCCTGGCTCAGGCGCAGGGCGGTGATCTGATCTATCGGGCGCGCTCTGATCGACCGGGCGCGATCTTCGTGCTGAGCCTCAGCGCCCCGCAGCCTTCGAGACAAGGTGTAAGTCCATGAAGATCGTCCCGGAGGATACGGCTCTCAAGACCGCCCGAATCCTGGCCGTCGATGACGAAGCTGCCAATCTCAGCCTGGTCGAGCGTGCGTTTCGGCGCGAAGGCTTCGGCACTGTCGTGACCTTTTTGAACGGCCATGATGCCTTGGTGGACTTCGCCGCGTCGACGCCGGATCTGGTCCTCCTCGACCTGATGATGCCAGGGGTCGACGGCTATGAGCTGCTGGAGAGTTTTCGGCGTCTGACCCCCGCAACCGAATACCTGCCCATCCTGGTGCTGACGGCGGATTCGACCATGAACGCCAGGCTTCGGGCATTGTCTCTCGGGGCCAATGACCTGCTGCTGAAGCCCTATGACGTGGGCGAATTGCTCATGCGTAGCTGGGTCCTGCTCGACACCCGTCGGCGATTTCTCACGGTTCGAGGGTGATCTGCGCGAGACGCCACCTTGTGGCGCGCATCGCCGACATGACTGAGGTTGTCGGATGGCAGCTCAGACGTGACATGGGCGCGTTTTCCATAAGCATATGTGATGGCCTTCATCCCAACTTCTGATTTTGAGTATGTACTGGTCTGTGCTGATCTGACTTCGCGGACCGGGCCCCTCTGACGATCATGGTGATCGTGATGTCGGACCGCATCGGGTGCGCTCGATGAGGGGTCCGGCGCTGTGTCGAACAGCCGACGATCCCGTCTACAGGCGCTCTCCGACCTGAAAGGAGAGGCAGACCATGACCACCACAATCCCGCGTCGATTGCGCGCCTATGAATCGCTCATCCGGCTGATCCTGGCGCCCAGGCGTCGCCCGGGCGATGCCAGGAGGAGAGTATCATGACGACCCTAACCCTTTCGCGCCGGACAGCCCTCGGCATCGATCCCCATAAGGTCTTCAGCGCCGGCGATGTCGAGCAGATGGACGCGATCGTGGCTGCCTGCGCCCTGGTGGCCCAAGCCGATGGCTGGGTCACGCCGGATGAGCGGCGACGGATGATCGACCGCATGCGTGCCTCGCCGGTAATCGCCTTTTTCGGCGCCGACGAGATCGCCGTCCTGTTCGAGGCCCTGAACTTCAGGTTCGATCGCGACCCCGACGACGGGGAAGCGACGGCGGAAGCGGCCGTCTGCCGTCTGCGCGGGAACGTGCGGGCTGCCCAGGCGCTGGTCGAAACCGCGTGCGCCGTGGCGGAGGCGGATGGCGGCTTTGACGCGGAAGAGCGGGCGGTCATCCTCAGACTCTGTCAGTTGCTCGACCTCAATCCGGCCGGTTTTGATCTGGAAGCGGCGCAGCCGGGACGCCCGACCGGACCATGAGGATCGGAGCCATGACGGTGAACCCGGGGCTGTCTCTGTGGGCCGCTCAGTTGACCCAGGAGACGGCCCGAGTGGCGGCGCACAGCAGCAGTCCGACGACGAACCCTGTTCCAGCCGCAGACCCGATCTTGCCCGAGCTCGCCGCTCGGCGATTGAGCCGGCACACACTCGATATCCGGGTCTGACGCGCTTCGTACCGTGCAAAGCGGCTCGGGGCGTAGGGACGGGGGCAGGAGAGGCTGTACCCGGGACGTGACGGGCGACCAATCTTCGACAACCTAAAGTCGGGAGAACCGGCAAAGTAGATGGGCCGACCGTCAGACCGCAGGGTCCCAGAGACTCCGAGGGCCGCCCTCAACCAAGGTCGGCTCCCCGGCGACATCGGGATGACCGCCCCTGGCGCAAAGCGGTGATCCGGAACGTCTGGATTGCGCTCGCTGACAAGCCGTCCTTACGGTGACGTACATTGCTCGCAGCCTTCAGATCGCGCGCGCATGCCGCGGTTCGGCCGACATCGGCGCCTGATCAAAAGCCGCGCAGACGAGACGCACGAATGGGCGACCGAGATCGGTAACGGCGACCGCGCCGCCGTCCACGATGACAAGCCGGTCCTCGATAAGCGGCCTGAGAGCAGACATGGACGTCGCGAACCGATCAGGGTCCAGGCCGTGCCGACGCTCGACGGCAGGGAGATAGACGGCGAAGTCGCACATCAGCCGTTCGATGATTTCGGCTCGCCGCCGGTCATTCGCCGACATGGCGATCCCGCGCGCGATGGGCAGTCGAGCTGCCGCGACTGCCGCACGCCACTCGCGCTCGACCGTATGGTTCTGCGCATAGCCCTGAGGCGCGCGTGAGATGGACGAGGCGCCGAGCCCGATCAGAGTCGCCGGGTCGGTCGTGTATCCCTGGAAGGAGCGACGGACTCGACCGTTGCGGGCCGCGACCGCGAGGCTGTCGTCCGGCAGGGCGAAGTGATCCAGTCCGATAGCCTGGTATCCAGCCTGAACCAGCAGTTCCGCCGCCGCCTGGCTCTGATCGAAACGTTCGGACGCGCCGGGCAGTTCGGCGGTGTCGATCAGACGCTGGTGCGGCTTCATCCAGGGGACGTGCGCATAGCCGAACAGGGCGATGCGATCCGGGCGGAGTGTCAGGATCTGCTCCAGCGTCGACAGGACCTGCGCGCGGCCCTGACGAGGCAGGCCATACATCAGGTCCAGATTGACGGAGGGGACGCCGGCCCGCCTGAGCCAGCCCACCGCCCGCTCGACGACCTCGAAGGGTTCTATTCGGTTGACCGCCTGCTGGACCTCCGGCGAGAGGTCCTGGACGCCAAGACTGGCGCGGGTCAGCCCCAGCTCCGCGGCACGATCGACCCAGTCTGACGTCAGAACTGCCGGGTCCAGTTCAGCGGCGAAGGCCAGGCCTTCATCCGGTTGGAACAGCTGCTTCAACCCTGACACAAGGCGCGACAGCAGATCCGGCGACAGGCTGTTGGGTGTGCCGCCCCCGAGGTGGAGGCTGATGGGTCGAAGCGGCCGACCCAGGGCCTCGGCCACCATCTCCGCTTCCTTGAGCAGCAGGTCGACGTAGCTCGCCATCACATCGAGACGGTTCACCGCGCGGGTATTGCACCCGCAGTACCAGCACAGCCGCTTGCAGAAGGGGATATGGGCATACAGTCCGACCGGCTCGTCCTGGGGCAAAGCCCGCAGCCAGTCCGTCCAGGTGTCGGGGCCGACGGCAGGGGAGAACTGGGCTGCCGTCGGATAGCTGGTGTAGCGCGGCGCGCTGACGTCGTAGCGGCGAAGGAGCCTCTGGCGACGGACCGCCATCAGCGTCTCAGCGCAGGCGGACATCGGCGTCTTCCTCGGGCAGGGACAGTCCGGCGTCGCCTTCGTCGGACAGGTGGAACTCGTGCCACATGCCGTTCAGCACGCCGAAGGCGACGGCGAGGCCCAGCCCCAGGATCCAGGCGAAATACCACATGATGCGTCTCCGGTTCGGGGCTCAGTACAGGTCGGGATTGGTGGTCAGCGCCGCCGTCGAGGTGCGGCCCCACAGCACCCGGTAGACCCAGGCGGTGTAGGCCAGCACGATCGGCAGGAAGACGATGGTGCAGACCAGCATGATGAACAGGGTCGTGTGGCTGGAGGAGGCGTTCCACACCGTCAGGCTGGAGGCCGGATCGATCGAGCTGGGCAGGATGAAGGGGAACATCGACACCCCGACCGTCGAGATGATCCCGACCGCCGAAAGGGAGGAACCGGCCAAGGCCACAGGATGCCCCCTGCCCATCAGCCCGACTAGAGCGAGCAGCGCTCCGGCGAAGCCGAGGACCGGCGCGATCAGCAGCCAGGGATAGGTGGCGTAGTTGTTCAACCAGGCTCCGGAGGACGCCTCGGCGGTCATTCGCAAGGGATTGGAAGAACCGGCCATGTCGGCCACGCCGGTAAGCTGATAGCCCAACTCGCCCCAGGCGACGTAGGCCCCGCCCGCGGCGAACAGCACAAGGCTGAGGAGTGCGGCGATCGTTCCGAAACGGCGGGCGCGATCATGAACCGGGCCCCGCTCGACCTTGACCCCGAGCCAGGCGGCCCCGTGCAGGACCAGCATAGCCACCGAAAGCAGGCCGCAGATCAGGCTGAACGGCGTGAACAGGCCCAGCAACGTGCCTTCGTAGGTGGTCCGCAAGTCGGTGTCGAAGCGGAAGGGCGCGCCCAGAAGCACGTTGCCGACCGCAACGCCGAATACGAGGGCGGGAACGAAACCGCCCACGAACAGCGCCCAGTCCCAGGCCGAACGCCAGCGTGGATCGGGTCGCTTCGAACGGTACTTGAAGGCCACGGGCCGCAGGATCAGCGCCGACAGAACCAGGAACATCGCCAGATAGAAGCCGGAGAAGCTGACGGCGTAGACCAGGGGCCAGGCGGCGAAGATGGCCCCGCCGCCCAGGACGAACCACACCTGGTTGCCTTCCCAGGTCGGGCCGACGGTATTGATGGCCAGGCGGCGTTCGACGTCGGTTCGGGCCACGAAGGGGAGCAGTGCTCCCACGCCGAGATCGAAGCCGTCGGTCAGGGCAAAGCCGATCAGCAGCACGCCCAGAAGGCCCCACCAGATCAGGCGAAGCGTTGGATAGTCGAGAGGCAGGTCCATGTCCGGATTTCCTTCGGATGGCTCAGGCGACGGCGGGCTGGACGCCCGTCGGGCGGGGTTTGGGCGCGCCGGGAGCAGGGCGGTCGGCGAACTCTTGCTGTTCGGCGAAGGGGCCGCGCTTGATCGTCTTCAGGATCAGGCCGACCTCGATGACGGCCAGGGCGCCGTACAGGGCGGTGAAGCCGATGATCGTCGCCCAAAGCTGGGGCGCGGTCAGGCTGGAGGCCCCGAGGAAGGTTGGAAGCACGCCCTCCACCGACCACGGCTGGCGACCAACCTCCGCCACGATCCATCCAAGCTCCGCGGCGATCCACGGGAGGGGCATGACCAATAGCGCGACCCACAGGAACCAGCGGGTCTCATGCTTGCGCAGCGTCGACAGGATGAAGGCGGTCGCGAACAAGGCGATCATCAGGAAGCCGACGCCCGCCATGATCCGGAACGTCCAGAACATGACCGGGACGTTGGGCACCGTGCTCCAGGCCGCCAGACGGATCTGCTCGGGCGTGGCCAGGCGCGGATCGGCGACGTACTGTTTCAGCAGCAGGCCATAGCCGAGGTCGCGGCGGTGGGCCTCGAACGTTCCGCGGTTCACGGCATCGACCGGATCGGCCTTGACCTTCTCCAGGGCGTCATAGGCGATGACGCCGGACTCGATGCGGTCCTCCGCGACGGCGACCAGCTCCAGGATTCCCTCGACCTGACCGTCCAGGCTGCGGGTCGAGATCAGGCCCAGCACCCACGGAATCTGGACCGCATAGTCGGTCCGGCGCGCCTCAAGATTTGGGAAGCCGATCGCCGTCAGGGCGGCGGGGGTTTCTTCCGTCCGCCACATGGCCTCGATGGCGGCGAGCTTCATTTTCTGGTTGTCCGTCAGGGCATAGCCGCTCTCGTCGCCCAGCACGACGACCGACAGGGCGCTGGCCAGGCCGAAGGCGGCCGCGACCGTCATGGACCGCTTGGCGAAGGCCCGATGACGACCCCTCAGCAGATAAAAGGCCGACACGCCCAGCACGAAGGCGGAGGCGATGACGTAGCCGGCGCTGACGGTATGGACGAACTTGGCCTGGGCGACCGGGTTGAAGATCACGGCCATGAAGTCCGTCACCTCCATGCGCATGGTGTCCGGATTGAAGGCGGCGCCGACCGGATTCTGCATCCAGCCATTGGCGATCAGGATCCAGAGCGCCGACAGATTGGTGCCCAGCGCCACCATGAAGGTCACGAACAGGTGACCGACGCGGCTGAGCTTGTCCCATCCGAAGAACATCAGGCCGACGAAGGTCGCCTCGAGGAAGAAGGCCATCAGGCCTTCGATGGCCAGCGGAGCCCCGAAGATGTCGCCGACGTACTGGCTGTAGTAAGCCCAGTTCATCCCGAACTGGAACTCCATGGTGATGCCGGTCGCCACGCCGAGCACGAAGTTGATGCCGAACAGCGTGGCCCAGAACCGGGTGATCGTTCGCCAGATCGGTCGACGGGTCATCACATAGATCGACTCCATGATGACCAGCAGGAACGACAGCCCCAGCGTCAGGGGCACGAACAGAAAGTGGTAGAGGGCTGTCAGTGCGAACTGCAGCCGGGATAGGTCGACGACCGCCAGGTCGATCATGGCGAGGGACTCCGCTGTGTCGGCCCCTGTGACCGACGTCTCGCCCTAGGCCCGGCGCCGGGCCTGCCGCCTTGATCTCGATCAAAGCGTGAGAGGGTTCCCGCGTGCTCCGTCGGCGCATGACCCTCGCCGCCCTCGACGACCCGCGATCGACCTTTTCCGCAGCCATATGGCTGAAGGCGCAAGCGAGGCCGTTCGCCCATGACACGCGAAATGCGATTGCATTGACGGTGCTGGACGTCGTTCTGGCGATTGGTTTCGCTGGGGGGCTGGCGTTGGCCATCCCGGTTCTGGCGCAAGGTCTGGTCGGCGCAGCGCCAGGACTGGCTCTGGCGTTCGTCAGCCTCGTTGCGCGCGGCGGTCTCGCTCTGATGGCAGCCAAGGCCGGGGCCCGGGCCGGCCAGCGGATGAAGTCGTCGGTCCGACGCATGATCGTCTCAGGCTTGTTCACCGCCGCCCCGGGCTCGGCGAGCGGGCTCACGCCGTGCGTCGAGGGGGTGGAGACGCTGGACGGCTACGTCTCCCGCTTCGTCACGGCGAAGGCGGCTGCGAGCGTCGCGCCCCTGATCGCCATCGCCGCCTGCGCCCTGGCGAGCCCGATCTCCGCGGCGATCCTGCTGGCGACCCTGGTTCCGTTCAGCGTGGGCATGGCCTTGGCGGGAATGGCGGCCGGTGAGGAGAGTCGGCGTCAGTTCTCCGCTTTGGATCGGCTGGCCTCCCGGTACCTCGATCGCGTGCGCGCACTGCCGGTCATCCTCGCTTTTCAGGCCGAGACGTCGACCGAGACGGCCCTTGCGCAGGATAGCGAGCGACTGGCGCAGAAGACGTCCGGCGTCCTGCGCGTGGCCTTTCTGTCATCGGCTATCATGGAGTTTTTCGTGGCCCTGTCAGTCGCCCTCGTCGCCGTTTACTGCGGTTTCGCGCTGCTCGGCCTGCTGCCGTTCTCCGTGCCGGAAACGCTGGATCTGCCGCGCGCTCTCTTCGTGCTGGCGATGGCGCCGGAGGTCTATGCGCCCATCCGTCGTTTGGCGGCCGCCTACCATGAGCGCCAGGCCGCCGAAGCCGCCGCCCCAGCCCTGGCCGCCCTCGCGAACGGCGTCCCGCCTCCCGCGCGCAGCCAGCTCGTAGCCGCTCCCACCCTTCGGTTCGACGCCGTCGAAGTGCGATATCCGAACGGAGAGATCGCGGTCCGTGATTTCAGCTTGACCGTCGCGCCGGGAGAGACCGTGGCGCTTCTGGGCGCCAGCGGCGCGGGGAAAACCAGTGTGTTGCATCTTCTGCTCGGCCTTGCGCCGCTGACGGCAGGTCAGGTGCGGGTCGATGGTCGCCCCGTCGCAGACGATGGCGGCATGGGCGGCACCGTGGCATGGGCGGGCCAGCATCCCTTTGTTTCGCCTGGCTCGCTTGGACACAATATCGCTCTGGTCCGACCGGGATCGACGCAGCGCGAGGTCATGGCCGCAGCAGCCCAGGCTGGGCTGTTTGGTGATATCGAGCGGCCCATTGACGAGCGTGGCGGTGGTCTGTCTGGCGGAGAACGTCGCCGGCTCGGACTCGCCCGTGCCCTGTTGTCCAACGCGCCCCTTGTTCTGCTCGACGAACCCACGGCCAATCTCGATGCCGCGTCCGAAGCGGCTCTGTTGCCCATGCTCCGGAACTTGATGCGCGGCCGCACTGCCCTGATCGCCACCCACTCCGATCGCGTGGCGGCCCTGGCCGATCGGATCGTACGCCTGTGAGCCAGACCATGACGCCCTTCGAACATCTTCTTTCGGACCAGATGGGCGCACAGCGACCACGTCTGGCATTGGCTGCCGTCGCTGGCGTCGGCGTCGGTGCGGCGGCGGTCATCCTTCTGGCGCTGTCAGGCTGGTTCATCACGGGCGCCGCGCTGGCGGGCGCAGCGGGACTGGCGGCGGCCCATGCCTTCAACGTTCTCTTGCCTAGCGCCGTGATTCGACTTCTGGCGATTGTGCGCACAGCGGCTCGCTATGGAGAGCGAGTGTCCAGTCACGATGCCGCGCTTCATGCCTTGGCGGGCCTCAGACCCCAACTGTTCAGAGGTCTTGCGTCCGGGCCGCCGGCGCGCGTCCTGGGTCTGGGCGGCGGCGAAGCGGCCTCGCGGTTCATCCAGGACGTCGATGCGCTCCAGACCCTGTTCATCCGCCGTTCGGCGCCGTGGATGGCCGGGGCCGGCGCCGTGGCCGGCGTTGCTCTTGGCGCCCTGGCGAGCCCCTGGGCCGCCGGCGTCATCCTGATGGGCGTGGCTGCGAGCTTGGCGGCGTCCCACCGGCTGTCCGGCACGCTCGGTCCGGCGGGTCGTCAGCGTCTTGCGGCCATGAGCGGGTTTCAGAATCGGCTTGCCGCTCATCAGGCCTCGGCCGCCGAGTTCCGCGCCTATGGCCTCGAAGCCTGGGCGGTGGCTGATGTGATGCGCCGAGCCGAACGCCACGACGCCCTCAAAGCGACGGTAGACATCGCGCCGGCTCGACAGGGATTGGTGCAGATGACCGTCACCGGCGCGGTCGTCATCGGGGTGGCGTTCTCGGTCCAAGGCGTCGAACTTCCGCTTGCCGCGCTCGCCGTCCTTGCGGCGGTGATGGGCCTCGAGGCGGTGGGCAGCCTGACGCTAGCGGCGCGTGACCGGGGCGCAGCGGAAGCCGCGCGCGTCCGGCTCTCACCGTGGATTGTCGAAGAGACGCAGCTTGGCGCGAGCCTCGGGTCCGATCGTCCCCTGCCCGCCTGGGACGGCCCCGACCTCAGCCGGGAAGCCCGGCTCGGGATCACCGGTCCCTCCGGCGGCGGCAAGACAACAGCGATCGAACGTCTGATGGGTCTGCGCGGTGCGGCCCAAGCCAACGCCGGCCTTCGGAGCCGCTTTGCCTATGCGGCCCAGCATGTGATGCTTCTGGACGGCACGGTGCGGGAAAACCTGAGGCTCGCAGCCCCGGACGCGGACGATGAGACGCTGTGGCGCGCCCTTGAGGACGCTGACCTATCGGACCGTATCCGAGCCGCGCCACAGGAACTGGACACGTCGGTCGGCCAAGACGGCATGCGGTTAAGCGGCGGCGAGCGGCGGCGGCTGACTCTGGCTCGGGCGTATCTGCGCGATGCGCCCTGGCTGGTGCTCGACGAGCCGACGGAAGGGCTGGACGCCGGGACCGAACGGCGCGTGGTCGAGCGTCTGGCCGCTCGGCTGGACCGGACCGGTCAGGGATTGATCCTGGTCAGCCATCGGCCCGAGCCCTTATCGATCTGCGAGCGCTGGTGGACCATCGGCGCGGTCGCTGCCACGATCATCCCGACCCGGGAGCGGCGATTGCTGCGCGCCTAGGCCTCGCCATCCGCGAGAGCCGACAGGCGACCGGGTCGTTCGATGGTCAGTTCATTCGGTGACAGCAGGCGGATGATATTTTCCGTCTTGAGCCGGGTCATGACACGGCTGACCGTCTCGATGGTCAGCCCGAGATAGTCGGCGATCTCTCCGCGAGTCATTGGCAGGCGAACAATCCCTTCTTGTGACGGCCGCATGCGATCCGCGGTCGTTAGGTCCCGCAGGAAGGAGGCGACGCGCTCCAGCGCCGTCTTGCGCCCGAGCAGCAGCATCTGGGCCTGGGCGGCCGCCAGCTCATGATTGGCGCGCTCCAGCAACATGGCTTCCAGCGCCGGGGTGTCCTGGATCAGGGCCCGATACTCGGACTTGCGAAAGCGGCAGGCCGAGCCGGGCTCCATGGCCTCGGCAGAGAAAGCATAGCGCTCGCCGGTGGCCAGACCCAGGAAATCGCCAGCGTAAAGGAACCCCGTGATCTGGCGCCGTCCATCGGGCAGCAGCTTATAGACCCGCACTGAGCCGCTCGTGACGTTGAAGACGTGTCGCGCCAAATCACCTTCGCGGAGCAGAACGTCTCCCGAGCTGAGGGGCAGGCGTTCGGCCAAGGCGTCGAGCCGGGCCAGTTCGCGCTCGTCCAGACTGGCGCAGACGCTGTAGGCCCGCGCCCCGCAGCGGTCGCAGGCCTCGGTCCGCCGTCTCGCGGCGCACCCGTCGGGCAGGGACTTCAGTTCCAGCATTCGTGGGGGCGACCTCCGGGGACAGGATAGGCTCGCACCGGCGGCATCGCCAAGTGTTTGATCGAGATCAAGGCGGCCTTGAACCGGGCGGTGCATCTGGGGCCCATGGCGGACCTTCGGATCACCCCCCTCGCCGATGCCGACGCCGACGCGGCGCTGGTCCTCGCGCGCCTGGACGACCCTTCGATCGCCGCTGAGGCCTGGCGGCGGGATATCCTCTCCCGAGCCGATGAAACGATCATGGTGGCGCGGCGCGGCAGCGGTCCGCTCATCGGTCTGGCCCGGTATCGCCTCGAGAAGACGAGCGCCGCGAGAACGGTGTTTCACCTGGTTCAGTTGATCGCCGTCGACATGCTGCGGCCGGCCTCCGTCGCCACCGCCCTCATGAACGAGATGCTTTGGCGCGCGCGCGAGCACCGCTGCACGAGCTTTCGCGTGGAGACCGCTCTGCCTCAGGGAGCCGAGCCCATGGCGCTGGCATTGGCGGCCGGCGTCTGCCGTCTGCACAGCCTGTTCTGAGCTTTGATCTCCATCAATGCGCCGGCTGGTGCGGCGCGGTTGTGTGGCCCCGCACAATAGGAGCTCTCACATGCCCGCCGAAGCCGTCCCCGTCATCGCCGTCGTCGTCGCTGTCTTCGCCACCTTCATGGTGGTGGTCGGAGGCGTATCGATCTGGACCAATCTCGGCGACGGACGCGATCAGGGCTGACGCCCGCCGTCGCCCGATGGCAGGCTTTCCAGATAAGCCACGATGTCGGCCGTCTCCTCGGCCGAGAATGCAAACTCGGGCATGGCGGGATGGGCAGTCACGATGCCCTCGGCCAGCGCCTCTTGCAGATCCCGGACGGGATAGCGCTCCCCCAGGGTGCGAAACGGCGGGGCTCCCCGGCGGGGACTTTCCTCCAGCGGCCCGACGGCGTGGCAGCTGGCGCAGTGGCTGGTCACCAGGCGCTCGCCGCGACGGATCGAGGGCGCTCTCTCGCTCTCCTGCGGCGCGATGGCGGCGAGGCTGATCATGCCGGCGATCCCGGCGGCGACGGCGGCGTGAATACGAAACGACATGGGGTCTCCTTTGATCTCAGTGCGACAGCAACAAGCAGACGGAGCTTTCCCGCATCAGGTCTCGGGTGACGCCCCCCAGCATCCATTCCTGAAGTCGGGGGTGCCCGTAGCCACCTGCCACAATGAGCCCGCAGCCGCGCGACGCGGCCTCCTGGAGGAGATGCAGACCGACCGTGTCATGCATGAGCCGGTCCTGGACCACGCCAGCGGCCACACCATGGCGCGCCAGGTATTCAGGCAGTTCGGCCAATTCTTCGTCCAACGACTGCCGGTCCTCATCGCCTGAGCAAATGGCGGCGATGGTCACCCCTCGCGACAACCGCAGCAGCGGAAGGGCGGCGCTCACCGCGCGGCGCGCTTCTTTGCCATCCCGCCAGGCAATGAGCGCATGTTCCCCCACGGGGCTACGCGGCACGGTCGGCGGCACCATCAGAACCGGACGCCCCGAGGCGATCAGTACCTCGGCGGGGTCCGGGGCCTGGTAGGGTGCCCGGCTGTTCCGGCAACCTAGAACGACCAGATCGGCGAACCGGGCCTGACGGATACAAAAGGCTGTCGGGTCGCCGTGGGCAGAAATCCAGCGGGAGATGATATCCGGTCCCGTCAGGTGAAGGGCAAAAGCGCTATGGGCCTGCATGAGGTCCACCTCGGTAGCCTCCCTGTAGGCGACCAGCAGATCCGCTGAAGACCCGCCGCTGAACTCCACCCCGAAGGCCGGCGGTGGGGGACTGGCGGCCGCGATGCCGATGACCGCGGCCCGGGTGGCAAGGGCGATATCCCTGCAGATTTCCAGGCGCGTCTGGACCGCGTCGTCCGCGTCCACTGCGATCGCAATCTGGGCGTAGGTCATCGCATCCTCCGTTTGGCTCAGAGGACGCTGCCCCGTCGGACCCCGCATTGATCAGGATCAACGATGCAAGACTTCGACTTGGGTCCAACAGCGCCAGGCGACGTCAGTGGATGGCCGCGTCATGGGTGAACCGGAATGTGGTCACGGCGCTACCCGCGAACAGCCGCGCTGCCAGGTGCCCAGGCACCTAGACCAACGAGGAAAGGAGCCCACCTTCGGAAGAACAATCTCCAGAGCGATCACAAAGGTCGCAAGCGATATGAGGGCAGCCAAGGTCAGTAGCGGCAAAAGCGCTCGCGTTGGCGCCGAGCGCGCCAACTACCAATAGGTTCCTTCGTCACGCGGCGTCGGCTATCTCCCTCCCATGAACAAACTCTGCGTCGTCGCCGCCGGAGGCACCGGGGGCCACATGTTCCCGGCCGAGGCGCTGGCCCGTGAGATGGCCGAGCGCGGCTGGGGCGTGGTGCTGGCCACCGACCGGCGCGGTGAGCAGTACGCCCATGCCTTCCCCGCCGAGGAACGGCTGGCGCTTGACGCTGCCACTGGCGCCGGCCCAATTGGCCTGGCGAAGGCAGGAGTGGCTATTTTGCGCGGCGTCGCCCAGGCCCGGGCCGCGTTCCGGCGGCTGGACGCCAAGGTCGTGGTCGGCTTCGGCGGCTATCCGTCGGCCCCGGCGCTGATCGCCGCCATCCTGCAGCGCCGACCGACGGTCATCCATGAGCAGAACGCCGTGCTGGGTCGGACCAACCGGATCCTTGCGCCCTACATCGGCGCGGTCGCTTCCTCCTTCCCGACCCTGGAGCAGGCCAGCCCTTCGGTGAAATCCCGTGCCCCGGTCGTCGGCGCCCCGGTCCGCGCGGACATCCGCGCCCTCTATGAGCGGGCATACGCAGCCCCTCACGACGGCCCTATCCACGTCCTCGTCACCGGCGGCAGCCAGGGCGCCCGCATTCTGTCCGAGACCACGCCCCGGGCGCTGGCCCAGCTCCCCGAAGCTATCCGCGTCCGCCTGAAGGTCCAGCAGCAGTCCCGGCCGGAGACGCTGGAGATCGCCCGCCAGATCTATCTCGACGCCGGCATCGACGCCGAGGTTGCCCCCTTTTTCCGCGATATGGCCAGTCGGCTGTCGGAGGCGCATCTGGTCATCGGTCGCGCTGGGGCTTCGACCTGCGCCGAGCTCGCGGTTGCCGCCATGCCGTCCGTGTTGATCCCGCTCAAGATCGCCACCGACGACCACCAGCGCCTGAACGCCAAGCTCCTGACTGACGTGTCCGCCGCCGAGGTGATCCTGGAGGACGACCTCACCGTCGACGTGCTGACGGACGCCATCGCCGGCGTGCTGTCCCGCCCCGACCGTCTCGCCGCCATGAGCGCCGCCGCCCGGTCCGTCGCCATTCCCGACGCGGCGCGCCGTCTGGCCGATCTGGCGGAGGCGGCTGCGGCCTAGGCTGTTCTCCGTCCCAGGCAGGGGAAGGAGACGAACCTTTGCCTTTCTGGCGCGTTTGAGCCGGTCATGCCCCCTGCAATCACCGAACTGACGCGCCAGATCATCGCGCTCTGGCGCCGCTTCGACTGGCTGCCGGAATTGGCGGTCGTCGGCCTCGTCATGGCCGTCTTCGTCGGCGCCGGCTGGTTGGCCCATCTCGTCATCTTCGCCCTCCTGCGCCGCCTCGTAAAAAACCGCGACCTGTTCTGGCGCGGCGTGGTCGAGCGGGCGCGCGCCAAGCTGCGCATCCTCATCATCCTGATCGCGGTGGGCTTCTCGGTGACCGTCTCGCCGCTCGACCCGGAGCCGTCCCAGACGGTGCGCGCGGTCATCCTGTTCCTGACCATCCTCGTGCTCGGCTGGATCGTCATGGGCGCGATCGAGATGTGGGCGGTCGTCTATCTCCGAAAGTTCAATCTGCAGAGCGAAGACAACCTCGCGGCGCGCAAGCATGTCACCCAGACCCGCATCCTGCAGCGAGCGGCCGTCATCATCATCGGCATGGTCACGGTCGCCCTGGCTCTGATGACGATCGGGGCGGTGCGTCAGTGGGGGATCTCGCTGCTGGCTTCGGCCGGTGTGGTCGGCATCGTCGCGGGCCTCGCGCTCCAGCCCTTCCTCAAGAACCTGGTCGCCGGCATCCAGATCGCCACGGCCCAGCCCATCCGCATCGACGACGCCGTGATCGTGGAAGGGGAGTGGGGTCAGGTCGAGGAGATCACCTCCACCTATGTCGTCGTCCGTCTGTGGGACTGGCGGCGCATGATCCTGCCGCTCAGCTACTTCATCGAGCAGCCCTTCCAGAACTGGACCCGCGAGACCGCTCGCCTGATCGGGACGGCGTTCCTGTATGTCGACTACGAGGCGCCGATGGACCGGCTCCGCGCCGAGCTGGAGCGCATCTGCCGCGAGAGCCCGCTGTGGGACGGAGACGTGGTCAGCCTTCAGGTCACCGAGATCACCGACCGCGTCGCCCAGGTCCGTTGCCTGGCCAGCGCCAGGAACGCCCCCACCGCCTTCGACCTCCGCTGTGAGATCCGCGAGAAGATGCTGGCCTTCATGCGCGATGAATGCCCTGAGGCGTTGCCGAGGGATCGGCTGGCGCTCGACCCCAACGCCGAGGCGATCACGCCACCAGCTTCTCCGCCTGCTTCAGGTCCACGCTGACCAGCTGGCTCACGCCCCGCTCGGGCATGGTCACCCCATACAGCCGGTCCATCCGGCTCATGGTCACCGGGTTGTGGGTGATTACGATGAAGCGGGTGTCCGTCCGGTTCCGCATCTCGTTCAGCATGCGGCAGAACCGGTCCACGTTGGCGTCGTCCAGCGGGGCGTCGACCTCGTCCAGCACGCAGACGGGCGCCGGATTGGCCAGGAAGACCGCGAAGATCAACGCCGCCGCCGTCAGGGCCTGCTCGCCGCCCGACATCAGGCTCATGACCGACAGCCGCTTGCCCGGCGGGCAGGCGTAGATCTCCAGCCCCGCCTCCAGCGGGTCGTCGGACTCGACCAGCTTCAGCTCCGCCTGGCCGCCGCCGAACAGGGCCTCGAACAGGCTCTTGAAGTTGTCGTTGATGACGTCGAAGGCGGCGGTCAGCCGTTCGCGGCCCTCGGCGTTCAGCTCGTCGATGCCGTCCCTCAGGCGGGCGATGGCGCCGGTCAGGTCCGACCGCTCCAGCCGCATGGTCTGCAGCCGTTCGCCGTATTCCTCGGCCTCGTCCTCGGCGCGCAGGTTGACCGGGCCCAGCTGCTCGCGCTCGCGCTCCAGGCCGTAGAGCAGGCTCTCGGCCCCGGCGGTGTCGGGTGGGCGGGCGATGGCGTCGTCTATCAGCTTCTGGCCGAGCTGTTCCGGCGACATCTGCGCCGTCTCGCGCACCTGGGCGTCCATTTCGGCGAGCCGATCGGCCGCGCTCTCGGCCCGCGCCGCCAAGCCCGCGCGGGCTTCACGGGCTTGCCCCGCCGCCGCGTCGGCCGCCCGGCTGGCGCGATCGGCATCGCCTGCTTCGCCCTCGGCGACCGCCAGAGCATCCGCCGCCGCCTTGCGCCGCGTCTCCGCCGCCGTCAGCCCGTCCATCAGCCTGGACCGCTGCGCCGCCAGGGCTTCCGGGGCACGCTCGGCCTCCGACAGCAGGGCGGTCGTCCGGCCCGCGTCCTTCTCCAGCGCAGTGATCCGAGCCGCGCTGTCCTTCGCGCGCCCGGCCCAACCGTCCCGTTCGCGGGTGATCGAGGCCAGTCGTTGCTCGCGCCCACTGCGTTCGCGGGCTTCCGCGTCCCGATCCGCCCGCGCCGCCGCCGAGGCCGCCCGCGCCGTCTCCGCCGCCGCCCGCGCCTCAGCCAGCTCGGCCTTCAGCGCGTCCAGCGTCTCGCCCGAGGCGCCGTCCGCCGCCGCCTCCGCCAGCGCCGCTTCGGCCGCCTCGCGCTCGTCGGACAGCCGCGTCAGGCTCTCGTCCAGCGCCTGGGCCCGGGCCTCGCGTCGGGCCTGTTCGCGGTCGAGCGCCTCGACCCGCTCGCGCGCGGTTGTCACCGCCTTGTCGGCGGCGAAGGGCTTCAGCCGCGCCGCCTTGACCGCTTCCTCCGCCGCCCGGAACGCTTCGGTCGCCGCCTTCAGCGCGCCCTGCGCGGCCTCCAGCGCGGGCTTGCCCGTATCGATCTCGACTTCCAGCTCCGACAGTCGCGTCCGCTGGGCCAGCCGCACGGCGGCCGGGCGCGGCGCCTCCGCCCGGCTGACGAAGCCGTCCCAGCGATAGAGGTCGCCCTCCTTCGTCACCAATCGCGCGCCGGGCGGCAAGGTCCTGGCCAGACCCGCCGCCGCCGCCCGATCCGCCACCCCGCACAGCGCCAGCCGCGCCGCCAGGGCCTCGGGCGCATCGACGACTTTCGCCAGCGGCTCCACGCCCTCCGGCCATACAGGGGAGGGCACCGCCGCCCCGCCCCAATAGGCCGCCGCCTTCGCATCCAGCGCCGCGTCCAGATCGTCGCCCAGCGCCGCCGCCAGCGCGGCCTCGTATCCCTTGGCCGCCGTGACCTTCTCCAGCGCCGGCGGATGATCCCGCCGCGTCGTGACCAGCAGCGACGCCAGTCCCCGCGCCTCGGTCTGCAACCGCCCAAGCCGGTCCTCGGCCGCCCGAGCCGCCGTGCGCGCCTCCTGCTCGGCCCGCGCCAGATCGCCCCGCCGCGTCTCCGCCGCCTCGACCTCGGCGCGTGCCTCGGCGAGGGTCACCGTCGCCGTCTCCAGCGCGGCCCTGGCGCCGGCCAGTTCCGGCGTCTCCACCGCGCCCAGCGCCTCGCGCTCGCGCCGCGCGGCCTCCAGCGCGCTCTCGGCCCGCGCCAGCCGCGCCTCGGCGTCGCGCCTGCGCGCCGTCTCCGCATTGGCCCTCGCCTCGACGGCGGCCAGCGTGCCCGCGACCCGCTCGACCTCCGCGTCCGCCGCCCGCCGCGCCTCCTCGGCCGAGGCCAGCGCTGCCTCCAGTTCGGGGCCCCGCGTTGGGGCCGCCGCGATCTCGGCCGACAGGGCGTCGATCTCCGCCTTCAGTCGCTCCAGCTGAACCCCCGCGTCCTCGGCCATCGCCGCCTCGCGCTCGGCGTCGGCGGCGATGCGGGCCTGTTCGGCCTTCAGCCGCTCGACCTCGGCCCGCGCCGCCTGCTCGGCCATGTCCAGCCGGTCGCGCTCCAGGGTCGCCCGATGCAACAGGGCCGCCGCGACCGCGTCCTCTTCTCGCGCCGGCTTCAGCGCCTCCTGGGCCCTCAGCGCCTCCGTCTGCGCTCGCGCCGCCGCCGCCGTCGCCTCGCCTACGGCCCGCTCTGCCTCGGCCAGCTCCTCGGCCGCCGCCTCCGCCGCCAGCCGCGCGTCGTTCCAGCGGACGTAGAGCAGGGCCGCCTGCAGAGCCCGGATCTCGGCCGAGATCTTCTTGTACTTCTCCGCCTGCCGCGCCTCGCGCTTCAGTCGCGCCAGCGAGGTCTCCAGCTCGCGCCCGATGTCGTCCAGCCGCTCCAGATTGGCCTCGGCGGCCTTCAGTCTCAGCTCGGCCTCGTGCCGACGCGTGTGCAGCCCGGCCACGCCGCCCGCCTCTTCCAGGATCCGTCGGCGGTTCTGGGGCTTGGCGGCGATCAGCTCGCTGATCTGCCCCTGCCGCACCAGCGCTGGAGAGTTCGCCCCGGTCGAGGCGTCGGCGAAGAGCAGCTGAACATCGCGCGCCCGCACCTCTTTGCCGTTGATGCGATAGGTCGAGCCCTGACCCCGGTCGATCCGGCGGCTGACCTCGATCACGGCCGCGTCGGTGAAGGGCTGGGGCGCGCGGCGGGCCGAGTTGTCGATCGTCAGCTGGACTTCGGCGTGGTTGCGGGGCGGCCGGTCCGAAGCGCCGGCGAAGATGACGTCGTCCATTCCCTGGCCGCGCATGGCCTTGGCCGAGTTGGCCCCCATGACCCAGCGCATTCCCTCCAGCACATTGGACTTGCCGCAGCCGTTGGGTCCGACGATCCCTGTCAGGCCGGGCTCGATGAAGACCTCGGCCGGATCGACGAAGGACTTGAACCCGACGAGCCGCAGCCGCTGGAACTGCATCCGTTCGTCAGCGCCCCGCCACCAAAGGCTGAATCGCGGCGGTCAGGCCCGCGAGCGAGCTGTCGTCCACCATCCGCCCGTTGACAAAGAAGGTGGGCGTGCCTTGAACGCCCGCGGCGTTCGCTCCAGCGATGCTCGAACGGATGCCATTCAGCGTCGCGGGATCGGCCAGACAGGCCTCAATCTGGGCCGACGTCCTGCCGCTCGCGGCGATCCCGGCGTCGAACCACGCCTCGACCGGCCCGCCGTCGAACAGGGCCTGTTGTCCGTTCATCAGCGCCGAGGCCACGTCATAGAAGCGTTCGGGCGCGGCGCATCGGGCGATGCCCGCGGCCTGTGCGGCGAGTTGCGCCGGTGGTGTGGGCAGGTCGCGCAGGACGAGCCGCACCTGCCCTGTATCCACGAACCGGGCCTTGAACGCCGGATAGACGCTGCGGTGCCAATCGCCACAGTGAGAACATGTAAACGAGGCGTACTCGATCACCGTCACCGGCGCATCGGCTCGGCCGAGCACCCGGTCCGCCGCCGTCAGCGGCGGTAGCGCAGCCTGCGCCGAGGCGACCGCAGGCGCCGCGACAAGCGCGACGGCCAGGAGCAGGGCGCGGAGGCCTGTCACTCCGATCAACCCTCCGCCAAGGCGGCGTCGACCGCGGCCGACAGTCCGGCCAGCGAGGGGTCCTGCACCTGCTGACCGTTCACCATGAAGGTCGGGGTGCCGCCGACGCCGGCGTCCAGCGCGGCCTTGATGCGCGCGTCCATCGCCGCGATCGACTCTTCGTTGGTCACGCACTGCTGGAACTGTTCCTCGCTCAGACCCACGCCATTGGCGATGCGCAGCAGCACCGGACGCGGACCGGCCGGGCCGAACATCTCCTGCTGGCTGGCCATGATCTCCTCGATCACGGGGAAGTAGTTCTCCTCGCCTGCGCAGCGCGCCATCAGGAAGCCGGCGACGGCGACGGGCTCCGGCGCTGTCGGGAACTCGCGGAACACGAAGCGCACCTGGTTGGTATCGACATACTTGGCCTTGAACTCGGGCCATACGTCGCGTTGCCAGGCGGCGCAGACGCCGCAGGTGACCGAGGCGTATTCCACCACCGTGACCTTGGCGCCCTCGGCCGCGCCCTTGGCCATGTCGCCTTCGGCCGGAGCTCCAGCGTTGGAACCCGTGCACCCCGCCAGCGCCGCCATGGCGGCCAGCGCCGCGGCTGTGACGGCCGCGCGGCGGCTCATGGAAGCGAACTTGAAACGACCGTCGGCGCGCATGGCGTGTCCCTTGAAGCGAGCGAATGCGGATGATCGCGCGATTCCCCGGGGTTCGCGCGAATTCCCTGTTTGTCGAGAACAGGTGCGGCGGAAAAAGGTCAAGGGGGCGTGAGCCGAATCCTGCTGCCACGGACCGTGCGATCTTGCGTCGATCGACCCGCCGGGTCCGTCAGAAGCCGTCGGTTGATCGACCGCCAGTCATTCGTCATCGTCCGGCACAGATCTGCAAAGGGGAGCGGCGATCGTGAAGCGGCTGACGTCGGGTTTGAAGAACGCCGTCGCCTTCGGGGCGGTGGGGCCGGCGATCGGCGTCGTCATCTACGGGCTCTGGGGATGGGCGTTGTCGCAGGATGACGGCCCGGCGTCATTGCTGGGCATCCTCTGGCTGCTTCCGTTCGGCTACATTCTGGCGGGCATCCCCGCGGTTATCACGGGCTTCGTCATCGGCCTGGTGGTCGGGCCCGACCGGCCCGGGCTCTATGTCGGCGGCTCGGGCCTCGTCGGCGGGCTCACGGCCGGTGGCGTGGCCTTTCTCGACGCCGCCGCGCCGTCCGTCAGCGAAGGGGTGGTGAACCTCACGCTCATCGGCGCGCTCGCCGGGTTCGGCGTCGCCGGGGCGAGACTGCTTTTCCGCAGGCTCCGCTCCCGACGGATGGCCAACGCCGTTGCCTGATCCGATGGCTGCGCAGGCCGGGCACGGTCAGTGCGAAGGCGCCCATCGTCTCGAACCATCAGCTTGACCTGGATGGCGCCTCCGGCAATCTGACGGACTGCGAGCAGGAGGACCCAAGTGTCTATGAAGGTTTGCGTAGGAGCGGTCCTGATCCTGTCGGCTGTGGGCTCCGCGACGCAGGCCGCTATGCAATCGGGTCCCGGCTATCTGCGGCCACCGCTCGAGCGCGTCTATGGCTTCTGTCAGGCTTCCGAGCCGAACACGCGCGCCTACTTCGCCGTCAGTTCGGTCTTCAGCGTGCCCGGTTCTGCCGACGCGCAACAGGTCGCCGAGCGGTTCGAACGCTTCGCCGAGAGCGCCGTGCAAAAGGATTTCGCAAGTCCAGAGTGTCGGCTCTTTTTCGGAGATGAGGACCGGGCGAACGGCGGTCGAAGGTTCACGCTGCAGGATCTCCAAAACACAGGCAGACAGGTCCATTTTCTGGAGTGGTCGGACCCGCAGCCCGACCCATAGACCCCGTCAGAGCGACCTGCGCGCCGTCTCTACCGACCCCGCCTCGCCTGATCCGACAGCACCGCCCGGCCGAGGTTCGCCAGGGCCGTCCTCAGCGCGTCAGGGGCCGCCGCGACGGACTGCTTCAGCTCGACTTCCGCTGAGGCGTCGAGGGGCTCGATCCGCCGGCGCGCGCCCTTGGTCGAGGCGGCGGGGGCGGGCAGGGGCTTCACCGGGCCTTGCGCGATCCGCAAGCGTTCGACCGCGCCCTCGCCGAGGAACAGGTTCACGCGCTTCAGGATGTCGGCCGACTGGTGCTGGACCAGCAGGGCCGCCGGGCCCGCGACGCGCAGCTCCAGCGTGCCGCCCGCGCCCGCCCGCCCCTTGGTCAGCTTCTGCGGGCGGGTGACGCGGGCCAGCTGATCGCCGACGATCTCGCGCCAGCGAGGCTCCAGCGCACCCGCGCCGCGTCCGAACTTGGCGTCCAGCTCCTTGATGAAGGGGGCCAGCGAACGGCCGGCCGGCGGCGCGGGGCGCGGCACGGGCCGGGTCCGTCGCCGCGACAGGATCTCGCGGGCCTCGCTTTCGGTGGGCAGATCGCGCGCCATGGCCTCTATATAGCGCGGCCCATGCCAGCCGTCGCCCCAAGCCCCGCCGACCTCGACGTCTCCGCCGTGCGCGCCGCCGTGCTCGACTGGTACGACGCCAACGCCCGCGTCCTGCCGTGGCGCCGGCCACCGGGATCGGACGCGGCGGTCGATCCCTACAGGGTCTGGCTGTCGGAGGTGATGCTGCAGCAGACGACGGTGCCGCACGCCAAGCCCTATTTCGAGCGGTTCACCGCCCGCTGGCCGACGGTCTCGGATCTCGCGGCGGCCGAAGACGGAGCTCTGATGGCCGCTTGGGCGGGGTTGGGCTACTACGCCCGCGCCCGGAACCTGCTGGCCTGCGCCCGGGCGGTGGCCAGGGATCACGCGGGCGTCTTCCCGGACACCGAGGCCGGGCTCCTGGCCCTACCGGGAGTGGGCGCCTACACCGCCGCCGCCGTCGCCGCCATCGCCTTCGATCGCCCCGCCAATGTGGTCGACGGCAATGTCGAGCGGGTCGTCGCCCGCCTGTTCGCCGTCGAGACGCCGATGCCCGCCGCCAAGCCGGAGCTGAAGCGGCTGGCGGCTATGCTGATCGCCGACGACCGCCCAGGGGACTGGGCCCAGGCCTTGATGGACCTAGGCTCGACAATCTGTCGGCCCAAGTCACCGCTTTGCCTGATGTGCCCGATCCGCGCCCACTGCGCCGGCCGCGCCACCGGCGATCCCGAACGCTACCCGGTCAAGACGAAGAAGGCCGCCAAGCCTCATCGCCAGGGTGTCGCGTGGGTGCTCCGCGATGGACAGGGCCGCGTCGCCCTCGTCCGCCGTCCTGACAAGGGCTTGCTCGGCGGAATGCTCGGTCTGCCGACCGGAACTTGGTCCGACGGCCCGCCGGATGAAGCGCCGCCTTCGGTCGCGGACTGGCGCGACGCGGGTGCCGTGGAGCACGTCTTCACCCACTTTTCCCTGACGCTGGCGGTGCGGGTCGCCCGCGGCGAGGGTGACTTCGACTGGACGCCGGAAGCCGAGGCCCTCGACGCCCTCCCCACCGTCTTCCGCAAGGCGCTCGAACGGGGCCTGGGCGCGGAGGACCCGTTGGAACCGGGCTCCGAGCCCTGATCGTTGTCCCGGACAGCGCTGGGCGCGCACTCGCGTGGCGCACAGTTCCATTATGAATTACAAAGGTTTAGGGCAAGTCTCTGCGTTCAGCCCGCAGGGTTTGGACTCGTTGTACTCGGTGAACCGAGAGTCCAATGCGGCGTTTGGCATCTAGCGCGTTGTGACGATCCTGAGGTCGCCCATCCGGTTCCTGGGCATGACCACAACCTGGTCGCCGACCCGCTCGAAGGCCAGGTCGACCGTGGCGTCGCCCACCTGAAGCCGGCTGACGGTCAGACGTTCGGTCCCTGTGGGCAGGGTCGGCGCGGTCAGGGTCACGGTGCGCGACAGGGCGTCGATCTCGATCCCCAGCGCGGCCTGCAGCATCAGGAACACCGACCCCGCCGCCCAGGCCTGGGGCAGGCAGGCGACCGGGTAGGCGATGGGGCCTTCGCCCGGCTCGCGCTCGAAGCCGCAGAACAGCTCGGGCAGACGCATCTGGAACCGGCTGGCCGCGCCGTAGATCTCGCCCAGGATCAGGGCCACGGCGTCCCTCTCCCCGTATCGCGCCATGCCAGCGACGCCGAGCGAGGTGTCGTGCGGCCAGACCGAGCCGTTGTGATAGCTCATGGGATTGAACCGGGCTTGCCCCCTGGCGAGCGTCCGGATGCCCCAGCCGGAGCGGAACTCCGCCCCCAGCAATCGCCGCGTCACCGCCTCGGCGCGGGCGGGCGTCGGCAGGCCGGTGAACAGCAGATGCCCGGCGTTGGAGCCGATGGCCTCGCAAGGGTTCCCGTCGCCGTCCAGCGCGATGGCGTAGAAGGACTGGTCCTCCATCCAGAACCGTTCCTCGACCAGCTGCCGAACCTCCTCGGCGCGGATGCCCCAGGCGCGGGCGCGGCCGTCGGTCAGCCGCTCGCCCAGCTCGGCCATCGCCTGCCAGGCGGCATAGGCGTAGCCCTGGACCTCCAGCAGGGCGACGGGGCCTTTGGGGAAGCGGCCGTCGGCGTGGAAGATGGAGTCCTCGCTATCCTTCCAGCCCTGGTTGGACAGCCCCGTCTCGGCCGCGCGCTGATAGTCGATCAGGCCGTCGCCGTTGCTATCGCCCCAGTCCCGCATCCACTCGGTCGCGGCGATCAGGTTGGGCCAGAGCCGGCGGATCAGGTCCAGGTCGCCGGTCCGCCGCGCATAGGCTCCGGCCAGGGCCACGAACAGGCAGGTGGTGTCGACGCCGCCGTAGTAAAGGCCGAACGGCACTTCGCCGAGCGCGCTCATCTCGCCGCCCCGGGTCTCGTGCATGATCTTCCCGGGCTGGCTGTCCTTGAAGGCGTCGACCTCGGTCGCCTGGCGCGCGGCCAGATAGGTCAGGACGCCTTTGGCCAGCGAGGGGTCCAGCCAAAGCATCTGCCACGCCGTGATGATCCCATCGCGCCCGAACGGCGTCGAGAACCAGGGCGTGCCGGCATAGGGATACGGCCCGGTCGGCAGGTCGGTGGTCAGGAGCGCGATGTCGGCGCGGGACTGATCCAGCCAGGCGTTAAAGCGGGGGCTGCGCGGGCCTCGCACCGAGGCGCCCCGCCGCCGCCTGCGCCGCATGGCCAACCGCGCGGCGACGGCGTTCTCGCGCCAGCGCCGGGCCTCCGGGGTCGCGCACAGGTCGGGTCCGCACTCGATGTAGAGGTCCAGTTCCTTGCCCATCGGCAGGCTGAACATGAACTCGGCTCGTGATCCGGTCAGGCGGGCGGGCGGCTCCGAGAAGGACAGGCAGCTGGTGCGCGTGACATCGTCGAGCCCGGCGTAGGCGAAGGTCACCGTGCGCCCGTCGTGCGTCGGGGGCCGGGCCGCGCCCCGCTTGTCCCGCAGCGTGCCGCGCACCTGGAAAATGTCGGCGAAGTCGGCGGCGAAGTCGAAGGCGAGCGGCAGCAGCACGTCCTCGATGCCGTGGTTGACCATGCGCACCCGCTCGAACATCCGCCGGTCCCAGATGAAGCGGCGTCGTTCGATGTGCAGCACGCCCGCAGGTGCGGACCGCCCGCCCATCGGAGGCAGGGGGCGGTTGGTGACGTGGGCGGTGAAGAAGACGTTGTCTCGCGACACACCGGAGCTCAGCCGCGAGGGCCGCGCCAGCCCCACGGTCATGACGAAGCGCGACAGGATGCGGGTGTCCTGATGGAACAGGCCATCAGCCCCGCCCTTCAGATCGCCCCAGTTATCGGCCACCAAGAAGGTGTCGGCGTCCTTGAGCGCCTGGAGGGTGTCCAGGCCGCCGGTTTCGCCGGCCTCCGCCGCCGTGGTCTGAACCGAATAGCCGTCGTCCATGAAACCTCGCCGTCGTGACCGTCAGCCGCGCGGTCTAGCTGTCGAATGCGAGGGGAAAATGGCCTTGACGCCAATCGGTTCAGTCGGCTTTCGATGGCCGTATGATAGACAGGCCTATCCAAATCCGAGCCCTGCGCACCGACGACTGGCCCGTCGTCCATCCGCTTATCGCCGAGTTGCGCTCTCTGTCCGAGGCGGAGTTCCTTGAGGCGATGACGCGCCAGACCCAGCACGGGTACCAGATGGTCGGGGCATGGTCGGTGGATCGCTGGGTCGGAGTGGTCGGATATCGACCGGTACGGACGCTCGCGCGCGGGCTGCACCTTCATGTCGATGATCTGGTCGTGGATCCTGGCGTCCGGGCTTCGGGGATCGGCCGTGCCCTGTTGGCCCATGTCGAGGGCGAGGCGCGGCTGGCGGGTGCCAAGTCCATCTTCCTCGATGCCCGTCCGGAATCGATCGGCTTCTACGAGCGAGAGGGTTTCGTGCCTCACACGTCGCCGTCCATGGTGAAGCGAATGCTCTGAGGGCGATCGGCCTGGGCGCGGTCAGGCTATCGCGGCGAAGCTGCGGTCCTCGTGCAGCGGGACGACCACGTCGCTGAGCGCCGGCTCGGCGAAGGGGCGCTTGGCCAGCAGATCGCCGTAGACGTCCAGATACCGCCGGGCCATCGCCGTGGCCGAGAAGCGCAGTTCGAACCGCGCTCGGATGGCCTCGCGATCCAGCAGGGGCGCGCGGTCGGCGGCCGCGATGGCCTGTTCGATGGTGTCGACCAGGAAGCCGGTCGCGCCGTCCTCGATGATCTCCGGCGTCGAGCCGCAGCGGAAGGCGACCACGGGCGTGCCGCACGCCATCGCCTCGATCATCACCAGGCCGAAGGGCTCGGGCCAGTCGATGGGGAACAACAGGGCGTCCGCGCCGCCCAGGAAATCCGACTTCTGGTGGTCGCCGATCTCGCCGATGAACTCGATCAGGGGGTTGCCGTCGATCAGCGGCTTGATCTTGGTCTCGAAGTAGATCTTGTCCGCCGCGTCGACCTTGGCCGCCATCTTGAGCGTCTTGCCCAGCTTGGTGGCGATCTCGATGGCGCGGTCCGGCCGCTTCTCCGGCGAGATGCGGCCGAGGAAGGCGAGGTACCCGTCGGACTTCGGCGAGAAGCGGTACTGCTCGGCCGGCATGCCGTGGTGAACCGTCGCCTTCCAGTTGGCGAAGGCCAGCGGGCGACGCTGATGGTCCGAGATGGAGATCAGGCCGAAGTCGGGCCACCGCTCATAGACCTCGGGCAGGTCCTTCATGTCGAGGCGGCCGTGCAGTGTCGTCACCGTCTTGTCCGCGAACCGCTCGAAGAACGGGAAATGGATCATGTCGGTGTGGAAATGGATCACGTCGAAGTCGTCGGCGCGGGCCAAGACCTCGGAGAGCATCGTCATATGCGCGGCTAGATCCGACTTCAGCGGTGCCGGGTCCAATCGGATGGCCTGATCGCGTACAGGGATCAGCCGGGCCTTGGTCCGGGCCTCCGCCGACGCGAACAGGGTCACGTCATGACCCAGCTCGACCAGGGCGTCGGTGAGGTGGGCAACGACGCGCTCAGTGCCGCCATAGAGCTTGGGCGGCACGGCTTCGTACAGCGGCGTGACCTGGGCGATTTTCATGGCGAGCGTTCCCACGCCCCGGGCAGCAGCGGGCGCGAGAGTTGAAACCGGTCACCTCTGGAAAGGTTCCGTTCCCACGATCGATTTCCACCAATGTTTTCGGTAGGTTACAGGAGCGCTATGTACGTTGGCCGTCATTGCATCCCGGCGCGTACCTCGGCCCGGAGCGCATCGATGGGACGCAGGCCCGCGTCCGAGCGGAAACGCCAGTAGGTCCAGCCGTTGCACGCCGGGGCGTTCTCCAGCAGGGCACCGAGCTTGTGGATCGACCCGCTGAGCGAGCCGGACACCAGCGATCCGTCCGCCCGCACGCGCGCCTCGCGCTCGCCCTTGGGGCAATACAGCACGTCGCCCGGGGCCAGCAGCCCGGCCTCGACGAGCGCACCGAACGGCACCTTGGGCTCGGACTTCTTGGAGCCCATGACCATCAGATCCTCGGGCGCGGCCGGGCGCACCGCCTTGATGCGCTTCTCGGCGACCTTGGCGTACTCGGGATCGCGCTCGATGCCGATCCAGTGGCGGCCCAGGCGCTTGGCGGCCGCGCCGGTCGTGCCGGTGCCGAAGAAGGGGTCCAGCACCACGTCGCCGGGGCGGGTCGCGGCCAGCAGCACACGGTGCAGCAGGGCCTCGGGTTTCTGGGTCGGGTGGGCCTTCTTGCCGTCCTCGCCCTTGATCCGCTCCTCGCCGGTGCACAGCGCCAGCGTCCAGTCCGAGCGCATCTGGGTGTCTTCGTTGAAAGCCTTCAGGGCGTCGTAGTTGAAGGTGTAGCGTTTTTGCTCGCGGCTCTTGGCGGCCCAGATCAGGGTCTCGTGGGCGTTGGTGAAGCGCGTCCCCTTGAAGTTCGGCATGGGGTTCGATTTGCGCCAGATGATGTCGTTCAGCACCCAATAGCCCAGGTCCTGGATCGCGGTGCCCAGGCGGAAGACGTTGTGATAGCTGCCGATCACCCAGATCGAGCCCTCGTCCTTCAGCACCCGGCGGCACTCGGCCAGCCACTCGCGGCAGAAGGCGTCATAGGCGGCGAAGCTGGAGAACTTGTCCCAGTCGTCGTCCACCGCGTCGACGCGGGAATTGTCCGGACGCAGCAGGTCGCCGCCCAGCTGGAGGTTATAGGGGGGGTCGGCGAAGGCCATGTCGACGGACTTGTCGGGCAGGGAGCGCAGCACCTCGATGCAGTCGCCGATGTGCAGGATGTCGGTCTTGAGATCGGTCACGAAGGCGGCCCCGGCTACGCTGAAGGCCGCACGGTGAATCCTCGTGGTTAAGGCCGGGTTGATTCCGCCCAAACACGGCGGCGAGCGCCCCCCTCGTGCATTCCTGCACGGCCCTTGCTAAGCGGCTCGGATGATCGCGCGCCTTCGACCCGTCCCCTTCGACCTCGGCCCCGTCCACTTCGTCGGCATCGGCGGCATCGGCATGAGCGGCATCGCCGAGATCATGCTCAAGATCGGCTATTCGGTGCAGGGCTCCGATGCCAAGTCGAGCGCCAACACCGAGCGGCTGGAGAAGCTGGGCGCGAAGATCTTCATCGGCCATGACGCTGCTCATGTCGGCGAGGGGGTCTCGGCCGTCGTCTACTCCACGGCCGTCAAGCCGACGAACCCCGAGATGATGGTGGCGCGCGAGCGGCGGATCCCGCTGGTGCGGCGGGCCGAGATGCTGGCCGAACTGATGCGGCTGCAGTTCTCGATCGCGGTCGGGGGCACCCACGGCAAGACCACGACGACGTCCATGGTGGCGGCCCTGCTGGACGCGGCGGGGCTGGATCCCACGGTGGTCAACGGCGGGATCATCAACGCCTATGGCACCAACGCCAAGGTCGGCGACGGTGACTGGATCGTGGTCGAGGCGGACGAGAGCGACGGCAGCTTTCTGCGCCTGAAGTCGACGGTGGCCATCGTCACCAACATCGACCCGGAGCACCTGGATCACTACGGCGACTTCGACGCGGTGCGGAAGGCGTTCTGCGACTTCGTCGAGAACATTCCCTTCTACGGGTTCGCGGCCGTGTGCCTGGACCACCCGGAGGTCCAGCGGCTGGTGGCCTCGATCGATAACCGGCGCATCGTCACCTATGGCATGAACCCCCAGGCGATGGTCCGGGCAGACAAGGTCGAGATGGCCCCCGACGGGGCGCGCTTCGACGTGCTGATCCAGGGGCGGGGTCTGGCGGCGCTGGACGAGCCGGTGCGGATCGAGAATGTCCACCTCCCCATGGCCGGCTGGCACAATGTCGCCAACGCTCTCGCCGCCATCGCCGTGGCGCGCGAGCTGGACGTCTCGGACGAGGCGATCCGGGCGGGCCTGGCTGCCTTCGCGGGGGTCAAGCGGCGCTTCACCACAACCGGTGTCGTCAACGGCGTTCGCATCGTCGACGACTATGGGCACCATCCGGTCGAGATCGCGGCCGTGCTGAAGGCCGCGCGCCAGGTGGCCGAGGGCCGAGTGATCGCCGTGGTGCAGCCCCACCGCTTCACCCGCCTGCGCGACCTGATGGACGAGTTCTCGACCAGCTTCTCGGACGCCGACAGCGTCATCGTCGCCGATGTCTATGCGGCGGGCGAACAGCCCATCAAGGGCGTAGATAAACAGGCCCTGGTCGACGGCATCCGTCGCTATGGCCACCTGAGGGTCTCGGCGCTGGAGAACGCGGCCGTCCTGCCGCGCGTCATCGCCGAGGAGGCCAAGGCGGGTGACGTGGTGGTGCTGTTGGGCGCCGGCGATATCACCGCCTGGGCCTATGCCCTGCCGGCGCAACTGGAGGCGCTCGCGTGAGCTGGCGCGATGCTCTGCCCGCCGTGCGTGGAAAGCTGGTGCGCGATGAGCCGTTGGCCCCCTACACCTGGTTTCGGGTCGGCGGGGCGGCGGACGTGCTGTTCATTCCCGCGGATGCGGAGGATCTGGCGAGCTTCCTGAGGGCGCTCGATCCGGTCGTGCCGGTGACGGTCCTGGGCGTGGGCTCCAACGTCATCGTGCGGGACGGAGGCGTCGAGGGCGTGGTGATCCGGCTGGCGGGGCGGCTCTTCGCCGGGATCACGACCGAGGGCGACACGATCACGGCCGGCGCGGGCGCGCTGGACGCCATGGTGGCCAAGGCCTCGGCCAAAGCCGGGATCGCGGGACTGGAGTTCTACGCCGGCATTCCGGGCACGATCGGCGGCGCCCTGACCATGAACGCGGGGTGCTATGGGTCCGAGACCAAGGACGTCCTGGTGTCCGCGAGGGGCGTCATGCGAAGCGGGGAATTGAGGGAGTACTCGCTGGAGAACTTCGGCTACTCATATCGCCACAACAGCTACGACGAAGACATCCTCTGGACCGAGGCGACCTTTCGCGGAACGCCCGACGATCCTGAGGCTGTCGCCGCCCGCATCGCCGAGATCACCGCGCGGCGCGAGCAGACCCAGCCGATCCGCGAGAAGACCGGCGGCTCGACCTTCAAGAATCCGCGGGGCCATTCGTCCTGGAAGTTGGTCGACGAGGCGGGCTGGCGCGGGCGGCTGCACAGGGTCACCGGCGGCGGGGCCAAGTTCAGCGAGCTCCATTCCAACTTCATGATCAACCCCGGCGAGGCGACCGCCGCCGACATCGAGGGTCTGGGCGAAACTGTCCGCGCCGACGTCCTGGCCAAGACCGGCATCCAGTTGGACTGGGAGATCAAGCGCCTCGGCCGTGTCGGCTGATCTCCAGCTGTGTCCCGGCTGCGGCTCGCAACTGGCGGCCGTCGACGGACCGACCCACGCCTATATGACGTCATCACCGGCCTGCTGGGCCGCGTTCAACGCCGTGATCGCACGGGAGTTCGCCGATCCCGGCCTGATGGACATTCACCGCCTGACGGTTGACGCCTGGGCCGTACAGCATCCCGGCGACGGTTCGCGCCGGGCCATCCAGTCAGTCGGCTTGCATCTGGCGCGGCTGTGGGTCCAGCTGGATCAGGGGATTTCCGGGCCGACGGCGAACGCGGCCATGCTCGGGTTCGCCGAGCGGAAGGCCGATCTTCCGGAGTTGCCGCCACGCCAAGTCTATACTGTCACGGTCGCGTACGTGGTGGATGCGTCCGAGCCCGATGCGCATCGCTCGGCCGTCATGACCTGGGCGCGGGCGGTCTGGACCGATTGGGCCGATCAGCACGAATTCATCCGGCAGTGGGCGATCGGGGGATCAAAGTAAACTCGACGTAAACCTTGAATGGGAGATCAAGAGGATCGGCCGCCCGTCATAAGCCCAAGCTAGAACAGCCCTCATGTCCCCACCCCTGTCAGAGCTGCACGTCGCCGTCCTGATGGGGGGGCTCTCCTCGGAGCGGGAGGTGTCGCTGTCGTCGGGCAAGGGCTGCGCCGACGCCCTGGAAGGCCAGGTCGCGCGGGTCAGCCGGGTCGACGCGGGTCGCGACCTGGCGCAGGTGCTGACCGAGCTCAAGCCTGACGTCGTCCTGAACGCGCTGCACGGCGAGTGGGGCGAGGACGGGTGCGTTCAGGGCATCCTCGAGACGCTGCGGATCCCCTACACCCACTCCGGCGTCCTGGCCTCGGCGCTGACGATGGACAAGGACAAGACCAAGTCGATCCTGAAGGCGGCGGGCGTGGCCGTGCCCGGCGGCGGCCTGTTCGACCGGCATGAGGTGGCCCGCCGCCACGTCATCGACCCGCCCTACGTCATCAAGCCCAACGCCGAGGGCTCCTCGGTCGGGGTTTATCTGGTGCGAGAAGGTGCCAACGGCCCCCAGACCGAAGTTGGGTCCGACGACTGGACCTATGGCGACCTGGTGATGGTCGAGCCCTATATCCCCGGCAAGGAACTGGCCGTCGCCGTCATCGGCGAGGTGACCGGGCCGCGGGCCCTGACGGTGACCGACATCACCCCCGTCAAGGGCTTCTACGACTATGAGGCCAAGTACGCGCCGGGGGGATCGGTCCACAAGCTTCCGGCCGACATCCCGGCCCACGTTTTCGAGGCGGCGCTGAGGGAATCCGAGCTGGCGCATGCGGCGCTGGGGTGTCGGGGGGTCAGCCGGACCGATTTTCGTTATGACGATGTTAAGGATGTGCTCGTCCTTCTGGAGGTCAACACCCAGCCCGGCATGACGCCGACCTCGCTCGTTCCAGAGCAGGCCGCGCATCTGGGCATGAGTTATCAAGACCTGGTCCGGTGGATGGTGGAGGACGCCTCATGCCCGCGGTAGTTCGCGGCGGTCGACGCGCGCAGTCCGCGCCGGCTCCGAAACGCAGCGCGGGTCCGCGAGGACAGGGACGCGGTCGCGCGCCCCGGAACGTCGGCGGGGTGCCCGGCAAGATGGCGGCCTTGGGTCGGCTGGACCTCAGCCCGCGCGCCGTCGTCATTTCCATCTGCGCGGGCGTGGCTGTGCTGGCCTTGGTCATGGCGACGGGATCGCGCGCCGAGCGGATCGGGCAGTCGTTGTCGAGCGGCCTCGACGGTGTCACCGCGGGCCTCGGGCTGAAGCTGAACCGCGTGCACATCACCGGCGCCTCCGATGAGGCGACGCCGGCGATCCAGCGGGCGCTGGACGTCGAGGCGGGTCAGCCGATCACGACGCTGGACCTCGACGCGCTGAAGGCCAGCGTGGAAGAGGTGGGCTGGGTCAGGGAGGCGCGGGTGGTCCGCCTGCTGCCCGACACCCTGATCGTCGAGGTCAAGGAGCACGACCGCCTCGCCGTCTGGCAGACCGGCGGGCGAACCTACGTCATCGACAGCGAGGGGCGCGCCATTCCGGGCGCCGACGCCGGGCGCTATCCCAACCTACCGCTGGTGGTCGGCAAGGGCGCCGATGCGGCGGCCGGAGCCCTGCTGCCGCTGCTCGCCCAGCGTCCCCGCCTGATGGGCCGGGTGGACGCCATCGTGCGGGTGGACGAGCGGCGCTGGGACCTGCGGCTTAGGGACGGCGGCATCATCCAGCTGCCGGCGCTCAATCAGGAGGCGGCCCTGATCCAGCTGGACGCGCTGGATCAACGCGAGCGGCTGCTGGAGCTGGGCTTCGCCCGCATCGACCTTCGCACCGAGGGCCAGGTGGCCGTGCGGCCCGGCGCCTCGGCCTGAGCGACAGTAGAGTAGGGGATTTCACGGGATGGCGGGCAAGAAGGGCGATCCGGCGGCTGACGGCGCGAAGTTCGACAAGGGCGGCCTGAACAATCGCGCGCCAGTCGTCGCCGCGCTGGATCTGGGCCAGTCCAAGGTCGCCTGCTTCATCATGAAGCCCGACGGCGTTCGCCACGCCGACCGCACCATTCGCGTGGCGGGGGCCAGTCACGTCCAGTCCAAGGGCGTGAAAGGTGGCTCCATCGTCAATATGGACGAGGCCGCCCAGGCCATCGGCCACGCCGTCGAGCGGGCCGAGCGCACGGCAGGGGCCCCCGTGTCCGGCGTTATCGTCACGACCGCCATCGGCCAGATGGCCAGCCACCGGGTGCAGGCCCGGGTGTCACTGGGGGCCAATCCGATCGGCGACGCCGATCTGGCCCGCGCCATCGGCATGGCTCTGGCCCAGATTCGCCTGCCCAACCGGCGGCCAATCCATGTTCTGCCCATCGCTTGGTCGGTGGACGGAGCGCGCGGCGTGCACGATCCGCGCTCCATGCGCGGCGGCTCTCTGGGGCTCGACCTGCTGGTCGTGTCCATGGCCGAGAGCGCTTTCAACGCGCTCAGCCACTGTCTGGAGCTGGCCCATCTCGATCTTCAGGGCGTAGCCGCCGCGCCCGTCGTGTCGTCGCTCGCCGCGCTGGAAGAGGACGAGATGGATCTGGGCTGTGTCTGCATCGACATGGGCGGGGGCTCGACCTCGGCCGCGGTCTGGGGCGGACGCTCCTTGCTGCATGTCGAGTCGCTGAATGTCGGCGGCGATCACGTGACGGCCGACATCGCGCGAGGTCTGTCAACGTCCAAGGCCGGCGCGGAACGGCTGAAAACCTTGCACGGCTCGGCCATGGCAGCCGCCCATGAGGACCGCGAGATGCTGGAGGCCCCGCCGCGCGGCGAGGAGCCCGGAGCGGGGCCCGTGATCGTGCCCCGCGCCATGCTGAAGACCGTCATCGCGCCGCGCGTCGAGGAGACGTTGGAGCTGTTGCGTGACCGACTCAAGGCGGCTGGCGC
Source organism: Brevundimonas bacteroides DSM 4726 (assembly GCF_000701445.1). Classification (GTDB taxonomy): domain Bacteria; phylum Pseudomonadota; class Alphaproteobacteria; order Caulobacterales; family Caulobacteraceae; genus Brevundimonas; species Brevundimonas bacteroides. The sequence goes on from NZ_JNIX01000007.1 coordinate 188,169, forward strand.
GGGCCTCGATCCTGGCGCGGGTCTGGTTCTGACAGGCGGTGCCAGCCAGCTGAACGGCGTGCGGGAGCTAGCAGTCCGCGTGTTCGATCGCCCTGTGCGACTGGGGCGACCGCAGCGCGCCCCGCACTTGGCCGACTCGGCGGCGGGTCCAGCCTTCTGTTCGGCAGCGGGGGTGTTGCTAAGGGCAGCCTACGGCCCCCGAGAGGCGGTCTCGGCCCGCAAACTCATGTCGCGACAGATCACCGCAGCGGACGCGCCTCGCGTTCATCGAGGAAATCTGGTCGCGCGCGCAGCGGGTTGGTTACGCGACAACCTTTGACCGTTGCTGGACCTGTGTCCGGACTGTGTCCTCGCTGTAACAAAAACGCCGCTTGAAGGGCTTTTCGCCGCCGTAATCGTTGCAGTCACGTAATTTATCGCTAGCGTCTCCGACCGACGGTCACCATCCGACAAGAGTGGCCATAGTTTCAGGGCTCAAGGGGCACGCATGAATACGTCAAAGCGCAACTATCTCTTCGGAACCACGGTCTTGGCAGGCATGCTGGCCGTCGCCGCCCCGGCCTTCGCCCAGGACGCCGCTCCTCAGCAGGACGAAGAGGCGACCGAGGTCGAAGAGATCGTCGTCACCGGCTCGCTGATCCGTCGCGACCCGACAACGGCCCCGACTCCGCTGATCCAGACGACCCGTGAGGAAATCATTCAGCAGGGTGAACAGAACGTCGTCGACTTCCTGGCCGACATCCCGGCCCTGCAGAACAGCCAGGTGCCGGAAGACACCACCGGCGGCTTCGTCGGCATCGGCGGTCTGTCCACCCTGAACCTGCGCAACCTCGGCGGCGCCCGCACCCTGGTGCTGGTGGATGGCCGTCGTCACGTCGGTGGCAACCGCGGCGGCGTGAGCGTCGACGTCGACACCATTCCGACCCCGCTGATCCAGAGCGTGGAGATCATCACCGGCGGCGCCTCGTCGCTGTACGGCGCCGACGCCGTCTCTGGCGTGGTCAACTTCATCATGCGCACGGACTTCGAAGGGATCGAGTTGGACGCGGGCGTCAGCCAGCTGACGCAGGACGAGGGCTCGCTGAACCAGCGCTACTCCGTGCTGGTCGGTCGCAACTTCCTGGACGACCGCCTGAATATCTACGGCTTCGCCGAGTATCAGACCTCCGACATCGTCAACGACCGCGAACTTCAGATCGACTGGATTCAGAACGAAGAGCGTCTACAGAACGTGGATTTCGATCCTGCCAGCGCGCCGAACGATGGCAACCGCGACATTGAGCGGATCGCCGGTCTGCGGACCCTCAGCCGTCCGTTCGGCGGGATCCTGACCATCGCCAACGGCCAGCAGCCCTCGCCGACGTCAGATCCGGATATTGGCTACTCGGGTTGCGGTAGCAACGGCACCGCCTTGGTCCCGCTGACCGCCGCTCAGAACAACACCTTCGGCAACACGGGTTGTTTCCCGATCAACGTAGGTTCCAGCTTCCGCTTCCGTGAAGGCGGCACCCCTTACGCGATCGATATCGGTACGGGCTTCATCCCCAACGGTACCGCCGGTCGCACGCTCACCGTCGGCGGCAACGGCGACGGCCTGGTCGTTCAGGATATCAACCGCCTTCCCGAGCAGGAGAATAAGCGCTTCCAGGTCGGTCTGAATTTCGAAGTCACAGACAACATTGATGCCTTCGCCGAGTTTAAGTACGTCGACGACTATAATCTCGACGTCTTCCAGCCACACTTCTCAGACGTCGGTATTCGGCCGTTCGTGGGCAACGAGTACGGCATTGTCGACGCGGCGACCCTGACATCGGGTCGCATCGGTTTGGACAATGCTTATCTTGATCCGGCGCTGCGGACAGCGATCCAAAACAACGTCCGTACTGTATACGCCGCCAACGGGACCGTGTTGGGTACCCAGGCCGATCCGCGCGCCGCTTTCCGCCTGTTTAGCTACGACCTTGGCTTCCGTCCGCAGACGAATGAGCGCGAATTGACCCGCTTCGTGGGCGGCTTCCGTGGCGATTTCGACCAGTTGCTTTTCCTCAGGGACGGCCAGTGGGAACTGGGCTACACTTTTGGCCAGACCGACATCGTCAACAACGAGCCTGAGACGATCGATCTCCAGCGCTGGTTCTTCTCGGCCGACGCCGTGCGCGACACCGCCAACGTCGTGGGTCAAGGTGCCAACGCCATCGTCTGCCGGGTCCAAATCTTGTCGCGTCAGGGCGTGCCGATCATCAACCAGGCGACCGGCACGGCCTATGCCGCCAACGATCCGACCATCACGGGCTGCGTGCCGCAGAACATCTTCGGCCTTGGGGGGCAGGCGGTCGCCCGCAACTACATCCTGACGGACTTCCTCCGGACCGACACCAATACCCAGGAAGACTGGCGCGGGTTTGTGTCCGGCAACCTTTGGGATTTCTGGGGCGCGGGTCCCATCGGCATCGCGCTGGGCGGCGAGTACCGCAAGGAAAGCTGGGAATCGACAGTCGCTGACTTTGGTCCGCGGGTGCTGTTCGGCAACAGCGGCTCAAACCTCGATGAGGTCAGCTATGATGTGACCGAAGGGTTCGTCGAACTCCGTGTGCCGTTGCTGACAGACGTGCCGTTCGCTCAGACGCTGGAACTCAGCGGTGCCTTCCGTTACTCGGACTACTCGACGGGTGACCAGACGGAAACCTACAGCACCGCCCTGTTCTGGCAGCCGATCGACGACATCGCCTTCCGCGGAACGTACGGCGAAGCGTCGCGTGCGCCGACCCTGAGCGAGTTGTTCAATCCGCTCGCTGCGACCTTCCCGAACATCACGGACGGTTGCTCACTACCGGTGATCAATGCGACCAGCGACACGCGCATCCGCAACAACCGCATTGCCAACTGCGCGGCGCGGGGCGTGCCGGCGACTTATGTCGACCCGAACCCAAATACGTCCAACTCGGGCTTCTCGGGCTCAAATCCGAACCTCCTCACCGAGACCTCGACGTCCTATACCCTGTCGACCATCCTGACCCCGACGTTCTTCCCCAACTTCGAGGTCGTGCTGGACTACTATTCGATCGACATCGACGACGCGATCGCAACTCTCGGCATCCAGACGCTCGTCAATCTCTGCTATGACGAGGACGTGTCGAACACCAACGCCTGCGGACAGTTCACCCGCGATCCGACGACCTTCGAGATCACGAACTTCATCCAGGGGCCGTTCAACTTCGCGGGTCTGCGCGCCCGCGGCATGGACTTCCAGGCCAGCTACCGCACCGACCTGCTGGACCTGATCGGCCGTGACTGGGGTACGCTGAACTTCTCGTTGGCGGGCAACTATCTGATCCGCCGTCAGGACTTCACCAGCCCGACGGACCCGAACTTCCCGACCCAGATCGACGGCACGGCGAACAACCCGCGGGTTCGTTTCCGGACCAACACGACCTGGACGCAAGGTCCGCTGCAGGTCTCGTGGCGGGTCGACTTCCAGCGCGCCTACGACATCGTCTATCGTCGCAACATCGTGACCAACCTGGACTCCCGCGACTTCGAATACCTGCGGGCGCCGAACTTCTGGCAGCACGACGTCAGCTTCCGCTACAACTTCAACGACGAGATCACGCTCCGTGGCGGCGTGACCAACCTGTTCGACGCCGAGCCCTCCATTCAGGCGGGCCTGCAGGACCAGTACGACCTGTTCGGTCGCCGGTTCTTCTTCGGCATCAACTACCGCTATTGATCGCATTCGCGATCGAGGTCTGAAGGGGAGGGGTCCGAAAGGGCCCCTCCCTTTTCGTTTGAGCCGGCCGTGCGGAAAAACTCCGGCCACGCTGGCTTTCAGGCCTTCAAGCCAGTCCGACTCACGCTATCCGGTAACCTTCTCTTAACGGCGCTGGGTGATCCTTAACGCGCTTATAACCAATGCGAACCGGCGGGGACGTCGCATCGGGGCCGTTCAGGGCAGGGTCGGAACAGAAGGTCGGTTAACGGATGTCTCTCTCACTGGTGCGGCCGCAGGCCACGGAACTGAAGCCCCGGATCGTCGTGTTCGGCGTCGGCGGCGCGGGCGGCAACGCGGTCAACAACATGATCGACGCCGGCCTGGAAGGCGTCGAGTTCGTGGTCGCCAACACCGACGCCCAGCACCTGTCATTCGCCAAGACCGACCGCCGCATCCAGCTGGGCGAGACGATCACGCAAGGCTTGGGCGCGGGCGCCCACCCCGAAGTCGGCATGAACGCCGCTGAGGAGAGCGCCGACGAGATCCACGCGCACCTGGAAGGCGCGCACATGGTCTTCATCACCGCCGGCATGGGCGGCGGCACCGGCACGGGGGCGGCCCCGATCATCGCCAAGTGCGCGCGTGATCGCGGCATCCTGACTGTCGGCGTCGTGACCAAGCCCTTCACCTTCGAGGGCCGCCACCGCATGCGTCTGGCCGACGCCGGGATCGCCGAGCTGCAGCGATATGTCGACACCCTGATCGTCATTCCGAACCAGAACCTGTTCCGCGTCGCCAACGAGCGCACGACCTTCGCTGATGCCTTCGGCATGGCCGATCAGGTGCTGCACTCGGGCGTGCGCTCGATCACGGACCTGATGATCCTGCCGGGCCTGATCAACCTGGACTTCGCCGACGTCCGCGCCGTCATGTCCGAGATGGGCAAGGCGATGATGGGCACCGGCGAAGCGACCGGCGACGACCGCGCCCTGCTGGCCGCCCAGAACGCCATTGCCAACCCCCTGCTGGACGAGACCAGCTTGAAGGGCGCCAAAGCCGTGCTGGTCAACATCACCGGCGGCCTGGACATGACCCTGCTGGAAGTCGACGAGGCCGCCAACGCCATCTCGGCCGAGGTGGACGGCGACGCCAACATCATCTTCGGCGCGGCCTTCGATCCGGCGCTGGACGGCAAGATCCGCGTCTCGGTGGTCGCCACCGGCATGGACGAGGTCGCCACCGCCAAGATCGAACCGGTCGCCACCCGCCAGCCCGCATTCCACGAGTCGCGCCGCGCCGAGTCGGTCGCCCAGGCTCCGCTGCGGAGCGAGCCGGCCCGCCGTGAGGCCACGGTCGCCGCCGCCTATCGCGCGTCCGAGCCCGCGCCGATCGTCCCGACCTTCCAAGCCCCCGAGCCCGCCCTGGCGCGCGCGCCCGAGCCGGTCATCCACGTCGCCGAGGACGAGCGCAAGCTGGAGCCCATCGTCGATCCCTGGGTCGAGGCGTTTGAACTGGACCACGGCCGCGTGGGCGCGACTGCATCGGATCAGGGTGACCTCTACTTCAACGCCCCCGCTCCAGCGCGCGCCGAGGAGCCGGTCTATCAGGAGCCGGATCATCGCCGTTCGGGCTGGAGCCTGTTCGGCAAGAAGCCGCGCGCACAGACGGCCTACGCCCCGGTTCAGCCGTCGCGCCAGCCCCAGCCGCAACCCGAACTGCGCCAGACGGCCCAGGCCGCGCCTGAGCCCGCTCCGGCCGAGGACGATCTGGAAATCCCGTCGTTCCTGCGTCGACTGGCCAACTGATCCACGGCCGGTTCGGACGGCAAGCGATTGCCTGTCCACTGCAGGATTGACGTAACACCGGCCAGCTCCGCTGGTCGGTGAGAGCCGTCAGCTCGTCTCGATCAGGCTCTTGTCCCGGGTGTCGCGCATCGTGACGTAGGTGATCAGGGACAGGCCGATCATCGCGGTGACGTACCAGAAATATAGGCTCTCGCGCCCGTCCAGCTTGAACCACAGGGCCACATATTCGGCCGTGCCGCCGAAGGCCGCGTTGGCGATGGCGTAGGGCAGGGCGACGCCCAGCGCCCGAATGTGGGCGGGGAACAGCTCGGCCTTCACCACGGCGTTGATGGCGGTGTAGCCCGACACGATCACCAGAGCCGAAAGGGCCAGCAGGAAGGCGGTGAACGGGCTGTCAGTCGCCGCCAGGCTGGTCATGATCGGCACGGTGCAGAACACGCCCAGGATCCCGAAGCACATCATCACAGGCTTGCGTCCGACGCGGTCCGACAGCGCTCCGACAGCCGGCTGGAGGAGCATGAAGATGAGCAGGGCGGCGGCGCTGATCTCCGTTGCCTGGGCCTTGGTGAAGCCCGAGGTGTTCACCAGGAACTTCTGCAGGTAAGTCGTATAGGTGTAGAAGGCGAGCGTGCCCCCGGCGGTCAGGCCGATGACGATCAGCGCCTCCTTGGGATGACGCAGGATCAGTTCGAGCGCGCTGGATTTCGGGCCTGAGCGGGTCTCGAAGGCGCGGGTTTCGTCCAGGCCGCGCCGTAGCCAGAAGACCACTACGGCGAGGGCCGCACCGACGAAAAAGGGGATACGCCAGGCCCAGGCTTCCAGCGCCGCCTCTCCGAGCGTGCGCTGGAGCAGTATAAGAAGGGCGAGCGCCAAGAGCTGGCCTGAAATCAGGGTGACGTACTGAAAGCTGGACCAAAAGCCGCGATGCTTGGCCGTTGCCATTTCGGACAGATAGGTGGCGCTGGAGCCGTATTCCCCGCCAACACTGAGCCCCTGCATCATGCGCGCGAGCAAAAGCAGGGCCGGGGCCAGCACGCCGATCGTGGCGTAGCCGGGCGTCAACGCGATGATCAGGGAGCCGGCGCACATCAGGCTGACCGAAAGGGTCAGGCCGGCCTTCCTGCCCTTGCGGTCGGAGTAGACGCCCATAAGCCAGGCCCCGATCGGGCGCATCAGGAAGCCGACGGCGAAGATGGCAGCGGTCGCCAGCAGCTGGGCCGTCGATGAGCCCTCGGGAAAGAAGACCGGCGCGAAGTAGACGGTGAAGGCCGCATAGGCGAACCAGTCGAACCACTCGACCAGATTGCCGGCCGAGCCGCCGACGATGTTCTTGAGGCGGCGTGCGGGGCGCATGGCGACGGCGTCTGTCATGCCCCTTGGCTATCAGGCGATCAGCGACTTGCCCATCCGCACCAGCGGCACCGGCACGCCGCCCCGGTCGTCCTCGAACCGTTCGATCGCGACATAGCCCGCGGAGAGGTACAGGGGCTCGCCGCCCATCGTGGCGACCAGTTCGACCCGGTCGTATCCGGCGTCGCGCGCGCCCGCCTCGCACAGGTCGAGGATCATCCGCCCGATGCCGCGCCGGACGTGGCCGGGGTGGGTGTACATGGCGCGGACGCGGGCGGCGTCGACGCCGGGTGTCAGGGGCGCAGGTTCGCGGCCGGGGGTGTGGTCGCCGCCATAGGTCGTGATCCTCCGGCTCCAGCCGCCGCAGCCAACGAGGACGCCATCGGCCTCGACGACGAAATAGGTGTGGTCGGCGATGATCTGGCTGTCGAGACCCATCAAGATGCGGCTGGCTGCGATCTGGTCGGCCGTCAGGAAGGTGGCGAGGGGCCCCGCGATGGCCCGGTCCATCAGGACGACGATGGCTGGAATGTCGGCCTCGGTGGCGACGCGGTGGGTCAGGTCCGCCATAGCACGATCAGCCCGATCAGGTGGACGACGCCGTAGACGAGCACGATCAGCGAGCTCCACAGAACGAAAGGCGTCACGCCGCCCCAGTTCAGGGCGAGCGCCGGGACCAGCACAAGGCCGCGCAGAAGATAGACGGCGGTGATCAGCACGAGCGCGGTCTTTAGGAGCGGCAGGCGCGGGATCAGACCGGCCCCGGAGAAGGCGTAGGCCGCCCATACCGACAGGACTGTGGCGATGCCGATCGTGATCAGCGTCGGCCCGATCGCGCCGCGCTCGGCCATGCGCGCCATCCGTTCTCCGGCGCCGAAGAAGCGATACCAGGCGGGACCGCCGAGGATCACCGCCAGGTGCAGCACCGCCGCGAGCCCGCTGAGCAAGCCGCCTGTGACCAGCCACGGGTTCTTCGTCATGGCGACGTCCTGTCAGTTTCTCTGGAATGGATAGAACCCCGACCCGAGACCCAGCAATGGTGCGAGTTGATCCAGCGCGGTCCGGCTCTCTTCGATCAGGGCCGGATCGGCGAGGTCGGCCGGGGTCAGGCGCTCGCGGTAGTGGCGATCGGCCCAGGCGGACAGACGGGCGTGCAGGTCGTCGGTCAGCCGCATCGCCGGGTTGGTCGCGGCGAGCTCCGCCTCGGTCAGGACGACGCGCAGGCGCAGGCAGGCGGGGCCGCCGCCGTTCCTCATCGACTGACGCACGTCGACGTATTCGACTCGCCCGATGGGTCCGTTGGAGGCGGTCAGGGATTGGGCGACCGCGTGGCTGCGCGGATTGTCGCGCGTCTCGGTCGGGCAGATCAGGGTCAGGCGGTCCTCGCCCGGCAGGCTGACCAGCATGGAGTTGAACAGATAGCTCGAGATGGCGTCGGCCAGCGGCAGGTCGGCTGAGGAGACTTCGACGAAGATCGGGTCGAAGCCTTTCGCGGCCGCTTGTATGGCGGCGTGGGTTCCGGCGGTGTCCTCGAAGGCCAGGTCGTGGTGGAACAAGGTGCCCAGGGCGCCGACGCAGACGACGTCGTTGTGGAAGGTCCCGCCGGCGATGGCGGCGCGGGACTGCTGGGCCAGCACCGCGCCGGACGCGCCGTGGCGACGGGCGATGGCCTCCGACGCCTGCCGGGTCTGGCGGGCGGGATAGGGGCCGTCCCAGGTTTCGAAGGCGTCGCGGCCCCAGACCAGCAGGTTGACGCCGGGCGATCCGTGCTCGGCGCAGAGGCGGACGTGGTTGGCCGCGCCCTCGTCGGCGAGATGGGCGACGGGCGACAGGGCGTCGTGGACGGCGAACCGGGTGGAATCCGGGAACAGGGCGTTCAGCGACCGCTTCGTCTGGGCGTGCTCCAGGCTGCGGTGCAGGTTGGTGACCAGATTGGCGGGGGTGAAATGGACGCGGCCGTCGGCGGCGTCGGCGGAGGGAGTCACCGTCGCGGCGTTGGCGGCCCACATCGGGCTGGCCGAGCAGGCGGCGGCGGCGAAGCTGGGGGCGTCCTTCCAGGCGCGTTCCAGCACCGCGGCGTCGGAGCCGGTGAAGCCCAGGCTGCGCAGGAAGGGGATGTTGGGTCGCTCGTGCGGCGGCAAGACGAACTGCGGCAGGCCCAGGTCCGCCAGCCGCTTCATCTTGTCGAGGCCCTGCAGGATCGCCGCGCGCGGGTTGGACGCCTCGCCCTTGTTCAGGCTGGAGGCGAGGTTGCCGGGGCTCAGGCCCGCATAGGAATGCGTCGGCCCGATCAGGCCGTCGGCGTTGGCTTCGACGGCGGGGATCATCGGAATGTGTCCCGCAGAAACTGTGCGATCAGGAACTGACTGATCACGACCGATCTTTGCCAATGCACAACAGTTAACCAGGCGAGCGGAAGCATTGCGATCATGGCGATGAGACCATGAACACTGAGCGTCAGGCGCATTTCACGCGGGGCCTGCAGAATCTGGAAAAAGGCAGCAAGCGCTACCACCCCCCAAAATCCGACCAGTGGAAAGACGATGATCGGCGCGTCATCCAGCCACCAGAGTGCCAAGCTCATGACATTGCAAAGATAGCCAGCAGCAAACATGAACGCAGCGGTCGCTATAGCCCGGACTGCAATGTCAGCTGACGGCCTCAGGGACTCTCCAGGTGATGGAGGACCTTGCCACTCAATCATCACCTCAGCCCCTTCATCTCGCCCTCGATGTTCCGCACCGCCCCGGCCTCGAAACTGGCGACCGGATAGGCGCAGTAGTCGGCGGCGTAGTAGGCGCTGGGCCGATGGTTGCCGCTGGCGCCGAGGCCTCCGAAGGGCATGTCTCCGGCGGCCCCGGTGGTCGGGCGGTTGAGGTTGACGACGCCCGCGCGGATGCGGCGGATGAAGCGGTCCCAGTTCGCCGGGTCGTCGGAGATCAGGCCGGTGGACAGGCCGTAACGGGTGGCGTTGGCCTGCGCGATCGCCTCATCGAAGGAGGCGACGCGGGTGACCGACAGGAAGGGGGCGAACATCTCCTCGTCGGGGACATCGACGCCGGTGACGTCGAGGATGGCGGGGCGGACGAAGGCGGCGGGCAGGTTGTCGACGGGGCCGGAGGCGCGGATGACCTTCGCGCCAAGAGCGATACGTTGCTGGAGCGCGGACAGCGCCTGCTCGGCCGCGCGCTTGGAGATCAGGGGGCCGCCGTAGGGCTCCGGCGTCGCGTCCCAGGGGGCGAAAATCAACCGATCAACCAGGCTGTTGACGGCCTCGATCACGGCGTCCCCGGCCGCGCCCTCGGGCACGATCAGGCGGCGCGCGCAGCTGCACCGCTGGCCCGTGGTGACGAAGGCGGACTGGACGACGAGCCCGGCGACGGCCTCGGCATCCGCGGCGTCCCAGACGACCAGCGGATTGTTGCCGCCCAGCTCCAGCGCCAGGATCACGTGCGGATCGTCCGCGAACTTGCGCCGGAAGTGGGCTCCCGCCGCGCCCGAGCCGGTGAACATCAGGGCGTCGATGGGCTGGTCCAGCAACGCGGCCCCGACGTCACGCCCGCCCTGGACGAGGTTGAAGACGCCCGCCGGCAGGTCGGCCTCCTCCAGGCATTCGGCGATCAGCTGGCCCGCATGCGGCGTCTCTTCGGACGGCTTGAATACGACCGTGTCGCCGGCGAGCAGCGCCGGGACGATGTGGCCGTTGGGTAGATGGCCGGGGAAGTTGAACGGCCCCAGCACAGCCGCCACGCCGTGCGGACGATGGCGCAGGGTGGCGTGGCCGAAGGTGGTCTCGGACGTGCGCTCTCCGGTTCGCTCGTCATAGGCGCGGATGGAGATGTCGACCTTGCCCGCCATTGAGCCCAGTTCGGCGGTGGTCTCCCACAGGGCCTTGCCGGTCTCTCTGGAGATGGCCTCGGCGAAAGCAGGGGCGCGGGCCTTGAGCGCGGCCTGGTAGCGCTTCATCGCCGCGATGCGCTCTTCGCGCGGGCGGTCGGCCCAGTCGGGAAAGGCGGCGCGGGCGGCGGCGACGGCCTGTCCGACTTGATCGGTAGAGGCCTCATTGCCGCGCCAGACGCGGGCCTCAGTGGCCGGGTCGAAGGAGGCGAAGCCGTCGCCGCCGCCTTCGGTCCACCGGCCGTCGATGTAGAGCCTGCCGTCCGTCATGGGGTTCTCACGTCTTGACCCGCGCGACCTCGCCGTCGCCGAGCTTGAGCGCGTCCGCGACCTCGGGGGTCAGGCGCACGGTTTCGCCTTCGATCTGGGCCTTGGCCCGGACCGCGCGGAAGGCGGAGACGCTGTCGGTCGAAATCAGGGCAGGCAGTTCGGCGTCAACATCCTCAGTGATGCGGACGGTCAGGCGGCGCGCGTCGCGCACGGTGCGGATGTGGTCGCGTTGGCACGACACAGTCGGGCCAGCGTCGAAGATGTCGACCAGTCCGTTGGGCCGGAATCCTTCGGATTCCAGCAAGGCCATCGCCGCCACCCCTTGAGGATGCACCTTGCCGATCACGGCGCGGGCGGGTTCGGGCAGGAGGTCGACGTAGATCGGGTGGCGAGGGGCCAGATCCAGGATGAACTGCTTGTCCGTCGCGCCGGTCATGAGATCGGCCTGATCGAACTCCATCGGGAAGAACTTGTGGGCGACATGATCCCAGAAGGGGCAGGCGCCGTCGGGGGTGAAGACGCCGCGCAGCTCGGCCAGCACCATGTCGGCGAACAGCTCGGGCTCGGCCCCGATCAGCATGTAGCGGGACTGGCTGAGCAGTCGGCCCGCGCCGCCCTTTCGCCGGTCAGCCTTCAGGAACAGGGACCCGACCTCGGTCCAGCCGGTGCATTCATTGACCAGTTGAAGCGTCTGGTGATCCAGGCGGATGTTTAAGGAGGGCGAAGACGCCGCCTGATTGGCCAGGCGGAACGAGAAGAACGGCCGCTTCAGGCCGACCGCCGCTTTGACCGAGGCGATGCCGTCCACGTCGCCTGTGTCGGTCTCCTCCATCATCAGGGTGTACCAGCGGTCCTGGGGCGGCAGGACGCCCGAGAAACTGTCGCGGCTGACGTCGAGCCGCTCGACCAGCTGATCCGGGTCTTCGGGCAGACTGGTGAAGCCGGGACCGGACAGGATGGCCAGCTCCAGCAGGTGATCCAGGTCAGCGGGACCGGCAGGACGGACGACGAGCATCAGGTGCTCTCCATCCGCAGGCGCTTCAGGGCCAGCGCGTCGATCTCGCCGGATGCGATCTTGCAGAGCATTAGGAGCGACAGCTGCGCCCGCTCAACGAAGCTGTCGGGCCAGGCGAACTCGTCGGTTGAGTGGATCAGCCCGCCCCGGACGCCCAGGGTGTCGATGTTGGGCAGGCCCGCGGCGTGCAGGTTGTTGCCCTCGCAGACGCCGCCGGAGGGGGACCAGGCGATGGTCTGGCCCAGCAGTGCGCCGGTCTGGCGAACGGCCTCGAACAGGGCGGTTTGGGCGGCGTCCATCGGCTTCGGCGGGCGGGTGAAGCCGCCGTGCAGCGCCAGCGTCAGGCCTTCGAAGGGCGGGGAGGCGGCGATATCATTGATGGCGGCCTTGATCCAGTCGGCGGCGGCCTGGTCCGGGACTCGGACGTTGAAGCGAACCACGGCGTTGTCGGCCACGACGTTGAGCGCCCCGCCGCCCGAGATGCGCGCGACGTTGACGGTGACGCCGTCGCGCTGGCCGTTGAGCACGTGCAGCGCCGCCGCGACCACGGCGGCGCCGGCGACGGCGTTCCGGCCCTCGTCGAAGGCGCGGCCGGCGTGGGCAGCCTTGCCGGTGACGATCAGATGGAAGTTGCCGCTGCCCTTGCGGGCCCCGGCCAGGGTTCCGTCGGCCAGCGCCGGCTCATAGGTCATGCCCACATGGCCCCGCGCGCCGAGCTCGGCCAACAATGGTGCCGAAGCTGGCGAGCCGATCTCCTCGTCCGGCGACAGCAGGACGGTCCAGCCGACGCGGTCCTTGTCCGGATGGGTCTCGAACGCCTCCAGCGCGCCGAGCATGACGGAAATGCCGCCCTTCATGTCGGCGATGCCGGGGCCGTTCAGCGCGCCGTCGGGGCGCGGGGTCACGGTCTGGAAGGCGCTGTCGGCCGGATAGACGGTGTCGTAGTGGCCGGTCAGGACGACCTGGATCGGCGCCTCGGGCCGGGCCGTGATCTTCAGGGCGTCCGCGCGGGCCTGGGGCCTGAGCGAGCCGTCATCGGCGACCGTGGAAAAGCCTTGGGTCGCAACACGCGTCACGTCGGCGGGCAGGCGGGCGGCTTCGGCCTCCAGCAATGCCAGGGTCGCCTCAAGCCCCTCGGCATGATCGCTGCCGGAGTTGACGTTGGCCCATTGGATCGCGCGGTCGACAAGGACCGCGCCCCCCCGCCCGACCAGGTCGAGGGCGGCATGATCCTGCTGTAGAATCCGCATGGACCGCTTCTAGCCGGGCGCGCGGCAAAGGTGAACCCCGGCGATCGTCACAGCTCCGCTTGTGTAAGGGTTCCTTGTCATGTAAAGGATCATTGTCATTTGCAGGGAGGGCCCCATGGCCAGCGTGATCACAGGAATGAACCCCACCGCCCCGCTCCGGACCGAAGCGGACGCCGAAGCCGCGGCGAAGGCCAGCGCGATCTCGATCTTCATCGGGGTGATCGTCGCCCTGGTCAGCGTGGGCTGGTCCTTCGCCAATCCCCAGGCCATGCAGGACGCGGTCGCCTCGGCCGCCGGCGGGGGCGAGGTGAACGCTGAGGCCGCTGCGATGGGCGCGCAGTTCGCCCTGTATCTGACCGGTGGGCTCGCCCTGGTTCAGCTGATCTTCGGCATCGTGCAGTGGCGCAATCCGGGCAAGTGGATCGCCATTCTGTTTCTGGTGCTCTTGGCCTACGGCATCCTGTCGACGGCGGCGACGCCGCTGCTGGCGGGCATGGTCCCGAACGCGCCGGTGATCCCGACCTGGCAGATCGCTTTGTCGCTGGTAATCATGGTGATCCAGGTGGTGCTGCACATCGCGGGCCTGCGCGGCATCAACAAGCTGGATCAGTTCCAGATGGAAGCGGCGCGCTAATCCGCGTCGCGGTTGGGGCGTCGGTCTTCGCGGCCCGTACCAGGCACGCGGGATTGGCGCCGCCAGCGGATCGACAGGCTGGCGTCGCCCTGGCCGCCGAAGCGTGAGCTGACCGCGAGGTTGCGGCGCACCTGCCATTCGACGTTGACGGCGGCTCCGCCTTCGCCGCCACCGATGATCTCCAGATAGACGTCGTCGGTGATGTAGCGGCCGCCCGCCACCGTCAGGGCCGAAGCCTCGCCGCCGAAGGACAGGCGGTCCAGGCCGGCCAGTTCGCGCAAGTTTCCGATCACGTCGAAGCCGCCGCCGCCCGCCAGCGAGGCTACGCCCGCCGCCAGCTGAGCCGCCTCGAAGGCTGACAGCTGAGACGCCGAGCGGCCGAACAGAACCTGGGACAGGATCTCGTCCTGCGGCAGCTGGGGCGTGGAGGTCAGGGTGATCTCGGGCCGGGCCGCCGTGCCCGTGACGCGGATGGTGGCGGTCAGGGCCGGGTCATCGCGCGTGGCGGTAAGGTCGAGCCGGATCAGGGAAGGATTTGTCGACAGCGACACCGAGCCCCGTTCGTCGAAGACGAAGCGCTTGCCGGCGAAGTCGTAGTCGCCACGGACGATGCGGGCCGTGCCGGTCAGCTGGGGCTGGCTGACCGTGCCCTGGACGCGGGCGTTGACGTTCAGGAGCACGTTCAGGCCTCGACCCGCGACGCGCACCTCGCCGCCCCGCGAGCGCAGGCGGATGTCCAGGCCGATCTGAGGACCGCGTGAAGCGGTGGCCGCCTCGTCGTCCTGGACGGGGTCGCCGCCGGGGCGGTTGATCTCGACCACGTCCATGCGGACGATGCCGCTGGAGCCCGGCGGATTGGCCTCGATCCGGGCTTCGTCAACGTTGATTTCGCCCGACAGGGTGATGTTGCCGTCGGCGGCGCGGACCACGGTCAGGGGACCGGAGGCGCGGGCCTCGGCGATGTCGTTGTCGATGATGCGGAAGCGGGTGAGGGCCAGCTCGAAGTTGGAGCCGGAGCCCTCGCGCAGGCCAATGCGGCCGTCGCCGGAGACCGTGCCGCCGGAACCATCGGTGGCGGTGAAGGTCTGGATCAGGGCGGTGGCGTCGTCGAAGCGGGCGGCCAGCGTCACGTCGTTCAGCGTCAGGCCCGAGCCGTTGTCGCGGAAGCGGCCCTGGGCCAGCGTCAGGTTGCCGTTGATGAGCGGCGCGGCCAGGGTGCCCCCCAGCGTAGCGGAGGCGTCGACCTGGCCGGCCAGGGAGCGTTCGCCGCCGAAGAAGACGTCCCAGATCGGCTGGATCTGGCCGTCGATGTCGACCTCGCCCGACATGGGCCGGGTGCGGGCGATGGCGAGGCGCAGGGGCGCGGCGGAGGCCTCGACCGGCAGGGTGACGTCGGCGGTGGCGGTGACGGCGTTCGTTCCGGACGCATCGGCCTGGAGCCGCAGGGTGTCGTTCACGAGCGTGGCGACCACGGCGCCGTCGACGCTGAGCCCGCGCGGGGCGTCGATGCTGCGCAGGCCGACGAGGCGTACGTTGGCCGAGCCGGAGAGGTCGTCGTCGGTTCCTCGAAGCGAGACGCGGCCGGTGACGCTGCCGCGCAGGTCGGGCGCGATGGAGCCCAGTTCGACGCTGGTCAGGTCGGCCTGGATGACGGCCGCGTCGGCGTCCTGACGCAGCTCGCCCAGCAGCACGCCGCCGCCGATGGCGAGGTCGACGCGGGCGACGCGGCCGTCGCCGGCGAGCGCGATGACGGCGGGGTTGCGGGTCGAGAAGGCGATCTCGCGCACCCGGCCGTCGCCCGACAGGGTGACGCTGGTGGCCTCGCCCTGGCGCGAGAAGACGCCGGAGCCGTCGAAGGCGACGGGCGTGGCGCCCCCCACGTCGGCGACGAGGGTGAAGGGCAGCCGCTCCAGCGTGCCGCGACCGTTCAGCTCGAGCGTGCGGATGGTGTAGCCCGACCCGGCGAAGCGGACGTCGCGGCCGGTCACGTCGAGAATGGCGGTCTCCGATCCCGCGCCCTCGGTCAGGCGCACTCGGCCGTCGGCGGTCCCGGCGGCGAGGAAGGCGCCGGGGCGCGCCGTGAACGTCAGATCGGCGCTGGAGGGCGTGTTGTTCGCGAGGGCGATGGAGCCCTGGGCCGTGACGCCGCCGGCGTTCAGGTCGACATCGGAGAGACGGATGCGGTGGCCGCCGAGGAAGAAGTTTCCCGACGCCCGGGCGGGGCCGTAGTTCGATCCGGCCGTCAGCATGACGCGGCCATCGGAGGCGTCGGCGCCCCGACGGAAGCTGAGGATCAGGTCGGCATCGGTCAGGCGGAGCGCGCCCGCCGCGAGGCTGGCGAATCGGGCTGTCAGGTCGGCGCGGGGCTGGGCGAGGGTGCCGGTCAGGGCGCCCTGTCCGGTCATGGCGCCGTCGATGGCGACCGGGCCGACGCCGAAGGGGCCGCGGGCGATCCAGTTCAGGGCGAGGCGGAGGCGACCCTGGGGCTCGATCACGCCGCGCGCCGAGGCTGTGCCGGCCGCCCCGGTCAGATTGGCGCGCTCGACGGCGATGCGACCGTCGTCGAGGCCGCCGACGAACTGAAGCCGGGGCGCGGCGCCGAGCAGGCGGTCGAGTTCCTCCAGCCCGGTGGCGAGGCGGGTTCCTCGTCCGTCGAAGTTGAGGGTCCAGGGCGCGCCGGAGCGGGTGGACGCCGCGGTGATCGGGCCGCCGAAGGCGCCGCGCGCGCCCCGGCGGATGCGGCCGACGTCGGTGATGCGGGCGTCGCCCCGGAAGCTTAGGCCGCCGAGCAGGTTCCGTTGGCCGGCGCCCGTCAGGGTCAGAGCCTGGCCACGCGCGTCGATGCGCTGGAGCAGGAGGGCGCCGTCGGCGAGGCGGGCGGCTTCGAATTGCACGCGCGGCGAGGCCCCGAGCAGGGCGCCGACGATGCCGGCGCTGCGTCCTCCCGCCGCGGTCAGGTCGCCCGCGATCTCGTAGCGGCGGGCGTCGGCGGAGACCGAGAGGGGGCCGGAGACGACGGCGGCGGCGTAGCTGGCGAGCGTGGCCTGTTCCAGCCGCACGGCGCCGTCGAGCGCCCAGAGGTCCGCGTCCCCGGTGAAGACACCCTCGTAGCGGGCCGGGCCGCCGGTCGGGGCGCCCGTCAGGCGGGTCAGTGACGGGGTGGAGACGGCGAGCGACACGCCCTCGTCCAGCACGCTGCGGTCGGTCAGGTTCACCCGGCCCCGGGCGCTGGACTGCAGGTTCTCGGATATCAGCCGCCAGGCGACGCCGTGGACCGTAGCGTCGTCGCCTTCCGGCACGGAGGCGAAGCCGAAGCGGGCCGTGCGGCCGATGCGGCGGACGAAGGGATCGAGCAGGTCCGAGCCGCTGAAGTCGAAATAGCCCGAGATGCGCGACCCGGACGCGCCGTAACGGCCCCGGATGGTCAGGGGCGTGAAGTCGCCGGTGCGCACCGTGGCGCTTACCGCCTCTCCGTTGACCACGGCCGAGGCGTAGAAGGGCTGGTCGGGCGAATAGCCGAGCGACCCGGCCAGCGGGCCGCCGTTGGCCTCGTTGGCGCGCAGGTTCAGCCGCAGGTCCTCGGGGCCGTCGCCGATCGTGCCGACGAGGCGCAGATAGTCGCCCGGCCGGTTCAGACTGACGGCGTTGATGGTGGCGGATTTGTTTCCGCGACGCGGCGCGTTCGCCTCGCCGTTCAGGCGCCAGCGACCGTACTCCTTGGAGAAGCCTTCCAGCAGTTCGACGTTCGCCTGGAAACGGTCGATGTCGATGTCGAGCGGGAGGGGGCGGGGCGGGCGGCCGTCGGGCGGCTCGACCTGGGGGCGGCGCAGCAGCTGAATCCGATCCGCCGTGATCTCGGTGGCGTGGAAACGGCGGGTCAGGAGCGGCCAGTAGGTCCAGTCGACGCGCACATTGCGGGCGTCCAGCCAGACGCCCTGGGCGTCGGTGACGGTGACGCGCCGGAGGGTGAAGTCGTCGAACAGATCGCCCGACAGGCCCTCGACGTTGATGCGGCCATAGCGGCCGATCTTCTTGCCCGCGACGAAGCTGGTGACCAGTTCGCGGCCCGGGCCGGAGACCAGATACATCCGCCCGCCGATGGCCAGGATCAGGGCGAGCGCCAGAAGGCCCGCGAGCGCCATGCCGCCGAAGAAGGCCAGGGCCTGCAACCGCGTGCGGCGACGCTTTTCGGCTTTCGCCGGGGTCTCGGGTTCGGGCGTCTCTGGCGTGTCGGTCAAAACGCCTGACCGATGCTGACGTAGATTTGGAAGTCGGCGTCGCCCTCGCGCTTGTCGAGCGGGAAGGCGATGTCGGCGCGGATCGGTCCGAAGGACAGGTTGTAGCGCGCGCCGACGCCCACGGCGTAGCGCAGGTTGGAGAAGTCCGGCGCCTCGTCGAACCCGACGGCCCCGGCGTCGACGAAGGCGACGGCGCCGAAGTTGCGGCCCAGGTCACGGCGGATCTCGGCCGACACCTCGAACAGGCTGAGGCCGCCGCGCGGGGTGTTGTCGGGCAGGCGAGGGGCGACGCCCTGATACTCATAGCCCCGGACCGAGCCGCCGCCGCCCGAGTAGAACAGCCGGTCGGCCGGAATGGTCAGTCCGTCGCCGCCGAGGATGGAACCGAGCCGGATGCGCCCGGCGGCAACCGTCTTCGCCCCATCCTGCACCGGGATGTAGCCGGTCAGCTGGGCCTCGGCGCGGAGGAACAACAGCGAGTCCTCACCGGTCACAGCCGTGGGCTGGACGTTCAGCGTGGCGCGCCAACCTGTCGTCGGGTTCAGCGGATCGTTGGACTGGTCCAGATAGGCCGAACCGCGAGCCGTCAGGAGGGCTAGGTCGCGGCTGATGGCCAGGGGCGCCTGGGTGACGGGATCGAAGCGGCTCTCATCGTACTTGCCGGCGTCCAGGCCCAGGCCGTAGCTGAACCAGGAAGTCTTTCCGAGCCTCTGGCGGATGTCGGCGGCGAGAACGGCGGCCGTGCGTTCGTAGGCGTCGGTGTCCTCATTCACCACGGCGGCGGAAAGCGCCAGAGTCTGGCCGGGCTGGCGCCAGTGGGGCAGGGACAAATCCACGCCCAGACGGCTGTCGATATCAGCCAGGCGCAGCTGGAACCGCAGGGTGTCGGCGCGACCGAAGCGGTTATGATAGGTCCACAGACCTTCGATGCCCGAGCCGTCGGCGGTCGAGAAGGTGGCGCCGGCCTCGACGATCCGCCGGGGACGGTCGGTCAGGGTGACCATGACCGGCCGGGTTCCGTCCGGCAGCGCCTGATCCGCCGGGGTCAGGGCGACGTTGACGCCGTCATAGACGCCGGTTTCCAGAAGGCGGCGCTCCAACTCGGCGACCTGTTCGGGATCGTATCGATCACCTTCGCGCCAGGGAGCCAGGGCGGCGACCCAGGCCGGATTGGTGCGTCCCGCGGTCTCGACCCGAACGTCGTCCAGGCGCACCAGCGGGCCCGAGGCGATTCGATAGGTCGGAGCTACGGTGAGGGCGGCGTGGTCGACGACGACGCGGCGGGGCTGGACGGCGGCGTCGGGATAGCCCTGCTCGGTCAGGCTGGCGATGATCCGGCCTTCAGCGGCGATGACGTCGGCGGCGCGGCCGGGCTCGCCGGGCTCCAGATCCAGTTCGGCCCGGGCGGTCTGGATGACCTCTGGCGTCGGCTCTGGAGAAACCCACTGGATGGCCGGCTCGGCGAGCCTGAATCGTTCGCCGGGCTGGACGGAGACGATGGCGACCGGCGTCTCCTCGCCCTCGACGATGTCATCCAGCACCGGCTGATAGTAGCCCTCCGACCGCAACAGCGCCTCGGCGGACTCCAGTGCGGTTCGGGCGCGGCGACGCGCCTCGAAGCGGTTCGAAGGCGGGCCGTCGACCTCACCGATCGCCTGACGCAGCTGTGCGCGGAGATCGTCAGGCAGGTCGCCTCGGATCTCGGCGCGGGGATCGGCCCGGGCGACGCTGACACACAGCCCGGCCGCCAGAACCGCTCCGGCAAGGATGCTGAACTGGTGACTGGCTGGGGGCAAACGCGGGGCCTCGGGTCAGGATAGGTTTCGGCGGGCGGCCGAGACGACGTTTCCGCAACCAGCCAAACACGACAGCCTTGTGGCAGGGCCTAGTAGAACAGCGTCTCGCTTTCGGGCTGGACCGATTCGGCCGAGTTCGGATTGGCGGGCGGCAGCTGACCGTTGTCCAGCGGCGGCGGCTGATCCGTCGGCGCCGTCGTATCGGCGGCAGGGGCCGCCGCATCCTCGGCCGCGGGCGCAACCGGGGCCTCGATGGGCGGGGGCAGTTCCGCCTGGCGCGGGGCCGGTGCCTCGCAGCCGGACAAACCGAGAGCCAACGCCGAACCTGTAAACAAAATCAGACGCTTCATGGAACTTCTCCCCCCGATGTCGTGCGCACCAACGCGCGGCATGAATGCCCGTTCCATAGCTTGGCAGGGTCGTGTCGTCACGGGTCTGCGACTTCAACTGTTCCTTTGCTTCTCGGTGCCATCCTCGGCCACATGGGAGAGAGCGCAAGCATTTCTGCGAACGGCTGGGCCATGATCGCCCATGTCCGGTTCCGCGAGCTGAAGACGCGGATGGGCCTCGCCGTCTTCATCGCCGTCACGGCCTGGTTTCTGACGCGCGGCATGTGGCCGGCGATCTGGCTTGGCCTTGTGGCCACGACCCAGTTCGTGGACTGGCTGGCCTTCCGACGACTGAGACTTAACCCTTCGGTCGAACCGTCGCGTCTTTACAAGACCGTGCTGTGCGCGGTCGCGTCGATTAACGTCGTCATCTATTCCGGCATCGCGGTGATACTCTGGATCAATGGCGGAGACGCCGGACGGCTGTTCGCCTTGATTCAGGTGGCCGGGGGTCTGCTGCACGTCAGCCTGCACATGCACCATGTCCGGCCGCTGCTTTTTTCGGCCGTCATCCCACACAGCCTCTACTTTCTGGGCATACCCATTGCGGATGGCATCGTCGCCGGGAGGTGGGAGGACTTCCTGATCGCTATCGGTGGCGTGCTGTTCATGACTCACCTGGTCGTGGCCGTGCGTCAGAGTTCCATGACGACGAAGGCGCTGCAGGAGGCCAACGCCGAAGCCCAAGCCCAGCGCAGGAAAGCCGAAGTGGCCAGCGCCGCCAAGTCGGACTTCCTGGCTGTCGTCAGCCATGAGATCCGCACGCCAATGAATGCGGTCATCTCGGCGGCAAACCTGCTGCGTCGCACCCGGCTGGATCGGGAGCAGCGCGAGCATGTGTCAATGCTGCTGGACGCCGGCGACATGCTGGTGGGCTTGCTCAACGACGTGCTCGACTTCTCCAAGATCGAAGCCGGCAAGATGCAGCTGGAATCGTCGGAGATGGACCTGCGCGACAAGCTCGCCTCGCTTGGGCGCCTGTGGCAGCCGAAGGCCGAGGCCAACGGGGTCCGACTGGCCATCCAGATCGCGCCGAACGTGCCTGACTGCGTGCGGACCGATCCGCTGCGCTTCCAGCAGATGCTGTTCAATCTGCTTTCCAACGCCGTGAAGTTCACCGAGGACGGGTCGATCACTGTGTCCGTGGATTGGCGCGAGGCCGATCGGCGGCTTATCGTGGCGGTCGCCGACACCGGCTGTGGCATCGCCCCGGACCGGCTGGGCAACATCTTTGACAGCTTCGAACAGGCCGACGCGGGGACGACGCGCAAGTATGGCGGGACGGGGCTGGGTCTGGCGATCAGCCGCCGTCTGGCCGAGATCATGGGCGGCAGGCTGACGGCCGAAAGCGTTGTTGGCGAGGGCTCGACCTTCACCCTGGATCTGCCGGTCGAGCCGGTCCAGAGGACCGAAAACGCGCCGAAGCGCGCGGCGGCTGACGAGAACATGCTGGCCGGCCGGGTCATTCTCGCGGCGGATGATCACGCGGTGAACCGGCACATCCTGTCGCTTCTGCTGGAGCCTCACGGGTGCCAGCTGGTGCTGGTCGAGAACGGCGCCGAGGCGGTCGAGGCGGCGATGAGCCAACCCTTCGACGCCATTCTGATGGACATGCAGATGCCGGTGATGGACGGGCTGACCGCTACGGCGCGCATCCGGGCCGAAGGCATGAACCGCAAGACGCCGCTGATCGCCCTGACCGCCAATGCGATGGATGTGCACCGCGCCGCCTGGGACGCGGAGGGGGTCCACGCCTTTCTGACCAAGCCGATCGATCCGGTGCTGCTGGCTGCGACCCTGGCCGAGGCTTGCGCCGAGGCGGTCGAGGTGCGTGAGGCGGCGGTCGCCTAGGTCCAGCGCGCCAGGACCGAGGCCAGGGCTTCCGTCGAGGCGCGCTCCGGCGTGTGGACCGCTCCGTCGAAACGCGGCGCGGGCGAAGGCTGAACCGGGTCGCCAGACAGGGTGGCGCGCGCGACGTTGTGCGGATGCTGCGCGGCCTCGGCGAACGTCAGCACTGGCGTGACGCAGGCCTCGCTCCCCTCGAAGTGCGCCGCCCAATCGTCGCGGGTGCGGGTCGCGAAGATTTCGGCGAAGCGGGCGTGGAGCGTGGGCCAGCCGCTGGGCGGAAACTGGGGCGCTCGGGCTGGATCGAGGCCCAGGCCGACGAGCAGGGCGGCGTAGAAACGGGGCTCCAGCGCGCCCACGGCGACGAACTTGCCGTCGGCGCAGGCGTAGCAGCGATAGAAGGGCGCTCCGCCGTCCAGCAGGTTGGTGCCGCGCCCGGTCGACCAGAGGCCGCTGGCCGACAGGGCGTGGAACAGGCTGGATAGCAGCGACGTCCCGTCCGTCATTGCGGCGTCGACGACGCGGCCCTGTCCGGTTTGGCGCGCCTCGATGATGCCCGCGAGCACGCCCGTGACCAGCAGCATGGCCCCGCCGCCGTAATCGCCGACGAGGTTCAGCGGCGGGCGGGGCGGGCGATCGGGCTCGCCCATGGCGTGTAGCGCGCCGGTCAGGGCGATGTAGTTGATGTCGTGGCCGACGCTGTTCGCCAGCAGCCCCGTCTGGCCCCAGCCGGTGATGCGGCCATAGACGAGGCGGGGGTTGCGGGCCTGACAGGCATCCGGACCGAGACCCAGACGCTCCAGCACGCCGGGGCGGAAGCCCTCGATGACGGCGTCGGCATGGGCGATCAGATCGAGGACGGCGGCGCGGTCTTCGTTTGATTTCAGGTCCACGGGCACGGCAGCGCGGCCGCGATGGAGCACCGCCCCGCCGACGTCAGCGAAAGCCGAGGCGCCGTCGGCGCGGGTCAGGCGCAGCACCTCCGCGCCGAGGTCGGCCAGCATCATCCCGGCCAGGGTGACTGGCCCCAGCCCGTCGAACTCGATGATGCGGACCCCCGCCAGAGGCTGCATGCGCCTGTCCTTTTTCCCTGCCGGTCTTGACCCGGCGCCTGTCATGAACCAGAAGGCGCAACCGCGAAACGGCCAGCCCGTTTCCGCGCCGCGATGTGCGTCCTTAGCTCAGTTGGTTAGAGCATCTGACTTTTAATCAGAGGGTCCTCGGTTCGAGCCCGAGAGGACGTACCATTCTTTCTGGCGCTACCGCTCGCGACGCGGTCGCTCGCTGCTTGAGCGCATGTTTGTGGCGCTACCGCTCGGCTCGGGGGGCCTCGTTGCTTGAGCGCGCGATCGTTTGCATCCTATGGTGACGGCTGAAAGCCGAGGGGGATCGCCATGAAGTTCGTCGTCGTCGCCGCTGTTTCCGCGTTCGCGCTGGCCGCATGCCAGCAGCCCGCAGAGCCCGCCGACGCGCCGGCCGCGACCGGCGCGGCCGATCCGCAGCCGTCCGAGATGATGCAGCAGACCTTCTCGTCCTGCGAATGGGGCAAGGTGGAGGGATCGGGCCTGGCGGTGTGGAGCTTCGCCTGTCCCGCGGAGTTCGGGAACGTGCGGCTGGTGGCCGATCCGGCGCTGCCTGGGTTCTCGCTGGAGGGGACCCAGGACGGGGTGACGTCGCGCAGCCCCGCGATCGTCGTGTTCGAGAAGGCGACGGGTGACGACGTGTCGGCCATCATCGAGCAGGTCCGGGCCAAGTCGCCGGGGCCGGATACGGCGACCTGCGCGCTGGAACAGATCGAGGGCGAGAGCATGCTGCCCAACGCCTGGACCTTCGTGCCGACGGGCGAGGCCAAGGCGCGCTGGGAGGCGGCGGTCGGCGGCGATGAGCTGGGCGATGCGCCCGAGCAGGGGCCGTGCGGGCCGCTGGGGCCGCAGATCGTGGGCGATCGGGCCTTCGTCGTCGTGCCAGGCGATCCGACCAAGGTGGCCTTCATCGAGTTCGGCTCGGAGATCCAGATCTTCGATCCGGCGACGCTGCGCGCCGGGGGCTGATTGGGCGTGAGGGTCGTCGGCGTCCTCGCCTGCGTGCTTCTGGTCTGCGGCTGTTCGGCGGCGCGGCAGATCGGCGAGGGCTTCGGCGATGCGGCGACACAGCCGCTGGTCGATCTGAACGTGCGGCGCGAGCAGATCCCGACCGTCCTGCTGCAGGCCCAGGCCAATCCGTATGACCGGCGCAATCTGAACCAGTGCACGACGATCCGGGCCGAGGTGCTGCGGCTGGACGAGGCGCTGGGGCCGGATCGGGATGAGCCGCCGCGGCCGGATGCGCCGACGCTGAACGAGCAGGCGCAGGATGCGTTGGCGGAGGCGGCGCTGGACGCCATTCGGGACGCGACGACGGACTTCATTCCCTATCGCAGCTGGGTGCGGCGGCTGTCGGGGGCGCAGGCGCGGTCGCGGGCGGTGCAGGACGCGGTCGAGGCCGGGCGGCTGAGGCGCGCCTATCTCAAGGGGCTGGGCATGCGGGCCAACTGCGCGCCGCCGGCCTCGCCCGCGTGGTTCCGGCCGACGGGGGCGTCGCGGCGCTAGTTCGAGACGTGCCGCGCATGGAAGTCGCGGCGGAACTGTTCGAACCGGCCCGCCGTGATGGCGTCGCGCATGGCCGCCGTCAGGGCCTGGAAGAAGGCGATGTTGTGCCAGCTGAGCAGGGTCTTGCCGAGGATCTCGTCGGCGCGGATCAGGTGGTGGAGATAGGCCTTCGAGTAGGCTGAGGACGCCGGGCAGGGGATGGTCGGGTCCAGCGGGTCCTGGTCCTCGGCGAAGCGGGCGTTCTTCAGATTGACGGGGCCGCCCCAGGTCCAGGCCTGGCCGTGGCGACCGGCGCGGGTCGGGAGAACGCAGTCGAACATGTCCACCCCGCGCCAGACGGCCTCGACCAGATCGATGGGCTTGCCCACGCCCATCAGATAGCGGGGCCGATCGGCGGGCAGCATGGCAGGCGCAAAGTCCAGCGTCTCGCACATGGCCTGATGGCCCTCGCCGACGGCGAGGCCGCCGATGGCGTAGCCGTCGAAGCCGATCTCGATCAGGCGGTCGGCGGATTCCTTGCGCAGCCCTTCGAAGGTCGAGCCCTGCTGGATGCCGAACAGGGCTTGCGTCTCGCGCGTGCCGAAGGCGGCCTTGGAGCGGGCGGCCCAGCGGGCGGAGAGTTCCATGGCGGCCTTGGCGCGGGGCTCCTCCGCCGGCCAGGAGACGCATTCGTCCAGCTGCATGACGATGTCGGAGCCCAGGCGGTCGGCCTGGATCTCGATGGAGCGTTCCGGCGACAGGACGTGCTTGGAGCCGTCGATGTGGCTGGAGAAGGTGACGGCGTCCTCCTTCACCTTGGAGATGCCCGCCAGGGACATGACCTGGAAGCCGCCGGAATCGGTCAGGATGGGTTTGGTCCAGCCCATGAAGCGGTGCAGCCCGCCCAGCCGCTCCATCCGCTCGGGCCCGGGGCGCAGCATCAGGTGATAGGTGTTGCCCAGGATGATGTCGGCCCCGGTCGCGGCGACCTGATCGACCGTCATCGCCTTGACCGTGGCGGCGGTGCCGACCGGCATGAAGGCCGGGGTGCGGATGTCGCCGCGCGCGGTCTGCAGCACCCCGGTTCGGGCGCGGCCGTCGGTGGCGGCGATGTCGAAGGCGAACGGCATGGGCGGCGGGTTCTAGAGGCTTGGCGATGCGGGGTCGAGAGCGGCCATGCGCCATCGCTCTTCCGCTGTGAACGGGTGGGAAGGGCGGGCGGAGCAGCCGGGCCTTCGCCCGGAGACCGTGAGGGTTTGTGTTTCGGCGAACGCTGACTGCTCCGCGCGGCTGGTCTGATCGGAAGCGGACGGCCCCGCGTCGCTCGAAGCCGACTGACCGGGGACCAACGGCCCTGTTAGAGCCTTGCCGCTACTGACGCCTCCGGCGGGAAGGTCGGCGTGCTTGCGAAAGCCGATCCCCTGAACGCGGCAGGTCTTCTGCCTGCCGCCTTTTTGGTGGGCTACCGCCTGGAACGCGGTTCCAGGCTACTTGAGCCCGGGACCCTCGCTCCTGACAGGGAGCCCACGCCACCCCCTTGATCCGGACGCCGGACGACCGCTCTTCACGGCCTCCGGTCGTTGGACCTCGGGAGCCCCCGCTCCAACCGCTCCCGCCGCGACAAGCTCGCAAGGCCTTGCGCCCTTCCCACGCGACGGAACCGGAGGTGATTGTAAGGCAGGTTTCAATGAGGGCGCGTTCGCGACGTCTCGAACGCGACGGGCGTTGATTTTACTCGCTGATTCCGGGCGTCGTTGGATGATTGAGAAAAACAGCGCGAGTGCCTCCCTCTCCCTCTGGAAGAGGGAAATCTAATCCCCGTGCTTGCCGATGCTTTCCCACTCGGGCGGGGCGGCCTTGTGGATGTACTGCTCGGAGACGAGCCAGCCCTTGAACGGGCGCAAGACCAGCACGCAGGCGAGCGCGATCAGGGGGAAGGTCACGGCGAAGTGGACCCAGATCGGGGGCTGGACCGTGAACTCGAAGGCCATGAAGGCGATCATGCCGACCACGCCGATGGCGCTCATGGCGAAGAAGGCGGGGCCGTCGGCGGGCTCGGCGAAGCCGTAGTCCAGGCCGCAGACGGGGCAGGCGTCTCGGATCGTCAGCAGGCCCTTCAGCAGAGGCCCCTTGCCGCAGCGGGGACAGCGGCAGCGGAGACCCGTCGACAGGGTCGACAGGCGGGGCCATTCGGCGGGGGTGGGGTCGGTCATGGGGGCTCCTGTCGGCCTTTGGGGCCAAGGCATCAAGGGGTGTTCGGTCACACCCCGTTAACCGGGTCGAAAGGGCGATCGGGCGATTCAGGGCCGACATGGCCCGCGCGCGATCCAGGACCGCGATAGGACGCACTTCGACGGCGCTCGGCGTCGCGGGGACGATCGTGCTCGCGCCCGTGCTGACGGGCGTTGCGCCGGTGCTGGCCCAGGAGGCGGGGCAGGCGGCGCTGGACCCGGTGACGATCCGGGTCGGGGCCAATGAGGGCTTCACGCGGGTCGAGTTCGCAGGAGTCGTCGGCAGCCGGGCGCGGGTGCGTCGGGAAGGGCAGACCGTCATCGTTCGCGTCGGCACGACGGCGGCACCGGATGTTAGCCGGCTGAAGGTCGATCCGCCGCCAGGG
Organism: Brevundimonas bacteroides DSM 4726; assembly: GCF_000701445.1. Classification (GTDB taxonomy): domain Bacteria; phylum Pseudomonadota; class Alphaproteobacteria; order Caulobacterales; family Caulobacteraceae; genus Brevundimonas; species Brevundimonas bacteroides. Next base: position 215,551 of record NZ_JNIX01000007.1, read on the forward strand.
GTGGCCGAGGTCCAGACCCGCGCGGTCATGGATGCGACCGAGATCGTCGTCAACCTGGCCGAGGGCGCGGATGCGCGCTCGGGCGTCGCCGACGGGGCGGTGTTCCTGAACCTGTATCCGGCCGGTGCCGCAGCCCCGGTCGAGGCCGCCAGCGCCGTTCCGGCCGGCGGGGCGGTTCCGGTTGCGGCGACGACGGCTGAGGATCGCGTCACCCTGACCTTCGGCTGGGCTGCGCCGGTGGGGGCGGCCGTGTTCCGACGCGGGGAGGCGGTCTGGGTCGTGTTCGACACCGCCGCCCGCATGGACATGAGCCGGGCCCGCGAGCTGGGCGTGGCGTCAGACGCGCGCTGGGCGGTCGGGCCGGACTATACCGCCATCCGCATCGCCGCGCCTGAAGGGCTGGCGGTCACGGCCAGTGGGCAGGGCGCGCAATGGACCGTCACCATCGGTGGGCCGGGCGGCGGCGGCTCGGGCGTTACGGTTGATCGCAACGATGCGGGCACGACCTCGCTGGTGGCGACCATGGCTGGCGCGACCAAGACGGTCTGGCTTACCGATCCGATGGTCGGCGACCGGTTTGCGGCGGTGACGGCGCTGGCCCCGGGCAAGGGGTTCGGCGACCGGCGCCAGACCGTGGATCTGACGCTGCTGCCCACCGCGCATGGTCTGGCAGTCGAGACGCCGACGGACGACCTGATGATCCGCGCCGAGGGCGATCTGGTGACGCTGGGGCGGCCCGGGGGGCTGATGCTGTCGCCGCCGTCGATGGGGCTGGAGGCGGCCGCGCCCGCCGAGGCAGAGACGCCCCGGAGGGCGGATTTTCCGGCTCTGGTTCTGGCGGACTGGGCCGGGGTCGGCGAGGAAGGCTTTTCGGCGCGGCACCGGCGGTTACAGGACGCGGCGGCGGAAGAATCGATCGCGGCGTCTGACAATCCGCGCGCGCCCATCGCGGCGCGGCTGGCCTATGTCCGGTTCCTCGTCGGATCAGGGCTGGGCTATGAGGCCATCGGCGTGGTCAACGCCATGTTCGCGCAAACCCCCTCCTTACAGGGCGAGCCGGAGCTGAGGGGGCTGCGCGGGGCCGCGCGGGCCTCCATCGGTCGGGTGGAGGAGGCGGCGCTGGACTTCGGCGCGGGCGCGCTGGCGGGGGATCCGTCGGCGAAGGTGTGGCAGGGCTGGATCGCGGCCGAGCAGGGTGACTGGGCCGGCGCGCGCCAGGCCTTCGCGGCGGGCGCGGCGGCGATCGACCAGTTCCCGGCGGAGTGGCGGGCGCGGTTCGGGGCGGCGCATGCCATGGCGGCGCTGGCGACCGGCGACCTGAACGCGGCGCGGGCCTTGCTGGCCTACAGCTTCTCGCAGGACGCGCCGGCGGCGGACCAGCTGACGGCGCGGCTGGTGCAGGCGCGGCTGTTCGAGATCGACGGACAGACCGATCGGGCGCTGGCGGTCTACAAGGCCATCGCGCGGGCGCCGCTGGACGCGATCGCCACGCCGGCGAAACTGGGCGTCATCAAGATCGAGATGGCCAAGGGGACGATGACGGCGGACGCCGCGGCCGGTCAGCTGGAGCAGCTGAAGTGGCGCTGGCGGGGCGATGCGACCGAGCTGGCGGTGATCCGGACGCTGGGCGAGCTCTATCTGTCGCAAGGCCGCTATCGCGAGGCGATGGATACGCTGAAGCGGGCGGGGAACCGGTTGGCCAATCTGCCCGGAGCGGCGGAGATCCAGGCGGACCTGAGCGAGGCGTTCAAGGCGCTGTTCCTCGACGGGGCGGCCGACGGGCTGCAGCCCGTGCAGGCGCTGGCCCTGTTCTATGACTTCCGCGACCTGACGCCGGTGGGGGCGGACGGGGACGAGATGGTGCGGCGCCTGGCGCGGCGGCTGGTGGACGTGGACCTGCTGGATCAGGCGGCGGAGCTGCTGCGCTATCAGGTCGAGAACCGGCTGGAGGGTGTAGCCAAGGCCCAGGTGGCGACGACGCTGGCGACGGTGCTCTTGATGGATCGACAGCCCGAGCCGGCGTTACAGGCGATCTGGAACTCGCGCACCACGCTGCTGCCGAGCGCCCTGAACGCCGAGCGCCGCGCGCTGGAGGCGCGGGCCCTGATGGAGCTGGGTCGCTACGACCATGCGCTGGAGGTGCTGGGCGACGACCGCTCGGCGGAGGCCAATGGCGTGCGCGCCGACACCTTCTGGAAGCAGGAGAACTGGTCCGGCGCGGCGGCGCTGTACGAGGCCCGGCTGGGGGATCGGCACGCGGACACGGCGCGGCCCCTGACGCCGGACGAGGAGAGCCGGGTGATCCGGGCGGGCGTGGGCTATTCGCTGGCGCGCGACGGCGGGGCGCTGGCGCGGCTGTCGCGGAACTATGCGCCGTTCGTGGCCAATGCGCGGTCACAGGCGGCCATGCGGATCGCGCTCGATGGGCTGGACGGCATGGACGGCGTGGCGCGGGCCCAGGACTTCGCCGGGCTGACGGCCTCGGCGGATACCTTCACGGGCTGGATCACCCAGATGAAGCAGCAGATGCGGGAGCGGACGGGCGCGGCTCAGGCCGGGGCCGGACAAGCGACGGGCGGGAGCCGCCCTGCGACCCCCGCCCGTGCTCAGGCTCAAGCCCCAGCGGCCGCGAGACCCGCGGCCGGCTAAGCGGCTTACTTGTTGACCGCGTCCTTGAGCGGCTTGGACACGCGGAAGCGCACGGCCTTCGACGCGGCGATCTTGATGGTCGCGCCGGTGGCCGGGTTGCGGCCTTCGCGGGCGGCGCGGGCCGCGGTGTCGAACACGCCCAGGTTGGAGATGCGGACGTCGCCGCCAGCCGTCAGCGACTTGTGGATGTTCTTGACGATGGCGTCCAGAACGCGGCCGGCGTCGGCCTGCGAGACACCGGCATCCTTGGCGACGGCGGCGATGAGTTCAGCTTGAGTGGTCATAAGGGTCGTTTCCCGAAAAGCTCGCTACCGATTCCCGGAAGCGATGACGGGGGGATCAACGCGCCTTTCCCCGGACAATGCAAGCGGGAATGGCGCTGAAACCCTTTGAGGGCGGGCTCTAGCCGGTGCCCGAGGCCTGTCGGAAGCTCTCGATCAGGCTGCCCGCGACCAGTCTCCAGCCGTCCACGAGGACGAAGAAGATGAGCTTGAACGGGAGCGATATGACCACCGGCGGGAGCATCATCATGCCCATCGACATGAGCACGCTGGCGACCACCAGATCGATCACAAGGAACGGAACGAAAAGGAGAAATCCGATCACAAAGGCGCGCTTCAGCTCGCTGATCATGAAGCTGGGGATGATGACGCGCAGCGGCAGTTCGTCGGGGGTCGTGGCGGTCTCCAGATTGCTCAGGCGGGTGAAGAGGGCGAGGTCCTCGGGCTCCACCTGGGCCAGCATGAAATCTTTCACAGGTTCCGACGCCAGATCGAAGGCCTGGGGCAATTCCATCTCCTGATCCATCAGGGGGCGGATGCCCGAATCATAGGCGTCCTGCCAGGTCGGGGCCATGACGATGGCGCTGAGGAACAGGGCCAGCGACACCAGAACGGCGTTCGGCGGCGACTGCTGCATGCCCAGCGCGGTGCGCAGCAGGCTGAGCACGACGACGATCCGCACGAAGCTGGTCGTCATGATGACGATGGACGGCGCCAGCGACAGGACGGTCATCAGGCCGACGAGCTGGACCACCCGCTCGGTCAGGCCCGCGCCGGTGCCGAGGTCGATGTTGATGGCCGAGCCGGAAGCGGCGGCGGCCGCCGCGTCCTGGGCAAAGGCGGCGATCGGCCAGACGAGGCAGATCAGGGTGGCGAGCGCGGAGAGCTTCAGCGCGCGGAAGAGCTCGGCGCGGGTGGGGATGACGAAAATGTCCTTCGCCTTCACTTCCCTTTCCCCTTCGGTTCGATCAGCTCCTTGCCTTCGCCGAGCAGGAGAATGCGCTCCTCGTCGTCGATCTTCACGAGAACCAGACGGCGGGCGGGATCCAGCACCAGTGTCTCGACCACCGTCATGCGCCGCTCGCCGCGCTCGGCGTTCAGGCGCGCCAGGAGCTGGGGGGCGTAGCGGCGGGCGGCCCAGGCGGCCAGGCCGATCAGGCCCAGCGTGAAGGCCAGGCCGAACAGGGCGCGCAACAGGTCGAGGAAGTTCATGCGAGAGGCCGGCCCCAAAGACTGACCCAAGCCTTAAGGAACTCGGTTAACGCCGCGTTTAGATAAGGCCTCGTTAACCACACAGGCGGCATTTTCTGCCCATCTTGAACGTGGAGACGACCGATGGGCGTCGCCGACCTGCCGCTGCTGGGCCAGATCCGGGGCCGCCTGACGTGGCTCGACGAGCGTCAGCGGCTGATCGCTCAAAACGTCGCCAACTCCGATACGCCGGGCTACGTCGGACGCGACCTGAGACAGCCGACCGATTTCGCCGCCGCCCTGCGCGAGGGCGGGCCGCTGACGATGGCGCAAACGCGGCCGGGCCATATGCCGGTGGGCGGGCCGAACGGAGCGCCGGTGGCGCGCTTCACCTCTCAGGCCGCGCCCGATTCGGAGACCACGCTCGACGGCAATGCGGTGGTGGTCGAGGAGCAGATGCTGAAAATGGCCGAGAGCCGCATGGCTTACGATGCCGCCATCGGCCTGTATCAGAAGTCGCTGGCCATGCTGCGGCTGGCGGCGAAACCGCCGGGCCGCTGAGGGAGATGACACATGCCTGATCCGATCAACGGCCGGGGCGGAAACCAGCGCAACAGCGCCATGCAGGTGGCTGCCTCGGCCCTTACCGCCCAGCAGTCGCGCATGCGCATCATCGCCGAGAACATCGCCAATGCGGAATCGACCGCGCGAACGGCCGGCGGAGAGCCGTATCGCCGTCAGGTGCCGGTGTTCGAGGCGCGGCGGATCGACGGGGCCATGGGCGTGTCCCTGGCCGAGGTCAGGCCGGATCAGCGGGAGTTCCGGCGCGAGTACGACCCGTCCCATCCCGCGGCGGACGCGGAAGGCTATGTGCTGCGGCCCAACGTCGACACCCTGATCGAGGCGATGGACATGCGCGAGGCGCAGCGCGCCTACGAGGCCAATCTGAACGTCATCGAGACGGCGCGGACGATGGCCAGCCGCACCCTCGACATTCTCAAGCGATAGGACCTAGCCGATGAATCCGTTGATGGCGGCGCGCGCCTATGCGGCGGCGCAAGGGGCAGGCGGGGCGAGCGCCGGCGCGGCAGTGGCGGAGGCCGGCGGGGGAGAGTTCTCCCAGCTGGTCCAGAACGCCATGACCGACATGACCCAGGCCACGCGGGCGGCCGAGACCCAGATGATCCAGACCGTTCAGGGCCAAAGCTCGATGATCGACGTGGTGACGGCGGTGGCGTCTGCCGAAGCGTCGCTGGAGACGGTGATCGCGGTGCGGGATCAGGTGATCCAAGCGTACCAGGAAATTATGCGGATGCCGATCTAGGGAGTAGGGATTGGGGAGTAGGGATTAGGGTGGAGTTGGGTGGTTGCTGATCGAGCCAGGATCGGCGTTGTCGCCAGCGTGGCCATTTCCCTAATCCCTAATCCCTAATCCCTCACCTCGGCTGGACGTCGAACGCGATCGTCATCCGCGTGCCGGCAGAGCGGAACGGCTCGGTGCCGTGCCACATCCAGGAGGGGAAGAGGGCGACGACGCCGGGGCGGGGCTCGATCCAGTGCTCGGCGGGAAGCTCGAAGCCGACACCGAGCCGAACCGCGCCGAAGCGGAGCCAGCCGGCCCGGGGGTCGCTCGCGTCGACCTGGGGCGTCGTGATGTAAAGCGCCGAGGAGACCCAGCCTTCGGGATGGATGTGGTCGCTATGGCGGCCGCCCGCGGTCAGTCGGACCGACCAGGCTCCGATGATCTCGTGACCCAATCCGGCGCGTTGGCTCATCGGGTCGTCGTGGCCCGCCATGTCGGCGATGTAGCGGCTGATGGGAGTCTCCAGGGCGTCGAAGACGGCGTCGATGTCGGGATTCCCCGCATGGCGAGGGTCGAGCGCCGCCTGAACGCCTGAGCGGATGGACTGGCCGAGCGGTTGCGCGGCGAACGGGTGCAGGAGGTCGAGGCCAGCAGCCACGCATTCCAGCGTCCCCGCTTCCAGGCCGATCTGGAACGGTCGACATAGACGCTTGTAATCTGTCGCGGACAGGGCGCGGGGGTCGCCCAGCAACCGCCAAGCCACGGTTCGCAAGGCCAGAGCGTATTGATCCAGCGGGCGGGCCGCTATGATCGAGTCCAACCGGGGCAAGGCCTCTGCCGCGCGGCCCGCTGCGATCTGGGCGGCGCACAGGGTGTTGGCAGCCCGGACGTCCGTCGGCGCTTGGCGCGCAGCCTCTTCGGCGTGGCGCAGCGCGAGAGCAGGATCAATCTCGGCCGCAGCGGCCGCGGCCGCCGAAGCGATGCCTGACAGGCCCGCGATGAAGCCCGGCTCCAGTGCGTGGTAGGCGGCCTGCGGACCCGCGATGTCCAGCAGAACAGCGGATCGCAGAGCGTGAAGAGCGGCATTGGACGGGGCGGCGGCGATCGCCTGCTCCAGCGGCGCGCACGCCCTGACAGCGTCGCCCGTTCGCATCCAGATCAACTGGGACAGGTCGCGCAAGGCGTCAACATAGGCGGGGCGTCGGGCGAGCGCCTGATCCAGGGCGGCCTGCGCTTCGTCCAGGCTCGACAGGGCTGTCAGGGCGCGGGCCAGGACAAGCCAGGTCTCCGGCGCGTCTCCGCCCTTGGTCAGAGACGATCGCGCGTATTCCGCAGCGGCCGCGGCGTCGCCCATGTCGCCGAGAGCCGCGGCGAGATTGTGCGCGGCGACGGCGCTCTCCGGCTGCAGGCGCACCAAGCGTTCCAGCAACGGCCTGGCTTCGCGGTCTCGCCTGAGACTTCGAAGAGATGACGCCAAGAGCCGCAGCACCGGCACGGGCGCCGCCAGATCGTCACGCGCCGGGGCAAGCCCCGCCACCGCAGCGGGTACATCGCCGCGGGCCAGGTCGGATTGCGCCCTGGCGTGAAGCGCGAGCCAGTCGGGCGCGGAGGCGCTCACGCCGGACGCTTCAGCGCTCGCGACGCACGCGCAATGAACGGGCGCCGCTGATGCTGAGCATGTAGCTTCCCAACGCCGCCTGACGGATCCGGACCGGCGCGCCCGGTTCTGCGCGGGTCATCAGACGGTTGGTGTCGATCTGGAGCCAGGTCGATCCGTCAGCAAGCTCGAAGGTCCATTGGTCCCTGTGGTTCTGGCGCGCGCCGACGAGGGTCGTCTCGATGGCCTCGACGGGGGTGTCGTCCCGCAGATTGCCGAAGATGTTCACAGCGTCCAGGTCGAGGCCGAACAGGCGCTGGCGGGTCTGGCGAGCCTGGGCCTGATCGACAACGGTCACCTCGCCCGCGGCTTCGGCCGTCTCGAAGGCGGCGGCGGCGCGGTCGAAACAGACCAGTCTCTGGGCCTCGCCGACGACGCTGCGGCAGGCCAGGAGGGTCTCAATCAGCGCGGGTCTCTGGACGGTGCCGTCCTGGGCCACAGCGGAGCCGACACCGCCGAAAGTCGCCGACAAGACGAACAGAACTGTAATCGATTTCATGGCGCTCATCCTGCGACAAACCAGTAGCATTTTGTCTGAAATGCGCTCTTCAAGCCAGTCGGCCGACAACTGCAAGAAATCGTCACGTTATTGCGCCAAGGGCGTGGTCTGAATGTGACATTCGTTCACGAAAGCGTCGTCTTTTCGCCATTCCGATTGACCCGGAAGCGTGGCCGCCTCATGGGAGGCTTCAAGCTCTGAATCCGCCTCCTCAGGAGGGGGCGAAGGGGCGGGCGGGCTCACCGAGAGCCCTGCTTTCGACAAACGGCTCACGGAGAAGCAGCTTTGACCGACACAACCTATCGCCGCCGACTTCTCGGCACTTCGATGCTCGCGGGTGCCGCGATCGTCGCCGCCAGCGCCCTGATGTCTACGCCGGTCCTGGCTCAGGACGCCGAGGACGACCAGGTCGAAGACATCGTCGTCACCGGCTCGCGCATCGCGCGTCAGGATTATGTCGCCAACTCGCCGATCGTGACCGTGAGCCAGGAAGATTTCCAGGCGACCGGCTCGGTGACCATCGACACCCTGATCAACGACCTGCCGCAGTTCACCCCCGCGACCAACGCCACCTCGAACAATCCGTCGAACGGCGGTCAGGCCAACGTGCAGCTGCGCGGCCTGGGCACGACCCGCACCCTGGTGCTGATGAACGGTCGCCGCATCGTTCCGTCGAACGCCTCGTCGGTGGTCGACCTGAACATCCTGCCGACCGCCCTGATCCAGAACATCGAGACGATCACGGGCGGCGCCTCGTCGACCTACGGCTCGGACGCCGTGGCCGGCGTGCTGAACTTCCTGCTGAACGACGACTTCGAAGGCGTGCAGGTCGACTTCCAGTACGGTGAGACCGACCGCAACGACGGCGGCACCGACTCCATCAACCTGACCGTTGGCGGCGATATCGCCGACGGCCGCGGCAACGCCGTGATCTCGCTGGGCTATTCGCACCGTGAGGCCATCTTCAACGCCGCGCGCGATTTCGCGCAGATCGGCGGCTTCTCGGGTGCCTCGCCCCTTGGCAACACCGTGTTCGACGCGACCAACCTGCCCAGCGCGGCGGCGGTTACCGCCGCGATCAACGGCGCGATCCCCAGCCATACGTTTGGCTTCAACAACAACGGCACGCTGTTCACGCACCAGGGCTACCGCGACTTTGTCAGCCCCGGCGGCATCGACTATGACGGCTCGCGTCAACCGGGTCCGCTTCAGTCGGCCGACTTCCTGTATACGACGGCTCCGCTGAACTACATGATCCTGCCTCAGGATCGCTACAATGTGTTCGGCGCGGTCAACTACGAGATCAACCCGGCCGCCGAGGTCTACACCGAGTTCCTTTTCTCGCAGTATGAGACCGCCAACGTCCTGGCCGCCACGCCGGCAGCCGGTCCGGTGACGGGCTTCCGCGTGCCCTCGACCAACCCCTTCATCCCGGCCGAACTCGCCGCTCTTCTGGCCAGCCGCCCGAACCCGACGGGGACCTTCCGCCTCGACAAGCGCTTCTCGGCTCTGGGGCCGCGCCGTGGTTCGGAGAACTACAGCGTCTACCAGATCACCACGGGCATCCGCGGCGACCTGGCCGGCACCCGCGACTGGACTTACGACATGTTCCTGTCGTACGGCCGCGTGGACAACGTCACGACCCAGTCGGGCAACGTCTCGCGCTCGGCCGTCCAGCGTCTGCTGGAAGCGCCGGATGGCGGCCGCAGCCTGTGCGCCGGCGGCTTCAACCCGTTCGGTGAGACGCAGCTGAGCGCGGCCTGCGCCAGCTTCATCGGTCGCCTCTCGAAGAACACGGTTACCAACGACCAGCGCGTCTTCGAAATCAACCTGCAGGGCGGCTGGTTCGACCTGCCGGCCGGCGAGGTCCGCGTCGCCCTCGGTGGCGGCTATCGCGAGCAGAACTACAACTTCGTTCCCGACGCCCTGCTGTCCGGCACCTTCGTCCTGAACGGTGTGACGGGTCCTGACGTCGCCGGCTTCAACGCCGCCCAGCCGCTGTCGGGCGCCCAGAAGGTCTACGAAGGCTACGGTGAAATCCTGATCCCGCTGCTGCGCGATCTGCCTCTGATCCGCAACCTCGAGACCAACCTGGGCTACCGCCTGTCGAGCTATGACCGGATCGGGACGACCGAGGCCTACAAGGCCGACCTGAACTGGGAAATCGTGGATGGCCTGCGTCTGCGCGGCGGCATCCAGCGCGCCGTTCGCGCGCCCTCGATCGGTGAACTGTTCGGGCCCCAGAACCTGAACTTCCCCAACGTCGGCGCTCCGACCTCGACGACCGGCGCTCGCCAGTTCTCGGGCGATCCCTGCGACATCCGCGGCGCTTACCGCGCTCCGGGCGCCGCGGGCGCGGCCAGTGTCCGGACCCTCTGCCTGGCGCAGGGCGTCCCGGCCGCCGTCATCGACACCTACACCTTCGCCAACCAGCAGGTGTCGGGTCTGACGGGTGGCAACCCGAATCTGACGGAAGAAACGGCCGATTCGTTCACGGTCGGTCTCACCTGGCAGTCGCCGTTCTCGAACCCCTGGCTGTCGAACCTGTCGGCCTCGATCGACTACTACGACATCGCCATCGAAAACGTCGTCGGCACGGTCTCGGTGACGGAACAGTTCCGTCGCTGCTTCAACTTCGACGGCACCTCGAACCCGAGCTACGATCAGAACAACTTCTTCTGCACCCTGTTCCAGCGTGATCCGAACTCGGGTCAGGTGATCAATACCTTCGAAACGAACGCCAACCTGGCGACGCTCGAAACCTCGGGCATCGACTTCCAGGTCGACTGGGCGGCGGAACTCGCTGACCTCGGCGCGCCGGACTGGGGCCGTCTGGCCTTCAACATCACCGGCACCAAGCTGGAGGAGTGGCAGCGTCAGGACCTGCCGGGCGGTGCCTTCACCGACCGTCTCGGCACGGTGTCGAACACGCTGGGCCTGACCTTCCCCGAGTGGAAGTGGCTGTCGTCGCTGAACTGGTCCTATGGTCCGGTCAACCTGGGCGTCCGCTGGCGCTATCAGGGTGAAGTCGCCAACTTCAACAACCGCACCCAGATCATCGAAGCGATCGACTACTTCGACCTGAACGCGTCCTGGGCCGTCAACGACACGGTGTCGCTGCGCGCCGGTGTGAACAACCTCACCGACGAGCTGGCTCCGGTCTACACCCCGTCGATCGCGTCCAACACCGACCCGTCGACCTATGACGTCCTGGGTCGTCGCTACTATGTCGGCCTGACCGCCCGCTTCTAAGCAGGGGTTCGACTGAAAAGATTGGGCGGCTGGTCTCGCACTAGCCGCCCTTTTCTTTTGTCCGGGTTGCGGCAGTCTGTGCATGGGCGGGGAGGCCCGCGTGGATGACCGACACTGCCGAACCGACAGCCGACGCCAGGCTCAAGCGCGATGACCGGCTGGTGATCCTGGCCTCTTCGGTCGGGACGGTGATCGAGTGGTACGACTTCTATCTGTACGGCTCGCTGGCGGCGATCATCACGGCCCAGTTCTTCTCGGGCGTGAATGAGACGACCGGTTTCATCTTCGCCCTGATGGCGTTCGCGGCCGGGTTCGCGGTCAGGCCGTTCGGGGCGGTGTTCTTCGGGCGGCTCGGCGACCTGTGGGGGAGGAAGAACACCTTTCTGGTGACCATGCTGCTGATGGGGCTGTCGACCTTCGTGGTCGGGCTGTTGCCGTCCTATGCCGCGATCGGGGTGGCGGCGCCGGTGATCCTGATCGCCATGCGGCTGATCCAGGGGCTGGCCCTGGGCGGGGAGTACGGCGGGGCCGCGACCTATGTGGCCGAGCATGCGCCGCCGGGCCGGCGGGGGCTCTACACCAGCTTCATCCAGATCACGGCGACGGCCGGGCTGATGCTGAGCCTGGTGGTCATCCTGGGCGTGCGGACGACGGTGGGGGAGGAGGCCTTTACCGACTGGGGGTGGCGGATCCCCTTTCTGGTGTCGATCCTGCTGCTCGGCGTGTCCTTGTGGATCCGGCTGAAGCTGGCGGAAAGCCCGGCGTTCGCACGTATGAAGGCGGAAGGGCGGGGGTCGGCGACGCCGCTGAAGGACAGTTTCGGGCGCTGGCCCAATCTGAAGCTGGTGCTGATCGCGCTCGTGGGCCTGACGGCCGGCCAGGCGGTGGTCTGGTACACGGGGCAGTTCTACGCCCTGTTCTTCCTGGAGAAGGTGCTGAGGGTCGAGGCGGCGTTGGCCAATGTGCTGATCGCGACGGCGCTTCTGCTGGCCACGCCCTTCTTCATCTTCTGGGGCTGGCTGTCGGACAAGGTGGGGCGAAAGCCGATCATTCTGGTCGGGTGCCTGCTGGCGGCGGCGACCTATTTTCCGCTGTTCGGCATGCTGACCGAGGCGGCCAATCCAAGGCTGGCGGCGGCGACGGCCTCGGCGCCGGTGACAATCGTGGCCGATCCGGCGGACTGTTCGGTGCAGTTCGATCCCGTGGGCAAGACCGTGTTCGACAGCTCCTGCGACCTGGCCAAGGGCTGGCTGGCCAAGGCCGGCGTCAGCTACGCCAATGAGGCGGCGCCGGCCGGCACGGTGGCCCAGGTGCGGATCGGGCAGGCCACGGTGGCCAGCTTCGGCGGGGCCGCGCTGGACCCGGCGGCGTTCGGGGAGGCCAAGACCGCGTTCGAGGCGGAGCTCGGGGCGGCCCTGACCGCGGCGGGGTATCCGGCCAGGGCGGACAGCGCGCTGGTGAACCGGCCGCTGGTGGTGGCGATCCTGTTCGTGCTCGTCTTCTATGTGACCATGGTCTACGGGCCGATCGCCGCAACGCTGGTGGAGATGTTCCCCACCAACATCCGCTACACCTCCATGTCGCTGCCCTATCACATCGGCAACGGCTGGTTCGGAGGCTTCCTGCCGACCACGGCCTTCGCCATCGTGGCGGCGACGGGCAACATCTACGCCGGGCTGTGGTACCCGGTCGCTGTGGCGGTGATGACGGTGGTGCTGGGCGCCCTGCTGGTCAGGGAGCGCAAGGACGTCGACCTGTCCGCCTGATCAGCGCTCGACCATACGGGTGTAGAGGTGCCAGGTCGCATAGCCGAGCACCGGCAGGACCACCGCCAGACCGACGAACAGCGGCAGGGCGCCGAGCACCAGCAGCACCGCGACGCGGACACCCCAGGAGGCGACGGTGGGAATGTTGGCCCCGACGGCGCGGAGCGAGGTACCGACGGCGGTTCCGGCGTCGACCGGCTTGTCCACCACCATCGGGAAGGACACCAGCGTCAGGAAGACCGTCAGGACGGCGAAGACGGCGCCGACGGCGTTGCCGATGACGACCATCTGCAGGCCCTCGGGCGTGGAAAGCAGCTGCTCGAAGCCGCCGGCGATGGTCATGGGCGCGACGCGGGCGAGCGTGAACTCATAGATGATCCAGGCCGCCGCGATCCAGGCGGCGAAGAAGACCAGCGACATCAGGGTCAGCATGATCAGAGGCGTTCGGCTGCGGCCGTTCAGCGGATCGAAGAAGTGGCGATAGCTGGACGAGATGCCGAGGTCGCGGCGACGGGCGATCTCGTAGAAACCTGCGGCCACCGCCGGTCCCATGACCGACAGGCCGGCCACCAGCGGGAAGAACACGGGGAGCAGACGGTCGTTCAGGGCGATGGCGGCGGCGAGCAGGCCGAGCACCGGATAGAGCACCGCGAGCACCAGGATGTCGCCGCGCTTGGCGTTGAAGTCCTTCCACCCTTCGGCCAGGGCCCAGTCGAGGTCGCGTCCGGTGATGCGGCGGACGGCGGGGGCGGCGGCGCGCGGGGAGACGGGAATGCTGGACATCGTGGACTCCGGAAGGCGGTGGGCGGCGGGGGTTCTCTTCGGTCTGGATACGCTGGGCGTGTGGGTTCGTTACCGGGAACCTAGGCGCGAGGGCGTGGCGCGGCTACCGGGGCGGGGTCACGGTTGGGTGATCGGGGCCGGACCCCTCTCCCAGAGGGAGAGGGCTTGAGGCTCGCAGAGCGAAGCGATGCGCCAGCCGAAAGGGTGAGGGGTTACGGTCTCGCCAGCCTGGCGTGATCGCGGATCGCCGACAGCACATCATCGAGGCGGGCGAACACATCGTCATTGCGGAAGCGGAGGACGCTCCAGCCGAGATGTTCAAGGTCCCGTTGCCGGTACTGATTCTTGAGGTCACGCTCGTCCTGGTCGTGGACACCGCCGTCCAGCTCGATGATGAGCCTGAGCTTCTCGCAGGCGAAGTCGGCGTAGTAGCGGCCGATTGTGTGCTGGCGGCGAAACTTGTGACCATCGAGCTTGCCGCCGCGCAGGGCCGTCCAGAGGCGGGCTTCAGCGGGGGTCTGGTTCTGGCGAAGTCGGCGGGCGAAAGCGCTTCGGCGATCAGACGGCAAGATGGAAACCCCTCACCCTTTCGGCTGGCGGATCGCTGCGCTCTCCGAGCCTCAAGCCCTCTCCCTCTGGGAGAGGGCTATCAAGCCGCGACCGACGTCCTCGCCAACGCGCAGTGGCTCCAGATCTCGGACAGGGCGTCGATCAGGCGGTCGATGTCCTCGTCGGTGTGGACCGGGGAGGGGGTGATCCGCAGCCGCTCGGTGCCCTTGGGTACGGTCGGGTAGTTGATGGGCTGCACATAGATGCCGTGGTGCTCCATCAGCCAGTCGGAGATCATCTTGCACTTATGCGGGTCGCCGACCATCACCGGGATGATGTGGCTGTCGTTCGGCATATGCGGGATGCCGGCGAGGTCCAGCCGCCAGCGGACGCGGGACACACGGTCCTGGTGGCGGGCGCGCTCCATCTCGGATGACTTCAGGTGGCGAACGCTAGCGCAGGCGCCGGCGGCGACGGCGGGCGGAAGCGCCGTTGTGAAGATGAAGCCCGAGGCATAGCTGCGCACCCAGTCGCACAGGGCGGTCGAGGCGGCGATGTAGCCGCCCATGACGCCGAACGCCTTGCCCAGCGTGCCCTCGATGACGGTGATGCGGTCCATCAGGCCTTCGCGCTCAGCCACGCCCGCGCCGCGCGGGCCGTACAGGCCGACGCCGTGGACCTCGTCCAGATAGGTCATGGCCCCGTGGGCCTCGGACACCTCGACGATCTCGCGGATCGGGCCGATGTCGCCGTCCATGGAATAGACGCTCTCGAAGGCGACCAGCTTGGGCCGCGAGGGGTCGATCGCGGACAGGAGTTGGTTCAGGTGCTCGGGGTCGTTGTGGCGGAAGATCTGGCGTTCCGCGCGGCTGTGGCGGATGCCCTCGATCATGGAGGCGTGGTTCTGGGCATCGGACAGGACCACGCAATTCGGCAGCCGCGCCGCCAGAGTGCCCAGCGCCGCCCAGTTGGAGACATAGCCGGAGGTGAACAGCAGCGCCGCCTCCTTGCCGTGGAGGTCGGCGAGCTCGCGTTCCAGCAGGACGTGGTGGTGGTTGGTGCCGGAGATGTTGCGCGTGCCGCCCGCGCCGGCGCCGCAGCTGTCGAGCGCCTCGTGCATGGCCTTCAGGACGTGGGCGGACTGGCCCATGCCGAGATAGTCGTTGGAGCACCAGACGGTGACCTCGTCGGGGCCGTCGCCGTGCTTGACGGCCCGCGGGAACGAGCCGCGCTTGCGCTCCAGCTCGGCGAAGACGCGGTAGTTGCCGCTGTCACGAAGGCTGTCGAGCTCCGCCTGGAAGAAGGTTTCATAGTTCATGGCGGACAGTCCCCCGGTGGTCTTTGTCATTGGTCGGCCTTTGCGAGGGCGACGTGGTTGGATTTGGCGTTGCGGCCCAGCGCCCAGGCCCACAGCGCGCTCTCGGGCGCAGGGCGGCGGCGATTGGCCGGAAGCATGAGAAAGCCGTGTTCGAGCAGGCCCAGCGCCGCCAGCGACAGCATCAGGACGTAGCCGGTGCGGGCGCCGCCGCTGCTGAGCAAGGCGGCCTCGGCCAGCAGGATGGTCACGATGATGGAGGCGGCGAGCGAGACCGGGAACAGGGCGTTGAAGCGGGCGCGGCGGAAGTAGCTGCCCAGATAGGCCAGGCCCTTTGGCAGGAGGCTCGACGGCGGATTGGGCACGCCGAGGAAGATGTTGAGCTTGGTCGACAACCGCATGCCGAAGAGCAGCAGGAAGGTCAGGGTCCCGACCTGATTGGGCTGGCCCCAGGTCAGGGCGATGAACAGCAGGGCGGTCAGGGCCAGCGCGATCTCGTGGTGGATCACGGTTTCCGTCGATACGGCGAAGCGGCGCCAGCCGGCGGCCTCGGGCGGGCAGGGCGTGCGGCGTGGGCCGGTCAGCTTGCCCATCAGAAAGCCCATCTCGTGCCAGCCCCAGACCGCGAGCGCGGCGCCGAAGGCGACGTAGGCGCCGTTCGCGGTGGTGTCGTCGGCCGACATCCACAGCCCCAGCATGGCCGCGCAGGCCACGATCGCGCCGAGCATCAGCGACACGCCGAAGCTGGCGGCGTCACGACGCACCAGCCACAGGATCAGTCCCGTGGACGCCCACCACAGACCGGCGGCGACGATGAGGGGCTGAACCGCGTCCATGACTACCAGCGAGGATCCATGCGGACGTCAGCGGGAAGGGGGTGACGGTCGACCGGCAGGAGCAGCAGGCCGAGGAACGTCGCCCCCGCCTTCAGCGTCAGGCCGAGGCGCTGGATGCCGGCGACCAGGCCGCCCCTGGCCTTGGCGTCGCCCAGGGCGTCCGAGGTCCGGCGCAGGCGCTCCATGCCGGTGCGGAACCGGGGCTCATCGGTGCGGAGCGAGACCGGATAGATCTGCTTGGAGATTTCCGTGCAGATCCGGAAGACCTCGTAATCGTAGTCCGTGATGTCGACGCCCAGCGCCTTGTGGAAGGCCGGTCGCATGTGGTCGCGGACGTACATCGTGGCGTAGACGGACAGCAGGAAAAAGCGGATCCACCAGACGTTTCCGCCCGACAGCAGTTTCGGGTCATTGCGCATCAGCAGCGCGAAGGCCTCGCCGTGCTTGAACTCGTCGTTGCACCACTGCTCGAACCATTTGAAGATCGGGTGGAAGCGACGGTCCGGGTTCCGTTGCAGGTGGCGGTGGATGGCGATGTAGCGGGCGTAGCCGATCTTCTCCGACAGATAGACGGCGTAGAAGATGAACTTGGGCTTGAAGTGGGTGTACTTCTTGACCTTGGTCAGGAAGCTCAGGTCAACGCCGATCTTCGCGTCCTTCAGCGTGTCGTTGATGAAGCCGGCGTGGCGGCTCTCGTCGCGGCTCATGTATTTGAACAGGGCGCGGATGTCGGGGTTCTGAACCCGCTTGGCGATTTCGGCATAGAGGACGCAGCCGGAGAACTCCGAGGTCAGGGACGAGACCAGGAAGTCGGTGAACTCCTTCCTCAGGTCCTCGGGCAGGTTCTCGATGATGCCGTCGAAGGCCGCGTCGCGCTTGAAATGGTCCTTGTTTCGGTCCTCGGCGAACTCGGCCATCAGGGCGTCCCACTGGGCCCGGACGGGGGTGACGTCGATGCGGTCCAGCGCGGCGAAGTCGGTGGTGTAGAACCGGGGCGACAGGACCGTGTCCTGGGTCGCCAGTTTCAGGGAGGACTCGGCGTTGACCTTCTGGCGCGCCGCCTCTCTGCGGAGTTCGGTCAGGCCGGGGGTTTCTTCATATTGATCGAAGGGGACGGCGGTCACAGGGTCCTCCGGGGTGTGAAGCTGACGTCGTAGAGTTCGCCGAACTCCAGACCCGACGTCAGCCGGGTGAAGGTGCGTTCCAGCCAGGTGGCGCGGGTCACCGTGGCGGTGCGGCGGAAGGTGCGGCGTTCGCCAAACGCGACGTGGATTGGCTCGCCATGCACCTGGACCGCGTCGCCGGGGCCGATGACGGGATCGCCGTCGAGCGCCACATGGGCGCAGAGATTTTCGTCGGAGTGCTCGACCTCGATCGTGCAGCCGGTGTCAAAACGACGGCTCATGCGGCGGTCTCCGAAGGCGGGGTCATCAGGTCCAGGAAGGCCTGGCGGTTGGTGGGGCCAAAGGCGTCCAGCTTGACCACGCGGCCGGTGGCCAGGTCCTGGATCGTCACCTTGCCGTCGGACCATTCGGTGACCCGGAAGGGCTGTTCGGAGCCCAGGCCCTGGGCGCGGCGGTCGCGGACCAGGCCGCGCAGCACGCCCCGGACGAAGCCGCCGGTGGCGGGCGGGATGATCCGCTCGCCGTCGTCGATCACCGTCACCAGCACGCCGCCGTCATCCATGTCGGCAAAGCGCATGTCGGCCGCAGTGACGGGGGTGGCGTTCGACGCCTCGGCCACGCTGGGCGAGATCAGGCCCAGCCGCGTCGCCCCGACGCCGGCCACCGTCAGCCCGACCACCAGGATGGCGGCGATCAGGGGCGCTCGGGGAAAGGGCTGTTCGTCGAGGTTGGACATCTTCGTTTCTCTGGGCTGGGTTCCTGAGATCCTCAGGCGGCGGCGGGCTGGCCGTCGGACGGGGCGGGGCGGGAGGCGCGGGCCGGAGCACGCACCGGCTCGGCCACGAAGGGCTTGTCGGCGGCGTTGGCGGCGAGCTGGAGCTGCAGGCTCAAGCGTTCGGCGACCGAGGCGACCTCGGGCAGGGCCCGCATCATCGGCTGGGGGTTCAGGATGGTGAACGGCCGGACGTGGGGCCATAGGTGCGGATAGGCGATGCGGGCGCCGTCGGCGAGACTGAGCGGAATGTCGCCGAAGCCCTTGGCGTCCACCTTCACCGCCGCCGCGCCGATGGTGCGGTAGGGGATGTTGAAGCACTTCGACAGGGCCACGCCGTGGCGCAGCACGAACCGCTTATTGGTCATCGTATAGACCGTCGTCCGGGCGACGAGGACGGCGTAGCCGACCAGCAGGCCCACCGCGACGGCGCCGACCGTGAGGGTCAGGCCGACCGAGATCAGGGTCGAGGCCAGGCCGGAGCCCTGCATGACGCCATTGACCAGGTTCCAGACGGCGAGGATGCCGAAGTAAGTCGCCACCCAGTGCGCGCGCATGGCGGTCCGGGCCAGGACGCGCCAGTCCGGCTCGCCCTGCCACAGGATGTGCTCGCCCTCGGGGAGCCGGCCTGGAAGCCCGCGGACGGGCTCCCCTTCATGCTCCTGGCCGATGGCGGCGCTGATACCGGCGGGGCGGCTCACAGCCAGGGCTCCTGGCGGTCGCGCGTCGCGTAGAGGTGACCACCGCCGTAATAGCCGATGATCTTCTCTTCCTCGAGCAGGGTGACCTGATCGGGGCTAGCCGTGGTCGGGACATCGGCGAACTGCGCCGAGGTGATGGCGCGAACCTTCACGGCGCGCGCGGCCCCGTCGACGATGCACATCTGCATGGGCAGGAGCACCTTCTTGGCCCCGACAGCGACCTCGAGGTAGCGGATCAGCTGCTCGGAGCGATCGGCCCAGACATCGGAGACCTCGCCGCCCTTCTTGCCGTCGCAGCCGAGGACCGCGAGGCCGCGCGGATCGATGTCCTCACGCGGAATGTAGAAGTCCGGCGCGACCCGCAGCGGCACGATGCGCGGCAGGCCTTCCAGCGTCAGGTCGGCGTAGTTCGGACGCTCGGCATAGCCACCGGGTCCGACGCCATCCAGCAGGGGGTTGCCCGTGGGCTCCAGCGGCGAACCGTCGGTCGGGGCGCTGCGACGCGCGGCCAGCGGACGGGTGTCGCGGTTGTCGGCGCGCGGCAGGACGCGCGTGCCGTGGCCGTGGGGCAGGATGAAGGTCTTGGGCTTGGCGGTGAACAAGAGGCCGCCCAGAGGTTCGTGCTGGCCGGTGACATCGTTCTCCAGCGGATAGCCTTCGCGGCGATCCTCGCGACGGAGGTAGACGATCAGTCCGGCGAAGAAGAGCCAGAAGACCATCAGGGCGAGTTCTGCGGCGTCGAAATCACCGAAGAGGAAGGGACTGTTTTCCATGTCAGGCTCCTTTGCGAACCAGGATCAGGCGGGCAGATCGGCGAGGCCGAACCGTTGAGGGGTAAGCGACTGAGGCGAAGCGGCGGGCGCGTAGCGGGCGAGCGGCCCGATGGCGACCAGGGCGGCGAACAGGAGGCCGATCTCCAGGTGGTAGACGACACCGTAGGCGGTGAAGGGCTGGCTCATCGCCGGGCCGAGCAGGCCTGACGAGGACAGGGCGGAAACGAGGTCGCGCAGCGCGCCCCCGGTGAGGACGGCGAGGCCGACGGCGGTCGCCTGGACCGCGCCCCAGGCACCGAGCGCGATGCCCGAGCGGCCGTCGCGGGCGAGCGCCATGGCGCTGGTCAGGGTGCCGACAGAGAACAGGCCGCCGCCGAGGCCGATCATCGTGACCCCGGCGCAGAACAGGGGGGCCGAGGCGAAGGGTCCAGCGCAGATGACGGCGGCGAAGGCCAGCACGCCGATGACGAGGCCGTGGCCGGCCATGCGGTGGGGCTCTCCGCCGTGGTTGAGGCGACGCGCGGACCAGGCCAGGCCGATCAGGGTGCCGAGCGCCCAGAGCGCGGTCAGGCCTGTGGTCTGGCCGACCGACAGGCCGAGGATCTGGCCGCCATAGGGTTCCAGCAGCACGTCCTGCATGGAGAAGGCGGCGGCGCCGAGCCCGGTGGCCACCAGCAGGCGGCCCGAGCGGCCCCCGGCGATGAATTGGGCCCAGCTGTCCCTGAACGGGGGGCGGGGCTGGGACGGGGCGGTGAGGGCCAGGTTCTGGGCCTCCTGCTTCCACAGGGCGGTCATGTTGAGAACGACAGCGACCATGGCCGCGCCCTGAACCACGCCGACCAGTTTCACCGCTTGGAAGTCCATCAGGATCAGACCCATGGCGATGCCCGCGATCAGCATGCCGACCAGCAGCATGACGTACAGCAGGGCCACGACTCGGGGCCGGGCGTGCTCGGGCGCCAGGTCGTTGGCGAGCGCTAGACCCGCCGTCTGCGTGGTGTGGATGCCGGCACCGGTCAGGAGGAAGGCGACCATGGCCGCGACGTGGCCGATCCAGACCGCGCCGACGCCCTGACCGCCCGAGATCAGCAGGGCGAAGGGCATGATGGCGAGGCCGCCGAACTGCAGAAGCGTGCCGAACCAGATGTAGGGCCCGCGCCGCCAGCCGAGGTGGGAGCGATGGGTGTCCGACCGGTGCCCGATCAGGGCGCGGAAGGGGGCGAACAGGAAGGGCAGGGCGACCATGGTCGCCACCAGCACCGCCGGGACGTTCAGCTCCACGATCAGGACGCGGTTGAGCGTGCCGGTCAGCAGCACGGTGACCATGCCGACCGAGACCTGAAACAGCGACAGGCGCAAGAGGCGCGACAGCGGCAGCTCGGTCGTGGCGGCATCGGCGAACGGCAGGCAGGCGCGCATCAGGCGCGCGAAGGCGGCCCGGTTGGCGTCCGCTCTCTGCCGCAGGTCGGTCATCGGCGCACGAGCTCCAATGCCTGGGAGGTGTAGAAGCCGCCCTGGACGCGGCGGGTGCGGCCCACCGAGACGCCCGGCAGGGCCGAGAGGCGGGCGGCCAGCGCGTCCAGTTTCGCGGGCACGATTGCCGGAGCGCGGTCGGCGCGCGGGAACAGCTTGCCCATCGTCAGCATCAGCATCAGGGCGGGCGTGCGCGGCGTGACGGTGAAGACGATCGAGCCACGCGTCCGCTGCGACAGAGCCGCCAGCACCGCGACGATGTCGTCGGTCGGATAATGGATCAGGCTGTCCATCGCCACGATGTGATCGAAGTCGCCGAGGTCCGGGCTCATCATGTCCCCGGCGCGCCAGTCGATGGCGCCAGGCATGTCGGTGGGCGCCCTCTCGCGGGCGATGTCGACGAGGCTGGCCGAGACGTCGATGGCCACGACGTCGGCCCCGCGACGGGCGGCCTCGACGGCCAGCGCCCCGGTGCCGCAGCCGGCGTCGAGGATGCGCAGGCCCGTCAGATCGGCGGGCAGCCAGTTCAGCAGGACGCCGCGCATCTCGTCGCGCCCGGCCCGCACCGTGGCGCGGATCTTCGACACCGGCGCGTCAGAGGTCAGCTGGGCCCAGGCGTCGAGCGCCGTGCGGTCGAAATAGGTTTCGAGCCGGCCGCGATACTGGTCCCAGGTCGCCGAGGTCATTGATCGAACCCCAGGAACTCGAAGATGTCGCGGTCGCGCATGGGCTCGGCCTCGATGGCCGGCATGCCGTCCCACAGCGATTGGGCCAGACGGATGTATTCGGCCTTGGCGGCCTCCAGTTCGTCGGAGCCGTCCATCTCAAACACGACCGACTTCTTCAGGCGCGAGCGGCGGATTTCGTCCAGGTCGCGGAAGTGGGCGATGCGCGTCAGCCCGATCGCGTCGTTGAAGCGGTCGATCTCGTCGGTGCCGGAGCTGCGGTTGGCGATGATGCCGCCCAGACGCACCTCATAGTTCTTGGACTTGGCCTTGATGGCCGCGACGATGCGGTTCATCGCGAAGATGCTGTCGAAGTCGTTGGCGGTGACCACCAGCGCACGCTCGGCGTGCTGGAGCGGAGCGGCGAAGCCACCGCAGACCACGTCGCCGAGCACGTCGAAGATCACCACGTCGGTGTCCTCGAGCAGGTGGTGTTCCTTTAGCAGCTTGACCGTCTGGCCGACGACATAGCCGCCGCAGCCGGTGCCGGCCGGCGGTCCACCCGCCTCCACGCAGCGCACCCCGTTGAAGCCCTCGTAGACATAGTCCTCGGGGCGCAGTTCCTCGGAGTGGAAGTTCACCGTCTCCAGCACGTCGATGACGGTGGGGACCAGGCGCTTGGTCAGGGTGAAGGTCGAGTCATGCTTGGGATCGCAGCCGATCTGGAGCACCCGTTTGCCCAGCAGCGAGAAGGCGGCGGACAGGTTGGAGCTGGTGGTCGACTTGCCGATGCCGCCCTTGCCGTAGACGGCGAAGACCTTGGCCGTGCCGATGTTGAGCGGCGCGTCCATCTTGACCTGGACCGAGCCGTCACCGTCGATGGGCGGACGACGCTTCAGCGTCTGGGGCATTTCGAGGGTGATGCTCATGCGGCCTCCGCGGGGCTCAAGCCCTCGAGTCTGTCTTCAAGGTCGTCGGCGGCGTCGCGCAGCGCCTGCAAGGTCGCCGCGTCGGGCGCCCAGTAGGCGCGGTCCGAAGCCTCCAGCAGGCGGTTGGCCATGCGGGCGGACGCTTTCGGATTCAGGGTCGCCAGGCGATCGCGCATGGCGGCGTCGAGCACGAAGGTCTCGCTGATTTCCTGATAGACCCAGGGCTGCACCTCGCCGGTCGTGGCCGACCAGCCCAGCGTGTTGGTCACCTGGGCCTCGATCTGGCGGACACCCTCGGCGCCGTGCTTCAGCTGGCTCTCGAACCAGCGCGGATTGAGGACGCGGGTACGGCTTTCCAGCGTGACCTGTTCCGACAGGGTGCGGACCTTGCCTTCGCCTTGGGTCTGGTCGCCGATGTAGACGGCAGTGGCCCGGCCGCGTGCACGTTCCGCCGACTTGGCGACGCCGCCGAGCGTATCGACGTAGTGGTCGATGGTGGTGACGCCCAGGTCGACCGAGTCGAGGTTCTGATAGGCTAGGTCGATGCCGGAGAGCGCGCTGTTCAGCAGCGCCGGCTGCTTCATCGGCTTGCCGTTCCTGCCATAGGCGAAACCCTTGCGGCTCTCGAAGGCGTCGGCAAGTTCGCCCTCTTCGGTCCAGGCCCCGGAATCGATCAGGCTGTTGACCGAGGCGCCGTAGGCCCCCTCGGCGTTGGAGAAGACGCGAAGGCTGGCGGTTTCGAGATCGCAGCCGAGGCGGCCCTGATGCTCGAGCGCGCGCTTCCTGACGAAGTTCTGCTCGATCGGCTCGTCGGCGCATGCCGCGAGCCAGGCAGCGTCGGCCAGCATCTTCATCTGGAGCGGCAGCAGGTCGCGGAAGATGCCCGAGACGGTGGCGATGACGTCGATCCTCGGGCGGCCGAGCTCCTCCAGCGGGATCAGCTCGGCGCCGGTCAGGCGGCCGTAGCCGTCGAAGCGGGGGCGCGCGCCCATGAGTGCCAGGGCCTGGGCGATGGGGCCGCCCTCGGACTTCAGATTGTCGGTGCCCCACAGGACGATGGCCAGGCTTTCGGGCAGGGCGCCCGTCTCCTGACGGTGGCGCTCCAGGAGGCGCTCGGCCTGGCGGCGGCCGTCGGCGACGGCGTAGGCCGAAGGAATGCGGAAGGGGTCGAAGCCGTGGATGTTGCGGCCCGTCGGCAGCATCCCGGGCGTGCGGATCAGGTCGCCGCCGGGCGAGGGCCGCACATAGCCGCCGTCCAGCGCCGCGATCAGGGCGTCCATCTCGGGATTGGTCGACAGCGCGACGTTGGTGGCGTGCAGGTGGCGGAACAGGTCGAGGTTGGTGGCGTCCGACGTCAGGCCGCTGATGCCGAGCGCCGTGCGGGCGTCTGCGCCGTCGACGATGGCCTGAACCGCGTCGCGGCCCGGCTGGGGACCTTCGCGGCCCTTGGCCACGGCGAGCAGCATGTCGACGCGCTCGGCGGGGTCGAAGGCTTGACCCAGGACGTGCAGGCCGTTGGGGATCAGGGTCTGCTCCAGCTCCTGGAGCGTGGCGATCAGGGCTTCGATGCGGGCATCGTCGGCGCCGTCGATCAGGTCGAGGTTCAGGACCTGCGCCTGCTCCTCGATCATAGGCACCAGCTGGGCGCGCTCGACGGCGGCCTCGACGTCCGTGCCGCGCCAGCGTTCGACGAGCGCCTTGAGGTCCAAGAGGCCCTTGTAGAGGCCGGCGTCGGAGATCGGCGGGGTGACGTAGGAGACCAGGGTGGCGTTGGAGCGCCGCTTGGCGATCATGCCCTCGGACGGGTTGTTCGCGGCGTAGAGGTAGAGGTTGGGCAGGTCGCCGATCAGGCGGTCGGGCCAGCAGGCCTCCGACAGGGCCGTCTGCTTGCCGGGCATGAACTCCAGCGCGCCGTGGGTGCCGAAGTGGAGCACGGCGTGGGCGGCGAAGTCCTCGCGGATCCAGCGGTAGAAGGCGCTGAAGGCATGGGTGGGGGCGAAGCCGCCTTCGAACATCAGCCGCATCGGATCGCCCTCGATGCCGAAGGGCGGCTGCAGGCCGACGAAGACGTTGCCGAAGCGGGCGCCGAGCACGAACAGGTCCGAGCCGTTGGTCAGGGCCTTGCCGGGCGCGGCGCCCCAGACGGCCTCGATGTCGTTGAGCCAGGTCTCGCGGCGGACGTGGTCCTCGGCCGGAATGCGGACGTGGACGTTGCCGTCGGTGCCGAGGCGGGCGGCGTTGCCCTCCAGCATCGTGGCGCGCAAGGCATCCACGCTGGCGGGGACCTCGACGGTGTAGCCCTCGGCCGAGAGGCGGATGAGGGTGCGATACAGGCTCTCCCACACCGACAGCTGGGCGGCGGTGCCGGCGGCTCCGGCGTTGGGCGGGAAGTTGAACAGGACCGCCGCGATCCTGCGCTCGGCCCGGTCAGCGCGGGCGAGGTCGATCATCCTGACGACGCGGGCGGCCAGCGTCTCGGCACGCTCGGGGCAGGCGACCATGGCGCGGGCGTCCGCGCCGGGGAAGGTGCAGCGGCGGCGGCAGCCGGTGCAGGGCTGGCCCGATCCGTCGGTGCGGCCGCCGAACAGGGTCGGGGCGACGCCGCCGTCCAGTTCGGGGATGGCGACCATCATGGTGGCCTCGAGCGGCAGCAGGCCGCGGTCGCCCGCGCTCC
Organism: Brevundimonas bacteroides DSM 4726; assembly: GCF_000701445.1. Taxonomy (GTDB): domain Bacteria; phylum Pseudomonadota; class Alphaproteobacteria; order Caulobacterales; family Caulobacteraceae; genus Brevundimonas; species Brevundimonas bacteroides. Next base: position 240,743 of record NZ_JNIX01000007.1, read on the forward strand.
ATTGCTGGAAGCTCTGGAACTCCAGCGGATGGGCGGCGACGTAGGGCACGTCGAATCCGGCCAGCGTCTCGGCCGCCGCGCCTGAGTCGTTGTAGGCCGGGCCGCCGACCAGGGAGAAGCCGGTCAGGTTGACGATGGCGTCGACAGTTCGCCGACCGTCCCTGAGGAACAGCTTGTCCATCGCCGGGCGGGCGTCCAGCCCATTGGCGAAGGCGGGAATGACGCGCACGCCGCGCGCCTCGAAGGCACGGATCACGCCGTCGTAGTGGGCCGCGTCGTCGGCCAGGACGTAGGAGCGCAGCACGATTAGGCCGACGGTGCCGTTCGCGCCGTCGCGGGCGGGCAGGGCGGAGGCGCTGTCGGCCATGCGGCCCGCCATGTCGGGATGGTAGACGCCGATCTCCGGATATTCGATCGGGGCGGCGGCCTTCAGCGCATTGCGATAGATGCGGCGCTCGCCGTCGGCGTAGCGGTCGATCAGCCAGCGGACCATGCCGACCATGTTCTCGGTCGAGCCGGCCAGCCAGTACTGCAGCGTGAGGAAGTAGGCCCGCACGTCCTGGGCCGTGCCCGGGATGAAGGCCAGGATCTTGGGCAGGCGGCGCAGCATGGCCATCTGCTGGGCCCCGGGAGGCGCTCCTGCCGTGGACTTGCCACGCAGCTTTTTCAGTAGCGCAAGAGGGCCCTTATCGGACCCGTCCATGCGGTAGGGCCCCATGCGGGTCAGGCGCACGACCTCGGCGGCTGACATCATGCAGACCATGGCGTCGCAGCGTTCGGCGCGGGCGCGAAGGGCGGGCAGGACGCGCTGGATGTGGTCGTCCACGAACAGCATGGAAGCGACGACGATGTCGGCGCGTTCGATGTCGGCCAGGCAAGCCTCCAGCGCCCGGTCGTCGCTGCCCCAGTCCGACGCGGCGTGGAGCGCGATGCTCAGGCCGGGGACGTCGGCGCGCAGGCGCTGCTCGGCGATCGCCATCGCACCCGCCAGATGGTTGTCGAGCGTGACGACGCAGACCCGCACCTCGGGCGTCGTTCCGGTCCGGGCGTCCGGACTAGCGGCTGTAATGCGATTTCGCATCGTACAGCGTCTCCAGTCCTATGGTCGCCAGGCCGTGCTCTGCGGCGAAGCGTTCTGTGTTCTTTCGGGCCTTGCCGCGGACAAAGAATGGGATCTTCTTCAGCTCAGCCTCGGCGTCGGGGGACCAGGCGATCTCCGATGAGACCGCGGCCACTTCGGTCGAAGCGACGTCCTCGGTCGGTTTCGCCGCCCCCGCGCCATGACCGCCCAGGTGCGAGGCCCCAGCCTCGTCGCTGAACTCGAAGTCGTCGCGGAACATGTGGAGGAGGTGCTCCTCCAGCCCCATGACCAGCGGATGCACCCAGGTGTCGAACAGGACGTTGGCGCCCTCGAACCCCATCTGTGGCGAGAAGCGGGCCGGGTGGTCCTGGACGTGGAACGGGGCCGAGATGACGGCGCAGGGGATGCGCAGCCGCTTGGCGATGTGGCGCTCCATCTGCGAGCCCAAAACGAGCTCGGGCTGCAGCGCGGCGATGGCGGCCTCGACTTCCAGATAGTCGTCGGTGATGAGGGCGGTGAGGCCCAGCTTCTCAGCGGCGGCGCGGACCTCGCGGGCGAACTCGCGATTGTAGCAGCCCAGGCCCACGACCTCGAAGCCGAGCTCCTCGGAGGCGACGCGGGCGGCAGCGATGACGTGGGTGGCGTCGCCGAAGACGAACACCCGCTTGCCGGTCAGGTAGGTGGAATCCACCGACCGGGACCACCAAGGCATCCGCGAGGGGACGCCGTCCAGCACAGGCGCGGGGTCCAGGCCGGTCAGGGCGCAGACTTCCTTGATGAAGTCGATGGTCGCGCCGTAGCCCAGCGGCACGGTCTTGATGGAGGGCTGGCCGCACTGCTTCTCGAGCTGTTTGGCGGCCTCTCCGGCGATCTCGGGATAGAGCACGACGTTGAAGTCGGCAGCGCCCAGCCGGGCGATGTCGGCGGGAGTCGCGCCCAAGGGCGCGGTGACGTTGATCTGGACGCCCATCCGCTCTAGCAGGCGGGTGATCTCGACCACGTCGTCGCGGTGGCGGAAGCCCAGCGCCGTGGGGCCCAGGATGTTGCAGACCGGCTTCCTGCCCGCCATCGGCGTGCGCTCGACGGCGGTGGTCAGGTGGCGGACCAGCTGGCGGAAGGTCTCGGCCGCGCCCCAGTTTTCCTTCTTCTGATAGCTGGGCAGCTCCAGGGGAATGACCGGGATCGGCAGACCGATGGCGAGCGCCATGCCGGCGGGATCGTCCTGGATCAGTTCGGCCGTGCAGGAGGCGCCGACGATCATGGCCTGGGGCTGGAAGCGGGCGTGGGCGTCGATGACCGCGGTCTTGAACAGCTCGGCCGTGTCGGTGCCCAGGTCGCGCGCCTGGAAGGTGGTGTAGGTGACGGGCGGGCGGGCGCCGCGCCGCTCGATCATGGTGAACAGCAGGTCGGCGTAGGTGTCGCCCTGGGGCGCGTGCAGGACGTAGTGCAGGCCGGACATCGCGGTCGCGATCCGCATCGCACCGACGTGGGGCGGGCCTTCATAGGTCCAGACGGTCAGCTGCATCAGACAGCCCTCCGGCGGATCGGCACGATGGCGTCGGACAGCCGGTCCTGGCGGTTCATGGGGCGGGCGAACAGCTCGGCCAGATCGGCCGCCTGGTCGAAGCCGTGGACCGGCGAGAAGACCAGCTCGATCGACCACTTGGTCGTCAGGCCTTCCATCTCCAGCGGATTGGCGAGGCCGAGGCCGCAGACGCTTAGGTCCGGGCGAGCATCGCGGCAGCGATCCAGCTGACGATCCACGTCCTGGCCCTCGCTGAGCACCGTCGAGGCGGGCAGCAGCGCCAGTTCCTTGTTGAGGTGGACGCGATGCAGATAGGGGGTGCCGACTTCCAGCGGCACCATGCCCAGTTCGCGCGACAGGAACCGCGCCAGCGGCACCTCCAGCTGCGAGTCCGGGAAGAAGAAGATCGACTTGCCGTCCAGTGCGGGCCGGACCTTTTCCAGAGCGCGGGCGGCGCGTTCCCGACCGGGTGCTACGACCGAGCGGAACAGCATCTCGTCGACGCCGAGGGCCTGGGCGGCGGCATGCAGCCAGTCGGTGGTGCCTTCCGCGCCGAAGGGGAACAGGGCGTCCAGCCGGACCGCGCCGCGATCCTCCAGGGCCCGCGCCGTATCGCCGAGGAACGGTTGGGCGACCAAGAAGCGGGTGTTGGGGCCGACGCTGGGCAGGTCGGCGATCTTGCGGGCGGGCAGGGCGTCCAAGCGCTCGATGCCCATGGCGGCGAACAGACGGCGGAACTGGTCCTCGACCACATCGGGCAGGGCGCCGACGATCAGCAGGGACTGGGCGGCGTCGGTCGGGGCCTGGGCCATCTGGGGCACAAGGGCGGCCAGGCACGCGTCCTCGCCCTGGGTGAAGGTCGTCTCGATGCCGCTGCCGGAATAGTTCAGGACGCGGACATTGGGGCTGTGCTTCTCCGACAGGCGGCCGGCGGCGCGGCTGAGGTCCAGCTTGATGACTTCCGACGGGCAGGAGCCGACGAGGAACAAGAGCTTGATGTCGGGGCGACGCGCCAGCAGGCGGTCGACGACGCGGTCCAGCTCGTCATTGGTGTCGGTCAGGCCGGCGAGATCCTTCTCCTCCATGATGGCGGTGGCGAAGCGGGGCTCGGCGAAGATCATGACGCCGGCGGCGGACTGGATCAGGTGGGCGCAGGTGCGCGAGCCGACGACCAGAAAGAAGGCGTCCTGCATCTTGCGGTGCAGCCACACGATGCCGGTCAGGCCGCAGAAGACCTCGCGCTGGCCGCGTTCGCGCAGGACCGGGGATTCGGCGCAGCCCCCCGACGCGGGGGAGCGATCGAGGAGGGCTGCGGGCGCGCTCATGCGGGCATCGCCTGCGGAGGCGATTGCGCCGTGCGGTCGCCTTCGAGCCGGGCCTGACGCAGCTTCCAGACGAACTGGAAGGCGTTGATGACGTAGGCGGCGTAGGCGGCGAGCGCGATCGCCATCTGCTCGGCCGGCGTGCCCCATCCGGCCAGCACCGCCGCCAGATAGGCGGTGTGCAAGGCCAGCACGAGCATGGAGAAGACGTCTTCCCAGAAGAAGGCCGGGGCGAAGAGGTAGCGTCCGAAGACGACCTTCTCCCACACCGCGCCGGTCACCATGATGAGGTACAGCAAGCCGGTCTTGATCAGGATCGACACCGTCGCGGCGGCCGCGCCTTCACCTGTCCACAGATATCTGAGGACCAGAACGAAGCTGATTCCGAAGGCGATGAACTGGATGGGAGCCAGGATGCCCTGAACCAGGGTCCAGGGCGTGGCGTCGCGGCGGGCGCGCTCTTCCGGAGTGTAGAGGGGACGCCGGGCGCGAAGCACGCGCAGGCTCTTCAGCGTCTGGCGGTGATCGCCGGTGTGGGCCCCCCAGGGCGCGGCCACGAGGGCGTCGAACAACGCTCCGACCCCCCGATCCAGCAGGCTGGCGCCTCCCCCGAGGCCGGCGTCACGGCGGGGGTTTTCCCCGTCCGATGGGTGGAAAGCGCTCGAGGACATCGACCGACTCCGGGTCGCCCCGAAATAGGGACGATGACGAAGGTTAGGACCGCCGACGCACAAGTGTCAAATAGATTGGACGTAAACCGAAATTGACACACCGAGGCTTTATCGTCTTGACTAACGCTGGAAACAGGCGGCGAAATGTCGCCCGTGAGTTGAGACTGACGCGCGTGCGTCGCCTGGCCATAACTCTGATCCGCGCGCGATCGCGGAGACCTGGCCCAGGATGCGGAGACGACCCGCCGGGATATTCCGCCCGACGGTCATATGAGAACGCATCGCCGGGTGGGTGGGGATCACGCCTGACGTTGGACGACACTCCTGGGGAGGAGTTCGATGGCCGACACCCATCCTGCCACCGGCGAACCGCTTGACCGTCGCGCTCGGACGTCCAAGTCCGAAAGCAACGTCGTGTCGCTGGGACGGCCCGACCGTTCGCTGATCGCCGACCCTTCACCCCTGACGCTGGCCCGGCTGATCGAGGGCGAGATCATCCCCCGCCTGTTGATGGCCCACCGCGACGGGACCGATCCGGATGTCATCCCGATGACGACCGGGGTGATCGCCCAGGCGGAACTGGAGCGGTTTTCTCGCATGGTCATGACGTCGGACCTCGCGGCCCTGACCGAGCACGTCGACCTGCTGACCCGGCGCGGCGTCGGCATGGAGACCATCTATTTCGACCTGCTGTCGCCCGCGGCCAAGCGGCTAGGCGAGATGTGGGAGGCCGACGACTGCGCCTTCACCGACGTCACCATCGGTCTGTGTCGATTGCAGCAGCTGGTCTATGAGTTCGCCGACCGCATGCACGTCGAGGCAGGCGGCGGGGACGGTCGCACCGCCCTGTTCGCCCTGACGCCTGGCGATCACCATTCCTTCGGCCTGGTGCTGGTGGTGGAGTACTTCCGTCGCGCGGGCTGGCGCACCGTCTGCATGCCCGACGCCACGGCGCGGGATCTGCGCGACGCCGTGCGCGGCGAGTGGTTCGACCTGGTCGGCTTCTCGATGGCCGACGAGCGGTGGCTGGACACCCTGGGTCCCGTCATCGCCGACGTCCGCACCGCCTCGATGAACGAGGATGTGCGCGTGATCGTCGGCGGCCGCGCCTTCGAGGTCGACCCCGCCCGCGTCGTCCTTGTGGGCGCCGACGAGACGGCCGGAGACGCCCGCCAGGCCGTCCGCGTGGCCGAAGCCCTGTTTCAGCGCCGGCAATCGGTCGCTTGAATATGGGGCGCCGCATCGATAATGGCCCCCGATGACCGTTCAGCCGCCCTCCCCGGCAGCCATCGCGTTTCGGGAGCCTGATCGGGCCTTCGGAGGCTTGGCGGCAGACACTGCGGCGGGGCTCGTCGCCGCAGCCAGCGACCTCGCCCTGATTCTGGATCGTGAAGGCGTCATCCGCGACGTCTCGGTCTCCAGCGGGGATCTGGCCGAGCACGGCATTGGCGACTGGCTGGACCGGCGCTGGATCGACACCGTCACCGACGAGAGCAAGGCCAAGGTGTCCGAGATGCTGGACGCTGCCTTCAAGGGACAGGCCGCCCGCTGGCGCCAGGTGAACCATCCTGCCGATGACGGTGCCGACATTCCGGTCCGCTATTTCGCCCTGTCCGCGGGCGATGACGGCCGCGTCATCGTCATCGGCCGCGATCTTCAGGCCTCGGCCATCCTGCAGCAGCGGCTGCTCGCCGTGCAGCAGTCGGTGGAGCGTGACTACCTGCGCCTGCGCCAGGCCGAGCAGCGCTATCGCCTGCTGTTCCAGAGCGCGTCCGAGGCCGTGCTGATTCTCGACGGGGCCAGCCGGCGCATCCGCGAGGCCAATCCGGCGGTCCAGAAGGTGACCGGCCGCGATCCCGTCGCCGTAATCGGCCAGCCGTTCAACACCCTGCTGGATTCCTCCAGCTTCGCCGAGGCCGAGGAGCTGCTGTCGTCGGCCAACAGCAGCGCCGCAGGGGCGTCCACCACCGTGCGGCTGGCGGGCGGGGCCCCGTGCCTGCTGTCCGCCTCACTCTACCGCCACGACCGGACGGCTTCGCTGCTGGTGCGGCTCACGCCCGAGAGCCTGGCGCCAGTCACAGATCCCAACGCGGCCCTGACAGCGGTGTTGTCGCGGATCTCGGACGCCTTCGTGGTGACCGACACCGACCTGCGCATCCTGACCGCCAATCCGGCCTTCCTCGATCTGGTCCATCTCGCCAGTCGGGAGGAGGCGACGCACCTGCCGCTCGACCGATTCCTGGGGCGGCCGCAGATCGATCTGAAGGTCATGCTGGCCCAGCTGAAGGAGCATGGCTCGCTGCGGAATTTCGCAACTGTCGTTCGCTCCGGCTATGGCGAGCCGGAGGAGGTGGAGGTCACGGCGGTCATCGTGCCCGACGACGCGGCCCCGACCTATGGCTTCAGCATCAGGAACGTTTCGCGGCGGATAGCGCGGGCGGAAGCGTCGACGACGCCGGTGGGACTGGGCGCGACGGCGCGGTCGGTCGAGCAGTTGACCCAGTTGATCGGGCGGGCCCCGATGAAGGACATCGTACGCGACTCGACCGACCTGATCGAGAAGCTGTGCATCGAGGCGGCGCTGAAGCTGACCAACGACAACCGCGCCTCGGCCGCCGATGTGCTGGGGCTGAGCCGACAGAGCCTCTATTCCAAGCTACGCCGCTACGGCTTGGGCGATCTAGACGACTGACCGCCTGAGGGCCTTATCCCTTTGCGGGAGAAGGTGGCTCGCGGAGCGAGACGGATAAGGGTGAGAGGCGTCGGGGAGAATGGGTAGCGACCCTCGCCGCTCACGTCCGACACTGAGTTTCACCCCTCATCCGTCAGTCTTCGGCTGCCACCGGTCGTCGGCTGCATGCGGCCTCCTCGACCCGCGAGAGGCAAAGGAAGATTTTGCGGACGCCCGCGACGCCCGCTAGAGCAACCGCTTCCTCCTGACGAAGACCGCCCGCCATGCACGACATCCGCGCCATCCGCGAGAATCGCGACCACTTCATCGCCGGTTGGCGGTCGCGGGGGGTGGAGGAAGCCCAGGCCATCGTCGATCAGGCGCTGGCGCTGGATCGGGAGCTGAGGGCGGCGCAGACGGCGGGGCAGGAGGCTCTGGCCAGGCGCAACGCGGCGTCGAAGGCCATCGGCGCGGCGATGGGCAAGAAGGACATGGCCGAGGCCGAGCGGCTGAAGGCCGAGGTGACGGCGCTCAAGGACGAGATTGCGGTTCAGGAGATCATACAACTCGACAAGGGCAAGGCTCTCCACGACCTGCTGGCGGCGCAAAAGAACCTGGCTACTGAAGACGTGCCGGACGGCGAGGACGAGGCGGGCAATGTCGAGGTCTCGCGCTGGGGGACGCCTCGGGAGGGCGGGCCGTCCAAGGACCATGCGGACCTGGGCGAGGCGCTGGGGCTGCTCGACTTCGAGGCGGCGGCGAAGATGTCGGGGGCGCGGTTCGCCGTGCTGAAGGGCGGGCTGGCGCGGCTGGAGCGGGCCATCGGCCAGTTCATGCTGGATCTGCAGACCGCCGAGCACGGCTATCTGGAGGTCAATCCGCCGTACCTCGTGCGGGACGAGGCGATGTTCGGGACGGGGCAGTTGCCGAAGTTCCATGAGGACTTGTTCGAAGCGCAGCGCGGTGAACTCATTTTTTCAAACGCCCTTTCTGATTTCCGCATTGGGGTTGAAGAGGGGCTGAAACTTGCGGCCGAGATCGGGCCGGCGGAGGCTAAAGCCTACTTCGACCAGAACCCTGACGCGGAGCTCACTGACGATGCAGACCGCCGCTGGCTCATCCCCACCGCCGAAGTCTCCCTGACCAACCTCGTGCGTGAGACGATCCTGTCCGAGGACGAGCTGGCGACGCCGATGCGGCTGACGGCGCTGACGCCGTGCTTCCGGGCCGAGGCCGGGTCGGCGGGGCGGGATACGCGCGGGCTGATCCGGCAGCATCAGTTCTCCAAGGTCGAGCTGGTGTCGATCACGCGACCGGAGGACTCTGACGCCGAGCACGAGCGGATGACGGCGTGCGCCGAGGCCGTGCTGCAGAAGCTGGAGCTGCCCTATCGGCGGATGCTGCTGTGCAAGGGCGACATGGGGTTCTCGGCGAAGAAGACCTATGATCTGGAGGTCTGGCTGCCGTCGCAGGGGACGTATCGGGAGATCAGCTCCTGCTCCAACTGCGGGGACTTCCAGGCCCGGCGGATGGATGCGCGCTTCAAGCGAGCGGGCGAGAAGAAGACCGAGTTCGTGCATACGCTGAACGGATCGGGGCTGGCGGTCGGTCGCACTCTCGTCGCGATCATGGAGAACTATCAGGATCAGGACGGCCGGATCGTCGTTCCGTCCGCGCTGGCCCCCTATATGGGGGGCGTGACCCACATCGGAGCCTGAGTGATGAAGACCCCCCTTCTGATCGCCGCCGCCGCTATGATCCTGTCCGCGCCCGCCGTGGCTGAGACGCCCGCCCAGCCGACCTTGTCGGAGCCGACCACCTTCGAAGGCTGGATCCGGGTGTCGGGCGAGGAGTTCCAGCTGATCACCAACGAGAACCGCTATCGCACCGGCCTGTCTCGGCCCTGCGTGTCGGGCGCCTTGCCCCGGAACATCCAGCGCACCGTGGGTGAATATGCCGGGCAGAAGGTGCGGATCACGGGCATGACGATGGAATGGTCCGACGACCTGCCGGGCGACCGCTACACCTGGGAAGGCTCGAACATCCGAAACGAGTGCGAGAGCGAGGTCGTGATCCTGGCGACCGAGATCGACGCCATCGCCTGACGACTTGCGGATCACTCCCGCTTTCGTCATTCCGGGTCGCGCCCTGCGCCGCCCGGACTGACGAAGGATAGATGCGGATTCTGCTGACCAACGACGACGGCGTGGAGGCCGAAGGCCTGCACTGTCTGGAGCGCATCGCGCGGACGCTGTCCGACGACGTCTGGATCGTGGCGCCGCAGGAGGAGCAGTCGGGCAAGGGGCGGGGGATCACCCTGACCGAGCCTCTGCGCGTCAACCGGCTGGGGGAGCGGCGGTTCGCGGTGACGGGGACGCCGACGGACTGTGTCGTGCTGGCGGTCAACGACATCCTCGATGGGCGGCCGGACCTCGTGCTGTCGGGCGTCAACCGGGGGCACAATGTGGGGGAGGACTGCTCCTATTCCGGGACGGTGGCGGGAGCGCTGCAGGGGATGGCGTTCGGTATCCGATCGATCGCGCTGAGCCAGAGCCTGGAGCGGTTTCACGACGAGGTGACCGCGCACTGGGAGACGGCGGAGGCGTTCGCGCCCGCCATCATCGCCTGCCTGCTGGATCAGACCTGGGCCGAGGGCGTGGTGATGAACCTGAACTTCCCCGCCCGGGCGCCGGAGGACGTCACCGAGGTCGAGGTGACGCGGCAGGGCTTTCGCGGCGAGGGCGAGATGCATGCGGTCCGGCGCACCGACCTGCGCGGGCGCGACTACTTCTGGATGAGCTTCCGCGGGACGAAGCAGGACCATGCGCCCGGCACGGACCTGCGGGCGATGGACGAGGGGAAGATCTCGGTCACGCCGCTGCATATCGACCTGACGCACCGCGAGAGCATCCATGCGCTGAAGGGCGTGCTGGGCGGGGTTCCGCCCAGATGAACCTGTCGGACGACCGGGCCGGGCGTCTGATCCTGTCGCTGCGGCAGCAGGGGGTGACGGACGCACGGGTGCTGGGGGCGATGGAGTCCATCGACCGCGCCGTGTTCGTGCACGAGAAGTTCCTGGATCAGGCATGGGAGGACCAGGCCCTGCCGATCGACTGCGCCCAGACGATCAGCCAGCCCTACATCGTCGGCCTGATGACCCAGGCCCTGATGGTCGAGCCGCGCCACCGAGTGCTCGAGATTGGCACAGGCAGCGGATACCAGTGCGCGGTGCTGAGCAGGCTGGCGCGGTACGTCTATTCGGTGGAGCGGTACCGGAGCCTGCTGGTCGAGGCCGAGGCGAAGTTGCGGACGCTGGGGATCGACAACGTCATCACCAAGCATTCCGACGGCGGACTGGGCTGGCCCGAGCAGGCGCCGTTCGACCGGATCATGGTCACGGCCGCGGCGCCGACCGAGCCGACGGAACTGCTGAAGCAGTTGAAGCCCGGAGGGGTGCTGGTCGCGCCCGTGGGGCGGACCTCGGTTCAGATGCTGCATCGCTATGTGGGGCAGGCGGACGGGAGCTTCCGGCGCGAGAGCCTGTGCGAGGTGCGGTTCGTGCCGCTCGTCGAGGGCACGGCGAAGGAGGGGTGAGAGCAGGCGTCTCCTCCCTGTCGCGCAGCGATGGGGAGGTGGCACGGAGCGAAGCGGAGTGACGGAGGGGTTTTTCGCCGCACTGAGAACCCCTCCGTCTGCTCGCAAGAGCTCGCAGCCACCTTCCCCGTTCGCCGAAGGCGAACGGGGAGGAGACAGGGCCGCCCGATTAACCTTTCCGCCCCACTTTCGCGCGGTTTGGGGGTATGCCTGCAACTCGACTCGGGGCGATGAAGGCGGAGGGGCGGATGGCGCTCGGACAGTGGATCAAGGCAGGGGCGATCGCGCTCGCAGGGCTCGCGGCGACGGCCTGCGCCAGCTATCCAGAAGCGCCGCGATACTCGACGCGGCCTATGACGGGGTATGGGGCGAACGTGCCGCCTCCGGCCTATGGCGCGCCGAGCCAGCCCGCGCCGCCGGTCTATGAGGCCCCGCCGCCGGCGACCGCGCCGGTCGAGGCGATCGAGGGCGGGGCGCTGCCACCGCCGGGCGGGGCGAGCGATGCGCCCCCGCCGCCCGCCTACAATCCCCCGCCTCCCGCCTATGTCCCGCCGCCCTCGGCCGGCGCGCCGACGACGGTGAGCGCGGGCGCGGCCTATGTGATCCAGCCGGGCGACACGATCTCGGGCGTGGGGCGCAGGTTCCAGACGCCGGTGCAGATCCTGATCGACCTGAATGGCCTGGGGCCGAGGGGCGCGATCACGGTCGGTCAGTCGATCATCCTGCCGGACAGCGCGGTCGACACAGGGACCGACCCCTATGCGACGGGGCCGACGCCGAGGGGCGTGCTGGTGCCTGAGAACGGGGTCGCGCCCCCGCCGCCTCCGCCGCCTTCGGGCAATCCGGCCGCGCCGCCGCCGCCGCGCCAGCCGGCGTCCAGCGGGCAGACGGGCGTGGCCGCGCCGGGCTCGGTCGCCCTGCAGTGGCCGGTGCGCGGCGAGATCGTGCGACGTTTCGGGCCGGTGGGTCTGGGCGAGCGCAACAACGGGATCAACATCGGCGCGCCCGCCGGAGCCAGCGTGGTCGCGGCGGCGGACGGGCGGGTGGCCTATGTCGGTGACGATCTGGTGGGGCAGGGACTGACGGTGCTGATCGTCCATCGCGACGGGTGGCGGACGGTCTATGGGCACCTGGGCTCGGCCACGGTCGACGACAATCAGGACGTTCGCGCAGGTCAGCAGATCGGCACGGTCGGGCTGACGGCGGGGGATGGACGGCCCTCGATCCACTTCGAGACGCGGCGCATGCAGGGCGACGAACCGGTGGCGATCGATCCGCTGACGGTGCTTCCCAGATAGTCGCGTTGCATCTTGCGACGCCCGGCCCTAGGTAACGCGCCTTGTTTTCGTGAGGGCGCCCGACTGTGAGGCTGGCCCGACTGTCGGGGAAGACACCATGACCACACCCGCTGACGGCGGCATCGTCGCGCTGATCGTGCAGTTCGTGCCGTTCATCGCCATCTTCGTGCTGTTCTACTTCCTGCTGATCCGTCCGCAGCAGAAGCGGGCCAAGGAGCATGCGGCGCTGATCGCGGCGGTGAAGCGGGGCGACACCATCGTCCTGTCGTCCGGCCTGATCGGCAAGGTGACCCGCGTCGAGGACGCCGAGGTCAATGTCGAGATCGCGCCGTCGGTCAATGTGCGCGTGGTCAAGGCGATGATCGCCGAGGTCCGGAACCGCACCGCCATCGCCGCCAACGATTCCAAGCCCGCCGCCAAGGCCTGATCGCCGTCCGCTGCAACGAAAGCGCCGTCCATGGTTCAGCTGTCGCGCTGGAAGGTCATCCTCGTCGTCCTGTCGGTCGTGTTCGGGGTGCTGTTCGCCCTGCCGAACGTGCTGACGCCTGTGCAGCGCGAGGCCCTGCCGGGCTTCCTGCCCAAGGGCACGCTGAACCTGGGTCTGGACCTGCGCGGCGGATCGTATCTGCTGCTCGAGGTCGATACGGCCGAGATGCGGGCCAAGCGCGTCTCCAACCTGGTCGAGGATGTGCGGGTGACCCTGCGCGAGGAGCGGATCGCCACGACCGCCATCGCGCGGGAGGAGCGCGGCGCCCTGATCACGCTCGCCAGCGCAGCCCAGCAGGACGCCGCCTATGAGGCTCTGCAACAGGCGGCCGGCGCGCCGGGGGCGAACGGCCAGCCCGAGCGGACGGTGCAGCGCGTGGGTTCGGACCGGCTGAGGTTCGCCTTCACCGACGCGGTCTGGAACAGCATGGCCTCGCAGGCCGTGGATCAGTCCATCGAGGTCGTGCGGCGTCGCATCGACTCGCTCGGCACCCGTGAACCGTCGATCACCCGCCAAGGCGCCGACCGCATTGTGGTCCAGGCCCCGGGCGAGAGCGATCCGGCCGCGCTGGAGCGGGTCATCGGCCAGACGGCCCAGCTGACCTTCCAGATGGTGGACGTCGAGAACCAGACCCAGGCGCTCCAGACCGGCCTGATCCCGCCGGACGCGGAACTGCTGCAGGACGAGACGGGCACGCCGTACCTGGTCAAGCGCCGCATCCTGGTGTCGGGCGAGAACCTGACCCGGGCCAACGTCGGCGCCGACGAGAGCGGCCGTCCCGCCATCGACTTCCGCTTCGACGGCCAGGGCGCGCGCCGGTTCGGCGAGGCGACGGCCCAGAACATCGGCCTGCCCTTCGCCATCATCCTGGACGGACGGGTCATCTCGGCGCCGACCATTCAGGGCGCGATCACCGGCGGGACCGGCCAGATCACCGGCAGCTTCTCGATCGAGAGCGCGGCGGAGCTGGTCAACCTGCTGAACGGCGGCGCGCTGCCGGCGCCCCTGACGGTCGAGGAGCGGCGCACCGTGACCGCAGAACTGGGCGCCGACGCCGTGGCGGCGGGCGCACTTTCGACCGCGATCGCGTTCGCGATCATCATCGTCTTCATGATCCTGTCCTACGGCTTCCTGTTCGGGGGCGTGTCGGTGCTGGGACTGTTGCTGAACGGCCTGCTCATCATCGCGGCCATGTCGATGACCCAGGCGACGCTGACCCTGCCGGGCATCGCGGGTCTGATCCTGACCTTCGCCGTGGCGGTGGACGCCAATGTCCTGATCTACGAGCGCATGCGCGACGAGGCGCGGGCCGGGCGGTCCGTCATCGCCAGCATGGACGCGGGCTTCAACAAGGCCTGGGGCACCATCCTAGACGCCAACGTCACGACGCTGGTGGCGGCGCTGATCATGTTCGTGTTCGGGGCCGGGCCGGTGCGCGGCTTCGCCTGGACCCTGACCATCGGCGTGTTCACCTCGGTGTTCTCGGCCGTGCTGGTGGCGCAGGTGCTGCTGGCCTACTGGTTGAAGTCGACGCGGCCCAAGAAACTGCCGATCGCGGAGTGAATGCGATGACCTGGTGGCCCCTCATCAAGATCGTTCCGATCAAGACGAACCTGAAATTCGTCAAGTTCGCCAAGTTCTTCGGCGCCCTGTCGGCCGTGCTGTGCATCGCCTCGGTGATCGGGGTCTTCTATCCCGGCATGAACATGGGCATCGACTTCCGCGGCGGCGCGGCGATGGAGTTGACGACCGCCGATGGTCGGCCGCTGAACCTGGAACAGGTGCGCTCGGCCGTCGATGGCCTGGGCATGGGCGACGTCGGCGTGCAGGGGATCGACGACGACTCCAGCGCCATCCTGAGGTTCCAGATCCCAGAAGGGCAGGCCCAGGCGGACGTCGTCGAGCGCGTTCAGAACGCGGTGACGACAGAGGTCGGGGCCGTGACCTATTCCGGCGTCAGCGTGGTGGGGTCCAAGGTCTCGAGCGAACTGTTCACCTCGGGCCTGCTGGCGCTGGGCGCCGCCGTCGCCCTGATGTTCGCCTACATCTGGTTCCGGTTCGAGCCGCAGTTCGGCTTCGGCGCCGTGGCTGGCCTGGTCCATGACGTGGTGCTGGTGTTCGGCCTGATCGTGCTGTTCCGGCTCGAGTTCAACCTGAACATGGTCGCGGCCATCCTGACGGTCATCGGCTATTCGATGAACGACACCGTCGTGGTGTTCGACCGCCTGCGTGAGAACCTTCGCAAGTACAAGACCATGCCGCTGAGGGACGTGATCGATCTGTCGATCAACGAGACCCTGAGCCGGACGATCATCACCGGCGTGACGGCGATCATGGTGCTGGCGGCCCTGGCGGTGTTCGGCGGGGTGGCCCTGTTCGGCTTCTCGATCGCCCTGATGGCCGGCATCATCATCGGCACCTATTCCTCGGTCTATGTGGCCGCGCCGATCATCCTGCTGTGGGGCGTCAAGCGCGGGGAGTTCGCGGAAGAGGCCAAGCCGGTGAAGCTGGGGATGGCGAGCCGGCCCTGACGGGCCGGGTGATTGGTGGTTGGTGGTTGGTGATTGGCGAAGGTGCGAGCGTCTGGCGGCGCCACACCAGACCGAACGAGCCCTAACCACCCATCACCGGTCACCAATCACCTTCTCCCCGACGCGCTTAGCCGCTAAGCCTCCGCCATACGACACGGGGGACTCACATGGCCGGACTGCTTTCGAACTTCAGGAACACCCTGATCCTCAGCCTCGTACTGGCGGGGGTGATGATCTTCGCCTTCGGGCGCGTGTCGCCGGGCGGATTCGACCTCAGCTTCTGGCAGGCCGTCGCGCGCTGGAGCCACGTGGGCTTCGGCATCCTCTGGATCGGGCTACTGTACTACTTCAACTTCGTGCAGATCCGGGTCATGCCGACCATCCCCGGCGAGCTGAAGCCGGCGGTGACGAAATACATCGCTCCGGAGGCCCTGTTCTGGTTCCGCTGGGCGGCGCTGGCGACCGTGGTCGCGGGCCTCGCGATCCTGGGCCTGCGCGGGCACGGCTATGCGATGGAGGTGATGAGCTTCGGTCTGGCCGGCGGCGTGGTGCAGGGAGATCAGGGCTACATGCTGCTGGGCGTCGGCGTGTGGCTGGCGATCGTCATGTTCCTGAACGTCTGGGGCGTCATCTGGCCGAACCAGAAGCGGGCGCTGGGCATCGTCGTGGTGGACGACGACAAGAAGGCCAAGGCGGCGCGCGTGGCGATGCTGGGCAGCCGGACGAATCTGCTGCTGAGCCTGCCGATGCTGACCAGCATGGCCATGTACCAGACCCTGTTTGGCTGATCTCCAGATGCCAGCCGGGCGCCTCGCCTTCTTGCTGCTGGTCGTGGGCAACCTGATCCAGGTCCTGACGATCATGATCGGCGGAGCGCTCTATCCCGGCTATGACCATAGTCGGCAATACATCAGCGAACTGGGCGCGACCGGAGCGGTCACCGGACCGGCGGTCAGCTGGCTCGGGTTCGTGCCCTCCGGCGTGATCATTTCTGCCGGTTGCCTGATTGCCGCGTGGGTTTCTCGCCGCAACGGTCTCGCTGTCGCGGTCTGGCTACTGCTTGGCTGGTACGGGCTAAGCCTTTCAGCGGCTGGCGTTTATCCCTGCGAATTCGAGTGCTCGCGCGCGGCGCCGTCGCTCAATGCCTTGATGCACGACCTGTTCGGCGGAAGCGGCTATCTGACGGCCATCGTCGGCCTCGCGCTCGGTGGCTTCGTCGCGGCGGCTCAAGGACGGCCCGGGCTGGTCCTGCTATCGATCGTCTGCACTGTAGTGACGGCCCTCGGCTTCGGCGGTGTGATCGCGGAAGCTGAGCCTGCTGGCCTGATCCAGCGGGGGCTGGAAGGCGCGATCATGGTCTTCACCCTGTCGTTGGGCTGGGGCCTGACGCGACCGGCGATGGCCGTCGGATCTTGAGCGAGGCCAGCCTTGATGACCAGGTCCGGACGGCAGATCCGGACCGCTGGCTGTCCAGCCGCTTCGCGGGCGAAGCCGAGGCGCGCGCCGACCTGGTCGCGCTCTATGCGTTCGAGGCCGAGCTCCTGGCCATTCCGACGCGGGTGACCCAGCCGCTCCTGGCCGAGATGCGCTATGCCTGGTGGCGCGAGCAGATGGACGGGGTCTTCGCGGGCGAGCCAAGGCGCGGCCATCCGGTGCTGGAGGCCCTGACGACAGCGGTCGGGCGCCGCGGGCTGGAGCGGGACCCGTTCGAGGCCCTGATCGAGGCGCACATAGGCCGGGTGCATGGCGAGCCGCACGACCTGGACGCCTTCTACGTCGGGCCGATGCAGGCGGGCGTGCGGGTGCTGGCGGGGGCGGGACATGAGGCGTCGGTGGTCGAGGCCGGGCGCATATGGGGCCTCGCTCAGACCGGGCGGGTCGAGGAGGCGCGGGCGATGCGGGCCGTGGCGAACCCGGCGTTGAGAGCGCTGCCGGCGGCGGCATTTCCGGCGGTGGCGCATGCGGCGTTGATCGGGGTCGCGGCCGACGATCCCACGAGAGCGCTCCGGCTGACATGGGCCGTGGCCCGGGGGCGCGTCTAGCGGCTCTCGGGCCAGGCGGTGACTTCCGCAGGCCAGACGCGGCGATTGGGAGAGCCATCGTAGACCCACGCCAAGGTGCGGGCGAGCGCGCGGGCCGCGGCCTGGGTGGCGGGCGAGGCGGCCGGCAGGCCGTGCATGTCCCGCGCCCAGCGGGGCAGCAGGTCGGCGCCGGCGGCCATGACGAGGGCGGCCGAAGCGCGTTCGGCCGCGCCGCCGATCCTCTGGCGCATGACGAGGTCGGCCACCTCGCGCGTGCGGGCGTCGGCCTTCAGTTCGTGGCGCATCGACTGGATCAGGGCGTCCGCGCCGACGCGGTCGCTCGGCACCGGATCCGCTCCCAGGACGCGGCCGATGCGTGCCATCTCGGCGATGTAGGCGTCCTGGTCGGCGCGGCTCATCGCCGGCTCGCCGTAGCGGACCCAGGCGTCGAGGAAGCTGGTGATCTCGGTGACATGAACCCAGGCGAGCAGACGCGGGTCGCGGACGCGATAGGGTGCGCCGTCGGGCAGGGTGCCGCCCAGCTTGTCGTGGATGCGGCGGACGCGGTCGATGGCGGCCTGGCCATTGTGGGCGTGGTCGTAGGTGGTGACGGCGATGAATTTGGCGGTGCGGCGCAGGCGGCCGTGCATGTCGGCGCGGAAGTCGGAGTGGTCCCAGACGCCGGCCAGCACCGCCGGGTGCAGCATCTGCAGCAGCAGGCCCGACACCCCGCCGATCATCATGGTGACGATGTCGCCGTTGACCCGCCAGGCGACCGAGTCCGGCGGGAACAGGGCGTCGGCGCGGCGCAGCGCCGGCCGCTCGCCCCGCTCGTAGTCGTTGAACAGTTCGTTGATGCGACGGCGAACGCGGACCTTGACGAACTCCGAGGGGCGCATGGCGGTCAGGCGGCGTCGCGCCAGGCGGTGAGGCCCTCGATGGCGCGGACGCTCATCAGCCGCTTCTTGGCCCGGCCGCGGTCTTTGGGCGGGATGCGATTGCCCTCGGCGTCGACCCGCGGCGCCTCCAGCGGGGGCAGCAGTCCATAGTTGACGTTCATTGGGGAAAACTTCGCGCCCTCGAGGTGGCCGCCGGTGATGTGCTCGACCAGCGCGCCAATGGCGGTGTGCGCGGGCGGGGCCTCCAGCGGCTGGCCCAGCCGCTCGGCGGCGGCGAGGCGGCCGGCGAGCAGGCCGGTGGCGGCGCTTTCGACGTAGCCCTCCACGCCTGTGACCTGGCCGGCGAAGCGCAGGCGGGGTTGAGGTTTCAGGCGCAGTTGACGATCCAAGAGCTTGGGACTGTTCAGGTATGTATTTCGATGAAGACCGCCTAGGCGGGCGAACTGGGCGTTCTGGAGGCCCGGGATCATGCGGAAGACCTCGGCCTGGGCGCCGTGCTTCAACTTGGTCTGGAAGCCCACCATGTTGAACAGGGTGCCGAGCGCATTGTCCTGACGCAGCTGGACGATGGCGTGGGGCTTGACCGTCGGGTCGCGGGGGTTGGTCAGACCCACGGGCTTCATGGGGCCGTGGCGCAGGGTCTCGCGGCCGCGCTCGGCCATGACCTCGATGGGCAGGCAGCCGTCGAAATAGGGGACATTCTCCCACTCTTTGAACTCGGCCTTGGGGCCGGACAGCAAGGCGTCGATGAAGGCGTCGTAGGTGGCCTTGTCCATCGGGCAGTTGACGTAGGCGGCGGCGTCGCCGCCCGGGCCTTCCTTGTCGTAGCGCGACTGACGCCAGGCGATATCGAAGTCGATGGAGTCAGCGTGAACGATGGGGGCGATGGCGTCGAAGAAGCTGAGGCTCTCCTCCCCGGTCAGATCGAGGATGGCGTCGGCGAGCGCGGGCGAGGTCAGGGGGCCGGTGGCGACGATGACGCTGTCCCAGTCGGCGGGCGGCAGGCCCGCGATCTCCTCGCGCACCACGGTGACGAGCGGGTGGGCATGAAGGCGCTGGGTCACGGCGTTGGAGAAACCCTCCCGGTCGACGGCCAGCGCGCCGCCTGCAGGCACCTGATGGGCGTCGCCGCAGGCCATGATGATGGAATCGAGCGCCCGCATCTCGGCGTGGAGCAGACCGACGGCGTTGTACTCCCAGTCGTCGGAGCGGAAGGAGTTGGAGCAGACGAGTTCCGCGAGGCCGTCGGTGTGGTGGGCGTCGGTCGTCACGCCGGGTCGACGCATCTCGTGCAGGATGACGGGGACGCCGGCCTGGGCGATCTGCCAGGCGGCCTCGGAGCCGGCGAGGCCGCCGCCGACGACGTGAATGGGAGGGGGGAAGGAAGACATGCGGCTTTCTAGCCACGCGCGGCCGGTTCGTCAGCCGAAGTCTGTCGGCGAAGGCGTCGCACGGCTATAAGGACGGCCGTGCTCAAAGAGGGGGCTTGATGAGCCACAGGGATGTCGGAAGCCGTAGGCTGAAGCTGACGCGGGCGCTGGGCGACGCGGGGGCGGCGTTTCCGCGTCTGTGGGCCGGGGCGGCGGGGGCGCTGATCCTGCTGGCGGCGGCGTGTCTGGCCCCGGTGCTCGTGGATGCCTTGGGCGGCGCGGTCGCTGGGGCGACGGGCGCTGCGGTGGTGCTGGGCGTCGTGGCGGTCGGGGCGCTGGCGCGGCTGTCGATCACGCCGAGCCTGAGGGCCGCGCGCGATCTCGGGCTGGGGCCTGGGGGACTTCAGTTCAAATGGCCCGAGCTGAGGCTGATCGGGGCGGCGCTCCTGTGCCTGATCTTCCTGGCCATGATCGTGTCGGTGCTGGGCGTGATCGTGCTGGCCATCGCCGGCGGGGCGGAGCTGAACGTCGAGGCGATCCAGACGCGGGACTGGGCGGCGGTCGGGGCGCCGTGGCGGCTGGCGGTGGTCGGGGTCGTGGTAGCCGGGGCTCTGATCATTCCCCTGGTGCTGGCGGTCCGGCTGTCGCTGTTTGCGCATGCGACGCTGGGGCGTCGGCAGATGGTGTCGCTCAACAGCATGGGCATCGCCTACGGCAGCTTCTGGCAGTTGATGGCGGGGCTGGTGGTGACCAGCCTGCCCAAGATCGCGCTGATTGCCCTGATCGGGGGCGGAGTGCTGACGGGGACATCGGCGACGGTGGCATGGGTCGTGGGGCTGGTCGGGGTGCAGCTGCCACTGACGATGGCGTTCCTGGGCGCGGCCTATCGACAGCTCGAGTACTGGTCGCCGCAGGAGGGCCCGGCATGAGACGCGGATTTTCCATCGGGGAAGCGGTCGCCGCGCCGTTCCGGCTGGCGTTCGGCAAGCCACTGTCGACGTTGGCGTGGGGCCTGGTGCTGCTCATCCCGTCGGTCGTGGCGTTCGCGGCGTTCGCGCCTCTGTTCGCCGAGGCCATGCAGACAGGCGACGCGGCCGTGCTGGCCGCTGAGGGCGGGCCGAGCGACTTCGAGAGCTTTGGCCAGTACATGGAGTTCCAGGCTTGGAGCGGGCTGTCGAACATCCTCGGCCTGCTGGCGACGCTGCTGGTCACCACAGCGGTGATCCGGGCGGCGATGGCGGGAAGGCGCAGGGACGGCGCAGCCTTCCTGAGGTTCAGCCGGGACGAGTTCCATGTGGCGGTGATCGGCATCGCCATCGTCGTCGGCACGGTGATCGTCTGGATCGTGCTGGGGGTTCTGATCGCGGGTTTCGGTATTGCGGCGGGGGCCTCCGGCGGCGAGATGACATGGTCGGCGTTGACGGCGGTGGGGATCGGGCTGCTCGGCCTGTTCGCCACCCTGGTCATCTGGGGACGGCTTTCGCTGATCGCGCCGGCCGCCGTGATCCTGAAGACGCTCGCCTTCGATGAGGGATGGAAGGCGGGACGCGGTCAGACGGGCAAGCTGTTCCTGCTGATACTGACGCTTTTCGCCGTGACCATCTTGATTGGCCTGGTCTTCTTCGTGCTCATCCTGATCGCGGCCGTGGCGCTGGGAGCCGGGCTGGCGCAGTTCGGCGATCCGGGGTCCTGGGACGATGCCGCGGTCGAGGCGTGGATCCTGGCGCAGCTGGAGAATCCCTGGCCCATACTGGGCATCGGCGCGCTGCTGCTGCCGATCCTGGCCTGGATCAGCGGCTTCTCGCAGGCGCTGTGGACCGCGCCGTTCGCGGTGGCGGCGGAAGGCCTGGTCCAGCGGCCCGAGCCCGCCGGGGCTGACGTCGAGACGGCGAACGCCTAGGGTCGCCGACAGCAGGGAGAGGATTCGCCATGAGCTTTTCAGCCACCGAGGCCGCGTTCGAGGGCTTTCGCATCGTGCGGCGGAACCCGCTGGCGATCCTGTTCTGGGGTCTGGCATACGTGATCTTCTTCGTCGCCTTCTTCGCGCTTGTAGGCGGGCAGATGGCCACGATCATCGCCCAGGCCGAGGCGCTGCAGGGCGGAGAGCCCGATATCGCCGACCTGCAGGCGCTGGGCGCCAGCTATGCGACCCTGCTGGGTTTCGCCCTGCCGATGGGGCTGATCGTGGGCGCGGTGCTGAGCGCCGGCGTGGCGCGGGGCGTGCTGTTCCCGTCGCAGAAGGCGTTCGGCTATCTGCGGCTTGGCGGCGACGAGCTGCGGGTGATGGCGGTGAACATAATCCTCGGGATCGTGATGGGCGTGGGCTCCTTCGTGGTCTTCATGGTCGTGGCCTTCGCGACCGGCCTGGTGGCGCAGGGCAACCAGGGCGCGGGCGTCCTGACCGGGGTGCTGCTGGGGCTGGGCGCGCTCGTCCTGCTGTGCTGGCTCGCCATCCGGTTGAGTCTGGCGGTGCCGATCACCGTTGCCGAGAAGCGGATCACGCCCTTCGCGTCCTTCGCCGTGACCAGGGGCAAGGTCCTGCCGATCCTCGGCATGGCGGTGATCGCCTTCATCATGTCGATGCTGGTCAGCCTGCTGGGGACCATCATCTCCCTGCCGGTCATGATGATGACCGGCGGCGGGCTGGAGCAGCTGGCGCCCATGGACGGCATGTCGACCGCGCAGATCATTCAGGCAGCGGGGCCGGGGCTGCTGGCCTGGGGCGTGGTTCAGGCGATCTTCTCGGCGTTGCAGTTGGCGGTGATCTACGCGCCGTTCTCGGCGGCTTATCGGGACATCAAGGGGTTGCCGCACGAGGGATGAGCCCTGCCGTCTCCATTGTCATCCCGGAAATCGCGTGATCGATTATCCGGGACGAGAGCGCTGATGACCGAACCTCCCGGAAGACGCGAAGCGGCTGTCCCGGCTCTCCGCTGCGCTTCGGCCGGGATGATAACAAAGCCTCACTCGGAACGTCGATGCCTGCGGCTCAGGCGCTGACCTTCTTGCGCGCCGTCTTCGGCTTCGCCTCCGGCAGAGCCGCGACCCGGGCGCGGCGGCGCTGCTCGTGGCGGTCCAGGACCTCCTTGAGGTACTTGCCGGTCCAGCTGGCCTTGTTCTCCGCGACCTGTTCGGGCGTGCCCACGGCGACGATCTCGCCGCCGCCGTCGCCGCCTTCGGGGCCGAAGTCGATCAGCCAATCGGCGACCTTGATGACATCCAGGTTGTGCTCGATGACGACGATGGTGTTGCCGGTCTCGACCAGTTCCTGGAGCACCTCCAGCAGCTTCCTCGTGTCCTCGAAGTGCAGGCCGGTGGTGGGTTCGTCGAGGATGTAGAGGGTCTTGCCGGTGGCGCGCTTGGACAGCTCCTTGCTGAGCTTGACGCGCTGTGCCTCGCCGCCGGACAGGGTGGTGGCCGACTGGCCGACCTGGACGTAGCCGAGGCCGACGCGCTCCAGCGTCTTCATCTTGTCGCGGATGGAGGGCACGGCCGAGAAGAAGCGCGCGGCCTCCTCCACCGTCATGTCCAGCACGTCGGAGATCGACTTGCCCTTGAACACGATCTCCAGCGTCTCGCGGTTGTAGCGCTTGCCCTTGCAGACGTCGCAAGTGACGTAGACGTCGGGCAGGAAGTGCATCTCGATCTTGATGACGCCGTCGCCCTGGCAGGCCTCGCAGCGCCCGCCCTTCACATTGAACGAGAAGCGGCCGGGGCCGTAGCCGCGCGCCTTGGATTCCGGCAGGCCGGCGTACCAGTCGCGGATGGGGCCAAACGCGCCGGTGTAGGTGGCGGGGTTCGATCGGGGCGTGCGGCCGATGGGCGACTGGTCGATATCGATGACCTTGTCGAAATGCTCCAGCCCCTCGATGCGGTCGAACGGAGCGGGGGCGTCCGACGCGTTGTTCAGGCGACGCGCGGCGGCCTTGTACAGGGTCTCGATCGTGAACGTCGACTTGCCGCCGCCAGACACCCCGGTGATGCAGGTGAACAGGCCGACCGGGATTTCGCCCGTGACGTCCTTGAGGTTGTTGCCGGTGGCGCCGGAGACCTTCAGCATCTTCTTGCGGTTGACAGGGCGGCGGCCGTCCGGTGGCAGTTCGATCTCGCGCTCGCCGGTCAGGTATTTGCCGGTCAGGGAGCGCGGGTTGGCCATGACCTGCTGGGGCGTGCCTTCGGCGCAGATCTCGCCGCCATGGACGCCGGCGGCCGGGCCCATGTCGATGACGTAGTCGGCCGTCAGGATGGCCTCCTCGTCGTGCTCGACCACGAGCACGGTGTTGCCGAGGTCGCGCAGACCGGACAGGGATTCCAGCAGGCGGGTGTTGTCGCGCTGGTGCAGGCCGATGGAGGGCTCGTCCAGCACATAGAGGACGCCGGTCAGGCCCGAGCCAATCTGCGAAGCCAGGCGGATGCGCTGGCTCTCGCCGCCGGACAGGGTGCCCGAACTGCGCGACAGGTTGAGGTAGTCCAGGCCCACGTTGTTCAGGAAGCGCAGGCGGTCGGTGATCTCCTTCAGGATGCGCCGGGCGATCTCCATCTGCTTTTCGGTCAGACTGTCCTCCAGCGTCGAGAACCAGAGGTAGGCCTTGGAGATCGACAGGTTGGAGATATCGGCGATGTCCTCGCCCCCGACCTTGACGGCCAGGGCCTCGGGCTTCAGGCGCTTGCCGCCGCAGGCCTCGCAAGGGGTCTCGGACTGGAAGCGGCCCAGTTCTTCGCGCACCCAGGCGCTGTCGGTCTCGCGCCAGCGACGATCGAGGTTGGGAATGACGCCCTCGAAGGGCTTGGAGACCTCGTACTTCCGGGCGTTGTCGTCATAGACGAACTTGATCTTCTCCGACCCCGTGCCGTGCAGGATGACCTCGTGGGCCTTCTCCGGCAGGTCGCGCCAGGGCTTGTCCATCGAGAAGCCGTAGTGGAGCGCCAGCGCCTGCAGCGTCTGGGTGTAAAGGGGCGACGGACCACGCGACCAGGGGGCGACGGCGCCCTTGTGCAGGGTCTTGTCGCGATCGGGGATGACCAGATCGGCGTCGAACGTCAGCTTCAGCCCCAGGCCGTCGCAGGTCGGGCAGGCGCCGAAGGGGTTGTTGAAGCTGAACAGCCGGGGCTCGATCTCGCTGATGGTGAAGCCGGAGACCGGGCAGGCGAACTTCTCGGAGAAGACGATGCGGCGCGGCTCCTCGCCCTCCGGCGCGGAGGCCCACTCCGCCGTGGCGATGCCGTCGGCGAGGTTGAGCGCGGTCTGCAGGCTGTCGGCGTAGCGGCTCTCCAGCCCCGCCTTGGTGACGAGGCGGTCCACGACGATGTCGATGTCGTGCTTGAACTTCTTGTCGAGCGCCGGCGCATCCTCGATGGCGTAGAACTGGCCGTCGATCTTGAGCCGCTGGAAGCCCAGCCGCTGCCACTCGGCGATCTCCTTCCTGTACTCGCCCTTGCGGCCCCGGACGACGGGGGCGAGCAGCAGGATGCGTTCGCCGTCGGGGAGGGCCGACAGCTTGTCGACCATCTGGCTGATGGTCTGGCTCTCGATCGGCAGGCCGGTGGCGGGCGAATAGGGCACGCCCACCCGCGCCCACAGCAGGCGCATGTAGTCGTGGATCTCGGTGACCGTGCCGACGGTCGAGCGGGGGTTCTTGGACGTCGTCTTCTGTTCGATGGAGATGGCCGGCGACAGGCCCTCGATCAGGTCGACGTCCGGCTTGCCCATCAGCTCCAGGAACTGGCGGGCGTAGGCGCTCAGGGATTCCACATAGCGGCGCTGGCCCTCGGCGTAGATGGTGTCGAAGGCGAGCGAGGATTTGCCCGAGCCCGACAGGCCGGTCATGACCACCAGCTTCTCGCGCGGGATGTCGACGTCCACGCCCTTGAGATTGTGCTCGCGCGCGCCGCGCACGCGGATGAAGTTGTGCTTTTCGGTCATGCTGTCCGGAGAACGCGGAAGGACCGGACGCGGTGTCCGGAGCAACATCGCTATATGGGGATCGAGACTGACGATTCAGCAAGAACAATGTGGGAACATCAAGGCCATGTTGCCACGCTCTGTCAGCAGGGTGGCGAGCTCAGGCCCAGCCGACGACCTCGCCGCGGCGCCGCGCGGGCTCGGGGGGGGCAAGGTTGGTGCGGGGTTCGGCCTCGGCCTTGCCGAACAGCCAGCCCTGGCCGTGGTCGACGCCGAGGTTGAGCAGGATGTCGGCGATGGCCTGGGTCTCGATCATCTCGGCGATGGTCTCGACCTTGAGGTCGGCGCACATGCCGACGAGGTGGGCGATCATGGTCTGACTGCGAGGATCATCGTCCAGGTTCTGGACGAAGCGGCCGTCGATCTTGACCGCATCGACCGAGAGCGCGCGCAGATAGTCGTAGGAGGCGGCACCCGCTCCGAAGTCGTCGATGCAGACCTTGATCCCGGCGGCCCTGAGCGCGCCGAGGCGACGGTTGGCGGCGTCGAGTTCGGCCATGGCGGCGGACTCGGTCACCTCGACCATCAGGCGTTTGCGATCCTCGGGGCGGGAGGCGGTCATGCGCAGCAGGGCCTCGACGTAGCGATCGTCGGCGAGCGAGGCGCCGGAAACATTGACAGCGAACTTCATCAGGCCAGCGCCTGGCCGACGAAGGTGACCCAGAGCCTTTTCGGCGACGGCGAGGTCGAAGCCGTCGATAAGGGCCAGTTCCTCGGCCATGCGAATGGTGTCAGCCGGGCCGCCGGGGCTCTTGAAGCGAGCCAACGCCTCGAAATGATGAACGGCACCGGTGCCGAGCGTGACGATGGGCTGGTAGTGAAGCTCAAAGTCCCGGCTGCGCACGACGGCCCGAAAGGCGTCGGCGTCGCGCAGCGTGCGCGCGAGAGACGACTGGAAGCTCATCTCGGGGTTCTGAAGCCCGCCGTTGGCGAGACACCCTTCAACCGCGAAGCGCAGAGCGCGGAGGGCATTGAGGGGTTCGCCGCCGTGCTCGATCGCGGCCTCCGCGGCGCGAGGCGACAGTTCGATTCCCTCGCTGCGGCCAAGTTCCCGGACCTCACCGATCAGATCGGTCTGGTCGATGCGGTCCTTGATCAGGGCGAATCGTTCGGCACCCAGCCTCCCGGCGCTTGCGCCATCCAGCGAGGCGGACTGGATGGCGGCCTCGACACGGGCGACCAGGCGTTCACCGACCTCACCAGAGGCAGCGGCAGCTTCCAACCCATCGACGTCCACGAAGGTGACCGCCAGCGGGCGAGCGTCGTCGGCGTCGGTCAGGACCCGATGGGCCCGCTCCAGAAAAGCCACCGGTGTCAGAACGGGCGCCGAGCCGATGCTGGTCAGGCGATAAGCCGCCCCTTCATAATGGATGGCGCAGGAGATGTTTGGGGCGAGATCCGGCAACTGGAATAGCCGCGCGGTCGCGCGACGCACACGGTGCTCGCCGCAGAGAATGTGCACTTCCAGCGGCGTTGTCCGGCGACCGGGGGAAAGGTCAGCAAGGGCATTGCGCAGCGCCTCTGCTGACCCGGCGTTCAGCAGGTCGGGCAGGCCATGGCCCATGATCGCTTCGCTGGGCAGATCGGCGTGCGGACCCGAGCCCAGAGCGAAGACCACGGTGCCCTGCTCGTTCAGTTCGATGAGCAGGTCGGCCGAGGCAAAAGCGAGGCCGAGCAGACGGGTGCGCGTAAGCATGGGTCTACCCTGCCACCGAACTCTTAATCTTCGCCGCAGAGGCGCGGTTAACGCCCGCTATCAGGCGGTGCGATTGAGGGTGACGGCGCGGCTGTCGCCGGCGTAGGCCTGCCCCGAGGCGCCGTAGCCGGTGCCGAGCGCGCGAGCGCTGGCGACCTCCTGGGCGATGGCGCGGACGAGGCCTTCCGAGACGCTGCGGGCGGCCTCGACGGTGCGGGCGTGGATGGCGAGTGCGGCCTCAAACGCCTCGGTGGCTCGGATCAGGGCGGTGCGTTCGGCGGAAGGGGCGGAGGCAATCAGGCCGGGGTTGGCCTTCACCTGGGCGGTCTCGCGGCGATAGGCGTTGGCGAGCTCCTGGGTCTCGGCGAGACCAGCGGCGACCTCCTGAGGCCGACGCGAGGCGAAGGCGTCGGTCTCCTTCTCCAGCCGCGCGGTCAGCCGGTCGGTGAGCTCGGTCAGGCGACGCAGATAGGCGGTGGCGGTGGTCGGGTCGGCGGTCATGCGGCGGCTCCGGCGGTCTGTTCGGACTGCATGCGGATCATCTCGGCCATGACGGTGTCGGCCAGGCCGATGCCGCCCGCGCGCACGGTCTGCTGGGCCATGGCGTCGACCAGGAAGCCGCGCCAGGTCGCTTCGGCCTCGCCCCCGCCGAACAGGCCGTTGGTGTCCAGGCCCTCGAACATGGGTTTCAGCATCTGGGACAGGAAGGACGCCTCGAACTGCTCGGCGGTCTCGCGCATGCGCCGCGCCTCGGGGCCGGAGGGAGCCGTCGGCGCGGTCTGGAGCAGGGCGGGAGAGACGGCGAGGTCGTTCATCAGATCACCTCTATGTCGGCTTGGAGCGCGCCCGCCGCCTTGATGGCCTGGAGGATGGAGATCATGTCGCGGGGCGAGACGCCCAGCGCGTTCAGGCCCTCCACCAGCGTCGACAGCGAGGTCGAACCGTTCACCAGCCGGATCTCGCGGCCGAGCTCCTCTTCGACGGTCACGTCGGACTGGGGGACGACGACGGTTTCGCCCTGGCTGAAAGGGGCGGGCTGGCTGACCTGGGGGCTTTCCTGGACCGAGATGGTCAGATTGCCTTGCGCGATCGCGACGGTGGAGATGCGGACGTTCTCGCCCATGACGATGACGCCGTTGACCTCGTCGATGATGACGCGGGCCGGCGTGTCGACGGCGACCGGCATGTTCTCGACGCGGCTGATGAAGGCGGCCATGCCCAGAGCGGGAGGGGGCCGCAGGGTCACGACCGAGCCGTTTTCGGCCAGCGCCGTGGCCGGGAAGGTAGCGTTGATCGCTGCGGCGATGCGCTGGGCCGTGGTGAAGTCCGGATTGCGCAGCGTCAGACGGATTTCCGGCATGCTGTCGAGGTTGAAGCCGGTCTCGCGCTCGACCGTGGCGCCCGAGGCGATGCGGCCCGACGTGGGTACGCCGCGCGTCACCGAGGAGCCCGAGCCGCCCGCGCCGGAGACCGCGCCGGTCTGGATGGAGCCCTGGCCGACGGCATAGACCTGGCTGTCGGCGCCTTGCAGGCTCGTGACCAGAAGCGTGCCGCCCAAGAGGCTCTTGGCGTCGCACAGGCTTGAGACCGAGACGTCGATGCGGGCGCCCGGCGTGGCGAAGGGGGGCAGCTCGGCCGTGACCATGACGGCGGCCAGGTTCTTGGAGTTGGCGTTGGTGCCGCGGATGTTGACGCCCAACCGCTCGGTCATGCCCTCCAGCGACTGGCGGGTGAAGGGACAGTTGCGAAGGCTGTCGCCCGTGCCGTTCAGGCCGACGACGAGGCCGTAGCCGACCAACTGGTTGGAGCGGACACCCTCGATGGAGGCGATGTCCTTGATGCGGGACTGGGCCATCGCCGGACCTGCGAGAACCAGCGATGCGGCCAGCGGGGCGAGCAGGGCGGTGAGCAACTTCTGCATGGACGGTCTTTCGACAACGCGTTCTCTGGGCGTGATGCAGGAGACGTGCCGGATGAAATCACTAGGAATGACAACGCATTGGGATGCGGAAGTCTCGGCGTGTGGGCAAATCCTGCCGGGGCGTTAACCAAACGGTGACGGTCACGCGTGGATGGTGCGGTCATGCCTCGGAGCGCCCCGCGATGAAGATTACCGGCCCTTACGGTCCCGGTCCGGCCGCTCCCGGTCGTCCGGCGCGGACGACGACGGGCGGGTTCGCCGTGTCCCAGGGGAGTGGGGCGGGTTCGGCCGCGCCAGCCCAGGCGGCATCGACAACGTCGGGCCTTTCCGATGTCTCCGCCCTGATGGCGCTCCAGGGCGTCGAGAGCCCGACCGAGCGGCGCCGGCGGGCGGTGCGTCGGGGTGGCGGGTTGCTCGACCGGCTCGACGAACTCAAGCTGGCCCTGCTGGCGGGCGAGAGCGGGGAGGCGTCGCTGGAGCGGTTGTCGCGGTCGCTGCGCGAGGAACGGCCGGAAGATCCCGATCCGGCCCTGACCGGTTTGCTGGATCAGATCGACCTCCGCGCCGCCGTCGAGCTGGCCAAGGCCGAGGTTCGCCGCAACGCAGCATAAGCGCCGGGTTTTCCGGAACTATCCCCGGATCGACGCGCCGGGTGATGAAGAAATGTCACGCCGACGACCCAACCAAAGCGTCGCCGTGATCACGGAAACGAGAACCGTGTTGCCGGGAATCTCGGACATGCCTATACGCCGCCTAACGCCACGGGGGGCGTTGTTCTTAAGTGTGAGTGCGACGACCGCTTTAGCTTCGGTCCCATCGGACGAACCGGGTGGCTACCGGCCCACCGAGGACGAGCCGTTCATGAGCGAACGGCAGCTGGCCTACTTCAAATCCAAGCTGCTGGCGTGGAAGGACGAGATCCTTCGCGAATCCAAGGGCACCGTCGTCAATCTGAAGGCCGAGACCGAGAACCACCCGGACCTTGTGGACCGGGCCTCCTCGGAATCGGACCGGGCGCTGGAACTGCGGACGCGGGACCGGCAGCGCAAGCTGATCTCCAAGATCGACGACGCGCTGCGCCGGATCGAGGACGGATCCTACGGCTACTGTGAGGACACCGGCGAGCCGATCGGCCTGGGTCGTCTGGAAGCCCGCCCGACCGCGACCCTGTCGGTCGAGGCCCAGGAGCGGCACGAGCGCCGCGAGCGCGTGCATCGGGACGATTGAGGCGGAGCGCCTTCGCTGTGCTCGCTGTGTGAACCTCTTGGCTAGATCAGCGCCTCAGGCGGCAATGCCGCCTTCCACTCCTTGAACGAGACGCGCTGAGGCGGCGTGCGGTCACCGCGCGCCAGCTCGACGATGAGCGGGCCGATCTCCGAAGGGTGCGTCAGGGTCTCTGGGTCTTCGCCGGGGAAGGCCTGGGCGCGCATCTGGGTGCGCATGCGTCCCGGATCGAGCACGGCGATGCGGATGGAGGTGTTCTCGATCTCGTCGGCCCAGGACAGCATCATGGCCTCCGCCCCCGCCTTGGTCGCGGCGTAGAGGCCCCAAAAGGCCTTGGGTTCTCGCGCCAGGCTGCTGGTCAGGTGGATGACGCGGGCGGCGTCGGACTGGCGCAGCAGAGGCTCCAGCGAGCGGATCAGCCGGTAGGTGGCGGTGAAGTTGGTCTTCTCGATCTTGGCGAAGCCGCGCGGGTCGATGTGGCTGACCGGCGTCAGGCCCTGCGCGCCCAGCGTAGCGGCGGCGTGGACCCAGATGTCGAGCTTGCCGAAGCGGCCGAAGATGGCCCCGCCAAGCCGGTCGATGCCGCCCCCATCCACGAGGTCGAAGGGCACTAACGTGGCGTGGCGGCCGGTGGCGGCATACACAGCGTCGTCCAGCTCCTCCAGAGCGCCTTGCGTGCGGCCCGTGGCGACGACGTGGGCGCCGGCGAGCGCAAGCGCCAAGGCGCTCTGATAGCCGATGCCGCGCGAGGCGCCGGTCACCAGCGCGATGCGGTCATCGAGGGGGAGGGCGTCGTCGGTCATGGCGCCTGATAGCGCGTGCCGTTCCGCTTCGCCATGCGGTCAGACGTAACCGGGCGCGGACTGCCACAGGCTGAAGGCGACGCCCTGGTCGTCGTGGACGGTGGCCGAGCGGCCCGACGGGCTGTCCGACGGCATGGCGGCCCGGCCGCCGAGCTCGGTCACCTTGGCGCAGACGGCGTCGATGTCGGCGACCTGGAAGTAGAGGTTGGGATGGCCGCCGGTGCGCTCGACCTTGGTGAAGCCGAAGGCCGGACTGGAGCCCGCGACGTGGGCGTAGGTCGACTTCGAGGCCTCGGCGTCAAAGGTCCAGCCGAAGAGCGCGCCGTAGAAGGCTCTCGCCTTGGCGATGTCGAGGGTTTCAAGGGTGAAGTAGCCGAGTTGCGTTTGCATCAGCGGCTTAAGCGCTGACCAGCAGGGAAAGTTGCTTGTTGGTCAGGTCCCGGCCGCCCTCCTCGATCTCGCGGTCGAGCAGGCGGGTGGGGTAGTCGCCGGTGAAGTAGTGGTCGGTGAACTGGGGGCTGGCGGGGTCGCGGCGCTCCTCGCCCATGGCGCGGTATAGGCCCTCGACCGAGAGGAAGCCCAGGCTGTCGACCTCGAGATACTCGCGCATCTCCTCCATCGACTTGTTGGCCGCGATCAGCTGGTCGCGCTCGGGCATGTCGATGCCGTAGAAGTCGGGCCACAGGATCGGGGGGCTGGCCGAGCGCAGGTGGACTTCCTTGGCCCCCGCCGCGCGGACGGCGCGGACCAGCTTCACCGAGGTGGTGCCCCGCACGATGGAGTCGTCGATCAGGACGACGCGCTTGCCCTCGATCACCGAGCGGTTGGGGCTGTGCTTCATGGCCACGCCCTTCTGGCGGGCGCCCTGGCTGGGCTGGATGAAGGTGCGGCCCAGATAGTGGCTGCGGATGATGCCCATCTCGTAGGGAATGCCGCTCTCCTGGGCGTAGCCGAGGGCGGCCGGGACGCCTGAGTCCGGGACAGGCACGACGACGTCGGCCTCGACGGCGTGCTCCTGGGCCAGGCCCTGACCCATGCGCTTCCTGACGCCATAGACCGAGCGGCCGTTCACGACGCTGTCGGGACGGGAGAAGTAGACATACTCGAACAGGCAGGGGCGGGCGGCGCGGGCCGGGAAGGGCTTGATCGAGCGGACGCCCTCGTGGTCGATCACCACGACCTCGCCGTGCTCGACGTCGCGCACGAAGGTGGCGCCGATGGTGTCGAGCGCGCAGGTCTCGGACGCGAAGATCCAGGCGTCGCCGAGCTGGCCCAGCACCAGCGGCCGGATGCCCAGCGGGTCGCGCGCGCCGATCATCTTGGTGCGGGTCTGGGCGACCAGGGCGTAGCCGCCTTCGATGCGGGCCAGCGCATCGATGAAGCGGTCGACGATCTTCGCCTTCCGGCTGCGGGCGATCAGGTGGAGGATGACCTCGCTATCCGAGGTCGACTGGAAGATCGAGCCCTCGCCGACCAGCTGGTTCCGCAGGAAGTGGAAGTTGGTCAGGTTGCCGTTGTGGGCGATGGCGATGCCGCCCTGGTCAAGGTCGGCGAACATCGGCTGGATGTTGCGCAGGAACGACCCACCGGCGGTGGAGTAGCGGGTGTGGCCCACGGCCGCCGGTCCGGGCATGCGGGTCGGCAGGTCCGAGCCGCCGAAGGCCTCTCCGACATGGCCCATGTGGCGCTCGGTGTGGAAACGGGCCGCCTTCACCGAGGCGATGCCGCAGGCCTCCTGGCCCCTGTGCTGGAGCGCGTGCAGGCCGAGCGCGACGATGGAGGAGGCTTCGTCATTGGGCGCGCCCCAGACGCCGCAGACGCCGCATTCCAGACGCGGTCGATCGTCGTCGGCGTCGCGATGGTGCTCGCGGTGCACGACGGGGGCGGCGATGGCGTGGTCGAGCTTGATCATCGTGGGGGCTCCGATGACAGGCGAGAACTCTATTCGGCGGCGGCAGGCGGCGAGGTAGGCTCGGATGGCTCCGGAGGCAAGGCGGGATCGTTGGAAAAGCCTCTGCGGACGGACGAATCCACCACGGGGCTGATGGCGTCGGCGCCCCGGCCGATGCCGGGCAGGATGATCTGGATGGCGCGGGCGGCTCCGGCGCTGATGGGCCGAAGCGCGGCTTCCGACAGCCAGTTTGGCGTGCGCTCTCCCGGCAGGGCGGCGACGATGACGAGGTGGATCGCCCCCAGCAGCACCAGGGCGCGACCCGTACCGACCAGGATGCCGAGGAAGCGGTCGACGCCGCCCAGCGTCGGATGGGCCTGGGCCTTCTTGGACAGGATCGAGCCGAAGATGCGGATGCCGAAATAGATCAGCAGGAACGATCCGATCGCGGCGAAGATGGAGCCCGCCCAGTCCGGATCGATCAGGGCGCGACCCAAGGGCGCGGTTAGGGGCAGGGCGACCAGGGCGATGAAGGCCGCCAGCACGAAGCTGAGCAGGGTGATGATTTCGCGCGTGCCGCCGCGCACCCAGCCGGCCGCGGCCGAGGCGAGGATCACGAGCAAGGCGAAGGCGTCGAACCCGGTCATGCGTCAGCGGCTGCGGCCATGCCGTCCTAATAGCTGTTCTGCGAGATTCGTTCGACGGCCTCGGTCAGGCGGCTGACAGGCGTGACCGAAACGCCACCGCCCTTGACGGTGAGAGGCGGGGACAGGGCCTGGTCGAAGCCGAGCTTCTGGGCCTCGCGCAGGCGGGCCTCGGCGCGGCCGACGGCGCGGACCTCTCCGGACAGGCTGATCTCGCCGAAGACGATGCAGCCCTGGGGCAGGGGGGTGTCGGTTACGGAGGAGATGAGGGCGGCGGCGGCGGCGAGGTCGGCAGCGGGTTCGTTGATGCGCAGGCCGCCGGCGACGTTCAGATAAACGTCCTGATTGCCGAAGCCGACGCCGCAGCGCGCCTCCAGCACCGCCAGCACCATGGCCAGGCGCCCCGTGTCCCAGCCGATGACGGCGCGGCGCGGCGTGCCGTAGGCGGAGGGGGCGACCAGGGCCTGGACCTCGACCAGCACGGGGCGGCTGCCCTCGATGCCGGCGAAGACGGCGGAGCCCGGGGCGCGTTCCTTGGATTCGCCTAGGAACAGGGCCGAGGGGTTGGAGACCTCGGACAGGCCGGCGTCGCCCATCTCGAAGACGCCGATCTCGTCGGTGGCGCCGAAGCGGTTCTTGCCGGCGCGCAGAATGCGGAACGGATAGCCGCGCTCGCCCTCGAAGCTGAGCACCGCGTCGACCATGTGCTCGACGACGCGAGGACCGGCGACCTGGCCGTCCTTGGTGACATGGCCGACTAGGACCAGGGCGGGCCCGCCCGCCTTGGCCAGGCGGACCAGTTCGCCGGCGCAGGCGCGGACCTGGGTGACCGAGCCGGGCCCCGCCTCATGGGCCTCGGACCACAGGGTCTGGATGGAATCGACGATGACGATGTCGAACTTTTCGCGCTTCAGCGTGCCGAGGATTTCGCGCAGCGCCGTGGCGCTGGCCAGTTCCACGGGCGCGGAAGACAGGCCCATGCGCTTGGCCCGGCTGCGGATCTGTTCGATCGCCTCTTCGCCGGAGATATAGGCGACCCGTTTGCCCGCCAGCGCCGCGCGACCGGCGACGTCGAGCAGCAGTGTGGACTTGCCCACCCCGGGGTCGCCCGACAGCAGGATGGCGGAGCCCGGCACCACGCCGCCGCCGCAGACGCGGTCGAACTCGGCCACGCCGGTGATGATGCGCGGCGGTTCGGGCGTCTCGGATTGAAGGGACTCGAACGCCAGACCCCGGCTGCGGGCCGTGGCGGCGGGTTTGAGCGCGCCGGGCGGGGCCGAGCGGCTCTCCTCGACGATGGTGTTCCACTGGCCGCAGGCCCCGCATTGGCCGGACCACTTGCCGTGGACCGCTCCGCAGGACTGACAGACATAGATCGCGCCGTCTCGAGCCATGCGGCGGGGATACAGGAGTCGGAACGGCTGGGGCAGGGGGGTGGACGGAGGGTGCGTCCGGAAATGACGCACCCCCTCGCGGCCGGGCCGCTTGCAATCGGGTGCGGGCGGGACGATGCAGCGGCCGTGGCCGACCTCTCCAGCGACATCGTCATCATCGGCGCGGGCGTGCTGGGCCTGTCGGTCGCGGCTGAACTGGCGGCGCGGGGGCATCGCGTGGCCGTGGTCGATCCCGGTGCGGCCAATGCGTCGTTGGTGGCTGCTGGGATGATCGCGCCGGCGTTCGAGAGCCTGCTGGACCGAGCAGATGCGGAACGGGCGGCGCTGCTGCGAGCGGCGTCGGCGCTCTGGCCGGGCTTCGGCGAGGCGCATGGGATCGCGATCGATACGAATCCGGCGGAATGGCGCGGACCGGATCCAGATGGGGTCGCCGAGCGGCTTGTCGCGCTGGGCTTTCGCATGGAGCGGCGTGGCGGGGTCGTCACTGTACCGGACGATGTCCGGATAGAGCCGGGCGACGCGCTTGCGCGACTGGTCAACCGAGTTGGCGTGACGCTGATCCCCGGACGGGCGTCTGCGCTGGAGCGGACCGACGAGGGCTGGGCTGTGGCCACGCCTGGCGGATGGGTGCGGGCGGCGGCCGTGGTTCTGGCCACGGGTTCTGGCCCGTCCCCGGCCGGGCTCCCGGACGCGGCCGTTCGGGCCTTTGGCACCGTTCGCGCGATCGCGGGCCAGATCGGGTGGGTCGAGCGTCCCTTGACCGACCGGGTGCTACGCGGGCCGGGCGGCTATGTGGTTCCGTCCAAGGGCGGTGCGCTGATCGGGGCGACGATGGTCGAAGATCAGCCGGAGGCGGTCGTGAATGCGACGGCCTCGGCGCGACTAATCACGGAGGCGGAAGCGTTGATCGGCGAGCGCATCGATGCGCCCGTCGCGTGGCGGGCTGCGGTGCGAGGGGCGACGCCCGACGGGCTGCCATTGGCCGGGGGTGTGGGCGAGGGGCTGCATCTGGCGTTGGCGCCGCGGCGGAACGGCTGGCTGATGGGGCCGCTGGTGGCGGGGGTGGTGGCCGACGGGATCGAAGGGCGGCCGTGCAGGCCGCGCGCGGCCGCCCTCGATCCTCTGCGGTTCAGTCTTCCGGCCCCTGAACCGCGGCTGCGGTTCAGTCCTCGGGAAGCGTGAAGCGGATGCCGATTGTGACGCGGGCGCCGTCGACCGGCTGGCCGTCCACGGTCTGGGGGCTCATGCGGAAGTAGCGGCTGAGGCCCTGGGCGGCGCGGCCGAAGCCGTTTCCGGCGGGGCTCTCGGACGCCACGGCGCAGGCCGACACCGTGCCGTTGGCGTTGACTGTGCAGGTCAGGCTGGCCACGCCCTCGATCTCGCGATCCAGCGCCCGGTCGGGATAGGCGCGGGCCAGCTGGTCGCCGTTGGGGCGGCTGATCCAGCGGGGCGAGGTGATGACCGGCGGGCCGCGCGGGGTCTCGACGACGGGCTCGGCGGCCGTTCCGGTCGCGGTGTCGGACGGGACGATGGTTTCGAGGTTGATCGTCGGGCCGGTGGTCGTGGTCGCGGTCTCGTTGATGACGGCCGGGAGGGTTTCCGTCGGCGTCGTGGGTAGAGGCGTGACGTTCAGGCGCGGGTTGGGCGCGGGCGGCGTCACAGTCGGCTCGGGCGGACGGGGCGGGGGCGGCGGGAGCAGGGTGATCCCGTCGATGACGCGATCCGGGGCGGCCTCGATCTGTTTCAGCTCGAACCGCTGATAGTAGAGCGCGGTGGCCAGTCCGGCGTGGGCCAGAACGACCGCACCCACGACCGCGACGGTCGAGCGGGGCAGGGAGCGGCGGCGCTCGCCATAGTCCATCGGATGGGTGATGCGGGGTCCGCCCGCGGCCTGGATCATCATGGTCGTCACTCCCTGTTGCAGCGGCGCTCCACAGCGCCCGCGACGATGGCGCGCGCGGCCGATGTCGGGATTGGGGCAGGGAGTAATGACGGTTTCTGATGCTTCCTGACGGGAGTGTTTATTGCGCTACCGCTCGCGACGCGGTCGCTCGCTGCTTGAGCGCCGGCGTCGAGCTGGGCCGTTAACCGACGTTAACGGCCGCTTAACCACGTTCTTTCAGCCTTTCGCGCATGAGCATCAGGGCGATTCCAGCGTCGGGAGGGGTGGAGGCCGCGATTCGTCGCGCGTCCCAGTCGACCGGCGTCGATTTCGACTTCCTGATGAAGACGGCGCGCAGGGAAAGCGCCTTCAACCCCAATGCCCGGGCGCCGACATCCTCGGCGTCGGGCCTGTTCCAGTTCATCGAGCAGACCTGGCTGGCCACGCTGAAGCAGCACGGGGCCAAGCACGGCTATGGCCAGTACGCCGACCTGATCCACAGGGGCGCCGACGGGCGCTGGCGGGTCGAGGGCTCGGCGCGCAACGTTGTGCTGGATCTGAGGTTCGATCCGCAGGCGGCGTCCCTGATGGCGGGCGAGCTGACGGCCCAGAACGCCGCCTATCTGCGGGGGCGTACCGGGCGGGAGCCTGGGGCGGGCGACCTGTATGCGGCCCATTTCCTGGGACCGGCCGGGGCGGCGCAGATCATGGAGGCGATGGCGACGCGGCCCGGCGCCAGCGCGGTCGCCATGTTCCCGCAGGCGGCGGCCGCCAACCGGTCGATCTTCTACCGCGATGGTCGCCCCGCGACGGTGGCGGAAGTTCACGCCAACTTGCAGAGCACGGCGGGCGGGCCCGCGCCTGTGATCGGCCCGACAACGCCGTCGGCGCCGCCACTGGACGAGCAGGCGATGGCTCTGGCGGCGCGGATGGACCGGCTGAAGCAGGACCAGAGCCTGCTCGCCCTGCTGCTCGGTCAGGATGGAGAAGGCCAGTTCAAGTCCGGCTCGGGCGTCGGCTTCGGCGGGGCCTTCGGGCCGGAGAAATCGGCGACCGACGCGGGGTGGTAAACCGGGCGTTAAGCCTGGCCGCTCACCATTCTACGCGACTCAAGGGACACTCGCCTCCGCCATGACCGCCGCCCGCGCCCGACTGACCGAGTTCGACATCCGCCGCCTGATCAAGGCGTCCGACGATGATGACCGGGCGGCCGCCGCGCACAAGCTGTGCCGCAGCATGGACTCGATCGACCTGACGGATGAAGACCGGCAGGCGGCGCAGAAGATCCTGCGCATCCTAGCCGATGACGCCGCCGAGCTCGTCCGCCGGGCGCTGGCGGTGACGCTGAAGAGTTCGGACCTGCTGCCGCCCGACGTGGCGAGGAAGCTGGCAGCCGATGTCGACTCCATCGCCCTGCCGATCATCGGATCGTCGCCGGTGTTCTCGGACGACGACCTGATCGAGATCGTCCGGGCCGGATCGGCTGCGCGTCAAATCGCGGTCGCGGCCAGGCCGAGCGTGCCGCGCGACGTGGCCGATGTGATCGCGGCGGAGGCCGGCGAGGCCGCGGTTCGTACGCTGGCGGCCAACGACAACGCCGACCTGTCCGAGCGGGCCATGGGCCGGGCGATTGACCGATTCGGCAGCGCGCCGGAAGTGGTGGCGGCGCTGGCCTATCGGCAGGTCCTGCCGCTGGAGATCACCGAACGACTTGTGGCGCTGGCGTCCGAGGCGGTGCGCGAGCATCTGGTCAGCCGCCATGCGGTGGCGCCCGAGACGGCCATCCGCCTGGCGACCTATGCGCGGGAGCGGGCGACTGTCGACCTGATCGACCAGGCTCCGGCCGGAGCCGATCTGGCTACCTTCGTGGCGCAGTTGAACGCCAGGAAGGCGCTGACAGCGTCCCTGCTGCTGCGGGCTCTGGCGCGGGGCAAGATGGCCCTGTTCGAGCACGGCGTGGCCGAGCTGGCGTCCACGCCGCACAGCCGGGCGTGGCTTATGGTGCATGATGCAGGGCCGCTGGGACTGAAGGCAATCTATGACCGGGCGGGTCTGCCGCCGCGCCTGTTCCAGGCGTTCCGTGCCGGTGTCGACACCTGGCGTCAGCTGATGGCCGAGGGCGGAGACGTGTCGGGCGAAACCTTTCGCGAGCGGATGCTGGAGCGGTTCCTGACGCAGCGCCCGAACGCGCCGCGCGACGATGTGGCCTATCTGATGGAGCGGCTGGATCAGGCGCCGCAGGGGCCGGTCCGGATCGAGGCAGCGCACGCGGCCTGATCACCTGTTAGGTCGTCATCCTTAGGCTTGACCCAAGGATCGGACGTAGGACCGTTCCTTTATTGGTTGATGCGTCTGCACTGGAGCCACACCCGCCGCATGTCCGCTGCGGATGATCCGATCCTCGGGTCAAGCCCGGGGATGACGGGAGGGGTGGGTCTTACCGGGCTTTAGCCCGCTCGATGCGCAGCGACCTTGGCTTCGAGGGTTTCAGCCAGAACGCGACCGGTCGGGTGGTCGTCGGTCTGGATCTGGTCGCGGACCACGGCGCGGATGGCGTCGATGTGGGCGTCGATCAACATGATGGGAGCGGCCATGCGCTTGGCGGGATCGTCCAGCAGCTTGCACAGGGAACCGGCCAGTCGGGTCACGAGCGGATACTGATAGGTGGTGCCCAGCCCCTTGAGATCGTGGGCGCGGAAGTAGACGCCCTCGGCGGTCTGGGGGGTGTAACCCTCGCTGCGGACGGCGGCCTGGGCGGCGTCCAGCTTGGTGATCTCGTCCTGCAACCACTGGCCGAACTGGGCCGACATGGCCTTGAGCGCCTCTTCGGCCTTGGCGATGGCGTCTGCGTTGATTCCGCCAAACCCGGCGCCGACCTTGGCGCGGAGAACGTTCGGGGGACGGATGACCTGGGCCGGATTGCTCACGGGACGCTCCTGGGAACTAATCCGCCGCAGAGTGCATGGAACGCCCTAAGAAACCGTGACTTGCATCAGGCTGTGAACTGCTCAGTCAAAACACGCTCCTCGAACGATCGCCCCGCGTCGAACAGCATGGTCAGCGCGATGTCGCGGCGTTCCTTCACCGCAACGCGGACGACGCGGCGGATCTCCAGGCTGTCGGCCACGGCGCTGACGGGGCGTTTGTCGGCTTCCAGGACTGCGAACTCGACCTTGGCCCGGTGAGATAGAAGCGCGCCGCGCCAGCGGCGGGGCCGAAAGGCGCTGATGGGCGTCAGCGCCAGCATGCGGGCGTCCAGCGGAATGATGGGCCCGTGGGCCGACAGGTTATAGGCGGTCGAACCCGCTGGCGTGGCCACCAGGCAGCCGTCGCAGGTCAGCTCTTCCAGCCGCACCTTGCCGTCGACGCTGATCTTCAGCTTGGCAGACTGGCGGGTCTGGCGCAGCAGGGAGACTTCGTTGATAGCCAGGCCGGATTGCGCCTGACCGGCCTCGGTCCAGGCGTCCATCTGGAGCGGGTGGATGACGGCGCGACCAGCGGCGACGATCCGCTCGAGCAGGCCGTCTTCCTCATAGTCGTTCATCAGGAAGCCGACCGAGCCCCGGTTCATGCCGTACACTGGCGTGCGGCGGCTGAGGTTGGCGTGCAGCGTCTCCAGCATGAAGCCGTCGCCGCCCAGGGCCACTATGACGTCGGCCTCGGCCTCCGGGACCGAGCCGTAAAGACCGATCAGTCGCTCGCGCGCGGCCTGGGCCTCGGGTCGTTCGCTGGCGCAGACGGCGATGCGGGGAGGGGGACTGTTCACCGGTCGAGGTGAACCGAGGGGAACGGCGAAGTCAAACGACGCATATCGCCGGGATCACTCGCCGATGTGGCCCATCAGCGCTCGGAACTCGCGGGCGGCGGCCGACGGCGGCAGGCTGGTGCGGCCCTGGACGCCGACGTCGCCTTCGCCCGGCCAGCCATCCGACAGCTTGCGGATCTCGTCGAGCACGGCCGGGAAGACGGCGCGGTCGATGCCGACAGAGGCGCACAGTAGATACAGCGCGTCGGCCGAAGGGCGCATGATGGCGGCGCGCACCTGGGCCAGGGTGAAGCCGGACAGGGCGGCGATGCCGTGTTCGAACAGGCTCAGGCGTCTTTCGCGCACGGCGCGGATCAGAAAGCCTGCGCGCAGCTGACCCCCCGCCTGCAGTTTGGCGACGAGGCGGCGCTCCATCTCGTCGCGTTCGACAACGCTGGCGGCCTCCTCGATGCCCTTGGGCTCGGCCTTCTGCGGTTGAACCTTTGTCGTCGCGGCGTCGACGGCGATGGAGAGTTTTGATTCGTCGACGCGGAAGCGTTCGCCGATGGCCTCGCGCAGCGCTTGGCCGACGTACTGATAGAGCTGGGTGGCGAGCTGGTCATTGAGGCGCGGATGGCGGGTCAGGGGCGCGCGGAGCGCCGCGATCCGGCGGGAGTGGTCGATCAGGCGTTCGAGCGCGCTGTCAGAGACTTCGGCGGTCCGATTCCCAGCGAGCGCCGTCAGGCTGGCGGGCTCGCCCCGGTCGATGATGGCGTCGGCGACCTGGCTGGAGAGGTGCGGACGGCGTGCGACCTCGATCTGATGCTCGATGGTGGCCTCGACGAGGACGCGGAGCAGATCCTGATCTTTCAGCAGGGGGCTTCTGGCGATGACGGGGCGGGCGATTTCGATCTCATCCAGCGCCAGCATGGCGACCAGGGCAGGCGGCGCCCATTCGGCGGGGGCCAGGGCCTCGGACAGGGCCTTGCGGATGTCCCGCTCGGCCTGCCGTGCCAGGATCATGAAGATGTCGCCGAGCAGGGGCGAGGCCTCGGCCCCGGGAGGGGTCGCGTCGCACAGGGCGGTTATACCGAGCAGCAGGCGGCGGCGATCCTCCGTCGTCTTGGACCGCGCGAGGCCGAGAAGGCGAGAGGCGCTGGACGCGGTATCCTCGTCGTGGCGGTAGGTCTGCATCTGGACGACAGCGGTCACGGGCGGCTCCGGTCGGAGGAACTCCGAACACCGTTCAGCTTGGCCGCCGGACGTGAAAACTCGGTTAACCAAGGCTGAATCGTCAGCCTGAATCCTAGGCTGTTCTTGACCCGATCCAAGGTTGGCGCGACGGTCCGGCCGTTCATCGCCACGCTCAAGGAGACGATCATGGCCGACGGCTCGACCCCCTCGCTGAAATCGCGCGTTTCGGCCGAGGAATGGCAGGCGCGGGTCGATCTGGCGGCGCTGTATCGCCTCGTCGCGCTGCACGGGTGGGACGATATGATCTTCACCCACATCTCGGCACGAGTTCCGGGGCCCGAGCACCACTTCCTGATCAACCCGTACGGCTTCTACTTCGAGGAGATCACGGCCTCTTCTCTGGTAAAGGTCGATCTGGACGGAAACATCGTCCAGGAGACCCAGAGCTTCATCAACCCGGCCGGCTTCACCATTCATTCCGCCATCCACGCCGCGCGCGAGGACGCGCACTTCGTCATCCATCTGCACACGGTGGCCGGCGTGGGCGTGGCGGCGCAGAAGGAGGGGCTGCTGCCGATCGGGCAGAACGCCTGCCTGTTGCAGCACCACGTCGCCTATCATGGCTATGAGGGGCTGGCGCTGAACCATGACGAGCGCGAGCGCCTGGTGGCGGACCTTGGGGACAAGCCTCTGATGCTGCTTCGAAACCACGGCACCTTGGCGGT
The DNA here is from genome assembly GCF_000701445.1 of Brevundimonas bacteroides DSM 4726. Classification (GTDB taxonomy): domain Bacteria; phylum Pseudomonadota; class Alphaproteobacteria; order Caulobacterales; family Caulobacteraceae; genus Brevundimonas; species Brevundimonas bacteroides. Next base: position 283,294 of record NZ_JNIX01000007.1, read on the forward strand.
TGGACAGACGGCGGCGGCCGCCTGGGTCGGGATGTTCTTCCTGGAGCGCGCCTGCGCCCAGCAGGTGGCGGCGCTGTCGGGTGGACGCGAGCACGTGTTGTTCGCCCCGGACGCGGCCCAGGCGGAGACGAAAGAACAGGGCCGGGGGCTCGGCTTCGTAGCCCCGCTGGCCTGGCCCGGCGCGCTAAGGCTGCTGGACCGCAAGTCGCCGGGCTACGACGTCTGATGCGCATCGCCATCCTCGCGGGCCTCGCGCTCGCGGGGACGGCGACAGTCGTGCAGGCCGGGGCCTGGACCCAGCCGAAAGGCAAGGCGCAGGTCATCGCCAAGGCCGAAGTCATGCGAGCCACCGAGGGGTTCGACCCCAACGGCGCGCTCGCCCACTTGCCCGCGCGCCGGGAGGATCGCGCCGTCGGTGTCTTCGCGGAGTATGGCCTCACGGATCGCCTGACGCTTCAGCTCAAGGGCGACTGGCAGTCGGGCGAGGACGCCTTTGTCGACTATTCCGGGCGGGGGCCGGTTGAACTCGGCCTGACCTGGCAGGCGTGGCGGGACCATCGTGGCGCGGTCAGCATCTACGGCGGTTACGCCCAGGCGGGCGAAGGGCGCAACGCGGGCTATGCCGCGCCGGGTGTCGGCGAGGAGGACTGGGAGGTGCGCGTCTCGGCGGGTCGAGGGTTCGGCGCGCCGGCGGTCGTGGCGGGGCGCTGGGGGCCGAACCGGACCTTCGCTGAGGTCCAGGTCGCGCGGCGCATGCGCGATGGTCTCCCTGACGAGGTTCGCGCCGACCTGACTGTGGGGGCCCATTTCGGCGACCACTGGATGGTCATGGCTCAGGCGTTCGGTGGCGTGACGGACGATGATGGGGCACAATGGCTGTCGGCCGAGACGTCGGTCGTCCGGCATCTGGGTCGCTGGAGCTTCCAGGCAGGCTGGCGGCGAACGGTCGCAGGACGGGAGACGCCCCTGGCGGAAGGTCCCGTGGTGGCCGTCTGGCGCCGGTTCTGACCTGCGACCGGACGACGCGACGGAAACCGGAACGGCGGACGTTACAAACTGTTTAGATTGCCTGACGCGACGGAAGCGTTATGGCCAACCGCCTCCCGTATCTCGAGAATTACGCCTGTGATCAAACGTCACTTTTTTCTGATCGCCGCGGCCGTGGTGCTGGGTCTGATGATTGTGGCGGCGGTGATGCGCGTGGCCTTCGCCGAGGACGAGGGTGGGCGCGGCCAGGGCGGCCCCGGCGGACCGGGCGCAGGACGCGGGCAGCAAGTCTCGGAGGCCGTCGTTACGCTGCGGCCCTTCAGCGACCAGATCGACGTACTGGGTGTGGCGCGCGGTCAGCGGTCGGTCAACATCACCTCTGCGACGTCGGAGCTCATCACGGCGGTGCTGTTCCAGGACGGCCAGCGCGTCGGCGCGGGCGCGCCTCTGGTTCGCCTTCAGGCCGGCGAGGAAGAGGCCTCCATCATCCAGGCGCGCGCCAACCTGGCCCAGGCCGAGCGGGAGTATGAGCGCTTTGCTACGCTCGCCGAACGCGGCGTGGCTCCGCGGGTCTCGGCCGAGGACGCCCTGACCGCCGTCGAGACGGCCAGAGCCACGCTCGCCGCGGCCCAGGCGCGTCAGGGCGATCGCGTCATCCGCGCGCCTTTCGCGGGCGTGCTGGGACTGTCGACCGTGACGTCGGGCACGTTGATCAGCCCCGGAGCCGTCATCACGACACTGGACGACATCAGCGTGATCCGCGTCGATTTCCCGGTCCCCGAGCGTTACCTCGGCGTACTGAGGCAGGGCCTGCCGATCACGGCCACTGCCGATGCCTATGGCAATGAGACCTTCTCAGGTCGCATCGCCCTGGTCGATACCCGTATCAACGAGACCACGCGCGCCGTGACCGCCCGCGCCGAGTTCGCCAACCCTGGCGGCCGCATCCGGCCCGGCATGCTGATGCGCGTCGGCATCCAGCAGGGACAGCGCCAGAGCCCGTCAGTGCCCGAGTCGGCCGTGCAGTACGAGGGCGAGAACGCCTTCGTCTATCGCATCGCGCCCGGCGAGCGCGGCTCGACCGCTCAGCGCGTCGAAGTCGAGCCGGGGGCCGTCGAGGGCGGCTTCGTCGAAATCCTGTCCGGCCTTGCGGCCAACGACCGCGTCGTCGGCTCGGGCCTGAACCGCATCCAGCCCAACGCGCCGGTCAGCGTGGCGGGCGCGGGGGGCGCTCGCGGCGGAGCGCCTGAAAAGGCGGCCGCGCAGGACAGTCGCGCCTCGCCACAGGTGGCTACGCGATGATGCTCTCCGACGTTTCCGTTCGCCGCCCGGTCTTCGCGGCCGTGGCGGCCATCGTGCTGTGCGTGATCGGCGCGGCGGCCTTCTTCTTCCTGCCGGTGCGGGAGCTTCCGGACGTCGATCCGCCCGTGGTCTCGGTTTCGACCAGCTATGGCGGGGCCTCGGCCGAGGTCATCGAGAACCAGATCACCGAGCCGATCGAGCAGCAGGTCGCCGGCATCCAGGGCATAGAGCGCATCAGCTCGACCAGCCGCGATGGTCGATCCAACGTGACCATCGAGTTCGCACTGGATCGCGACATCGACGTGGCCGCCTCGGACGTGCGCGATCGCGTCAGCCGGGTGCAGGGCCGTTTGCCGGACCAGGCCGATCCGCCGGAGGTCGCCAAGGCGGATTCCGATGCTCAGCCGATCATGATCCTGTTCCTGCGGTCGTCGTCGATGAACCGGCTGGAGCTGACCGACTATGCCGATCGCTATCTGCTGGATCGACTGGCGACCGTGCCGGGTGTCGCTCAGGTGCAGATCTACGGCGAGCAGCGCTACGCCATGCGCATTTGGCTAGACCCGGACGCCATGGCCGCGCGCGGCCTGACGGTGACGCAGGTCGAGGCCGCCCTGACACGCCAGAACGTGGAACTGCCCGCCGGATCGCTGGAATCGACGGACAAGGATTACACGATCCGGGTCGATCGGACCTATGCCCGGGCCGAGGACTTCGCCCAGCTGCCGATCAGCGCCACGGGCAACGCTTCCCAGCAATCCGCCGGGGCCTCCGGTGCCGTCTCGACCGGGGCCCAGCCGACGGGGTCCGGCGCTCAGGGCGCGCTGCAGGGCCGTCCGGTCTATGTCACCCGGCTCGGCGACATCGCCCGCGTCGAGGAGGCTCCCGCTGAAGATCGCCGTCTGTTCCGGGGCAACGGCCTGGATCAGATCGGCCTTGCCGTCACCCGCCAGGCCCAGGCCAACGACCTCGAGATCTCCAAGGGTGTCGAGGCCCTTGTCGAGGAAATCCAGTCCAGTTTGCCGCCCCAGACCGAGCTGGTCGTCGGCTCGGACAACTCGGTCTTCACCAAACACGCCATCGAAGAGGTCTGGATCACCATCGGCATCTCCATGGTGCTGGTGGCGCTGGTGAACTTCATCTTCCTGGGCACCCTCCGCGCCGCCCTGATCCCGTCGATCGTGGCCCCGATCTGCCTTTTGGCGACTTTCATCGTCCTTGCGCCGCTAGGCTTCTCGTTGAACCTCCTGACGCTCCTGGCGCTGGTTCTGGCCATCGGCCTGGTGGTCGACGACGCCATCGTCGTGACCGAGAACATCCAGCGTCGTCTGGACCACGGCGAGCCGCCGCTGGTCGCGGCCGAGCGCGGGACGCGCCAGGTGTTCTTCGCGGTCGTCGCCACCACCATCGTGCTGCTGGCCGTGTTCGCGCCGCTGATGTTCCTGCCGGGATACGTCGGCCGTCTGTTCGTCGAGCTGGCGGCCGCCATCGCCGCCGCCATCGCGTTCTCGGCCTTCCTGGCACTCAGCCTGTCGCCCATGCTGGCGTCCAAGATCCTGCGCCCGGCCTCGGGCGGCGGATGGGTCGCGCGCCGCGTCGACTTCGCCATGGACAAGCTGAAGAACTCCTACGCCAACTCGCTCGATATGCTGGTCGGGCGGCGCATCGCCGTGGTTGGCGTCTCAGCGCTGGTTCTGCTGGTCGGCGGCGGGGCGGCCTTCATGTTCCTGAACCTGCCCAGCGAGCTGGTGCCGCCCGAGGATCGCGGTCGCGTTGGCGTGCGAGTGCAGGGGCCGGAAGGCGCCGGCTTCCAGTACACCCGCGACATCATGCTGGGGCTGGAGCCCATCCTGGCCGAGTACCGCGAGAGCGGCGAAGTCGAGAGCTTCCTGATCTCCGCGCCGGGTTTTGGCGGCGGCAGCTTCAACTCCGGCAACGCCTCCCTGATCCTCAAGGACTGGTCCGAGCGCGATCGCACCGCCGACGAGATCGCCCAGGAGTTGAACGGCAAGCTGCGCGGTCAGACCGACGCCCAGGTCAACGCCTCGACCCCCGGCGCCTTCCAGCGCGGCGGGGGCGGTGGGGGCGGTGGCGGCAACTCCATCGAACTGATCGCCACGGGCTCGGACTACGACGAGATCTTCCAGTGGCTTCAGCCCATCCTGGCGGCATCGCAGGAGAATGAGGGCTTCAGCCGACCGCGCCTGAACTATGAGCCCAACGCCCCGCGCCTGCTGGTGCAGGTGGATCCGCAGAGGGCGGCGGCGCTCGGTGTCTCCTCGCAGGAGATCGGCCGGACGCTGGAGACCATGCTCGGTTCGCGTCGCGCGACCACCTATCTGCGCGGCGGTCAGGAGTATGACGTCATCCTGCAAACCGAGCGGGACGACCGGTCCTCGCTGTCGGACCTGAATACCCTCTACGTCGGCACCGGCGGTGGGACTCTGGTGCCGCTGTCGTCGGTCGTTTCGACCGAGACCTCGGGCGCGACGCCGGACCGGCGACGTCTTGACCGCCAGCGGGCGATCACCCTGTCGGCCGACCTGAACCCCGGCACGACGATCGCCGACGCGGTCGCCTTCATGGAGGAACAGGTCGCCCTGCAGCCGCAAGGCATCGTCAACATCCAGTACGGCGGCGCGGCGCGGGATCAGCAGGAGGCGGGCGGCGCGGTGCTGGCGGCCTTCGGGCTGGCGCTCTTGCTGGTGTTCCTCGTGCTGGCGGCCCAGTTCGAGAGCTGGATCACCCCGGCGGTCATCATGCTGACGGTGCCGCTCGCGGCGGCGGGCGGCCTGTTCGGCCTGCTGATGGCGGGCTCGAGCCTCAACATCTACTCCCAGATCGGCCTCATCATCCTGATCGGGGTGGCGGCCAAGAACGGCATCCTGATCGTGGAGTTCGCCAACCAGCTGCGCGACCAGGGCCGCTCGATCAAGGAGGCGATCGTCGAGAGCTCTGCGCTCCGCCTGCGCCCGATCATCATGACCTCGATCGCCACGGCCTTCGGCGCGCTTCCGCTGATGCTGTGGCAGGGCGCGGGCGCCGGCAGCCGCCAGACCATCGGCGTGGTGATCTTCACCGGCGCCATGTTCGCGACCCTGCTGACCCTGTTCGTCGTGCCGGTGATCTATGGGGCGCTGGCCCGCTTCACGCGCTCGCCGGAGTACACGGCGCGCAAGATCGAGGAGTGGGAAGCCCAGGAGCAGACCGCCAACGACGCCGTGCCGATCGCGGCCGAGTAGGCGGCCTCATCGGCCGTGTGACGAGAGGAAGACGCCCGGCGTAACCCCTGCTATCCAGCGGTCAGGCGGGGAGGAATCGCCCATGCGCATCGGGCTCTATCCGGGTACTTTCGATCCGGTCACAAACGGCCACATGGACATCATCGGCCGGGCGGTGAAGCTGGTCGACCGGCTGGTGATCGGCGTGGCCCAGAACGACGAAAAGGGTCCGCTGTTCTCGACCGCCGAGCGGGTGGAGATGGTGCGCGCGGAGGTCGCCCGCCTGAACGCCGACATCGAGGTCAGGCCGTTCTCGACGCTGCTGATGCATTTCGCCGAGAGCCTGAACGCCAACGTCATCGTGCGGGGCCTGCGCGCCGTCGCGGACTTCGAATACGAGTTCCAGATGACGGCGATGAACCAGCGCCTCAATGACGACATCGAAACGGTCTTCCTCATGGCCGATCCGCGCCACCAGGCCATCGCCTCGCGTCTTGTGAAGGAAATCGCCCGGCTGGACGGATCGATCGACAGCTTCGTCAGCCCCGCCGTGGCCGCCGCCGTGCGGACGCGCGTCAAATCCTGAGTTCGGACACCGCCTTGAAGATCGCTCTTGCCCTTGCCGCCGCCCTGACCCTTCTGCCCCTGACGGCCGCCGGACAGTCCACCCCGCCGCCCGCCGCCACGGACTGGCGCACCGTCGCGCCGGAGAATCTGCTGGTGATCGACACCTCCAAGGGGCGTATTCTGGTCGAGGTGGAACCGCGCGCCGCGCCGCGCCACGCCGAGCGTATCCGCACCCTGGCCGATCAGGGGTTCTATGACGGGCTGAAGTTTCACCGCGTCATGACCGGCTTCATGGCCCAGACTGGCGATCCGCTGGGAACAGGCGCGGGCGGATCGGAGCTGGCCGATGTCGCCGCCGAGTTCACCTTCCGCCGGGGACGCGATGCGGGCTTCGCGCCCGTCGAGGGTGGGGCTCCCACAGGATTGGTCGGCCTGGTCGGCAGCCTGCCGGTCCAGACCCAGCCGGACGCGCAGATGATGGTGACGGCAGACTTCAGGGTCGACGCCTCGGGCCTGTTCTGCACCGGCGTGCTGGGCATGGCGCGGTCGGGCGATCCGAACAGCGCCAACAGCCAGTTCTTCCTCATGATGGGCGACAACGCCGTGCTGAACGGCCAGTACACGGCGTTCGGACGCATCCTTCAGGGCCTCGATGTCGTGCGGGCGCTCAAGGCCGGGTCGGACGCCGAGGACGGGCGCGTTACGGTCGATCCTGACACCATGACGCGCGTTCGTACCGCCGCAGCCCTGCCGGAGGCCGAGCGTCCGGTCGCCCGCGTTCTGGACGCCCGCTCCGCCGCCTTCCAGGCCCGCGCCGCCGAGACCCGCGCCGCGCGCGGCCGCCAGTTCAGCGTCTGCGACCTGCAGCCGGTCGTGGAGATCACCGGAGGATGAGGATGAAGCGAGCGATCGCCGCCGCCCTTTGCGCCGCCGCCCTGACCGGGCCGGCCCTGGCCCAGGAGACCCCGCCCGCGCCCATCCCGGCGCCCGCTTCGACGGACTGGCGCACGGTGTCGCCGGAGAACCTGCTGGTCATCGACACCAATCGGGGCCGCATCCTGGTCGAGATGGCGCCCGAGGCCGCGCCGCTGCATGTCGAGCGGATGCGGGTCCTGGCGCGGCGGGCCTTCTTCGACGGCATCGTGTTTCACCGCGTCATCGACCTGTTCATGGCCCAGACCGGCGATCCGCTGGGCAACGGCGAGGGCCAGAGCCCCTATCCCGACCTGACCGCCGAGTTCACCTTCCGCCGGGGGCCGGAGATGCCATTCACGCCCGTCGCCGAACCGGCCGGGTCGATGCTGGGTTTCATGAACAGCCTGCCCATACAGACCCAACCGACGGCGATGATGGCCACGACCGCCGACGGCAAGGTGCACGGCTGGGGAACCTATTGCCCGGGCGTGGCGGGCATGGCGCGCGACGATGCGCCCAACAGCGCCAACAGCCAGTTCTTCCTGATGCGCCAGCCCTATCCGGCGCTGGACAAGCGCTACACCATCTGGGGGCGCGTCGTTTCGGGGCTGGATGTCGTGCGCGCCATCAAGACGGGTGATCCGGCCAGCAACGGCATGGTCCCGTCGGAACCCGACATCATGACGCGGGTGAGGGTCGCCTCGGATCTGCCGGTCGAGGAGCGGCCGGTGGTTCAGGTGCTGGATGCTGGCTCAAGCGCGTTCCGGGCGCTGGCCGACGCGGCGCGCACAACCCGGGGGGCCGACTTCTCGATCTGCGACATCGACCTGCCGGTTCAGGTCTCCGGACCGCCCGCGCCCGCAGCCTGAGACCGGCCCCTGCCACGGCCCCGACGACGGCGGGTGGCCTTCTTCGCGGCCCGCATCTGCTCCAGCAGCAGGCCCTCGCGCAGGCCCCGGTCGGCGACCCGGACACGCTCGCTGGGCCAGGCGCGCTGAACGGCTTCCAGGATCGCCGCGCCTGCCAGCACCAGATCGGCGCGGTCCGGGCCGATGCAGGCCTCGTCCGCCCGCCCCTGCGGCCCTAGCGCCTTCAGTTTCGCCGCCGCCGCCTCGCAATCGGCGCGGGTCATCCACAGGCCGTCGACCAGATCGCGCTGATAGCGGCGCAGATTCAGGTGAACGCCAGCGAGCGAGGTGATCGCTCCGGACGTCCCGACCAGATGGCCCTTACCCTCGGTGAACAGGCGCCGGAACTCGGCGTCCTCGAACCCGCCCGCGTCCAGCGCCGCGCCCATGTCGCCGACCATGGCCTCGAACCAGGCGTCGCCCGCGCCGTCCGGCTCCGGGTGGCGTTCTGCCAGGGTGACGACGCCCAGCGGCGCCGACATCCAGCCCACGGTCTTCATCTCGCCGCCGGAGCGCCGCAGCCACGACAATTCGGTGGAGCCGCCGCCCACGTCGATGACCAGCACCGCCTCTGCCCTGGGGTCGATCAGGTTCAGGCAGCCCTCGACCGACAGGCGAGCCTCCTCGACGGGATCGATGATGCGCAGCCGCAAACCGGTGCCCTTGCGGACCCGCTCGATGAACTCGGCCCCGTTCTCGGCCTGGCGACAGGCCTGGGTGGCGACGGCGCTGAGGCGGGCGGACTCGACGCCGCGGCGCATCACCCGCTCGGCGCAAAGCCCCAGGGCGTCGTAGGCGCGATCCATCGCGCCGGGGTCCAGCCGGCCGGTGCGCGACAGGCCTTCGCCCAGGCGCACGATGCGGCTGAAGCTGTCGACCACGCGGAAGCCGTCGCGCGCCGGACGCGCGATCAGCAGGCGGCAGTTGTTGGTCCCCAGATCAAGCGCGCCATAGGCCGGGCCGTCGCGTCCCGACGCGCCCCCGCCATGCGCCCGCTGGACCCGGGACCGTCCGTCGCGCCCTCGCGGCGCGCCGTCGGGTTCCGGCATGGGCCGAACTTTCAAATAGGCGCAACCGAGACGGGCGCCTGTCGCGACCACCCTAGCCCTGCCGTACGCCGGACGCCAAGCCCACCTGTCAGGAAGATGAGCCGGGCATCCATTTCCACCTCCCAGGCGTCTGATCGAGATTGGGTCCAGCAGCCCGAACATCGGGCGTATCGGTGTGGGCAGGAGGGCCAGACGTCAAAGACAAGGTCTGATGCCTACCGCCAGGAGGAGATCGACTCTCACGGTGCGCCTCACCCCCGCTCCGCCGCCGATGCGAACGCGCGCGCGATCTCCCCATCCACCGAAGCCGCGGCGTCCAGTTCGACCACGGCCGTCAGCCGCTCAGACCAGCTTTCCTTCCTCACCCCAGCCGACAGCCGTGTCGAGGCCTCCGGCTCCAGCTTCAGGCCCAGCAGGGCGCGGCCGCTCTTCAGTGGGCGCATGGCGGCAAACTGGACGCTGCGGCTCCAGGCAGAGTAGCCCTTCCTCTGGGTCGGGACGACGCCGTCCACCTCCGCCGCGATCCGCTCCACCGCCTCCAGGATCGTCAGCGACCCCGCGTCCTTCCAAAGCGCCACGCGCAGGCCGTCGGGATCGTCCCACCCCAGCCCGCCCGGATCGGCGGCGGAGATGACGTAGGAGGCGTGGTTGATGCCCAGGCCGTGGTTCGCCTTCAGCCAGGCGGCCTGCGCCTTCTTGCCCGTCTCCGGACAGGCCTTCAGAACCTCGACCCAGGCCTCCAGCGACCGCCCCGTCTGCGCCTCCAGGTTCGCCTGCACCGTGGCGAACCATTTCTTCTGCCGCTCGGTCATCTGGATCGTGGTCATGGTCTGTCCATCCGGGCGAACCTCGAAGAGGTTCATCACAGCGATCATTGCGTATCACGGCGAACACGGCGAGCGCATCGTCGTGGCCAAGCACGGGGTCCCGCCGTGCTCTCCGTGGCTTTCCTTCCGCCGTGCCCGCCGTGAAGAAACCTGTCTTGCCTGCGGCGCGCCCTTCGCCCCGACTGCCGGACGCACTACCTTACCGAATCCCATGCCCATCCGCCGCCTCCCGCCCGAGACCGTCAACCGCATCGCCGCCGGCGAGGTGGTCGAGCGCCCGGCCAGCGCCATCAAGGAGCTGGTCGAGAACGCGCTGGACGCCGGCAGCACCCGCATCGAGATCCAGGCCGACGGCGGGGGCTTGGCTCGCATCCTGATTGCCGACGACGGCCACGGCATGGCCCCGGACCAGCTGGCCCTGGCGGTCCAGCGCCACGCGACATCGAAGCTGGAGCCCGACGACGCCGGCGACGTCGATCTTCTGCGCATCCACACCCTGGGCTTTCGCGGCGAGGCCCTGCCCTCCATCGGCTCGGTCGCCCGCCTGACGATCACGAGCCGCGCCCCCGGCCTCGACGCCCACCAGATCACGGTGGAGGGCGGCGACCAGCGCCCCGTCGCCCCCGCCGCCTTCCCCGGCCCGCACGGCGCGCGGGTCGAGGTCCGCGACCTGTTCTACGCCACCCCCGCCCGGCTGAAGTTCATGAAGTCGGAACGCGCCGAGGCCATGGCCATCTCGGAAGAGATCAAGCGCCAGGCCATGGCGCACGAGGCCGTCGCCTTCACCCTGGACCTCGACGGCCGCACCGTGCTGCGCCTGCCCGCCGAACACCCCGGCGACGAAGGCCGGCTGAAGCGGCTCGCCGCCCTGCTGGGCCGCGACTTCGAGGCCAATGCGCTCCTGATCGACCAGTCGCGCGAGGGCATCCGCCTGTCCGGCTATGCGGGCTTGCCGACCTATTCCCGGGGCAATGGCGCGCACCAGTATCTGTTCGTCAACGGCCGCCCGGTGCGCGATCGCCTGCTGCAGGGCGCGCTGCGGGGCGCCTATGCCGACTTCCTGGCGCGCGACCGGCATCCGGCGGCGGCCCTGTTCCTCGACATCGACCCCCTGTTCGTCGACGTGAACGTGCATCCGGCCAAGGCCGAGGTCCGCTTCCGCGACCCCGCCCTGGTGCGCGGCCTGATCGTGGGGGCGCTGCGTCACGCGCTCGCCGCCGCCGGCCACCGCGCCTCGACCACCGTCGCCGCGGACGCCCTGTCGGGGTTCCGCCCCCATACCGGCGTCGCCGCCTTCAGCCCCTCGTCCCAGACGTCGCAGGGGTTCTCCGGCGGCTACAGCGGCTGGACCGGCTGGGACCGTCCGGCCGGCTTGGCCCAGGACCTCCCCGGCCTGAACGAACGCAGCGCCCGCGTCGAGCCCGGCGACCCCTACGCCCTCAGCCCTAAGCCCTACTCCCCCGACGCCGCGCCAGCGGCGGCGGACATCGACCACCCCCTCGGCGCCGCCCGCGCCCAGGTCCACGGCACCTACATCGTCGCCCAGACCCGCGACGGGATCGTCGTGGTCGACCAGCACGCCGCCCACGAACGCCTGGTCTACGAACGGATGAAAGCCCAGATGGCCGAGGGCGCCGTCACCCGCCAGGCCCTCCTGACGCCTGAGGTCGTCGAGCTCGACCCCGCCGAGGCCGACCGTGTCATCGCCCGCGCTGAGGAACTGGCCCAGCTGGGCCTGATCGTCGAACCCTTCGGCGGCGGGGCGGTGCTGGTGCGGGAAACCCCTGCGCTGCTGGGGGATGCCGACGTCCAGGGCCTGATCCGCGACATCGCCGACGACCTGGCCGAGCACGGCGCGGCGCTGGCCCTGTCCGAACGCCTGGGCGAGGTCTGCGGCACCATGGCCTGCCACGGCAGCGTCCGCGCCGGCCGGGTGCTCAGCGCGCCCGAGATGAACGCCCTCCTGCGCCAGATGGAAGCCACCCCGCACAGCGGCCAGTGCAACCACGGCCGCCCGACCTACGTCGAGCTCAAGCTGCAGGATCTGGAAAAGCTGTTCGGACGTCGCTAGCCGGGTCGGCAGGCTGGGGTTGGGGAGGCGATCAGCCCGCGACCGGGGCCATCACCTCATTGCGACGCAGGAACCACAGCGTCCACGGCGGATCGTATTGAGCCAGCGTGATCGGGCCGGTGCGCCGCATGCCGCGCGCCGCCAGCTGCTGGTCCAGCTCCTGCTCCCGCCGTTCGACCTGACGCGCGTCGGCGATGCCGGAAAACCGCACCACCGCCATCCGGTGCGCCGGCTCCTCGCGCAGGGTGACGCGGCGGTCGTTGGGCACAGGCAGGGTCGCCATCGTGTATTCCGACGGCATGATGAACCGCACGGCCCAGCGGTCGCCCGACGCCGTCTGGGTGACGGGGGCCGTCATGGCGATGGTCTCGCTGGTGCGGTTCTGGGCGACCGGCGCGGTCATGGCGATCGACTGGCGCCGCGTGTTTCCGCCGAAGATATAGCCGGCCAGGATCTGGAACCCCTGGCTGGAGGCCCGGTTCTGGCTGCCGGCCACGGTCACCTCCGCCACCACGGTGGGGCCATAGTCGCGCACCTCGAACGGACCGTCGCGGAGCACCAGGGTGAAGGCAGGTTCTTCTGTGGCCATGGCGGGTGTTCCCAGAGTGCCGAGGATCAGCACAATACAGAGGATCAGGCGAGACATGGGCGACTCCATCGGACCGGCAGGCGCGCTTGTCGTCGCGTCGGACGTCTCAGGCCAGCGGAATCGCGAGGCCGCGACAGTGCGTAGCGGTAACGCGGTTCGGAGGGACGGGTTCAGGCGGGGCGTGAGGTGATGGGGCGACACGCTCGCCCGAACTACGTCGAGCTCAAGCTGGCGGATTTGGAGAAGTTGCTTGGGCGGCAGTGAGGGGCTGCTTGGTCGGCAGTGCGGCGGCACCGATCTTCCAGCAAGCGCTAGAAGGGCGGCATTCAGTCGGCTTTGATACTGTATCAAAGAGGGTGAATTCGCAGCGCCTCCAGCATGCTAACCATTCCCTGACCGGCAGACCGGACCCGGTTGCCATCGCCTTCGGCCCGGCTGAGGAGAAAGCCGCCCTGGATTGACGCCACAATGGCGTCGGCGACCGAGACCGTGTCATACCCAGGCTTCAGCGTGCCCGTCGCCTCAGCCTCGGCCAAGGCGTCGATAAGGAGCTTCCGAACAGTGCCGAAGTACCGAGCGATTGGCGCCCGAAGACTCGGCTCGTCGATGACCTCCGTTTCACTCACCAGCCGGCCGAGCCGACATCCCCGCCGTCCATCCCGATCGTCGAGCAGATAGGCACGTATCCGGTCGAGTGGCGGAACCGTCGGGTCGAAGGTCTTGTGGGCAATGGCCGTCATCTCGTCCTCGATCTCCTTGAGCGCGTCTTCAGCGAGATGACGCTTGCCCCGGTAGTGATGATACAAACTGCCCTGTCCGGCTCCGCTCGCGTCGAGCACTCGCCGGGGGCTCATCGCCGCATAGCCACCCTCCCAAAGGAGCGACTTGGCCGCATCTCTCAGTTCTCGTTTCATCTCGCAGCTCTTTGACTCCATACCGACTAGTATGTATCTAGCAGAACCTGGGTCGACTGGCGACCGAAAAGACGGGGGCACATCGTATGAAGGCCGAACTGCACTTCGCCGCGCTGACGGCAATCTTCACGGGTCTGCTGTGGATTCCGCTCATCCTCAACCGACTGAACGAGATGGGCGTCTGGAAGGCCTTGCGAAACCCCGAGCCCGACGTCCGCCCGCATGCGGCCTGGGCCTACCGGCTAGCCAATGCTCATCGCAACGCCATCGAAAACCTCGTCGTGTTTGCACCACTCGCTGTCGCCGTCACTCTGACGGAGACCGACACCGTGGCGACTGCGGCGTGGTCGGCCGCCTTTTTCTACGCCCGTCTGGCTCATGCCGTGATCTACGCTCTCGGCATTCCCCTCCTGCGCACTATCGCCTTCTTCGTTGGCTTCATCGCCCAGATGGTCCTCGCCGCCCACCTGTTCGGCTTGGTCTAATGGAGCTCCTGTCTTCGCCGACTTCGCCCTTCGCGCGGATCGTCCGCGTCGCCCTGATCGAGTTGGACATGGCGGACCGGGTGACCGTTACGAACATCAATCCCATGAGCCCGCCCGACGGCTTTCCCGATCTGAACCCGCTGGGCAAGGTCCCGACTCTTTTGCTGGCAGACGGCGCGGCTCTCTATGACAGCCGCACGATCTGCGATCATCTTGCGCGGCATAACCCGTCTCGGGGATTGCTGCCCGAGACGGGCCATCGACGCGACGAGGTTCTGACGGCCTTGTCGCTCGCCATAGGGATCTGTGACGCTGCCTTCTCAGTGGTGATGGAGCGACGTCGTCCGGAAGCCCAGCAGTCTGCGGAATGGTTGTCGCGCTGGACCTCCGGCATCCTTCGTGGAACTCAGGCCCTCGACGCGTCACGCGGCTCCGCGTCTCCCAAGGACCTCGGCCAGATTGGTAGCGCGGTGGCCTTGGCCTACCTCGACTTTCGACTTCCAGATGTCGACTGGCGCGCCGGAAACGAGCCACTCGACACCTGGCAAACGGGAGTTCGGCGCTGGAGGTCTATGCGCGCCACTGAACCGCTGGCCGCATGAAAGACCTTTCTGCGATTTCGCTGACCGGAATGGCTTGGGCGTTCGCGGCGGGTGCCGGCATTCCCCTTATGGCCACGCTGAACGGTGCCGTTGCCAAGGCGACCGGCAGCCCGGCTCTAGCTGTTGTCCTGCTTTTTGCCGTTGGGCTGGTCGCGAGCCTCGCCGTGCTCGTGACATCCGGGCAAGCCGTGGCCGTCAACCGCCTTCAGGCTCTTCCGGCTCTTTGGTTCGCAGGCGGTCTGATCGTGGCCTTCTACATACATTCGGTGACGGTTCTCGTGTCCCGGTACGGTGTCGCCAACGTCATCCTGTTCGTTATGGTCGCCCAACTGATGATGTCCGCCGTGATTGACCACTTCGGATGGTGGGGCGTCCCGAGGAAGCCCATAGACCCTACCCGAGTCACCGGTTTCATCGCCGTCGTGATCGGCTTGATCCTGACCCAATCCGACCCTCCGCCTAGGTGAACACGGCGTCTGAGATCGCATCGACTGAGGTCACGCGTGATGCAACCAGCGTCCTGCAAACGAGCAACCAGTAGCGCAAGAATCGGAACCTTCGTTGGACACCGCTCCCACCCCCTCCCTCCTCTTCGTCTGCCTCGGCAACATCTGTCGCTCGCCGCTCGCCGAGGGCGCCCTGCGGGCCGAGGCGGCGCGGCGGGGGGTGGCCCTGGTCGTCGATTCCGCTGGCACGGGGAACTGGCATGCGGGCGAGCCGCCGGATGAGCGGGCCATCGCCGTCGCGGCCAGGAACGGCGTCGACATCACGGCCCTTCGCGCCCGTCAGGTCACGCGCGCCGACTTCGCCCGCTTCGACCACATCGTCGCCCTGGACCACGCCAATCTGAAGGACCTGCGCCGCCTGGCGCCTGCCGATGGCACAGCCCGGCTCAGCCTGCTGCTGGACTGGGTGCCGGGGCGCGCGGGTCAGGCCGTGGCCGATCCCTGGTTCGGCGAGGCCGAGGGCTTCGACGCCACCTGGGCCGACGCTGCCGCCGCCGCCCGCGCCATCGTGGAGCGCCTGTCGAAGGACGCCTCGGCCGCCCCCTAGAGGGTCAGGGCCTCCACCGTGCCCACCGCCTGGCCGCCCGACACCACCGCCCCGCCCGCGATGGCGTAGACCGTGTCCCCCACCGCCGCCGCCGCCAGCCCGTGCCTGGGCGTGCGCATGTCCGGCCCGGCGCTCCAGGCGTCCGTCGCCGGGTCGTAGATCCAGGTTTCGCGGAACACCCCGCCGCCGCCCGGCGCGAACCACTCGCCCCCGAACGCGACCAGCTTTCCGTTGGCAGCGACCATCGCCAGTCCCCCGCCGACCTGCTGGTCCGACGCGGTGGAGCGCGGAATGGGCGCCAGCGTCTCCCAGCGATCCGCCGCCGGATCATACCGATCCAGCCGTCCGGTCCCGCCGCCGGTCACCGTCCGCCCGCCCGCGATCCACAGCGCCCCGTCCAGCACCGCGCCCGCCGCGCTGTTCCTGGCCATCGGGGCCGGTCGCGCCCGCTCCCACCGGTCGTCCGCCAGCACCCAGTGGGTGTCGACGTCGACCTGATCCCGCCACTGGGCGTTGGCCTCGGCCCCCGGCGAGCGGCCGGTGACCAGATGCACCCGCCCGGCGTGGGCCAGGCCGACGGACTCGGCCAAGGGCGTCGGCAGGGACGGTCCCGGCGTCCACGCCTCGGCCCCCGGCGTCAGGCTCCAGACCTCGGTCGCATTGGTCCAGTCTCCGTCTCCCCGACGATAGCCGCCGATGGCCAGCAACCGGTCGCCGTCGGCGACGATCATCGGGTGGTGCCGGGCCTCGGGCAGCTTCGGCCCCTCGCTCCAGACGTCGGCGGCCGGATCGTAGAGGCCGACCCGGTCCTCGATGTGCAGGGGCGCGTTCGTCCGCCCCACGAGCCCGCCCGCCGTGACGATTCGCCCGGTCCAGACGGCGGCGTAGATCTCCTGAACGGGCCAGGGAAGGGGGGCGCGGGTCTCCCACACCGCCTGCGCCCGTGTCGGGCTCGGCAGGGCAAAGGCGCCGGCGGCGACAAGCAGTGTGCGGCGGTCGATCTGGCTCATGGCCGGAGGCTAGAACAGCCCGCTCGCCCGCGCCATGGGTGGCCCGTCCACCCCAGCGGCGACGGCGGCCCCAATCGGGTCAATCGCGAGGGCCTGGCGCGCATGCGCAGCTGGCTCGACAACCGGGTCTCGGCCCGCGCCTTGTGACGCCTTCGCTCCCCGGCCTCACGGGCCGGGGTCTTGTTCGCAAGACGATGTTCCTATATTGTTCCAGGACAAAGCCGAGAGGCGGTATGGGAGTCCGTGAGAGCGTACTCTCACGAAGAGGTGAGCCTATCCTTATGACTTGAAACGCATTTCCAGGAACGTGAGAGTCTGAGAGTCACTTTCACGCCTGTCTCAGGAACAGCACCCGCGCCGCCCCGTAGTCGCGCGCGTCCAGCCGCTCATAGCCGGGCGTGTCGATCTCCGGCTCGTCCGAACCGCGTTCGAACACCACGATCGCCCCAGGCTTCAGCCAGTTCCCCTCGATCAGCCGGGCCAGCGCCTGCTCCCCCAGCCCCTTGCCATAGGGCGGGTCCAGAAACGCCAGGTCGAAGGCCTCGCCGTCCGATCCGGGCCGCACGCCCAGGTCGACGGCGCTCCTCCGATGCACCCGGGCCGCGCCCATCAGGCCATAGGCGTCGGCGTTGTCACGGATGGCCCCGCGCGCGTCCTCGTCGGTCTCGACGAACAGGACGAACGCCGCGCCCCGGCTCATGGCCTCGAAGCCGAGCGCCCCGGAGCCCGCGAACAGGTCCATGACCCGCGCGCCCGTGAGCGGCTCTGACCAGGCGGCGTGCTCCAGCACGTTGAAGATGGCCTGGCGCGCCCGGTCCGAGGTCGGCCGCGTGCCCATGCCGTCCGGCGCGACGATGGCCCGGCCCTTCAGCTTTCCGGCGACGATGCGCATGGTTCAGCCGCCGGAGCGCGGTCCGCGCGGCCCCGAAGGCTTGCGCGCTCCACCCGGCCCGCCGCGACCCGCCGGGCGACCGGCCCCGCCGTCGGCCCGGGGCTTGAACGGACGCTTGGCGCCGTCCTTGCCGCCCTTGTCCGCGTCTCGGGCCCAGGTCGGGGACTTGGGTCCGATGATCTTATCCTCGCGCGGCTTGAACGGGCGCTTGGCCCGGTCGTCGCCGCCTTCGCCGTCCGGCCGGGCGCGGGGCTTGAAGGCCTTCTTGGGGTGCTCGAACTTCGGCGCGGCCTTGGCCCATCCGGCCTTCTTCGGCGCACGGGCGGCGCGGGCGGCGCCTTCCTCGGCGGCCGTTTCGGCGGCGCGGACGCGGCTGGGCTTCCTCGACGGGTCGGAGATGGCCGAGCCCGACTTGCCGACCACCTTGGGCGCGCCCGTGCGGCGGCCGGGGATGGGCGCGGGCGTCTCGACCGTATTGCCCTGGGGCAGGTTCTCGGGCCGGATGTGCTGGGCCAGCAGTTCGCGGATGACACGGGGGCCGACCTCCTCGACCGAGCCGGTCGGCAGGGTGCCCAGCTGGAACGGCCCATACGCCAGGCGGATCAGGCGATTGACCGTCAGGCCGACGCTCTCCAGCACCTTCCTCACCTCGCGGTTCTTGCCCTCGGTTATGGAGACGCTGATCCACAGGTTGGCGGACTGCGACCCGTCTTCGTTCGTCTTGGCCTTGTCGATGACAGCCTCGACCGGGCCATAGCGGACGCCATCGACGGTCACGCCGTCCTTCAGCCGATCCAGCTCAACCTGCGTCACCCGCCCGCGCGCCCGGGCGCGGTACTGACGCACCAGCGCGGTCTCCGGCAGCTCCAGCGCCCGGCTCAGCTCCCCGTCATTGGTCAGCAGCAGCAGGCCCTCGGTGTTGATGTCCAGGCGCCCGACCGAAATCACGCGCGGCAGGCCGGCGGGCAGGGCGTCGAACACCGTCGGTCGCCCGGCCGGATCGTTGTGGCTGGTCAAGAGGCCGACCGGCTTGTTGTAGCGCCAGACGCGCGTGGCCTGGGTCGCCGCGATGGGCTTGCCGTCGACGGTGATCACGTCGTCGCGGGTCACCAGCGTCGCGGGCGTATCGAGGATGCGGCCGTTCACGGCCACCTTGCCCAGGCCGATCAGCCGCTCGACCTCGCGGCGGGACGCGATGCCGGCCCGCGCCATGGCCTTGGCGATGCGTTCGGTGCGCTTGGGCTCTGCGGGGGCCTCCTTGGCGCCCGGCTTGCCGCCACCGGCCTTGGGGTCGGCCGAATAGCGCTTGCCTCTGATCGGCTTGTCGGGGCGCGCGCCCTTGTCAGGCGCATAGGCGCGGCCGCCGCCGGATCCCCGCCCGGCTGCGGGTTTGTCGAGGGCCTCGTAGCGCGCGGCCGATGCCGAGCCGGGCCGCGCGGCGCCGCTCTTGGGGCGGTCACCGGGCTTGTGCGCGCGCAGGGCTTGACGCGGCGAGGGCTTCTTGTCGTTGTCGTCGGGATGGCGGGCCATGATGAGCGGTTCATGCGCATGGCCTTGGCCCTGGCGCAAGCGGCGGCGGACGCGGGAGAGGTGCCCGTGGGCGCCGTGATCGTCGACGAGAGCTCCGGCGAGGTCCTGGCCACCGGGTCGAACGGCCCCGTCGCCGGACACGATCCCACCGCTCACGCCGAGATCGTGGCGTTGCGCGCCGCCGCCGAGCGCCTGCGCAACTACCGCCTGACGGGCCTGACCCTCTATGTGACGCTGGAGCCCTGCGCCATGTGCGCCGGGGCCATCAGCCACGCCCGCATCGGCCGGGTCGTCTGGGGCGCGGACGATCCCAAGGGCGGCGCCGTGATCCACGGACCGCGCCTGTTCGAACAGCCCACCCTGCATCATCGGCCGACGGTAGAAGGCGGGGTGCTGGCGGGCGAGGCGGGCGAGCTCCTGCGCGGCTTCTTTCGCGCGCGTCGCGGAACGGGGGTCGCTTCGGCCCGTTAGCCAAGCCTGGCCATACCGGGACCTCCATGACGACGCTGAAACCGCTGACCTTTCTGCTCATCGGCGCGGGGCTTGCCCTGACCGCCTGCGGACCCTCGCCAGATGACGGCCCGACGGACGGGGAGGCGGTCCGTCAGAGGGCCGTCGAGGCCCAGACCGCGAAGCGCCGGACCGGCGCGGAGGTCCAGGACCGGGCTCTGAACCGCGTCATCCGCACGGTCTATCTTTGCGAAAACGGCGAGCGGCTGTCCGTCGATTTCGACAACCCCCGGGACATGGCCACGGTGCGCAACTCCAACGGCGAGGCCGTCGACCTATATCGAGAGCGCGCCGCCGACGGCATCTGGTACCGGGCCAGCGCCTATGATCTTCGCGGCGAGGGGCTGCTGGCGACCTGGACGGCCGACGGGCGCGAGCCCACCGACTGTCGCGCCATCGACTGACCGGGGGTTGTCATCCTTGGCGTGGTGGGCTTTGAGGCGGGCATGACCCAGACGCTGACGCCCGCCCAGAAGAAGGACTTCGCCGCCGGGGCGGAATGGCTGCGCTATCACCTGCTGAACCACGCCGAGATCACCTTCGGTCGCATCCTGAGGGATGCGCCGGACCATCTGCCGACCCGCCATCTGTGGGGCGTCAGCCTGGTCAAGCTGGGCAAGGTCGAACAGGGCATCGAGGCGCTGCGGACGGTGGTCGCGGGCGTCCCGAACAACGCCAAGGTCTGGCGCGATCTGGCCGCAGCCCTTCAGCGCGCCGGCGATGTCGAGGGCGCCCGGCAGGCCTGGGACCGGTCGACGGCGGGCATGAAAGCGATGCCCGACATCATCCCCTTCTCGCATGAGCAGGCCGAGCACCCGTTCAAGATCGTCGACTACGACTACAAGGCCATCGTGCGCCAGGGGGAGGGCAAGCCGTCTCACCCCGAGCTGACCGCCATCCTGGAGACCGGCCGCGACCGCTACGTCGCCCTGATCGACGAGATCGGCGACAGCATCGGCGACTACGCCGACATCCCGACCTTCGGCACCTATGAGATGCGCAACCCGCTGTGGCTGAACGGCTGGTTCCCGCCGCTGGACGGCATGGTGCTGACGCAAATCCTGAAGCGCGAGAACCCCGCCCGCTTCATCGAGATCGGCTCGGGCATCTCCACCAAGTTCGCCAGGCGCGCGGTCGAGAAGTACGGCCTGCGCACGCACATGACCTCGATCGATCCCCAGCCGAGGAACCAGATCGACGAGATGGTCGACGTCGTCATCCGCTCGCCGCTGGAGGACTGCGACCTGACGCTGTTCGAGGCGCTGGAGCCGGGCGACATCCTGTTCCTGGACAGCTCGCACCGCAGCTTCCAGGGCTCTGACGTGACGGTCTTCTTCCTGGAGATCCTGCCGCGGGTGAAGCCGGGCGTGATCGTGCATGTGCACGACATCTACCTGCCGTACGACTACATCTCCGGCCACCTGTCGCGGCTGTGGAACGAGCAGTATCTGCTGGCGACGGCGCTGCTGTTCGGCCCCGACCGGTTCGAGATGCTGTTCCCCTGCTGGTTCGTCCACCAGGATTCGGAGCTCTCGGCGCGGGCGAACGCGAAGCTGAGGCCGGGCAAGATGGCCGACCTCAACCTCTATGGCGCGTCGTTCTGGATGACCGTCCGCTAGGGGCGCGGCGGGCGCGGGCTGGCCTGTTCATAGGCATAGCCCAGCGACAGGATGCGGGCGTCGTCCCACTTGGCACCGATAAAACTGATCCCCACCGGCATACCGCGATCCAGGCCCATCGGCACGGTCAGGTGCGGATAGCCGGCGATGGCCGGCAGGCGGCTGGCCGAGCCCTGACCGTTGTCCTCGTCCTCCCTGTCGTTGGTCCAGGCGCGCGAGGTCGAGGGCGCGACCAGCGCCACGACATTGTTCTCGCTCAGCATGCGGTCGATGCCCTCGGGTCCCGCCATCCGCAGCGAGTTGGCGCGCGCGGCGATGTAGTCGGGATTGTCCAGCCCGCTGGTCGCCTCGGCCTGCAGGAGCAGCTCCTGGCCGAACAGGACGGTTTCGCGGCTTTCGCGCTCGTTGAAGGCGATGACCTCGGCCAGGGTCCGCGTCGGCACCTCCGTCGGGTCGGTCGAGGCGAGGTAGGCGTTCAGATCGGCTTTCAGCTCGTACATCAGGACGGTCAGCTCCATCTGGCCGATGCCCTGCGTCTGCGGCGCGGTCGTGATCTCGACCAGTTCGGCTCCTGCGGCGCGGAGCGACGCCAGCGCCGCCTCGAACGCGGCCTGGGTGTCGGCCGAATAGTTGGTCACGCCGTACCGGAGCACGCCCAGCCGGGTTCCGCGCAGCGATCCGGTGTCGAGCGCGGCGCGATAGTCGGTCCGGCGCGCGTCCGCCTCCGACGTCGCCGCATCGGCCGGATCGGTCCCGGCGATGGCGGTCAGGACGGTCGCGGCGGTGGCCACGTCCACGGCGATCGGGCCGGCGGTGTCCTGGCTGTGGCTGATCGGCACGACGTGCGTGCGGCTGACCAGGCCCACGGTCGGCTTGAAGCCCACGACACCGTTGACCGAGGCCGGGCAGGTGATGGACCCGTCCGTCTCCGTGCCGATCGCGGCCGGGGCGAGCCCCGTCGCCACCGCCGTCGCCGAGCCCGAGGACGAGCCGCAGGCGGTGCGCGTCCGGTCATAGGGATTGACCGTCAGGCCGCCGACCGCGCTCCAGCCCGAGATGGAGTTGGACGAGCGGATGTTGGCCCACTCCGAAAGGTTGGTCTTGCCCAGGATCACCGCGCCGGCGTCGCGCAGGCGGGCGACCAGCGGCGCGTCGCGGCCCGGAGCATTGTCGGCGAGCGCCAGCGAGCCGGCGGTCGTGGGCATGTCGCGGGTCTCGATATTGTCCTTCAGCAGGATGGGCATGCCCGCGATGCCGTCTTCCGCTGACCACTCGACCGCTCCGAGGCCGGGGGTCCAGAGGATCACGCTGTTGGCCGTAGTCTCGTCATGCAGGACCGCGCGAGGGCCGCCCCAGGTCTGGGCGTTCGCCGCGCCCGCCAGGACCAGCACCGCAGCCGAAACGGCCAGCATCATCTTCGTCTTCATCGTAACGCTCCCCATCGCCGCTCCGGCGTTGTCGACACCCTAGACCTTTGATCGCGCGCATGAACAGCCTGCCCGGCTGCGGCTTGCCGTCCGCGTTGAGGGGTGTAGCCTTGCTGCTGAGGGGGAGGCTTCCATGACCATCACGATCATCCGGACTCTGTCCGCCGCGCGCCGCCTCGTGGCGACGCCGGTCCTGATGCTGTCGATGGCGATCACGCTGGGGCTGGCGGCCTGCGCCACGCCCTCTGCGCCGACGACGGTCTATGCCCCGCCGCCCGCCGTACTGGTCGAGGCCTGGGCCGGGCCGGTCGAGGAGGTTACGACCGATCGGGTCCTGACCTTCTACCGGGCCTACGGCGGCGGGGCGAACCGGCTGGGGGCCTGGCTGTCGCCCACGGCGCCGACGTCGCGCGAGGTCGTCCGCCAGAGCCTGGCCCTGCCGCCCGAGAACACGGCCGAGCAGTATGTCGTGGTCACCGTGCCGGCGGGCACGCGGATGAAGGTCGGCGTCGCCGCGCCCGCTTTCGGACAGCCCGGCGGCGGGCGGCAGGTCCAGCTGTTGCAGCTGATCCCTCCCGACAGCTTCTCGGAGCCGATTCCCTTGCCGTGACGGCGTCAGGCGTCGCCGCGAAGCCGGATTGTCAACTCGGCGAACAGGCGCAGGGTTTCGGGGCTGACGTGATGTTCTATGCCCTCGGCGTCGGCCTCGGCCGTCTCGCCGGTCACGCCCAGCGCCAGGAGGAAATCGTGGACGATGCGGTGACGTTCGCGCGACGCGTCGGCCATGCGCTCGCCCGCCTCCGTCAGGGCGATGGAGCGATAGGGGCGCACATCGACCAGGCCCTCGCGATGGAGCCTCTGCAGCACCTTGGCCGCCGTCGCGGGCGCGACGCCCAGGCAATCGGCCAGATCCGTCAGCCGCGCAGAGCCGGTCTCGGCGATCAGGTCGCCGACCAGTTCGACATAGTCCTCCGCCACCTCGCTGGAGCGGGCGTCGCGCATGCGCCGGAAGGCGGCGGCTCTGCGGGCGGCGCTGAAGGGTTCGTCCACGGCGGGCTCCAGAACGCGGTCACCCCGCGCGAGTCGGATGCTAGACCATGCGAGCGCGATTTCATCGTCCTGTCGTGAAGGGGCGCCAAGGGCAAGCCGTGGTATCGAGCGTCTCCATGCTGAAGCGTCTGCTCCTCGCTGTGCTGCTGGGCCTGTTCGCGATCGCGCCCGCGATCGCGGCGCCGCGAACGGGCGGGGTCCCGCAAGCGGCCGAGCCGTTGCAGTTCTACGTCTTCAGCTTCACCGACACCCCGGCGTCGGAAGCGGCGACCGACATCGTGTCGGGGGCGCTGGCGCATGATCTGGAGATCGACCCGGCGGTCGACGCCGTCGTGACCTTCCGGGCGGACGGCTGGTATTCGGAAGACGCCTTGCTGAGAGACTTCGGCACGGCCTTGCTGGATCAGGACGTAGCCCTGGTCCGGACGGGCACCGGCGCCTACGCCCTGGTCCCGCGCGTCAACGCGCCGATGCTGATGGCCCGGGGAGGGGAGGTGATGCGCCTCGCCGAGCCCTCGGCAACACGCCAGCCGTCCCGCAGCGGGCTGGAAACGGACGAGGTCGCCGCGCCTGCATCACCCTGGTGGGAAGGCGCCGCCGCCGCCCTGACGCTGTTCTTCGCAGGCGCTGCCGCAGGAGCCGCCGCCCTGTTCGCGGGCCAGGCGGCATGGCGACGCGCCGCCGCCGATCGGGGCGCCCTTCCGCCCCCGCTGCTGAGGCTGACGGATCAGCGTCTTCGCCTTCCGACTCCGGTCGAACTGGCGCGCCCGGAAGCCGACCGGGCCGACCCCGAGCTGGTCATTCCCCGGTTCGACGATCGCCTGTGAGCGGGGGTCAGGCGACCTCGATCACGGCATCGACCTCGACGGCGAAACCCAGGGGCAGCTGGTAGACGCCGACGGCCGAGCGGGCGTGGCGGCCCTTGTCGCCGAACACCTCAACCATCAGGTCCGAGCAGCCGTTGATCACGGCTGGAATGGCATGGAAGCCCGGACCGGCCTGGACGAAGCCGCCCAGCTTCACGACGCGGACCACCCGTTCCAGATCGCCGTCCAGCGCGGCGTTCATCTGGGCCAGGAGGTTGATGCCGCACAGGCGAGCGCCGGCCTGGGCCTGCTCGGGGCTGACGTCCTCGCCGACCACGCCCTTGATGCCGCCGGACGCATCGTTCGACAGCTGGCCGGAGATGTGCAGCAGGTTCCCGGCGCGCACGAACGGCACATAGTTGGCCACGGCGGCGGCGGGCTGGGGCAGGACGATGCCGAGTTCGGTCAGGCGGGCGGCGATGCTCATGGTGGACTCCCTGGAGTTTCGCCGGGGCGTTTAGCGCGTCGAACCGTCGGCGTCTCCCCTTCGCGCGACGCAGGCGGGGAACTCGACTATCCGCCCGTTTTCGTGCATTAGGCCCGCTCCTTACGGCTCGCGTCCCCGCCCGGCGCGAGCCTCGATTCGTATCCACGGGGCGTGGGAGGCCGCATGGCCAAGGAAGAACTGCTCGAGTTTCCCGGCACGGTGTCGGAACTGCTGCCGAACGCGACGTTCCGGGTGACGCTCGAGAACGACCACGAAATCATCGCCCACACGGCGGGCAAGATGCGCAAGAACCGCATCCGCGTCCTGGCCGGCGACAAGGTCCTGGTCGAGATGACGCCCTATGACCTGACCAAGGGCCGCATCACCTATCGCTTCAAGTAAGGGCGCGCGCATGTCGCGCCCCCCCCTGGTGCTGGCCTCGGCCAGCCCGCGCCGCATCGAACTGCTGGCGCTGGTCGGGATCGTTCCCGACCACATCGACCCCGCCGACATCGATGAGACCCCGCTGAAGGCCGAGCAGCCGCCGCGGCTGGCCGCGCGCCTGGCTCGGGCCAAGGCCGAGGCCGTCCTGACGCGTCATCCCGGGGCGGTGGTCCTGTCGGCCGACACCGTCGTCGCTGTGGGCCGCCGTCTGCTGGAAAAGCCCGCCGACGAAGCGGAAGCCGAGCGGTTCCTGCGCCTGCTGGCGGGACGTAATCACAGGGTCTTCACCGCCGTCGCCTGCGCGACCGCCGCGCGCACCGCGCATCGGGTGGTCGAGACGCGCGTGACCTTCAAGCGGCTGTCGGACGCCGAGGTCGGGGCCTACGTCGCGGGTGGCGACTGGCGCGGCAAGGCGGGCGGCTATGGCATTCAGGGACCGGCTGCGGCCTTCGTCACCCGCATCGTTGGCAGTCATCCGGCGGTCATGGGCCTGCCCCTGCCGGAGACGGTCAACCTGCTCGTCGGGGCCGGGTGGCGGCGGTGACTATCGAGGTCTTCCTCGACGACACACCCGGCGAGACGCGCGGGATCGTGGCCCGGAACGGCCGGTTCGAGCGGCTGATCATCCAGCGTGAGGACGACCCGCCGCAGGATCGACTGGGCGCGCGTTCGGTCGGGCGTGTGGTCGATGTGGAGGCCGCTTTCGACGCCGCCTTCGTGGACATGGGCTCGCCCGGTCGCCCCGCCTTCCTGCCGCACGGCCAGAGGCCGCGCCTGCGGGAGGGCGAATTTATCGAGGTCGAGGTGACGGCTGAGCCGCGAGAGCGCAAGGGTCCGACCGTGCGTCGGATCGGCCTCGCCGACGGCCCTCCACGCTTGCTCAGCCCGGGTCCGGATGTGGCCGCCGCGCTGGCCCGGGTCGCGCCGGGCGTTCCGGTCCAGACGGGTCCCGCCGCCATCCAGGCGTCGTGGGACGCCGAGGAAGAGGCGATGGGGCAGGGGGATGTCTTCGCCGATCTGGCGCTGGACTTCGCGGTGCAGCGGACCCGCGCGATGATCGCCGTGGATATCGACTATGCCCATCTGCCGGGTCAGGACCCCAAACGAGGCCGCCAGCGCGCGAACGTCGAGGGGCTCAAGCACGCCGCTCGCCTGATCCGGCTGAAGAGCTGGGGCGGGCTGGTCGCCGTCGATCTGGTCGGAACCCGGCTGAACGCGGAGGCCATCGCCGCCGCCGCCCGCGTCGCCTTCGACGAGCCGGAAGCGGTGTTCGGGCCGTTGAACCGCTTTGGGGTGTTGCAGCTATCCCTGCCGTGGAGGGCGACGCCGATCGAGGAGCGGTTGCACGGCCGGGACGGCGGGCGGGCCTTGACGACCACCGCCATCGACACCGTCCGCCGACTGCGGATGCGGGTGTTGCAGGATACGGCGACACCCCGCTTCACCGCCCGGTGTCACCCCGACGAGGCCGCGATCGCCGCTCCGCTCGCCGCCCGCCTCGGCCCCCGCGCCGCCGTCGTCGCGGACCCGGGCGTGCGCGTCGGCTTTGCCGACATCGAGGAGGCCTGAGGCGATGTCCGTCTGTCCCATCTGCCGCCGGAACCCCACCGCGCCGGAGTACAAGCCCTTCTGCTCGCGGCGCTGCGCCGACGTCGATCTGCAGCGGTGGCTGTCGGGCGCCTACGTCCTGCCGGTCGATGACGAGGATGAAGCGCCGCCGGAGGAGGGGCCCTGATCAGAACGACCAGCGCGGTTTAGCCGAGGGCCTCGAGACAGGCGGTCCGCTTGGCCTCGAGCGCCGGGTCCGTCACCGTTTGTACGGCCGGTCGCAGCAGGCTCTTCACGCGAGTGTCGCCGCCGCACACGACCGCAGGCGACATCCGTTGGCGCGCGACTTCCAGAACCCGCAGCGTCGCCGCCGGGTCCGTCGCCAGCGCAGCCTTCAGCGCCGTATCCAATTCCTCGGCCCGTTCGCCGGAGACGCCCGGCTCCAGCGCCGCGGCCACGTTCAGCCAGGCGGGTTCCCCCGAGGCAATGCCTGCCAGCACTGTTGTCCAGCGCGAGCCGGGTTGCCCGGCCTCAAGCCCGACGAGCGCCCCCTCCGGTCCGTTCAGCCCGACCAGCTGGATGGTTTCCTCCGGCGTGACAGCCTGACCGTTCGCCCAGGCGATCCGCACGCCCTCGGCGAAGCCCCTCGTGGCGTCCGGGATAACGGCGGGCGCGGTGGGGGCTTCTGTCAGGGCCTTGGCGGCCGGCTCGGGCTGGGCTTCCGAGCACGCGGCCAGGGCGACAAGAGCGATCAGGGACAGGCGGCGCATCATGGTCTCCAGAAGGCGAACAGGGTGTGCGCCGCCCTTGCCGCGCGACGGGGCTGCGGACTATCTCGGTTCCATGACACCGACCCTCTACGGCATCCCCAACTGCGACACGGTCAAGAAGGCGCGGACCTGGCTGGACCAGAACGGCCGAGCCTATGCATTCCACGACTACAAGAAGGCCGGGGTCGACCGCGCGATGCTGGAAGCCTGGGTCGCCACCCACGGCTGGGAAACGGTCCTGAATCGCGCCGGGACGACCTTTCGCGCCCTGCCAGAGGCCGACCGCTCGGACCTGACCGCCGACAAGGCCATCGCCTTGATGCTGGCCCAGCCCTCGATGATCAAGCGGCCGGTGCTGGACCTCGGCGACCGCACCCTGGTCGGCTTCAAGCCCGAGGCCTACGCCGCCGCGTTCGGCTAACCTTCGACATCGGTGTCGGGGCGGTCGTGGCCATCGGCGCGTTCCGTGATCCAGGTGCCCGCCGTGTCCTCGTACTCGATGTAGGCCGTCTGGTCCGACACCCGCTGCTCGCGGCTGGCCCGCACCGCCGCTGCCTTGGCCGCATCGTGGTTCGGGAAGGTCTCCGAGAAGGTGTCGCCTACCTTGTAGGCCCAGCCTCCGTCGTGCTCGACGATGCGATAGGTGACGTGGCTCATGATGGGCTCCGGCTGGGGTTCGTCAACGATCATCGCATTTTCTTCGCGCCGTGCATCCATTCGGACCGTCGGCGACGACCAGGGATCGAAAACGCGGGCGATGGGCCGGCGCATATAAGGGGTGAAAGCGATGGAAGACCTTTTTCGATCCTATTGGTGGCTGCTGTTTCCTCTGGCGTGGTTTGTCTCGATCGGGTTCTCCAGCCTGCTCAACTATCGGCGGCAGCGCGCAACGCTGAAGCTGATCGAGACCTACGCCCAGAAAGGCGAGCAGCCGCCCGAGGCTCTGCTGAGAGTGTTGGAACGGCCGATCGACGCGGAGACTGAGAGCCGGGCCTACAGCTCGCCAAGCGGCGGACGGAATGGCAGCCTGTTCTCGCTCGTGCTCTTCACCATCCTGGCCGGAGGGTTCGGCTACGCCGCCTGGGCCAATATGTATGACGCCGGCGACGCCTTCCTGATCGTGGCCTTTGTCATGGGGGCGCTGGCAGCCGCGACGGGCGTGACGCTGATGTTCGGCAAGCGTCCGAAGGACTGATGCAGCGGCGTGGGGCAGGAGACGATGGACGTCGCCCTGGTGGCGGCCGCGAGGGCGGGGTCGGACGCCGCCTTCGCCCGGCTGGTCGCCGCGCACCAGGCCCCGCTGCGGGCCTTTCTGCGGCGGACGCTGGGCGGGTTCGATCTGGCGGACGACGTGGCGCAGGAGACGTTCGTCGCGGCTTGGACATCGCTGGGCCGCCTGAAGGATCCGGCGCGGTTTCGCCCCTGGCTGTTCGGTATCGCCTGGAAGAAGGCCCAGGATGCCCTGCGGTCCGGACTGCGCGACCAAGCGCGGGGCCGGGCCTGGGTGGAGGTGTCAGAGGCCTCCGCTGGAATCTCACCGGAAGATCGAATGGCCCTGGAGGCGGCCGTGGGCGACCTGCCGACAGACCAGAGGGCCTGTATCGCGCTGTGTCTCGCCGACGGTTTCTCCCATCAGGAAGCAGCCTCTATCCTGGGGCTTCCCCTCGGCACGGTGAAGTCCCATGTCACCCGGGGCCGGACGCGATTGCTGGCCGCTCTGACAGGAGAGCCGCATGACGTCTGATCCGATGGCCGACCGAGCCCTGTCCGCGTTCTTTGCCGATGCATTGCCTCCGGCGCGCGACCTGGCCTTCGAGGCCCGGGTCGCGGCGAAAATCGCGCGTCGCCGGGCTGTGGCGACCGTTGCCGCCCTTGTGCCCTGGACAATCGCCGCCAGCGTCCTGCTGTGGGTGCTCGGGCCCTTGCTAGGGCCGGTGGTCGACGGGCTGGCCGAGACGCTGGCCCCGGCCGCGACGATCCTGGCTCTGACGGCGCTGGCCGTCGTCACGAGCGTCGCGGCCGGTCGCAGACTGTCGCCTATCGGATGACGCGATAGCGTCCGGTGCTGGCGATCTCTCCGCGCTGGCGGTCCGGCAGGGCGCGGTAGGCGAGACGGCGCATCTCGGAGCGGCAGATCGCGGGATCGCCGAGACGGTCGGGCGTGACGACCTCAAGGTGCCTATCGCAGAAGGCGCGGCTCGCGTCGCGAACACGCTGGACGAAGGCGTCCTGGTCGGCGGGTCGGGTGAAGTCGAGATCGCCGATGGCCACCCGCAGTTCCGGCTCCGCGGAGGGTGCGGCCGGGGTCATCAGGGCTGCGGCAAGGATCAGGGACACGGACATAAGACAAGCTCCGGAAAGGGCAGGCGGGATCGCCTGCTCTTCAGAGCCGCCACCCTCGCCGCGCGGATGCGAAGCGGAGCATTAAGTTTCGTCCATCCGATCCGGGCGTCGCCTTACGAAGATTTCACGTCCGTTCGCGCATCCGCCGGGCCGCCCAACCGCCTCTTGTGATCAGAAGGCCCGGGCATCAGGCTCCGGCCATCCGCATCAGAGGGATCACAATGGAACTCACACCTGTTCTCATCGTCGGGACGATCTTTGCGTCGCTGGTCGCCATCATCGTTGGGCCGAGCTGGCTCAAGAGCCGGGACCGCCGCGAAGTTCAGCAGACCGTGCGCGCCGCGATCGAAAAGGGACAACCCCTTCCGCCCGAAGTCATTGACGCGCTCAGCAAGGAGGCGACCCGCAACCTGCCGTCGCGCAGCCGCGACCTGCGCCAGGGAATCATCTGGTTGGCCGTCGGCATTGGCCTGGCCGCCTTCGGCACCATCAGCGAGATGCGCTGGGGCAGCGACGGTTGGGAAGGTCCCGACTTTGGCGGCCTGCTGGGCATCGCGGCCATCCCCGCCACGATCGGCCTGGCGTTCATCGTCCTGAGCTTCTTCAACAAGAACAAGGACTGAGGCGCGGGCTGACAGGGGGAAATCTCTCATGGCCCAGTCCCTTCTGGACAGGCACGACGTGGAGCTGGCGGCGCTCGCGGCCGCCGGCGGGCGGCGCGAGTTCGGCGAACTCGTCCGCCGTCACGGCTCGGCCGTGCGCATGCTGCTCCGGCGCATGGGCGCGCAATCGGCCGAGGCCGATGACGTGGCCCAGGACGCCTTCCTCCAGGCCTTCGAGAAATGCGCTGAGTTCCGGGGCGAGGGCACCTTCGCCGCCTGGGTCAAGCGTATCGCCGCGCGCCTCTATCTGAAGCGCAAGGCCAAGGACGCCCGCTACGTCGCCGAACTGGAGCCCGAACAGGCCGAGGTCACGGTCTCGCCCGACGCGGCCGGCCTGGTCGATCTGGACGAGGCGCTGAAAAGCCTCAGCGAGGTCGAGCGTCTGTGCGTCTCCCTGTGTCACGGCGCGGGGCTGTCTCATCCCGAGATCGCTTCCGCCATGAATCTGCCGCTTGGAACGGTGAAGTCTCATGTCAAACGTGGTCTGGATAAACTCCGCGCCCGGCTTTCGGGGGGCGGGGAACCCGTGGGGAGGGCGGCGCATGTCGTCTGACGAATTCGATCCCATGATCGAGCGGCTGTTCAGCCGCTCGCCGCAGATGGCCGACGCGACCCTGTTCGCCGCCGAGGTCGAGACGAAGCTGCAGTCCTCCAGCCGGGTCCGCACCGTCGCCCTGACCGTCGCCGGCCTGATCGGAGGCATCATCGCCGTGCGCGAGACGACCAACGTCAGCCTGAACCTGAACGACGGCTCCTCGCCGGTCGCCGGCCGCGCCATCGGCCAGGGCGTCCAGGCCGCCAGCCTGAACGTCCAGGAGGCTGTGAATTCGGGCCTGACCCAGTTCGGGCTGTCCGACATGGCGCTGGGGTCGATGGGCGGGATGCAGCTGTTCTGGATCGCGGCCGGCGCCCTCATCGCGCTGGCGGCCGCGGGCGTGATGCGGCTGTCGCAGGAGATCTGACCGGGGCTCCGGCTTTCGCCGGGGCCGCGTCCCGCCTAAATGCAGGTCGTCCTTTCAAGGAGCGCCGCCATGTCCAAGCAGTCCAACGACGCTGTCCGCCGCCTCGCCGCGCCCGACATCATGCGGCGCAAGGGCGGCGAGCCGATCGTCTGCCTCACCGCATATGACGCCCCGACGGCCGAGCTCCTCGACCCGCACTGCGACCTGCTGCTGGTCGGCGACAGCGTCGGCATGGTCATCCACGGCCTGCCCAACACTGTCGGCGTGACGCTGGAGATGATGATCCTGCACGGCCAGGCCGTCATGCGGGGCGCGAAGCGAGCGATGGTCGTCATCGACATGCCGTTCGGCAGCTATGAGGGCGGCAAGGAGATCGCCTATCAGAACTGCGCCCGCGTGATGAAGGAGACCGGCGCCCAGGCGGTGAAGCTGGAGAGCGGCCCGACCGTGCCCCAGACTATCGAATACCTGGTCCAGCGCGGCATCCCCGTCATGGGCCACGTCGGCCTGCGCCCTCAGGCCGTGCTGACCGAGGGCGCCTTCAAGGCCAAGGGCAAGACCGACGACGAGCGCCTGCGCGTCATCGCCGAGGCCGAGGCCACCGCCGACGCGGGCGCCTTCGCCATCGTGGTCGAGGGCACGGCCGAGCCGGTCGCCGCCGAGATCACCCGCGCCATCGACAAGCCGACCATCGGCATCGGGGCGTCGGCCGCCTGCGACGGCCAGATCCTGGTGACACCGGACATGCTGGGGCTGTTCGACTGGACGCCCAAGTTCGTGCGCCGCTACGCCGACCTGCGCGGCGAGATCGACCGGGCGGTCAAGGGTTACGCCGAAGACGTCCGCGCCCGCCGTTTTCCTGCCGAAGTCGAGACCTACTTCTCGAAAAAGCCCGCCACGCCTTAGCGGTCGATTGCGGGCGCGGGGTCGAACCTCTAGGGTCCGCGCCGATTTGGCTTTGCAGCGTTTTTTCGGGGCGGCGACGACGTGACGGATGTCTTTGAAGAGGTCGAGGAAGAGATCCGCTCCGAGCGGCTGAAGCGTCTTGCGCGTCAGTGGCTGCCGATCGTCGGCGGCCTCCTCGCGGTGGCCCTGGTGGCGGCCCTGGCCTGGTGGGGCTGGCAGAGCTGGCAGACGTCCAAGGCCCATGACGCCTCGGTCGCCTATCAGCGCGGCATGGAAGCGCTGCAGTCGGGCGACAACGCCGGTGCCGAGACCGCCTTCGCCGAAGCGGCCGAGATGGGCAATGGCGCCTACAAGTCGCTGGCGCTCCAGCAGCGCGCAGGCCTGGCGCTGGCGTCCAACCGCACCGAGGACGCGATCGAACTGTTCGACGAGGCCGCCCGCGCTTCGGGCGATCCGATCCTGGCCGATCCGGCCCGCTTCAAGGCGGCGCTGCTGGTCATGGATACCGGGACGCTGGAGCAGATCACCGAGCGCCTGGAGCCTCTGACCGAGGAAGGCCGCCCGATGCGTCCGTTCGCGCAGGAGGCCCTGGCGCTGGCTCGCATCCAGCACGGCCAGGCCGCCGAGGCGCGCGAACTCCTGACCCTGCTGACGCTGGGTCAGGATGTGCCCGAGCCCGTGCGCCAGCGCGCCCAGGCCGCCATCGGCCTGATCGACAGCGAGACGGCGGCGGGCCTCGCCGCCATCGTCGCGGCCCAGCAGGTTGTTCCACCCGCGCCGGTGCTGCAGGCGCCGCCGACGGCTCCCGGCGCGCCGACCGAGGCTCCCGCCCAGTGATTGTCAAGACCGGAGACCGGATGACCCGCGTGACGCGCGCCCTCAAGATCGTGGCCGTCGTCGGCCTGGCGGCGACCGTCGCCTCCTGCGCCTCGGCCCGGCGCATCCTGCCGTTCGGCCTCGGTCAGGACGACACGCCCCAGGCCACGGCGACCGAAGGCGACCGCATCTCGATCCTGTCGTTCGAACAGACCCTGACCCCGTCGGCGGCCTTGTCGGGGCGAGATTTCTTGGTGACGGGCCCGACGGCCCGGACCGCCTGGCCCATGGCCGGGGGCACGGCCGAAAACCTAGTCGAGCACAGCATCGCCGCGCCCGAGTTCACCGTGGGCTGGCGGCGCGGCATCGGACGAGGCTCCAGCCGCACGACCCAGGTCATGGCCCCGCCGGTGGCCGCCGATGGGCGCATCTACGTCATGGACGGCGAATCGACCGTGACGGCGGTAGACGCGGCCTCGGGTCAGATCGTCTGGCGTCGCGACGTCAAGCCGGACGGCCGTGAAGCGGCGGGGGGCGTGGCGGTCTTCGGCCTGCCTGTGCCGCTGGTCGGAACGGGCGGCGGCGCGCTGGAGGGCGGCTTCGGCGGCGGTCTGGCGGTCGGCGGCGGGCGGCTGTACGTCGCCTCGGGTTATCGCACCATGTCGGCGCTGGACGCCGCGACCGGGAACGTGGTCTGGACCCAGCCGGTCGATGTGCCCCTGCGTGGCGCGCCCACCCTGGCGGGCAACCGCATCTATGTCGTCGACGTCGACAACCAGATCATCGCCTTCAACACGCAGACAGGCCAGCAGGACTGGTCCTATCGCGGCATCGTCGAGCCGGCCCGCGTGATGCGCGCCTCCAGCCCGGCGGTCAGCGGTGACACGGTGATCGCGCCCTTCTCCTCCGGCGAAGTGGTTGCGCTGCGGGCCTCGAACGGCCAGCCGGTGTGGAACCAGGTCCTGTCGCGCACCAGCCGCACCAGCGCCCTGTCGGAAATCCGCGACATCGCCGGGCGCCCGGTCATCTCGCGCGGCTTCGTCTATGCCGTGGGCCACTCCGGCGTCATGCAGGCGATGGACATCCGCACGGGCCAGCCGCGCTGGACGCTGCCGATTGCGGGCGTCAACGCGCCCCTGCCGGTCGGTGACGTCGTCTATATCGTGTCCAAGAACGGCGAGCTGACGGTGGTCAACCGCGACAGCGGGGCAGTCTACTGGACCCGCGACCTGAACGAGGGCCGGGTGCGGCAGGAAGGCGGCTTCCTGGGGTTCGGCGATCGCACTGTGCGTCCGGAGTGGTCGGGACCGATCCTGGCGTCCAACCGGCTGGTGCTTGTCAACTCGGACGGCGAGGCCGTGGCCTTCGATCCCAAGACAGGCGCCCAGACGGCGTCGATCCGTCTCGGCGGTCCGGCCTTCTTGGCCCCCATCGCCTATAACGGGCAGCTCTACATCCTGACGGACAGCGGCGATCTCGTCAGCATTCGCTGACGCGCCGAAATCACGCTAGAAGGCCGGCATGGCATTGAAGGTCGCCATCGTCGGCCGCCCCAACGTGGGCAAGTCGACCCTGTTCAACCGGCTGGTGGGCAAGCGCCTCGCGCTCGTCGACGATCGCCCCGGCGTGACCCGTGACCGCCGCTATGCCGACGGCAACATCGGCGACCTCGACCTGACGCTGATCGACACGGCCGGCTACGAGGACGTCACCGACGAGAGCCTGGAAGCCCGCATGCGCGAGCAGACCGAGGCCGCCATCGAGGACGCGGACCTGATCCTGTTCATGATGGACGCCCGCGAAGGCGTGACCTCGCTCGACCGCATCTTCGCCGATCGCCTGAGGAAGCAGCACAAGCCCGTCGTCATCCTCGCCAACAAGTCCGAGAGCCGCGAATCCGGCGGCGGCGTGGGCGAGGCCCATGCCCTGGGCTTCGGCGAACCCGTCGCCATCTCGGCCGAGCACGGCGAGGGCATGGCCGACCTGTATCAGGCCATCGTCGCGGCCTCGGTCGACATCTTCGTCGAAGAGGTCGACGAGCCCGACAAGCCGATCCGCATCGCCATCATCGGCCGCCCGAACGCCGGCAAGTCGACGCTGGTGAACCGTCTGATCGGCGAGGACCGCCTGCTGGTCGGCCCCGAAGCCGGGATTACCCGCGACAGCATCTCGGTCGACTGGACCTACGAAGGCCAGAACATCCGCCTTGTCGACACGGCGGGCATGCGCCGCAAGGCCCGCGTTCAGGAGAAGCTGGAGAAGCTGTCGGTCGCCGACACCCTTCGGGCCATCACTTTCGCGGAAGTCGTGGTTCTTGTGATGGACAAGGATAACGCCTTTGACGTCCAGGATCTCCAACTTGCAGACTTGGTCGAGCGCGAGGGGAGGGCGCTCGTCTACGTCGCCTCCAAATGGGACCTGGAAGAGGAGCCGCAGTCGCGTCTGGCTGAGCTGAAGCGTCTGGCCGACGACAAACTGCCCCAGCTGAAGGGCTCCGAGTTCGTGGCCCTGTCTGCCCATTCCGGTCGCGGCGTCGAGCGGCTGATGCCTGCGGTGCTGAAGGCCCATGCGATATGGTCGGTCAAGGTCAAGACCAAGGACCTGAACGACTGGCTGGCCATGGCGACCCAGCGCCACCCGCCGCCCGCTGTCGACGGCAAGCGCATCAAGACCAAATACATGGCCCAGACCAAGGCTCGACCGCCCACCTTCGTGCTGTTCGCCAGCCGGGGCGGCGCGCTGCCCGACCATTACCTGCGCTATCTGACCAACTCTCTGCGCGAGAGCTTCGACCTGCCTGGCGTTCCGTTGCGCCTGACCATCAAGTCCAACTCGGCCAACCCGTATGCCGAGGGCGGGGCCAAGTCCGGACCGGAACGCTACAAGGGCGACGCCAAGACAGCGCCGCGCAAGGTCCGCAAGAAGGAAGAGGAAGAGTCTCGCCTGCCCGGCAAGGCGCTGGAGCAGAAGAAGACCCGCGTCGCCAAGCCCCGCGTCATCGGCGCGGTGAAGGCCTCGGCCTCCAAGAAGGCCGGATCATCGGTCGCCGTGCAGAAGGGCGCGCGCGGCGGCGCTCGCCAAGTCAGTCGCTCTGGCCGCATCCGCACGGGCCAGAAGCAGGGGCCGCGGAAGTAGTCCCTGACTGACTATTCAGGGATGTCGGCGAAGTTTCCGTAACGCCCGCCCTGGGCGAGGTTGCCGAACTTGGTCGTGTCGGAATCGAAGCTCAGCTTGACGATGCCGATGGGGCCGTGGCGCTGCTTGCCGATGACGACCTCGGCCACGCCGCGCAACATGTCCATCTCCTCCTGCCACTTTAGGTGCTCCTCGGTGCCCTCGCGCGGCTCGGCGCGTTCCTTGTAGTAGCTCTCGCGATAGACGAACATGACGGCGTCGGCGTCCTGCTCGATCGAGCCGGATTCGCGCAGGTCCGACAATTGGGGCCGCTTGTCCTCGCGGGCCTCCACCTGACGCGACAGCTGCGACAGGGCGATGATCGGGACGTTCAGCTCCTTGGCCAGCGCCTTCAGCCCGCCGGTGATCTCCGACACCTCCTGCACCCGGTTCTTCTGGCCGTTGCCTTCGCCAACGGTCACGAGCTGCAGGTAGTCGACGATGATCAGATCCAGCCCCTGTTCGGCACGCTTCAGGCGCCGCGCGCGTGCAGCCAGCTTGGAGATCGAGATGCCGCCGGTGGCGTCGATGTAGAGCGGGCTCTCGCCAATCTCGATGGCGGCGTCGCGCACCTTGCCGAAGTCCGCCGCGTCGATCTCGCCCTTCCTCAGCCGGTCGGATGACACGCCCGACGCATCGGCCAGGATCCGCATGGCCAGCTGTTCGGCGCTCATTTCCAGCGAGAAGAAGGCCACCACCCCGCCGGAAACGGTCTTTCGCCCATCCGGCGTCGGCTCCCAGCGGTAGTTGCGGGCCACGTTGAAGGCGATGTTGGTCGCCAGCGCCGTCTTGCCCATCGACGGACGGCCCGCGAGGATCAGCAGGTCGGACGGGTGCATGCCGCCCAGCTTCTGATCCAGATCGTTCAGGTGGGTAGCCAGTCCCGCCAGCTTGCCGTCGCGCTGATAGGCCTCGCCCGCCATCTGCACGGCGCCGGCCAGAGCCGTCGAAAAGCTGACGAAGCCGGAGGAGGGGGCGCCGTTCTCGGCCAGTGAGTAGAGCGTCAGCTCCGCCTGTTCGATCTGCTCGATAGCGGGCGTCTCGGGATCGGGCGCGTCCTTGATGATGTCGCCGCCGATGCGGATCAGGTCGCGACGGAGGGCGAGGTCATAGACGACGCGGGCGTAGTCCGGCGCATTGGCCCCCGGCGGAGCCCGGTCCATCAGATCTGCGAGATAGCGCAGGCCGCCGAACTCGGCGAAAGCCGGGTCCTGCTTAAACCGCTCCATCAGGATGGTCGGCTCGGCCAGCAGGCCCTGGCGAATGTGATCCTCGATGGCGTCATACAGCCGCTGGTGGAAGGGCTCGTAGAAATGCGATCCCTTCAGCCGGTCCGACAGGCGTTCGAACACGCCATTGTCGAACATGAGCGCGCCCAGCAGTGCCTGCTCGGCCTCCAGATTGTGGGGCAAGGAGGGGATGGGGACCGTATCAGCGGAAATGGGAGCGAAGGCGTTCATCGGGTTAACGCATTACCCCTCGCATGCGCCTGCGACAGTCCCGGACGCAGCCTTCTCTGGGGGTCGAATTGGTCGTGCTGTGGACCGCTGGAAAATCCTGAAACGGATCAGTTCCGGCGTGCGATCAGGCGGCGGGGCAGGGGTAGCGCGAGGCCAGCCACGAGCGGATGCCGTCGGTCGGAGTCATTCGCTGACGCCGCGCTTGGGGGATGGCGTTCAGATAGTCGAGCAACTGGCGCGGGTTCATCTGGATGCGCTCGGGCGGGCAGGCGGGGGGTGTGCGGCCAGCCGCGCGGGCGTCGCGGACCTCGGCGCCGACGGTCGTCATGGAAGCGTTGAACTCGCGCACGAGCCGACGGGCGTCCGAGCGAATGGCCGAGGTCGGGTTCAGCGGGATGCGGTTCGCCTCGGTGACGAACGCATCGAGCGTGCGGCTCTGCGCGAGCACGGGGGGCGCGGCGAGAATGAGCCCTGCGAGCGCGGCGACAGCGACGACTTTCATGAACCCCTCCGATGACACCTGCCAATGCAAAGCTGGACCAAGGCTGTTTCATGGCAGAAGAGAAAGCGGCGCAGAGATGGCTCTCCGCGCCGCCTGATGGGCTTCGACTCTGGGGTCAGAAGTTGTAGCTGAGACGCCCGTACACGAAGCGGCCGTTGAAGCCGTAGGGCGAGAACTGCGGGAAGCCCACCGAGCCCGTCGGCGCGTTCAGCGTCGCCGGGGTGAAGTTCGGATACTCGTCCGTCAGGTTGTTGACCCCCACTGCGGCCGTGACGCCGAACGGGAACTCGTAGCGGCCTTCCAGATCGATCAGGGTGTCTTCGCCAGTCTCGTAGTCCAGTGTGGAGACGTTGTTGGCGATCAGGACGCTGTCATAGTAGGTCGCGCGCGCCGTGGCCGACCAAGCGCCCAGAGACCAGTCGACGGAACCGACGAACTTCTTCTCCGGCGTGCCCTCTTCGAACGCCAGGATATTGGAGCGGTCGAACAGGAAGTTGGGCGACACCGGGATCGACACAACCGGGACGCCGGGAATGTCCTCGATCAGGGTGTCGTTGAAGTTGGCCGCCAGGGTGAAGTCAAACCGGCCCAGGCTGTCGGTTGGCAGGCGATAGCGACCGACGATATCCAGTCCCTTGGTCGTAGAGCTGAGGCCGTTGGTGAAGAAGCGCGCCGACGACACGCCGAGTGGCTGGATGATCCCCAGCACGGCAGCGACCGTGGCGGCCGACTGGCTTGGACGCGTCGGCCCGAGATTCTCGGACAGGATGATGCGGTCTTCGACCTGGATGCTGTAGGCGTCGATAGTCAGCTCGAAGGGGCCGTTGCGCACCACCGCGCCGACCGAGAAGTTGACCGAGGTCTCGGGCTTCAGCGGCCGGGCGCCCAGGGCGATCGACACCGGATCGTCGACACGGAAGGTGCCGGACTGGATGAGGTTGGTGACCGGCACGCCGCCGACCACGGTCGTCACCAGGTTGGTGGCGATGTAGCTGAAGTACTGCTGTTGCAGAGCCGGCGCCCGGAAGCCGGTCGAGACCGAGCCCCGGAAGGCCAGTTCCGGGAACAGGTCGTAGCGGGCCGAGACCTTGCCGGTCAGGGTGTCGCCGAAGTCGGAATAGTCCTCGTAGCGCGCGGCCAGGCCCACGGTGAACTGGTCGTTGAACTTTCCTTCCAAGTCGACGTAGGCGCCGAAGTTGTTGCGGTCGCGCTCGGTGGCATTGGCCGGGCTGAAGCCGGGGAAGCCTTGCGCGCCACCACCCTGGGTGCTGCCGGGGTTGCGGATCCAGGACTGAACCTGACCCGCCGTCTGAACGAAGTCTTCCGTGCGATACTCAAGGCCGAAGGCGAGGTTCCAGGGTTCGGGCGCGCCGACGTCGATCGGCCGCACGCCGTCCACCGCGAGGGTGAACTGCTCGTATTCCAGCCCGCCCGCGCGGAAGGAACGCAGGGAGTTGGTGCCGAACGACGCGTTGATGGTGTTTTCGACGCGGTAGTCGAGGGCGTTGCGCCCCCAGCTGGCCGAGATGTCCCAGTCGATGCCCCAGGCCGCGCCCCTCACGCCGCCGTAGAGGTTGTAGTCGTTGATGTGGGTGGCGATCAGAGGCAGAAATCCGTTCGGATAGACGGCCAGCACGTTGTTCGCGTTGTTGAAAGCCCTGGCCGTGGCCGCCGACTCTGTGTCCTTGTCGACGAAACCGCCAAAGGCGTAGGCCTCCCAGCCATTGCCCAGATCGAGGCCGGCGTTCGCCCAGACCGCTCGGGATTCGACCTCGGGATCACCGAAGCGGCCGAGCACGGTGGTCGACGAGTTGGTCGGTGTGGCCGCGGGGGCCGCGAAATCAGACCGGTTGGTCGGGTCGCGACGCTGCCATTCACCGGACAGCGTCAGGAAGCCGTCGTCGAACAGGGGCAGGCCGATCCAGCCCGAGAGCGAGACCTGCTCGCCGTCCGTCCGGCTTTGCGATCCCCGGGCCGTGTCGAACTCCGTGTCGTAGCGGCCGTAGCTCGTGGTGATGCCGCCGCCGCTGTCGGCTTCCCGCAGACGCAGGTTGACGACGCCGGCGATGGCGTCGGAGCCGTACTGGGCCGAGGCGCCGTCACGCAGGACTTCGACGGTCTGCAGCGTGACCGAGGGAATGGTGTTGAGGTCGAACGACGCGGCGCCGCGACCCAGGTTGCCGTTAACGTTGACGAGCGCGCTAACGTGACCCCGCTGGCCGTTGATAAGCACCAGGGTCTGGTCGGGCGCCAGACCGCGCAGGGTCGCCGGGCGGACGTGGTCCGAACCATCCGAGATGGCCGGACGCGGAAAGTTGATGGCCGGAGCGTTCGCCGCCAGCGCCGTCGCCAGCTCGCCGCCGGTGCCCTGGCGTTGGAGGACTTCGCCGGAGATCACATCGACCGGCGCGATGGTGTCGAGCCGGGTGCGGCCGACCGTGCGGGTGCCGGTCACGACGATCTCGTCGACCGTGGTGGCGTCGTCCTGGGGCGCATCCTGCGCCTGGGCCGGCGCCGCGAGGCAGGCCAGGGCCACGATGGAGGAGAAGCCGAAGAGCAGGGCGCGGGTGGAGCGTTGGGTCATGATCTGTCCTGATGCCGTGAACCGACGCCCGTGCGCCGGCTGTCTTGTCTCGACCCCTCCAGGCGACCGGAGGGTGGCGCACGTTCGACCGCGCACGATCCTTGCGTTTCAGGCGGTCGTCGGACGTCCATGAACAAGCTGTGATGCTTAATGGCGCGGTGCAAGCAACCGTCGTGCGAACTCGCCCGGTCGTTGCAATTTTGACATAGTTCGGCCGATCGCCGAGCGCGTAGGGAAACAGTCTGCCTCGGTCTGGCCAGCAGGCGGCCCGCCAAAAGAAAAGGGCGCGTCCGGAGACGCGCCCTTCAGTATTTCTGAAAGTCCAGCGAATCGAACTGAAGGCGATCAGGCCTCGGAGCCGAGGCCTTCCTGCTGGCCGGCGCCGCCCTCGACCATGTCACGGGCCTGCTCGGCGGCCGCGTTGCGGTCTTCGTCGTAGGCGGACTTGATCACGTCCTCGCCCTTGGCCTGGCGTTCGGCTTCGTCGGCCGAGCGGGCCACGTTGATCTTGACCGTGGCGGTGACCTCGGGGTGCAGGCGGACCAGCACCTCGTGGACGCCCAGCGTCTTGATCGCGACGTTCAGCACGACCTGGGAGCGCTCGATCTTGCCGCCTTCGGCCTGAACGGCCTCGGCGACGTCACGGCCGGCGACCGAGCCGTACAGCTGACCCGTTTCGCCCGCCTGGCGGATCATGATGTAGGACTGGCCGTCGATCTTGTCGGCGACCTTCTGGGCTTCGGCCTTGTTCTTCTCGTTGCGGGCCTCGATGGCGGCGCGGTCGAGTTCGAACTTCTCCAGGTTCTTCGACGTGGCGCGCAGCGCCTTGTCGCGGGGCAGGAGGAAGTTGCGGGCGAAGCCGTCCTTGACAGTGACGACGTCGCCGATGGCGCCGAGGTTCTCGACGCGCTCCAGGAGAACGACCTTCATCTTACTTCACCACATAGGGCAGGAGGGCCAGATAGCGGGCGCGCTTGATGGCCTTGGCCAGTTCGCGCTGCTTGATCTGGGACACGGCGGTGATGCGCGAGGGCACGATCTTGCCGCGTTCGGAAATGTAACGCTGGAGCAGCTTGACGTCCTTGTAGTCGATCTTCGGCGCGCCCTCTCCCGAGAACGGGCAGGTCTTGCGACGACGATTGAAGGGACGGCGCGGGCCGGCCGAGGCGTTGACGGGCGTGCCGGGCACGTTGGCGGAGTGGGTGTCGGACATGGTTCGATCTCTCCTTAGGCGGCCAGCTCGGCGTCGTCGCGGGGACCACGCTCGCGTTCGCGCTCACGCTCACGCTCGCGGCGAGCCAGCAGCGGGGACAGTTCCAGGTCCAGTTCCTCGACGCGGACGGTCAGCCAGCGCAGGACGTCCTCGTTGATCGACAGCTGACGCTCGACCTCGGCCATGGCGGCCGGGGGGCAGTCGATGGCAAGCAGCGAATAGTGAGCCTTGCGGTTCTTCTTGACCCGATAGGTCAGGTTGCGCAGGCCCCAGTACTCGATCTTGGCGACCGTGCCGCCGCCGGCGACGATCAGGTCCTTGATGGTGTCGTTGAGGGCTTCGGCCTGTTGCGCGCTGATGTCCTGGCGCGACATGACCGTGTGCTCGTAAAGAGCCATTCGTTCGTCTCCCGTTGAGGGCGTCGGCGCCGAGGGACCGGGTAGTCCGTTCGACGATGGCTCCCGGTGCGGCGGCCGGGAGGACTTCCCGAACCCTTTGGTGTTCCGCTCCGGGACCGAGGCCCTGGAAAGCCGGCGCGTATAGGGGAAAAGGGACGAGGGGGCAAGGACCCTTGGCACCGGTCGCGGGCTGTGAGGGTGCCGTTCACCGTCAACCTCCATGCGATCTTAGGGCTTGGGAGGTTGAATCGATCCATGTCTTTTGATCGCAGACAGTTTCTGGGTGCGGCGACGGTGCTGGTCGGGGGCAGTTGCGACCCGCTGTCCGAGGCGGAGGCTGACCCTTGCGAGGCCGGGGGACCGGTGACGGGGCCGGCGCGTCGGATCACCATCCGGATGCCAGCCACGCCCGGTTCTTCTACACATAGGCTCTCGCCCGACGGTCGCACCCTGCTTCTGCGAACGCATCGGGCGCTGACGTTCGCGCCCGTCGACGGCGCTCCTGTGTCGACCTTTCCGCTCGAGGGGCCGTCGTTCGGCCTCCAGGGCGACGACGACAGTCTGGCCTGGAGCGACGACAGCCGTTCCGTTTGGCTGCTGAAGGGCGACACCGCACCATCCGGCTTCTCCACCGGTCCGCGGGCCTGCGCGCGCCGGTGGGATGACGGCCGGATCGAGGTCTCGCCCCCGTTGCGCGACCCGCCGGGTCGTCTCGACCAGATGCGTTGGTTGAACGGTGCGGGTCTGGGCATCGCCAGCTTCGACACGCGTGGCGGCTACTACAGGCCTGAGTTGCCGAACACGACGCCCGCGCTTGCCGTGATCGATGCCTCGAGCGGGCGTGTGCGGTCTCCGGTTCTCATTCGTGAAGCATTGCTGGCCGCCTTCGATTCGCCGCCGGGCTGGCTCTGGTGCGACGTCGAGGCGGGCGTGTTAATGGCCGACGGTCGGGTTCGGGCACTTGTCCGGGCGCGGGCCAGCCTAGTTGGGCAGAACGGCGTCGACGGGCTCGTTCTCTGGACCGAAGGCGAGGCTGCCGTCGTCCTTCCCGAAGAAGCGCTGGCTGGGCACGTGGTTTTCGTCGAGGGGGGGCGAAGGCTCCTGGTTCGCCTTCCTCTTGCGGCGGGCGGGGTGATCTACGAGCACGGGCCCTCTCCGCCGCCGATTCCGGTTTCGGGCGATTACGCGGGCCTCTACGATCTGGAGAGCAGGCGCTGGATTTGGCGCTTGGCCGGGCGATCGACGCAAAGGGGTGAGGGCCAGGGTCTGGCGCTCAGCGCCAGCGGCGAGAGGGCGCTGATCGGTCTCCCCGAGCGATGCGACATTCGGGGCGTCTACGGCATCATCGATGTGCGGACCGGACGGGTCCTCCAGCGTCTTGCGGCGACAAACAATGCGCGACCCACCCTGGGCTTCGTCGGCGAAAACCCGTGGATGGCGCAAGGCGTGTTCCTGGACCTGCACGAGGCGAACGCTTAGCCCTCGCTTGTCCTCGCGTGCCCATCGTCCTACCCCTCCGTCTCGATTCAACGGACCAAGGACCGCTTCATGACCCTCGCCCTCCTGTTTCCCGGACAAGGCAGCCAGGCCGTCGGCATGGGGGTTGCGCTGGCCGACGCCTTCGCCAGCGCGCGAGAGGTGTTCCGCGAAGTAGACGAGGCGCTGGGGCAGGATCTGTCGGGTCTGATGCGGAACGGCCCGGAGGATCATCTGACCCTGACCGAGAACGCCCAGCCGGCCCTGATGGCGGTGTCGCTGGCCGTCGTGCGGGTGCTGGAAAAGGACTTCGGCATCGCCGTGGATCGCGCCGCCTTCGTGGCCGGCCATTCGCTGGGCGAGTATTCGGCGCTGGCGGCGGCGCGG
Organism: Brevundimonas bacteroides DSM 4726; assembly: GCF_000701445.1. Lineage (GTDB taxonomy): Bacteria > Pseudomonadota > Alphaproteobacteria > Caulobacterales > Caulobacteraceae > Brevundimonas > Brevundimonas bacteroides. Next base: position 327,760 of record NZ_JNIX01000007.1, read on the forward strand.
GCGCTGACGGTCGCGGACACGGCGCGGCTGTTGAAGCTGCGCGGCCAGGCCATGCAGCGCGCCGTGCCGGTGGGGCAGGGGGCGATGGCCTCGCTGATCGGGCCCAAGACGGATCTGGCGCTGGCGGAAGCCGCCGCTGCGGCGGGCGCCGAGGTCGGGGTCTGCGTCGTGGCCAACGACAACAACAACGGCAACGTCGTCATCTCGGGCGAGAAGGCCGCCGTGGATCGCGCCATCGAGAAGGCCAAGGAGCTGGGCGCGCGTGCGATCCCGCTCAACGTCTCGGCGCCGTTTCACTGCCCGCTGATGCAGCCTGCGGCCGATGAAATGGCGAAGGCCCTTGCGTCGGCCGCGCTTCGGGGGCCTGCGGTCCCCGTGGTGGCCAATGTGACAGCCGGGCCGGTGTCGGATGCGGATACGATCCGTCGTCTGCTCGTCGAACAGGTTACTGGTCGCGTCCGCTGGCGCGAGTCGATGGAATGGATGGCGACCACCGGGGGCGTGACCCGCTTTGTCGAGGTCGGCTCGGGCAAGGTCCTGACCGGCATGGCCAAGCGCATCGCACCTGACGCCGAGAGCCTTGCGCTCAACACCCCGGAAGACATCGAGGCCTTCGCGGCCTCCTTCGCCTGATCACGGAGACGACCATGTTCAATCTGACCGGCAAGACCGCGCTAGTGACCGGCGCGACCGGCGGCATCGGCGGGGCTGTGGCCCGAGCGCTGCATGCCCAAGGCGCGACCGTCGTGCTGTCCGGCACCCGGGAGGCGGTGCTGGCGGACCTGGCCAGAGAACTCGGCGAGCGTGCTTTCGCGGCGGCGGCCAACCTTTCGGACGCCGAGTCGGTCGACGGCCTGGTCGGGCGAGCCGAGGAGGTCGCGGGCGCGCCGCTGGATATCCTCGTCGCCAACGCCGGGATCACAAAGGACGGCCTGCTGATGCGGATGAAGGACGAGGACTTCCAGTCCGTCATCCAGATCAATCTGGAGAGCTATTTCCGCCTGGCCCGCGCCGCCGTGAAGGGCATGATGAAGCGCCGATCGGGACGGATCATCGGCGTGACCTCGGTGGTCGGCGTGACCGGCAATCCGGGCCAGACCAACTATTCGGCATCCAAGGCCGGGATGATCGGCTTCTCCAAGTCCCTCGCCCAGGAGGTCGGCAGCCGGGGCATCACCGTGAACTGCATCGCGCCGGGCTTTATTGCGTCACCCATGACCGACGTGCTGAACGATCAGCAGAGGGACGCCATCCTGGGTCGCATCCCGGCCGGGCGGCTGGGCACGGGCGAGGAGATCGCGGCCGCGGCCGTCTATCTGTCGTCGGACGAGGCGGCCTACGTCACGGGCCAGACGTTGCACGTCAACGGCGGCATGGCGATGATCTGATGATCGTCCTGCGCTACCCGGCGACGATCCTGTGTGGCCCGCTGCTGCTGATCGGAATCATCTGGGTGCTGCAGGGCCTGAACATCCTGCCCGGCAGCTTCATGACGGGGCAGATCATCTGGGCGGTCTATGGGGCGCCGATGGCCCTCTCCGGAGCCGCGCTCTTGTGGTGGGTCAATCGTCGCCGGGGATGACAGGCTGTTACAGCCTATTTCCACCCGCGAGCGGTGTGCTAAAGGGCTCGGCAACCGGTTGGCTCATGCGGGCGTTGCCCCTTGCGCAAGCGGGGCCGTCGTGAGACGGCAGACAACCACTACGCCGCCCCAGGCGGCCCTTTGAGGCAGAGACACCCATGTCCGATACCCTGGAACGCGTCCGCAAGATCGTGATCGACCACCTGGACGCCGATCCGGACAAGGTCACCGAAAAGGCCAGCTTCATCGACGATCTCGGCGCCGACTCGCTCGACAACGTCGAGCTGGTCATGGCCTTCGAGGAAGAGTTCGACATCGAGATCCCCGACGACGCCGCCGAGCACATCCAGACCGTCGGCGACGCGGTGAAGTTCATCGACGAGAAGACCGCGGGCTGATCCCGCCGTCCCATCGGCATCCAATGGCCGCCCGGCGCTCCTAGCGGAGAGGCCCGGCGGCCATTACTGTTTCTGAATCACGCTTAACGGAGCTGGAGCTCGCCATGCGCCGCGTCGTCGTCACCGGTCTCGGCCTCGTCACGCCCCTCGGCACGGGTGTCGAACACAGCTGGAAGGGCATCGTCGAGGGTCGCTCCGGCATTCGGCCGATCACCGCCTTCGACACGGAAGGTTTCGCCTGCACCATCGCCGGCGAGGTGCCCAGCGTCGACGGGCGCGGCGGCGGCGGCCCGGACGTGCCCGGCAGCTTCGACGCCGACGCCATCATGTCGCCCAAGGAGAGGAAGCGCGTCGACGACTTCATCCTGTTCGGCATCGCCGCCGCCGACGAGGCCCTGAACGACGCCAACTGGCATCCCGAGACCGACGAAGACAAGGAACGCACCGGCGTCATGATGGGCGCCGGGATCGGAGGCCTGGGCCCCATCGCCGAGAGCGCCCAGATCCTGGCCGAGAGCGGCCCACGCCGGATCAGCCCCTTCTTCATCCCGTCGGCCCTGATCAATCTGGTCTCGGGCCAGATCTCGATCCGGCATCAGCTGAAGGGGCCCAACCATGCGGTCGTCACGGCCTGCGCCTCGGGCGTCCATGCCATCGGCGACGCGGCCCGGATGATCGCCTTCGACGACGCCGACGTGATGGTGGCGGGCGGGGCCGAGAGCTCCATCGTGCCGATCGGCATCGCCGGCTTCCTGGCCTGCAAGGCCCTGTGCACCGCCTACAACGACACGCCGGAGAAGGCGTCGCGACCCTATGACCGGGGCCATGCCGGCTTCGTCATGGGCGAGGGGGCAGGCGTCCTGGTGCTGGAGGAATACGAGCACGCCAAGGCGCGCGGGGCCAAGATCTATGCCGAGGTCATCGGCTACGGCATGTCGGGCGACGCCTTCCACATCACCGCTCCGTCCGAGGACGGCGACGGCGCCTATCGGGCCATGAAGGCGGCGGTGAAGCGGGCGGGCATCGACGTCACCGACATCGACTACGTCAACGCCCACGGCACCTCGACGATGGCGGACTGGATCGAGCTGCGCGCCGTGGAGCGCCTGGTGGGCAATCACGCGGGTCATCTGGCCATGTCCTCGACCAAATCCATGACCGGCCACCTGCTCGGCGCCGCCGGGGCCATCGAGGCGGTGTTCAGCGTGCTGGCCATCCGCGACCAGATCGCGCCGCCGACCATCAACCTGGACGACCCGGAACACGAAACCGCCATCGACCTCGTGCCACACAAGGGCAAGCCGATGGAGATCGACGTGGCCATGTCCAATTCGTTTGGGTTCGGCGGCACCAACGCCTCCATCCTGTTCCGCAAGGTCGCCTGATGGTGTTCGGGGGGACGCCGGGCCAGAAAAGACCCGGCCTGATCGCGGCGTTGCTGGCGGCCTCTGCCACGGTGAGCCTGTTCCTGATCGCGGGCCTGGCCTGGGCCTGGAGCGTCTACTATTCGCCCGGTCCGCCGGCCCAAAACGACGAATCGACCATCGTGACCCTGCCCAGCGGCTCTGGCGTCTCGGCCATCGCGGCGCGGCTGAAGAACGCGGGCGTGATCCGGTCGGTCGACATGTTCAAGGCGGCCGCGACCCTGACCGGGGCGGACCGGCGGCTGAGGGCGGGCGAGTATGAGGTGCCCAGCCGGGCGTCGCTGAAGACCGTCATCGGCCTGCTGACCGATGGCCGCGTCGTACGACACTTCGTGACCATCCCCGAGGGCTGGTCCTCGGCCCAGGCCGTCGACATCCTGAACCGGGAGGCGGTGCTGACCGGCACCATCGACGAGATCCCGGAAGAGGGGTCGCTGTGGGCCGAGACCTATGAGGTCACGCGCGGCGAGAGCCGCCAGGCCGTGATCGCCCGCATGCAGCGCGCGGCCGAGGAGAACCTGGCCGAACTCTGGGCGCGGCGCAGCCCCAACACCGTGGTCCGCACGCCCGAGGAGGCCGTGATCCTGGCCTCCATCGTCGAGAAGGAGACGGGCGTGGCGGCGGAACGCCCTCGCGTGGCGGCGGTGTTCTCGAACCGCATCCGACAGGGCATGCGCCTAGAGAGCGACCCGACCATCATCTACGGCATCACCAAGGGGCGGCCGCTGGGGCGGGGCATCCGGCGCTCGGAGCTGGAGCGCGACACGGGCTACAACACCTATCTGATCGACGGCCTGCCGCCGACGCCGATCGCCAATCCGGGGCGGCAGTCGCTGGAAGCGGTGCTCAATCCTCCGTCAACGGATGATCTGTTCTTCGTGGCCGACGGGACGGGCGGCCACGCCTTCGCCCGAACTTATGAGGAGCATCTGAGGAACGTCGCCCGTTGGCGCGCCATCGAGGCCCAGCGCGCGGGAGAGCCTGCCGAGGTCGTCCCGCCCGACGCTCGTCCGACTCCGGAAGCGCCCGCAGCCGCAGCAACGCCCGCCCCGACCGGCGACGCCGTCATCACCATGCAGCCGCCGGGGACCTTGCGTCCGGCGACGCCCGCGCGCACGACGGTGCCCGCCGCCAACCCGTCCCAGAGCTAGAATGTCCAACGACCGCACGCCGCGCCGAGGCGTCCTCCTGATCGTCGCCAGCCCGTCCGGGGCCGGCAAGACCAGCCTGTGCCGCCGCCTGATGGCCGATCACGGCGGACTGGAACTGTCGGTGTCCATGACCACTCGCGGCATCCGGCCGGGCGAGGTGGCGGGCCGCGACTATCACTTCGTCGATCACGCAGAGTTCCAGGCGGGCATCGACGCCGACGCCTTTCTGGAATGGGCCGATGTGCATGGAAACCGCTACGGCAGCCCGCGCGAGCCGGTCGAGCGGGCGCTGTCGGAGGGCCGCGACGTGCTGTTCGACATCGACTGGCAGGGCGCGCGCCAGATCGCGCACAAATGCCCCGACGACGCCGTGCGCGTCTTCATCCTGCCGCCCAGCCTGGCCGAGCTACGTCGCCGCCTGGTGACCCGGTCTCAGGACGCCGAGGAGGTCATCGAACGGCGCATCCAGAACGCCAAGGGCGAGATCGAGCACTGCGCCGAGTTCGACTATGTCTTCGTCAACGACGACTTCGACCGGTCCTATGCCGAGCTGGCCCACATCTACCACGCCGAGCGCAGTCGCCGGTTCCGGAATACCTGGGTGGAAGGCTACCGCGAGGCGCTGCTGTCCGAGGACGTCTGACCCGCGAACCACGCCTCCAGCCGGCGCAGGGCCTCCTCGATCTCAGGTGTCGAAACGGCGAAGCTGAAGCGCATGAAGCGGTGGCCCTCGACGGGGTCGAAGTCCACACCCGGAGCCGTGGCGACGCCGGTGTCCTTCAGCAGGCGTTCGCAGAAGCCGACGCTGTCGTCGGTCAGGTGGCCGATGTCGGCCCAGATGTAGAAGGCGCCGTCGGGCGGGGCGATGGTCTTCAGGCCCAGGCGCGGCAGGGCGTCGAGCATGAGGGCGCGGTTCCGGCGATAGACCTCCAGATGGCCTTCCAGAACCTCGTGCTCGTCCATGGCGACCAGGCCCGCGTGCTGGCTGAGCGAGGGCGGGGTCAGGAACAGGTTGCCGATGTAGGCCTTGGCCGCCTCGATGTGGTCCGACGGGACCAGCAGCCAGCCGAGGCGCCAGCCGGCCATGCTCCAGTACTTGCTGAAGCTGTTGATCACCATCGCCTCGGGTTCGAAGCGCAGCAGGGTCGGCTGGGGGCCGACGTAGCTGAGGCCGTGGTAGATTTCGTCGGAGATGATCTGGACGCCGCGCCGCCGACAGACCTCGGCGATGCGGGCCAGTTCGGCCTCGGCGATCACCGAACCGGTCGGGTTGGCGGGGCTGGCGACGATGACGCCGGCGGGGGCCGGGTCCAGCGCCTCGAGCGCTGCGGCGGTCAGCTGATAGTGCTGAGCCGGGCCGCAGGCGATCTCGACCGCCTGCATGTTCAGCCCCTTCACGACGTTGCGGTAGGCGACGTAGCCGGGCCGGGCCATGGCGATGCGGTCGCCGGGCTGGAAGCGTGAGGAGAGCGCGAGCACCAGGGCGGGGGAGGCCCCGCAGGTCAGCAGCAGGCGGTCGGGCGTGACCTCAACGCCATATCGGTCCTGATACAGCCGCGCGATCCGGGTCTTGAGCGGCGCGCTTTCCCAATAGCCCATGCCGTCGGCGTCGAGCACGCGGTGCGCCTCGGCGATCGCGCGGGGCGGAGCGCCGGTCGAGGGCTGGCCGAACTCCATGTGGATGACGCTGCGGCCCTCGGCCTTCAGCGCATGGGCCAGGCGGCTGATGACGATGGCGCGAAACGGCTCGATGGCAGCGGTCATGTCGCCGGTCTAGGCGGAGAGGCCGACCGGCGACAAGCCCGTGCGATGACGATCAGGCTGCGGGCGTCCGCGTGTACTGGTTGAACCACGCCAGCGTCCGGTCCCAGGCCTGGGCGGCCGTGGTCGGGTTGTAGCGTTCCGGCGTGGCGTCGTTGAAGAAGCCGTGGACCGAGTCGGGCCACAGGTGTCCTTCGTGGGTGATGCCGTGCCGCTCCAGTTCGGCGATCTGGGCGGGAAAGCCCTCGGCCAGGCGTCCGTCCAGCGCGCCGTGGTGGATCAGGATGGCGGCCTTGATCGCGGGCACGAGCTCGGACGGCGTGGCCCCGCCGTAGAAGGGCGCGGCGGCGGCGAGTTCCTCGCCCATCATGCCGGCCAGCAGGTTGGACGCGGCCCCTCCGTAGCAGAAGCCGGTGGCGGCGAGCTTGCCGTTGCCGTCCTCGCGGGTCCGGAGCCAGCGGGCGGCGGCCAGCAGGTCCTGGGTCATCTTGTTGCGATCGAGCGAAGAGAACAGCTGGCCGCCGCGATAGTCGTCGCCCGGATAGCCGCCGACGCTGGTCAGGGTATCGGGGGCGAAGGCGTTGAAGTTGGCCAGGGCGAAGCGGCGGGCCACATCCTCCGTGTGCGGATTGAGACCCCGGTTTTCGTGGATCACGACCACGCCGGGCAGCCTGGCGGGTGTGGCGCTGCGCGAATCGGCGCTGAACGGGCGGACGAAATAGCCCCGGATCTCGCCGTGGCCGTCGGGCGAGGGCACGGTGACGTAGTCGGCGCGGATGCGCTCGTCGTCCTTGGCGATCTGCTGGCCCAGGGCATAGTGGGGCATCAGAGCCTCGATGATCGCCGTGGCGGTCAGGCCGGCGACGGCGTAGCGGCTGACGCCCGTGGCGAAGGCTCGCCGGTCGATCTCGCCGTGGATGAAGCGGGTATAGAGGTCGACCGCTTCGGCCGGGATCTTCTTGCTGTCGTCGCCCATCGGGGCCTCCCTCATTCGCCTCTCTAGACGGAGGCGCGTTCACTGTGGATCAAGTCCGCGAGCGGCGCCATCGGCGCAGGAGCCGCAGGTCGGCCTCAGTCGGTCGAGACCTGGTCGTCCGGTTCCGGCTGGGTCATGGCATGACGCATGACGTGGTAGATCAGGTGCTGCTCGATGGTGCCCTGGAACAGGTGCGCCCAGGGACCCGCCGCGCGCACGGCCACGTCCTCGCCGCCGTGACTGGCCGAGCCCAGCGGCACCAGCGCCTGCTGCTGATAGGTCAGGGCCGTGGTGTCCGCCACGCTGGGGTCCGGACGCGGCCCGATCACGGCGCCGGGGCCGTTGGCGTAGGCGAGGGTGGTGTAGGGGTGTCCGTCGCGGGCCTCGACCACGTCGCCATCCACGTCGACGACCAGGCCCAGGATGGGGTTTCCGCGCTGGGGATAGCCGGCCATGGTGAAGTTGTGGCTGTGGTCGGCGGTCACGATCACCAGGGTGTCGGACAGGTCGACCCGGGCCATGACCGCCGCGACCACGCGATCCAGCTCGACCGTGTCGCCCAGCGCCAGGGCGGCGGCGCCCAGATGGTGGGCGTGGTCGATCCGGCCCGCCTCGACCATCAGGACATAGCCCTCGCCGCCCTCGAGGACGTCCAGCGCCTTGAGCGTCATCTCGGTCAGGGACGGCTCGCCCCCGGCGTCCGATGCCCGCTGGGCCTCGAACTCCATGTGGTCGCGCTCGAACAGGCCGAGCACGGGCCGGTCCGCGCCGAGATCGGCGAATTGGGTCGCGTTCCAGACATAGCGGCCATCCGGATGACGCGCCTGCCATTCCTGGACCAGGTCCCGACCGTCGTCGCGCAGGCCGCGCGCCTGGGTGTCCTCGGGGTCCGTGGCGGCCGTGGGCAGAAACTGGGAGCGTCCTCCGCCCAGGATGACGTCCAGTCCGTCGCCGTGGGGCCATTCGATCATCTGGCGGGCGATGTCGACGCAACCGGCCTCGCGCGCCTCGGCAGGAAGTTCGCTGCTGTTCTCCCAGTCGCGGTTGGCGACATGCGCATAGGCCGCCGCCGGGGTGGCGTGGGTGATGCGGGCGGTGGAGACCACACCGGTGCGTAGACCGGCGGCCTCGGCCACGGTGAAGATGGACTGCACCTCGCGTCCGCGCGAGCCGGGGCAGTCGTTCAGGGTGGCGGTCTGGTCCAGGCCGATGATGTCGTTGCGGGTCTTGACCCCGGCGACCATCGCCGTCGCGGTCGGCGCGGAGTCCGACACCTGGGCGTCGTGGGCGTAGGTGCGGACCAGCGCGGAGTAGGGCAGGCGGTCCATCGCCGTCCAGGTCGACTCGCCGTCCTGGCCCGCCAGCTGGCCCTGATGGATGCGCGCCGCCGTCAGGGTGCTGACGCCCATGCCGTCGCCGATGAAAAGGATGATGTTGCGCGCCCGCCCCATGGTCGGCTGGGTGCTGAGGCGGGCTTCCAGGTCCGCACGCGCCTCGACGAAGTAGCTGTCGGCGGCCTGGGACGGTTCCTGGGCCAGGGCGATCGGGGCCGATCCGGCGAGAAGAACGGCGGCGAGGGCGGCGCGGACGATCATGAAGCACTCCAGACTGTGAGCGGCGAGGCCTAACCGGAGGCGATGACGGTTTTTCGATGCGGCTGGGCCGGAACCAAGGGACTTAAGGCCGCAAGGCCTCGGCGAGCCGCAGGAAGCCCGCGATGTCGATGGTCTCGGCGCGGGCGTCGGGATCCACCCCGGCGGCTTCGCATAGGGAGCCGCCGCCCAGCGGCTTGAGGCTGGAGCGCAGCATCTTGCGGCGTTGGCCGAAGGCGGCCCCGGTGACCCGCTCCAGCCGCTTCAGCAGGTCGGGCGCGGGGCGGTCGAGGCGCGGCACCAGATGCACCACCGCCGAGGCGACCTTCGGCGGGGGGGTGAAGGCGGCGGCGGGCAGGTGCATGACGATCTTCGCCGTCGCCGTTGCCTGGGCGATGACGGCGAGGCGGCCATAGTCGTCGTCGCCGGGCTGGGCGACGATGCGTTCGGCGACCTCCTTCTGGAACATCAGGGTCAGGGCGTGGGGCGTCCACGGCCCGGTCAGCCACTTGATCAGTAACGGCGTGCCGACGTTGTAGGGCAGGTTGGAGACGAGGTGGGTCGGGCCTTCGACGAGGTCGGCCTCCCGGACCCTCAGCGCGTCGCCCTCGACGATCGTCAGGCGGCCAGAGCCGTCGTCGAGCTCGGACAGCAGGGGCAGGAAGCGGGGGTCCTTTTCGACCAGAACCAGCCGGGAAAGGTCGCTTTCCAGCAGGGCGCGTGTCAGACCGCCGGGACCGGGGCCGACCTCGATGACGGCGCGGCCCTCGAACGGACCGGCGAGTCGGACGATCTTTCGTGTGACGTTCAGGTCCAGCAGGAAGTGCTGGCCGAAGCTCTTCTTGGCCAGCAGGCCGTGGGCTTCCAGGGATTGGCGCAAGGAGGGCAGGTCGGTCACCCGCCGCTGTTAGCCTCTGGCGCGCGCCGCCGCCATCTCCGCCGCCAGGCGGATCGCCGCGATCAGGCTATCGGGACGAGCCACGCCCTTGCCCGCGATCTCGAAGCCCGTGCCGTGGTCGGGTGAGGTGCGCACAATGGGCAGACCCAGCGTCGCGTTCACCCCGCCCCAGAAGTCCAGCGTCTTGACCGGGATCAGGGCTTGGTCGTGATACAGGCAGACGGCGGCGTCGTAGGTCGCGCGGGCCTCGTCGTGGAACATCGTGTCGGCGGGGAGGGGGTCGGTGATCGCGATGCCCTCGGCGCGCAGGTCTGCAGCAGCGGGCCTGAGCACCTCGATTTCCTGAAGGCCCAGCGCGCCGCTCTCTCCGGCGTGGGGGTTCAGGGCGGCGAGCGCCAGTCGCGGCTCAGCGATGCCGAAGTCGCGGCGCATCGATTCGTGGACGACGCGGGCGGTGCGTTTGACCCGTTCGGCCGTGACCATCTCCGGCACCTGATCCAGCGGCAGGTGGATGGTGACGAGACAGGCGCGCAGGTCCCTGGCCGTCAGCATCATGACCGGCCCGCGCGTGCCGTCGAAGGGCGTGTCTGCGGTCAGTTCGGCGATGAACTCGGTATGGCCCGGGAAGCGGAAGCCGGCGGCATAGAGCGGAGCCTTGGCGATAGGGGCGGTGACCAGACCTGACGCCTCGCCCGCCAGGCACAGATTGACCGCCCGCTCGATCCAGTCGGCGACGACGCTGGCGTTGCGGACATCCGGCGCGCCGGCCGTCACCGGCGCAGGCGCGGGATGGTGCAGGACGGGCAAGGCGGTCGCGCAGGCCGAGAGCGCCTCCGCCGGGTCGGTGATCTCGACGACGGGTCCACCCTGCGCGGCAAGCAACCAGGCGTCGCCCAGGACGAAAAAGGGCTTCTCGCCTTTCAACGCCGTCCAGGCCTTGGCCAAGACTTCCGGTCCGATCCCGGCGGGCTCGCCGAGCGACAGGACCAGGGGCGGCCGGGCCAAGGGCCTACTTGACCTCGATCAGGGCGTCGGCGCGCAAATCGCGGATGTAGCGGCGCGCGAGCATGGCCAGGTTCTGGTTTTGTAGCCGCGCCTCGACCTCGCGATAGGAGGGCGCGTCGGCACCGCCCACACGCCGCCCGCAGACGGCGACAAGGTGCAGACCCAAGGGGGTGCGGACTGGGTTCGAGACCGTACCGACCTCGGCCGAGCGGGCAACTTGCTGGAACTGGGGCGCGAGGTTGGCGACATCGCTTTCGCCCAGGTCCGAGCCCAAAAGCCCCGTTTCGGAGGTGGTGCGTTGCAGGATGTTGTCGCACGTCAGCTGGGGTCGGAGCGTCGTCAGACGTTCGGTCGCGGCGGCCACCTCGGCTTCATTGGCGGTCTCAGGGAGTTCGATCATGGCCTGCTTCAGGCTGACCAGGCTGGTCGCCGCGCCGGACCGCTTGTCGCGCATGTAGATGATGTAGACGCCGCCCTCGACCGGGATCGGACGCGACAGCTGGCCGACCTGAAGGGTATCGAGCGCGGTCTGGAGCGCGGGCTGGACGGTGCCCTGGACAATCCAGCCGGCGTCGCCGCCGCGCGCGGCCGACGGCGCGGCCGAGAATTGGCGGGCCACAGCCTGGAACGGGGCGCCCTGGACCATCTGAGCGACCAGTTGCTCGGCCCCGTTCAAGGCCGCCTGCTGGCCGCCCACGCGAGCGGCCTCGATGTAGATTTCGCCGATCAGGTATTGGGGTCGCTGAGCCGCCTCAGACAGCTGACGCAACGCCTGTTCGACCTGAGTGCGGCTGACGCGAGAGCGGGTGTTGAAGCGGCCGCCGACGAGCTGGCGCCAGCCGATTTCGGTGCGCAGCTGCTGGCGCATCTGTTCGGGCCGGATGCCCCCCTGGGCCAGGAAGCCCATGTACTGGTCCGGCGTCACGCCCGCGTCCTGGGCCATGGCCGCAATTTCCTGATCGACCTCCTCGTCGGTCACCACCAAGGTTTCGTAGTTCGCGATTTCCTGGGCCTGAAGACGCTCCTCGATCAGGGCCTGCAGCGCCTGCTGCTGGATCGCGGGGATGTTCTCCTCGGTCGGCTGGACCTGGCTCATGGCGATGACCGTCAGCATGCGCTGGCGCAGGTCGAAGCCTGTGATGATCTGGTCGTTGACGGTGGCGACGATGCCGTCCGCCAGCCGGAACTCCGGCGCGGGCGCCGCCGGTGCAGCCGGAGCCTGTTCGGCCGCCGGATCCAGCGTGCCGGCCGCCTGTCCTGCCGGTGCGGTCTGGGCGGTCGCGGAGCCCGCGACCAGCGCGGCCATAGCGACAGCGGTCGAAATACGCATCAAACCCATGGTCAGTCCTGGTTCCCTCGAAGCCTCGCGCGTCGGTTCTGGACCGGGCGGGCGCTGTCTTGACGCCTCATGCCTAACGCAGGCCGTTCGATCCATACCCTGACCCGCCAAAAGTGGCGAGGTTGAGACGGAAGAAGACGCCCTCGGACGGTCCGGTGGGGCGGACCCGCGTATTGTCGCGGCGATAGCCAACCTCGATGCGGAAGCAGTCGTCGTCGAACAGCAGGCCCACTTCGGACCGGGTGATCAGATCGCGCTCCAGATCGGCGATGCCCGCGACCGTCACGCCCCAGTTGCCATAGACGAACTGCTGCGCCGCGACCTGCACGAACTCGTAGTTCCGGTTCAGCGGGCCATCCAGCGGGTTGGAGCGATCCAGGATGTAGCTGACGGTCGCCAGGTTGCGGCGGCCCCAGCGCCCGTCGACGGCGGCCTCGGCGCGGCGTAGATCGCCGGATCCGTCGACCGTGGCATGGCCCCAGCCACGGATTCGGTCCGACGGCTTGAACTCGCCCTGCACGACCCAGTCCGAGGTCTGAGACGCGAGACCCGTTGGATCATAGAGCCGGGTCGGATCGTCCGGAATCGGAACGCGAAAGTCGTCCTGCTCGGCGTCGCGCATGCTGCGGCCGACGAAGAAGCTGGCGCTGCGACCCTGGTCCCAGCGGATGGTCGTGCGGACGCCGGCTGTCAGGCGCAGGCCGCCCTCCATCAGGTCGTAGCCGGGAAAGCGGTCAACGCGGAACAGGGACGATTCGTCCAGTTCGATGGTCTCGGCGTCCTCGTTGGGTATGCGGGGGTCCAGGTCGGGGTCGGTCGAGAGCGACAGCTGGCCCATCGGCTCGACAATCAGGTCGGCCCCGTTCGCGAGGCGACGGATCAGGGGATAGCTAACGTCCAGGCCGAGCGTGGCCCGTTCGCGCGTGATGGTCTCGTTCTCCAGCCCCAGGACCGGCGGCAGGTCATCGACGGAATAGACATCGACCCGGCCGTCAAAGAAGGCCTCGTAGCGAACGCCGGCCGGCGCGATGAAAGCCCGACGCCAGTCGGCCTGGCCGGTGATGCGGCGGCTGTCGACGCCGGGCAGGCCGACGGTCGAGCCGGTCGGAATGACCTCGGGACGCAGAACCGGGCTGCCGAAATAGCGCTCGCGATAGAGTGACACGGCCGAACCGCGCAGGCGCAGACGCCCGCCCAGTACTGCCGTCTCAGGCTCCCAGCGCGCATCGATCAGCGGCGCGACCAGCGGCAGCGCGTCGTCGTCTTCGAACTCGTTCAGCGCCGGCGTGACCGGGTCGAACCGAGACACTCGCAGCGACTGGATGGTGAAGGCCGCGACCGACAGATAGGACCGCTCGGTCTGGCGCTCGGCATAAATCTGGCTGATCAGGCGTCGCTGGTCGCCGTAGTAGAGGCCGTTGTCCGCATACGGATCCTGGATGTCGTAGCGGTCGAACAGGGTCTTGTCCGAGGTCCGCTCGGCCGTGAAGCCCCAGCGCCAAGGGCCGGCCGGATCGAACCGGCCGTAGCCGAGGAAGTAGCTGCGCGCCGTGCGGTCTCCGAAGTCGACGTTGGATTCGGCGTCGCCGTCGCCGTCCAGATCGAAGTCGCCGAAGTTGCGGGCATAGGTCGCCCCGCCGCGCAGGACGACCGTCCCGTCTGCAAATCGCCGCCGCCACTGCAGGTTCAGGAAGGGCAGGACGCGGGTGTTGAACTGGGGGCTGATCAGCCAGTCCTCGGACGGCGAGACGACGCGCAAATAGGGCGTCTCGACCGACAGGCCGCGCCCGTCGTCGTAGTTGACCGTAGGGACCAGGAACCCCGAGGCTCGCTCCACCGTCGGGTCGGGGTGGGCGAAGGCGGGCAGCCAGAACACTGGAACGCCGCCCAGCTTGAACACCGCGTTGCGGTACAGGATCGCCCGCAACTCCTCGTCCTGTACGACCTTTTCCGCTTGGATGGAGAGGCTGGGTTCCTTGGGATTGCCGTCCTCGTCGCAGATGGGACAGGGGGTGAAGAGGGCGTAGTTCAGCTCGTTGACGTTCTCGCTGCGCCGCACCGCCGTCGCGGCCATCAGGCTGGCCCCGTTGGTCAGGCGGGTGGCGAAATCGACGGCGACGCCAGCGCGCAGGTCCTCGTCGAGCTCCAGATGGCTGGCGAAGACGCGGTTGCCCTCCGGGTCCGTCAGCTCGACCTCACCGTCGGCCGTGCCAATCCCTTGGGCGATATCGAAGGTGATGGAGCGGCCGATCAGGGTGTGGTCCTGATAGCGGGCGAACACCCGCTCGGTTTCGCCGGTCGCCGAGATCACATCGCCGATGCGCCCGGCGCTGTCGGCCTCGATGTAGAGGGCGCCGGGGGTCAGACCGCCGGTCTCGGGCTGGATGTCGGGCTGGCGTGGCGTCGCGGTCTGGGCGGCGGCCAGGCCCGGCAGGCAGGCGATCGCCGCCGCTCCGGCCAGAAGGCGGAGGCGCAAAGCCTGGGTCATCGGAACGAAACCGCCGGGCCGCATGGGAATGAAGAACCGCTCCTGATGGCCCCCGCCGGACAGGGGCTTAGCCGTCTTCGGTATAGAACAGCAAGGTGAAGGCGGCGAGCGCCGTCAGCACCGCCGGCAGCCAGGCGGCCACCAGCGGCGGCACGACCTCCGCCGACCCCATCGCCGCCGAGAACTGGGTCAGAAAGAAGAAGGCGAAGCCCAGCACCACGGCCGATACCGCCATGCGCGCTAGATCGCCCAGCCGCATCAGCCGCAGCGAGAACGCCGCCGCCAGGATGGTCATGGCCGCGAAGGTCAGGGGCGTGGAAAGCAGTTGCTGGAAGCGCAGCTGGTAGGCGGTGGACGAGAAGCCCGCGTCCTCGATTCGCTGGATCTGGCCGGGCAGGGACCAGAAGGGGGTCGATTGGGGCCGGGCGAAGCGTTCGAACGCCTCCTCGTCCGCGAGCGCGGAGGGCAGGTCGAGGGTGGCGTAACGCATGGCGCGCTGGCCGGTCTGGGCGCCTACGGCGTCGTAGAGGCGCCAGCGGCCGGCGGACAGGCTGGCGGCCTCGGCGTCGATCCGCTCGGTGAAGGCGCGGCGACCGTTGGGGTCGGTGGTGTAGATGAAGAAGGTCACGTCCAGCAGGCGGGCGTTGGCGCGGTCCTGCCGGCCGGCGCGGATGACCATCTGGCGCGGTCCGTCGCCTTCGCGTAGCCAGATCGCCTCCTGCTCCTCGCCGCTCATGACAGAGCCCGAGATGCGTTGCCGCTCGCGCTGGAACAGCCCGTCGCCGGACGCGGCCAACGGGCCGATGACAGTCACCGTCAAAATGCCGAAAGCCAGCGCCGCGCCCGCCGCAGGAAGCACGAAGCGCCAGGCCGAGACGCCCGCCGCCCGCATGGCCACGAGCTCGGAGCGACGGTTCAGGCTGACGAAGGCCGACAGGGTCCCGAACAGGAAGACGAAGGGCAGAAGCTGGACGATGACCGCCGGGCTCTTGACCAGCATCAGGCCGAAGATGCGCAACGCCGACAGGTCGGTGTCCGAGCCCAGCCCGCGGGAGATCTCCACGAAGTCGATCAGCATGACGAGCGCGGAGATGACGCCGAGCGCCACCGCCAGAGATCGGGCCAGCTGAATCAGCACATAGCGTTCGATCCGGCCAAGCCGGAGGGCGCTCAGCACATGGCGGGGCGCGGCGGAGACGGAGCCGAGCGTCGTCATGCGACCCGCGCCTTCAGCGCCGAGAGCGACCAGCCGCTCGCCCGCCGGGGCTTCAGCGCCCGGAACAGCAGCCGCAGCGACACCGCCGTCGCGGCGATGGGCAGCAGGTACTGGAATACGTTCAGCCAGCCGTTCCAGGCGCTGGCGGCTACCACGGCGTAGCCGACGATCCGCACGAGCAGGAATGCGGCCGAGGCCTTGGCGATGCGGCCGGAATAGCCCGTCCGGCTGAAGGCTCCGCCGAGGATTGCCGTCAGGGCCATCGCCATAGCCGCCAGCGCATAGAGCGGCGAGGATAGACGCGCGTGCGCCTCGGCCAGCAGTTCGCCGCGCGATCCGGCGGTTTCGATCAGCTGCGCCGATGGGTCGAAGAGCTGGTCAAGATAGAGGTCCGACGGCTTGTAGCGGACCGTTTCGGTGTCGGTGACGTACGGTGCAAGTTGGAAGACCCAACGGTCGAACGACAGTTGCTGCAGCACTCCGGCGGAGCTGTACTGCTGCCACGATCCCGCCTGCATGGTCAGGACCGGCTGGCCGTCGACACGACCGAAACGGGCTTCCGACGCATCCCAGGTCGTCACTTCGTCGCCGTCCTCAATGTAGATGAAGAGGTTCTTGAGCAGGCCGTTCTGCTCGATCTCCTGGACGTAGACGGTCAGGCCGTTCGGTCCCTGGACAAAGCGGCCTTCTTCGACCAGCAGCGCGGCGAGGTCGGTGCGGATCTCGAAGGCCTGATCGCGCGCCTCGCGCTGGGCCCACGGCTGGATCAGGACGTTGGTGATCAGCATGACCACGGCGACGATGGCCGCCAGCCGCGCGCCGGGTTCGATCATGCGCCAGCGGGTCATGCCGCTCGCATAGGCGGCGGTCAGCTCCTGCTCGCGCTGGAGCCGGGTCAGGGCGATCAGGGCGCCGACGAACAGGCCGATCGGCAGGATGACCGCGAACAGCTGAGGCACCGCCAGTAGGGTCAGCTTCAGCATGACCCACACGCTCTGGCCGCGCTCGACGATGACCTCCAGTTGATCCAGACTCTGCGACAGGATGCCGATTCCGGCCAGCGACGCGCAGGCCCCGACGACGGGCAGGGCGATCTGTCGGAAAAGGTAGCGCTGAATCAGGGTCATGCGGGCGATGGGGATCACCCGGTTGCGGGCGCGTTCGTTGCGGCGCATCTAATACACGCGCTGGCGAGCCGCCGACAATGGCGGCTATAAGCAAGCTTCACAGTATCAACGACCGGGCCTGAACCCGGCTGGAGTCCGTTTTGCCCCTCACGATCGATTTCGTCGCCGACGCCCGCCGCGCGGGCGCTCTCGCCATTCTCGTCCATGACGGCCGCGCGCTTGCCGGTGCGGGAGCGGACCACGACGCCGCCGCGTCGGGCGTCCTGACCAAGGCCATGGGTGCCAGCCGCTTCACCGGCGGCGCCAACTCCACGACGCTGGTCGCCGCCCCGGGCGGTCTGGACTGTGATCTGGTGGTGCTGAGCGGCGCCGGCGACGCGGCCAAGTTCGACGACCTGGCGCTCGAGACGGCGGTGGGCGCGGCCTATCACGCGGTCAAGCTGTCGGGGCTGGAGGCCCTGACGATCGACCTGTCGCACCTGTCGGCCGAGCAGGCCGCGCGCGCCGCCTTCGCCGTGCGCCTGGCCGCCTATCGCTTCGACAAGTACCGGACCAAGGAAAAGCCGGAGAAGGTGCCGTCGATCAAGGCGGTGCACATCGTCACCAAGGACGCCAAGGCCGCTGCCGCCGCGTTCGAGCCCCTGAACGCCGTCGCCGACGCCATCTACTTCTCGCGTGACCTGGTCGCCGAGCCCGCCAACGTCCTCTATCCCGAAGAGTTCGCCCGCCGCGTCAAGGCGCTGGAGCCGCTCGGCCTCAAGGTCGAGATCCTTGGCGAAAAGGAAATGGAAAAGCTGGGCATGCACGTCCTGCTGGGCGTTGGCCAGGGCTCGGTGCGCGAGAGCCAGCTGGCGGTCATCCAGTGGAACGGCGGCAAGCCGGGCGACCAGCCGATCGCCTTCGTTGGCAAGGGGGTCTGCTTCGACACCGGCGGCATCTCGATCAAGCCGGCCCAGGGCATGGAGGACATGATCTGGGACATGGGCGGCGCCGCCGCTGTCGCCGGCCTGATGCACGCGCTGGCGGGCCGCAAGGCCAAGGTCAACGCCGTCGGCGTTCTGGGCCTGGTCGAGAACATGCCCGACGGTAACGCCCAGCGTCCGGGCGACATCGTCAAGTCCATGTCGGGCCAGACGGTCGAGGTCATCAACACCGACGCGGAAGGTCGCCTCGTTCTGGCCGACGCCCTCTGGTACACGCAGGACCGCTTCAAGCCGAAGTTCATGGTCGATCTGGCGACGCTCACGGGCGCCATGATCATCTCGCTCGGCCTGGATTACGCGGGCGTCTTCTCGAACGACGACGAGCTGGCCAACGCCATCCTGGCCGCCAGCCCCAAGGTCGGCGAGAACGTCTGGCGCATGCCGATGCCGCCCCAGTACGACAAGATCATGGACAGCGTGAACGCCGATGTGAAGAACTCGGCCGGGCGCGACGGCGGTTCGATCACCGCCGCTCTATTCCTGCAGCGGTTCGTCAATGGCCTGCCCTGGGCGCACATCGACATCGCCCCGACGGCCTGGGTCAACAAATCGACGCGGCCGACCGTGCCGGACGGTCCGGTGGGCTGGGGCGTGCGCCTGCTCGATCGAATGGTGGCCGACACCTACGAGGGCTGATCCGCATGACGGAAGCGTCCGGCGAGGTCTGGTTCTATCACATGGAGCGGTCGACACTGGACCAGGTGCTGCCCGAACTGCTTGACCGGACGCTTCAGCGCGGCTGGCGCGCGCGCGTGCGCGTCGCCGATGACGATCAGCGGCGCGAGATCGACGAGCGGCTGTGGACCTGGCGCGAGGACAGCTTCCTGGCCCATGGCTCGGCCGAGGAGCCGCACGCGGAGCGCCAGCCGATCCTGTTGACGGCGGACGACGCGAACCTGAACCGTTCTCAGGCGCTGTTCATCGTCGATGGATCAGACATGAGCCTGACAGAGGAGTTCGAGCGATGCTTCATCATCTTCGACGGCCGGGACGACACGGCCCTGACCACGGCGCGAGCGCGCTGGAAGGCGCTGAAGGACCAGGGGGCCAACCTCGCCTTCTGGAAACAGTCGGACGAGGGGCGCTGGGAAAAAGCGGCCTGATCGCCGCGCTGTTCCTCGCCGCCTGCTCCTCCACCCCGCCCGAGGCGACCGCGCCCGCTGTTGTCGAGCGCGCGGAAGAGAACCAGCCGGTCGGCAGCCGGATGCCGGACGCGGACGACGACCTCTGCAAGGCCCGGGACTTCCAGTACCTGATCGGCCGGCACCGCAATGAAATCCCCGTGCCGGTCGAGGTGGTGAACCGCCGCGTCACCTGCACCACATGCCCCGTGACGATGGACTTCTCGGCCTATCGGCTGAACATCTTCTACAACACCCAGACCGAGATCGTGGAGCAGGTGCGATGCGGATGATCCTGACGCTGGGCGCCGTCGGCGCCGTCGCCGCGTGCGCGGCCACGCCCGAGCCGACGTCGCCCGCAGCGGGGCCCGGCCGGTGCGACGCCGCGGCCGCCCAGTCGCTGGTCGGCACGCATGTCGGGGCCGTGACCTTTCCGGCCGACGCCAATGTCCGGATCGTCTGCACCACCTGCCCGACGACGCGCGA
Organism: Brevundimonas bacteroides DSM 4726; assembly: GCF_000701445.1. GTDB lineage: Bacteria > Pseudomonadota > Alphaproteobacteria > Caulobacterales > Caulobacteraceae > Brevundimonas > Brevundimonas bacteroides. The sequence goes on from NZ_JNIX01000007.1 coordinate 347,307, forward strand.
CTATCGCCCGGACCGGCTGAACGTGCGCTTCGAGGAAGCCACCGGGATCATCCGCAGCGTCGACTGCGGCTGACCCCGGTGCGCCGGGGCGCTACCAGCGCCAGGCGTCGAAGATGACCTCGATGATGTAACCGTCGTAGCTGTCGATCAGATAGATGTGGTTGTCGACCGCGACCCACTGCGTCCCCGGCGGCGGGAAGCCCAGGCCGAACGTCCGCCAGTCGTTCAGCTGATACCGCCAGAAGACCGACGGCAGGTAGTCGCCCGGATACCACCTCTGACCCCAATAGTTCCGGGGCACCGAGTAATAGCCGTGGCCCGGCGCGAAATAGAAGCCGAAGCGGAAGCCGTTATAGCCCCGGAAGCCCCGGTCATTGCGCCACCAGTCGTAGCCTCGGTTGCGGTTCCAGTCGCGCCGCCACTGGTTCTGGTTCCAGCGATTGCGGAAGCCGTCGTAGTCGCGCCGCCGCGAGCGGTCGCGATCCCACTGTCCGCCCCGGTCGCGATCCCAGCCGCCATTGCCGCCGTTCCAGTTTCCACCGTTCCATCCGCCGCCGTTGCGGTCGCGATGTCTGTCCCAACGATCACGGTCGCGTCCGTCGCGATCCCGATCGCCGCCCCTGTCCCTGTCGCGGTCCCAGTCCTGACCGTCGCGGTTCCAGCGATTGCCGTCACCGTCGCGGTCCCGGTCGTAGCCGCTGTCCTGACCTCCGCTGTCGCGACCCGGGCGTCCGCCGCGATCGCGCGGACCGTCGCCGTCCCGATCGCGGCCACGGCCATCGCGGTTCCAGCCGCCACCGGGCGTCTGATCGGGTTGTTCAATGACGGGAGGCGGCGGAGCGGGAGGCGTCAGGCCACCGTTGTCGCCGCCTCCCCGGTTCCACCCGCCGCCGCCGCGTTCACCGTCGCCGCCACGATCCCTGCGGCCGCCGTCGCCATCGCCACCGCGATCCCGGCGTCCGCCGCCATCGCCGCGCCCACCCCGATCCTGAACCGGTTCTACGCGCGGGCCGTCATTCCAGTTCTGCACCGGCGGCGCGGACGTTTCATCCGGCCGGAAGCTGGCGCCGACCATGTTGGGCGCTGGTGCCTCTTGCTGCACCTCGTCCTGGGCCAGCGCCACAGTCGGCAGCCCGGCCACCAGCGCCAGCGCGGCCGTGGCGGCGAATGCCTTCAACATCGATCTCATTCTCGTCTGTCCCCGCACGCCGATATCCGGCGGCTCGATGGCACCGTCTGCTTCGCCCCATGAACGGCGTCTGAACGGCCCCTGACGCCTTGCGGCCGGCCCCGCCGCCGCCCAGATCAGCACCAGCCAAGCTTTTAGGAGACGCCGCCATGACCGCCCCGATCGAGCTCTGGTACTGGCCGACGCCCAACGGCTGGAAGGTCTCCATCGCGCTGGAGGAGATGGGCCTGCCCTATGAGCTGAAGCCGGTGAACATCGGCCGGGGCGAGCAGTTCACGCCGGAGTTTCAAGCCATCAGCCCCAACGGCCGCATGCCCGCCATCGTCGATTCGGACGGCCCGGGCGGACAGCCGCTGTCGATCTTCGAGAGCGGGGCGATCCTGCAGTATCTCGGGAACAAGTCGGGCCGCTTCTATCCGACTGATGTCCGCGCCCGTGCCGAGGTGGATCAATGGCTGTTCTGGCAGGTCGGCGGTCTCGGCCCGATGGCAGGCCAGACGCACCACTTCCGCCAGTACGCGCCCGCCCTCATCAAGGACCAGCGCCAGATCGCCTATGGCGTGCGGCGATACACCGACGAGACCAACCGCCTCTACGGCGTGCTGGATCGGCGCCTGGCGGACCGCGAGTTCTTGGCCGGCGACTACTCCATCGCCGACATGGCCGCCTGGCCCTGGATCCTGCCACAGCCCCAGGGGCAGGAACTGGCGGACTTCCCCAATCTGAAGGCCTGGGTCGAGCGCGTTGGTGCGCGTCCGGCGGTGCAGAAAGGCAGGGCGGTCGGCGACGACCTGCGCAGCAATCTGGCGGCGTCCGGCAAGGCGGCGGAGGAGGCGAGGAAGCTCCTGTTCGGTCAACGCGCGCGGAAATCCTGAATCAGACGTTTACAGTGTATTTCGCAGTCCTGAATCTCCTGCGGAGTATTCATTTCGCTTTTACTGAAAAGAGTTTGGCGGCCGCACCGCTGTTAACTTTAACTTCAAACCGGCGGTATTTGATCGCGTGTCAGAGAGGCGGACCAGAAGGGTCGGCCATCGCAAAGGATACGACGATGAACGCGCACGAAACCGCGCCGGAAGCGATCAACGAAGTCGAGGCCGCGCCGCTGCCTCTGCCCACGCCCGACATGGACGGCGACGCCCTGTTCCGACTGGGGATGATGTATTCCTCGGGCTCGGGCGGCTGCCCGATGGACCGGGTCTCGGCCCACATGATCTTCAACCTGGCGGCCATGAAGGGCTCGATCGAAGCCCGGGTCTATCGCCGCGAGATGTCCGAGGAGATGGAACGCGACGAAATCGCCGAGGCCCAGCGCGCCGCGCGTCGCTACATCGACGCGGGCGTGGTCAAGCTGGCGGCGTAATCCAGGCCGCGAGCCGCGCTCAAGCAGCGAGACTACCGTAGGCGAGCTTAGCGCTCCAAACCGGGCTCAAGTACCGAGCGACCGCGTCGCGAGCGGTAGCCCATTAAAATGACTGATACTGCCCGTTGATCGAGTAGTTGAACCCGATCGGCAGGGCGTTGCGGATCTGGGTAAAGAAGTTGGCCAACTCGCCCAGGGTCGAGCGTGGCACATAGAGGATGTCTCCGCGGCGCAGCGCGACGACCTCGCCGCGGCGGGGCCTCAGGTCAACGACCCGCATCATGCGAACGCCACCCGGCCCGCGCCGGATCAGCGCCACCTCCTGCGGCTTGGCGGTGGCCAGGAAATCGCCGGCCTGGACCACCGCCTGATATGCGTCGAGGTCGCCGTTCAGGGCGATGACGCCGGGCGTGCGAACCTCGCCGGCCACCCAGACCTGGATCGGTCCAGCCTGCTTCAGCGTGATCTCCACCACCGGCCGCACCAGCTGCGAGGCGTAGGCCTCGCTCAGCGTGTATTCCAGCTCCGCCAGCGTCCGGTCCGCCGCCATGGCCTGGCCGATCAGGGGCAGGGCGATGCGGCCATCCGGGCCGACCCTCAGCGACCGGTTCAGCTCCGTCGCCGTCGGCAGGGCGACGTCGATCTCGTCGCCGGGATAGAGAACGTACTCCGGCTCGGCGTCGGTCCAGTCGGCGAAGGCGATGTCGGAAAAGCCGCCCCGCTGCACCCGGTTGGTCGGTCGGCTCTGGCCCGAGGCGCACGCGCTGGTCGAGGCCGCGACGGCCGCGCCCAGAACACCCCACAGAATCCGCCGCCGATCCATCATGAGCGCGAGGCTCGCCGAACATGGGTAATCAGTGGTTAACGCCGACCGGCGAAGGATCGGGGACGTTCACGATTCCCCGGAACTCCGTCCGCCCATGCGTTCCACGGCCACAGCCTATGTCTCGGCCCGCCCTCGATACGGGTTCGGCGATGTCGTCGGCCTGCTGTTCCGCGAGCTGTGGGTTATGGTGCTGGTGTTCCTGGTTGTTCTGTCCATCGGTGCCGCGGCTGTCCTGACGCTGAAGAAGACCTACACCGCCGGGGCCAGCCTGTTCGTCGGCGCGGGCCAGGAATACGTCTATCAACCCCGCGTGGGCGGGATGACAGACCGCCAGTCCACGCCTCCGGCACCCGGCGAGGTCGCCCAGACCGAGGCCAACATCATCGGCAGCCGCGAGGTGAAGCTGAGGGCCGTGCGCGCGCTCGGTCTGCCCTTCTTCCAGAAGCCCGGCCGCGTCTCGACCGATCCGGTCGAGAAGCAGGAAGGCGACGCCATCAAGTTCATCAATGACGGCCTGTCGATCTCCACCACGCCGCAGGGCTCGACCATCGGTCTGGGCTTTGAGAGCGACAGCGCCGAGAAGTCGGCGCGGGTGCTGAACGCCATCATCGACCAGTACCTGATCTATCGCCGCGAGGTGTTCCAGGACCGCTCCACCTCCGCCATCGCCAGCCAGCGCCGGGCCTTCGAGGACGAGCTGGCCGATGTGGACCGGGCCTATGAGACCTTCCTGTCGTCCAACGAGATCGGGGATTTCGCCGCGACCAAGACGGCGCTCGCTGCCGTCTACCAATCGACCCTGACAGAGAAGCTGTCGGTCGAGAACCAGTTGAACCAGGCCGCCCGGCGGCTGGTCACCATCGAGGCGCAGCTGGCCCGCGTGCCGGCCGAGATCGCCCTGCAGCAGGACCTGAACGTCTCCGCCCAGGACCAGATCCTGACGCTGCGCACCGAGCGCGAACAGCTGCTGGCCCGTTATCAGCCCGACAGCCAGCCGGTTCGCGACATCGAGGCCCGCATCGCCCAGCTTCAGGAATATGTCGCCTCGGGCACCACCGTGGGGGCCAAGGAAGTGCGCCTTGGACCGAACCCGATCTGGACTGAGCTGGAGACCACCCGCATCACCACCCAGGCCGAGCGCGACAGCCTGACCGCGCGTCTGTCTTCGGTGAACCGCCAGCTGGCAGAGATACTCGACCGCCAGGCCCGCATGACGCGTCAGGAGTCCGAGAACGCGACGCTGGCGTCCAACCGCGACGTGCTGACCGCCTCAATCCGCGAGTTCCAGCAGCGCGAGACCCAAAGCCGCGCCGACAACGGCCTGGTTCGCGCGGGCGCCGACAATGTGCGGGTCATCGAACGCGCCGCCGCCCCCACGCGCGGGACCAGCCTGAAGGCGCCCCTGCTGGCGCTGGTGATCCTGTTCGCGGGCTTCACCGCCCTGTGCGTCGGCCTGTTGCGGGTGTTCACGCGGCGGGGGCTGTCGACGCCGGGGATGGTCGGACGGACGCTGGAGATGCCGGTGCTCGCCGTCGCGCCGGTCAAGGCCGGATGACATGCTAGCCTTGGCCGGTTCAGTCAGCGCGTAACCGATTCGATGGTCGACCTCACGAGCGAAATGGCCGGCCTCTGGGCGGCTCTGGGACCGGCCCCCGCCCATCGCGGACGGGTCGTCCAGATCGCCTGCGCCACGACGGGGGAGGGAGCCTCCACCGTCGCGCGCGAGTTCGCCCGGCTGGCGGCTGTGCGGGCCAGAAAGCCCGTCTGGCTGATCGACGCCGACCTGGCCCAGCCCGGCCAGCAGGAGGCCGTCGCTGCGGACTTCGACCGTTTCGGCCGCCTGGGAGCGCCCGCCGCGTCCTCTCCGAACGGATCGAGCTTCTTCGCCGTCAGCCCGCCGGTGATCGGTCGTGACCGCAAGCCGGTGGCCCACGCCCGGCTGATGACCGCGCGGCCGTGCCTGGGCGGCCGTCTGTGGATCACCCGCTTTCGCGCTGAGCTCCTGCGCTCCGGTCAGCGAGCTGAGCCACTGGCCGATCCCCGTTACTGGGACGCGATGAGGAAGTTCGCCGACACGGTGGTCATCGATGCGCCTGCCGCCGATCGGTCGGACACCGCGATCACGCTCGCCCCGTTCGTCGATGCGACGGTGCTGGTGGTGGCGACCGAGGCGACCTCGGCGGTCGAGCCGGTGATTCTGAGGGACGAGATCGAGGCCGTGGGCGGCCGAATCGCGGGTGTGGTCGTGAACCGCTCGACCTACGCCCCGCCGCCGTTCCTCAGGCGGCTGACGGGCTGACGGCGTCCAGGCGGCGCAGTTCACGGGCACCATAGAGCTGCGGCTCGAAGCCTCTCATCCAGAAGACTTTTCCTAATCCGCGCGCTGTGCGGTCCATCATGTCCGCTCGGCGGGGGTGTGCGACGAGTGTCAGGCCTAGGGAGGCCGCGCCCCACACGACCGTCTGAGCCGCGCCTATCAGCATCCAGCGCATCACGCTCGGCCAGTCCCGCGCCTTGGCGGCGGTCTGGCTCGGTCCCTGGCCGTAGGCGAAGGCGCGCGCCAGGGCGTAGCCCATCGTCGCCCGATGCGGTGGCGCGAACTCCTCCACCCAGGCGTCGTGCGCCCAGCCGAACCGGCCGCCCCGCGCCTCAAGCGCCGCGAACAAGGCGTCGTCTTCGCCCCCGGTCTGGTCCGCCGAGGTGTCGAAAGGCGCGGAGCCGGGCAGGGCCGTCGCGCGCACCATCAGGGAGTTTCCACAGCCGTATCCATCATCGATCAGCTGTGTGGACACCGGGCCCTCGCGTCCGAAAAAGTGCTGCAGATAGGCCGCCGCCCAGCCGGTCTCGTCCGGGATGCGTCCGACGATGGGGCCGAAGACAGCGTCGGCGCCCGTGGCCTCCCGGGCTCTCAGCAGCGCGGCAAGCCAGCCGCGCGAGGCGGCTTCGTCGTCGTCGAGGAAGGCGATCAGGGGGGCGTCCGTCTCGGCAAGACCCGCGTTCCGCGCCGTAGCCACGCCGGGGCGGGGTTCGTGGCGATAGGCGAGGGCGAAGGGGCACTCCGCTCGCACGGCGTCCACGGTCGCCCGGGCCGTGCCGGCCGGGTCGTTGTCGACCACGACCACGCTGACCGGTCGCCCGTTCAGGCCCTCCTGAGCGAACACGGACCGCAACGCCCGCCCCAGACTCTCGGGCCGCCGCATCGTCGGGATCAGGACGCAGACCGGCTGCATCACACCGCCTCCGCATAGAGGGCGGCGCGGTAAAGGCGCAGGGAGAAGGCGCGCGCCCGGGTCGGCGCCCAGGCAGCGAGCGCCACCTGTTTGATCAGAGGTCGCACCTGTCGCAGCGCCGGCACGCGTTTCAGGGCCTTGGCCACGCGATAGCTGGGATAGGCCCTGACGATGTCTGGATGTCGCGCCACCACGCGAGCGAAGTTCCCGGCGGACTGCTCGTACTTGCCGGCCAGTTGCTCGACGGTATCCAGTCCCATGTGGGTCGCCGGATTGTCGATGTGCAGAACCGGCCAACGGCGCGACACCCGCATGGCCCACTCCACGTCCTCCCAGCCCCAGCCGGTGAAGGCGCCGTCGAAAGCCTCCGCCTCGAACACGTCGCGGCGGACCAGCAGGTTGGAGGTGTAGACATATTTCTCGGGTGCCTTGGCCCGCTCGGTGGCGCCGATGCATTCGCCGTTTGTCGCCATGGCGCGATGCACCGAGAAGCGCGGCTCGTCCGGCGCCTGGAGGAGCGAGAAGCCGCCGAAGGCCACGGCGGGGGCCTGCTGGCGTACCAGTTCGGCCCAGGTCTGGAGGAAGCGGTGGTTGTCCGGCCGCATGTCGCTGTCTAGGAACAGGAGCGAACTGCCGCGCGCGGCTCCCGCCAGCCGGTTGCGGCCCTTGGAGCGACCCTCATTGGCCAGCAGGGTGATGAGGCGGACCGGCAGGACCATCGCCTCGACCAGCGCCGTCAGGCGGTCGGTCAGGGCAGCGTCCCCCGTGCCGTCGTCCATGACGACGACCTCGACCGCGCCGTTCAGGGCCTCCGCCTCGCGATCCAGCACGGCCAGCAGCTCTGACGGGTCATCCCGCAGGAAGGGAATCAGCACCGACAGGGCAGGCCCCGCCTTGGCCCAGCGGCCGTTCTGGATCGTGGGCGAACCGCTCATGCCGTCGCCCTCCGGTTCAGCCGCGCCCCGATCAGGCGCCCGGCCAGATCGCGCACCCCAGCTACGTTGAGACCCAGAGCCAGGACGCCATAGACGACAGCGCCCACCGCCGCCTTGGAGAACAGTTCGGCCACCCCACCCCACGCAGGCACGAGCAGCACGGCTCCGGTCATGGCGAGGGAAGCTAGGGCGCAGCGACCCAGTGTCTCCCACGGGATGGGCATGGCCACTCCGATCCGACGGCCCATAGCGATGGAGGCCAGAACGCCGATGCCGAAACTCATAGTCGTGGCGATCGCCGCGCCCATGACGCCCATGGTCGGCGCCAGAGCGAGGTTGAGCAGGACGTTCGACCCCGCCGGGATACATAGCGTCAGCAGCAGGCGATCGGTTCGTCGGCCCAGAACGAAGCTCTGGCTGAGGTAATAGGACGTGATGCCCGACAGCAGCGCCGAAGCCGCGATCAGCGGTGTGACCGACGCCGCTACAGTCCGCAGGTCTTCGCCGATCATGACGTCCGCCAGTGGCCGGGCGACCAGCGCCAGGCCCACGGCGGCGGGCAAGCCGATCAGGATGAAGGTCGAAGCCTGTTCGCGGGCGGCGGCCATGAAGCCTTCGCGACTGGATCGCTCCCACGCCATGATGAGGGCAGGGGTGCCTGCCGCGCCAAGCCAGATGAACAGCACGTCGAGCGTCCGGCTCGCGAGGCTGTAACCCGCGTGATAGGCGCCGACGGCGGCGGGCCCCTGGAACACCTCCAGCAGGAAACGGTCGGTCGAGGCCATGACCAGCGTCAGGCTCAGTCCCGCCGCAATGGGATAGCCGTAGCGAGCGTAGGACCACAGGCGGTCACGATACAGGATGCCGCCCTTCGCTCGCCGGAGCTCGCCCGGCAGCACGAAGGGCAGGGTGAGGAGCGGCGCGAGCAGAAGGCCGATGAAGGGCGACGCCGAACCCAGTCCCGCGAAGGCCGCCGCCACGCCGAAGCCGAAGCCGCCCAGGCTGACGAAGATGTCCATGGTTGCGGACGTCCTCACCTCTCCGGCGGCCCGGAACCGCTCCTGCGCCAGCTTGGATAGGCAGCGGATCGGAATGCCGGCGAGCGCAATGCCGATGGTCAGCTTCATGTCGGGGCCGATCGGGGCCAGCCAAAGCAGCAGCGCCATCAGCGGTAGGACAGCGGCGGTGACGACGGCGGCCGTGCGATAGAGCGTCAGGAAGTGGTCGGCCAGCGACTGGCCCTTCTCGGCGGCCCAGAAACGCGCCATCGCCGCCTCCAGCCAGCTGAAGGTGGCGACGTGAAACAGGGTCATCACCGAAAAGGCGATGGCGTAGCGGCCGAAGTCCTCGGGGCTCAGCAGTCGCGTGAAGACGACGATGGAGCCGAAGCCCACCAGCCCCTGGACGATGTTGGCGGGCAGATAGCCCCAGACACCTCGCCAGAACATCAGGGCGCTCCCGTCACCGCTGGGCCGCCCGGTCGCCGAGCAGCACGGGCACGGTGACCAGCATGATCCAGAGGTCGAGCCACAGCGACTGGCGCTCGATGTATTCAATGTCCAACCGCACGCGGGTGCGGACCTCGGCGGCGGTGTGCAGCGGCCCCCGCGAGCCCTTGATGGCGGCCCAGCCGGTCATGCCAGGCTTCATGCGGTGGCGGTGGGCGTATTCGGCGACCAGGCGCGCGCTCTCGACCTGGCCGGTCTTCATGCCGATGGCGTGGGGGCGGGGGCCGACCAGCGACATCTCGCCCCGCAGCACGTTGAACAGCTGGGGCAGTTCGTCGAGGCTGGTTTTCCTGATGAACCGGCCGACGCGGGTCACCCGGTCGTCGTCGGCGGTGACCTGGCGGCTGGCGGTGGCGTCGGCGGCCTCGTGGCGCATGGAGCGGAACTTCCAGACCACGATCTCCTCGTGATTGAAGCCGTGCCGCCGTTGGCGGAAGAAGATGGGGCCGGGGCTGTCGAGGCGGATGGCGAGCGCCGTGAGCGCGATCATCGGCGACAGCATGACCAGGGCGAAGGCACCGATCACCAGGTCCTGGATGCGCTTGTTGAAGGCGCGCCGATCATCGTCGATGGGGCCGTCCAGCGAGGCCAGCGGCGCGCGGGCCAGCCGGTCCAATGCCGCGCCGCGCTCCGACGCGTCGACTGGATCGACCAGCAGGGTGACCTCGTTGGGCAGGGTCGACAGCCGCGCGGTCAGCTCGCGCACCCGCGCCTCGGCCTTGGGGTCGAGCGCCAGCACGATCTTGTCGACATAGGGGGTCATGCGATGCGTCATCAGCGCTTCGGCGTCGCCGAGCACGGGAACGCCCGCCACGGTCTCAGGCGAGCGGGCCAGGCGGTCGTCGAAGACGCCCAGAACATTGATGTCGCGGCGCTGAAGGGCGTCGCGGATCAGGCGTTCGGCGTGGCGGGTCGCTCCGACCAGCACGATGTTGGGGGTAAGCGCCCCCCTCGCGCGCCAGTCCGCGACCATGAGGCTCCAGGCCAGGTGCGAGCCGTAAAGCGCGACGGCGACAAAGGCTGTCCAGAGGATCGTCGTCGAGAAATCCGGTCGCCCAGACGAGAGCATCGCCTCGAGAAGTGTGGCCGTCAGGCCACCCGTGACCGCCAAGCCCGTGACCGTCGCGAGATGGAGCGGCAGCCCTTGGCCGCGTTCAAACCGATAAAGGCTCAGCGAGCGCAAGCTGCCGAGCACGAACAGGGCACCGATGGCCAAGGGAAGCAGGTCGGCCAGCGGCGAGGCCATCAGCCCGCCGGGCGACGACAGAATCAGCGCCGCCGTCGTGATCGCACCGACGATCGCCACATCGATCGTCCGGAACCAGTGAACCGCCAGCCGCGAAGCGTGCCTCTGACGGGCATTCAGCCAGACCTCGGGCCGGAAGGGGCCTCGCCGCGCCTTGCCGTCGCCCTGGGGCGTTAGGGTTCGCGCCGCCAGGGCCTGGAGGGCGGAGGCGTCCAGCCGGGCGTCCGCGCCGCGCGTCAGGTCGAAGGCCGTGGTCATGCCCCCAGCATGCACAGCCCCCGTGGATGTCGCGTTAACGGCTGGGGCGAACGCGCGACGGTTCGACGACGAAAGGCGGCTTGGCCCCGCGCGCCGGCCGTGGTCAAAAGACGGCGAGGGGTCGTCGACCCACCGACCGGGAGAGTTGTTGTTGCAGAAGTTCGCGCCGTCCGTCCGTCATCGTCTGGGGGCCTCGGCCGCCGCCGCCGTCCTGCTGTTCGCCTCGGGGGCGCTGGCGCAGCAGGCGCCTATCGTCCAGCCCGGCGCGCCCGGTCAGGCAAGCCGCACCCTGCAAGGCGCCGAAGCGTCGCGCATCGCCGATAACCGCTATTCCGACGACGACGTGCAGTTCATGCAGGACATGATCCTGCATCACAGCCAGGCCGTGGAAATGGCGAACCTGGTTCAGGAGCGCACCAACACCCAAGCCATCCGCGACATCGCCGGGCGCATCAACGCCTCCCAGGCCGACGAGATCGAGTTCATGCGCGGCTGGCTGACCGAGCGCGGCGAAGCCGCCCCCAACCCGGCCGCCGGCCATGCGATGGCGGGCATGGACCACGCGGGAATGGATCACTCGGCGCACGGCGCCGGGCACGCTGGCATGAAGGGCATGGCCACGGCCGAACAACTGGCGGCGCTCCGGGCGGCGTCGGGCGCCGAGTTCGACCGGCAGTTCCTGAACCTGATGATCGCCCACCACGAGGGCGCCGTGACCATGGTGTCGGACCTGCTGGGTCGTTCGGGTTCGGCCTATGACCCGGTGCTGTTCCGCTTCGTCAACGACATCACCAGCGAGCAGACGGCGGAGATCAATCGCATGTCGCTCCTCCTGCGCGAGCAGGTCGGCGATCCGCGCAGCACGCTCGCGGCCGGCTTCCGTGACGCCGGTCAGGCCGCGTCCAACCTGACGCTGGTGGCCAGCCTGCCCAAGCCGACGGGCTTCTTCGACCCGGCGAACCCCGAGGGTCTGCCGCCGCCGATCCCTGCACGCAACGACACCGACGAGACCCCGGCGTCGCCGTCGGGCCAGTTCGGCAGCCGCGGGCCCTTCCTCAGCTTCGCCAACACAGACATGGCTTTCTCGGGCGATCTGCTGGCGGTCGGCAACTATCATGGCTTCAACCTGTATCGTCTCAGCGACGCCTCGCCAGAGCCGCAACTGATCTCCTCGGTGGTCTGCCCCGGCGGCCAGGGCGACGTCTCCATCCACGGCGACCTGCTGCTGATGTCGGTGGAATCCAACAACGGCCGCGTCGACTGCGGTCGCCAGGGCGTGGGCGACGGGCCGCAGCCGGATCGCTTCCGGGGCGTGCGCATCTTCGACATCTCGGACCGCACCAATCCGGTGCAGGTCGGACAGGTGCAGACCTGCCGTGGCTCGCACACCCACTCGGTCGTTTCGGCGGATGACCGTCGCCTGATTGTCTACAACTCCGGCACTGCTGGCGTGCGTGACGACGAGGAACTGGCCGGATGCGTCGTTGGTCTGCCGGGTGACCAGGACACCGCCCTGTTCAGCATCGACGTGATCGAGATCCCGCTGGCCGATCCGTCGCGCTCCCGCATCATCGACAGTCCGCGTGTCTTCGCCGACGATGTGACCGGCGCTGTCGCCGGCCTGTGGCGCGGCGGTGACCACGGCGAGGGCACCCAGACCACCAGTGTCACCAACCAGTGCCACGACATCACCCTGTTCCCGGACGGCAACCTCGCGGGGGGGGCCTGCTCGGGCAACGGCATCCTGATGGACATCTCCAATCCGGCCGCTCCGCGCCGGATCGCGGCGGTGAACGATCCGGGCTTCGCTTACTGGCACTCGGCCACGTTCAACAACGACGGCACCAAGGTTGTGTTCACCGACGAGTGGGGCGGGGGCGGGCGTCCGCGCTGCCGTGTCCAGGATCCCCAGACCTGGGGCGCCAACGCCATCTACGACATCGTCGACAACCAGCTGGTGTTCCGCAGCTACTACAAGCTGCCGGGCGCCCAGACGGCGCGCGAGAACTGCGTGGCCCACAACGGCTCGCTGATCCCGGTGCCGGGGCGCGACCTGTTTGTTCAGGCCTGGTACCAGGGCGGCCTGTCGATCAGCGACTTCACCGACTCGGCCAATCCGCGCGAGATCGCCTATTTCGACCGCGGCCCGCTCAGCGAGCAGCACGACATCCTGGGCGGCTTCTGGTCGGTCTACTGGTACGACGGCCGCATCTATGGCACCGAAATCGCGCGCGGTCTGGACGTGCTGGAGCTGACGCCCAGCGAGCACCTGACCGAGAACGAGATCGCGGCGGCCCGCATGGCTCAGCAAGGCGAGACCGTGAACCCGCAGCAGCAGTTCCGGGTGACCTGGCCGGCGCATCCGGTCGTGGCCCGGGCCTACCTGGACCAGCTGACCCGCGACGGCGGCCTTCCCGCCGATCAGATCGCCTCGGTAACGCAGGCCATCGACACAGCCGCCGCGCTAATGGAATCGGAGGGGTCCGATCCTGCTGTGGCGCAACGACTGCGCGCTCTGGCTGCTCAGGTCGGTGCCTCTGGCGCGGATCTGGCGTCCCGGCGGCGAGCAGGTCTGGCGGACACGCTCAACGGCATTGCCGCTAGAGTGGGATGACGAACCGTGGGGTCGATCGGCCGTCGACCCCACACACCGCTCTGGCGATCGGTCCGGCCGTCGCAGGCTGCGGTTCGGGCTGGGGGCCTAATGTTGTCCACTAAGCGCAGTGAATGTCGTACCGGGTCTCAACGAGCAGCCGGTGGCGGAGAGGGGGGGATTCGAACCCCCGGTACCCGTAAAGGCACGCCGCATTTCGAGTGCGGTACATTCAACCACTCTGCCACCTCTCCGCGGGGACCAAGCGCTCGGTTGAAAGCGAGGCGCTTCTCTAATCGGGCCGGGCGGGTGCCGCAAGCCGGAAGTTCGTCAATCAGCCGGCAGGCTTAGCGGAGTGCGGGCAGGGCCAGACCCGGCGCATGCCCGTCGGAGCTGGAGGCCCCGGTGTAGCGGAATAGCTCGGCAGGGCGTCCCCCTGTTCCCGTCGACACACGCCCGGTTGGTGCGACGAGGCCCGTGCGTTCCACACCGCGGCGGAAGTTTTGCTTGTGCAGGTTCAGCGCCACCACGGCCTCGGCTGCAGCTTGCAGTTCAGACAGGGTGAAGGTGCCAGGCGTGAGCTCGAACAGCACGGGGCGATATCGCAGCTTGCTTCTCAGACGGCCTAAGCCGGTAGCCAGGATACGCCGGTGATCGGACGCCATCGCCCGATCCTCCAGGATCGGGGGTCGCGCATCGTCGCGGTCGCGGCCCGCCTCGGCGACCAGCCCGGCCTCATACAGAAGCTCAAAACGCTCCAGCACCCGCGCCTCGTCCCAGCGTTGGGACGCCTCGCTCGGAAACAGGGCGTCGATCCTGGCTTTGCGGCGGGGATCCCGTGCAGCCCATTCCGACAGACTGCGCATAATCGCGGCCAGTGCCACCCGACCGCCCCCGCGGCCGTCTTCCCACGGAAACAAGTCCAGCACAGCCGTCCAGCGGGCACCTGGCGGGGTCATGTCGACGGCGTCCGAGGTCAGGGCCAGGTAGCCGACCGAAATCTCGCGCCGCTGATCTGGTCCGGGTGTGGCGCGCGGGGCGTTCCGGCCTGCGTCACCGAAGGTGTAGAGCTGCTCGACAAAACCCAGCTTGAAACCGGTCTGGGCCGTCACGAAAGCCCGCAACGCGAGCTCGAACGTCCGGTCGTGGGCGGGGTCGAAGGGACCGGAGGGCAGGGCTAGTTCACCCTCCGCAGTCTCGGTGGTCAGGACGCAGAGACGGCCGGAATGCAGGGCCATGACCACAGCCGACAGGCTGATCCGCACTCCATGTTCCCCGCCCCAGCTCATGCCCTATTCCGTGTGCCAGGCGTCGGGCCCGGTCAGCACGCCCATGGCCTCGGACAGGATGCGGTAGCGTTCGACGTATCGCGCCTGCGCCTGGGCTGGCGGCAGGGGGTCGATGGCCAGGTCGTATCCGGCGGGCGGCGCGCCGAAGAAGCCCAGGGCCTCAGTCTCCGTAAACCCCGCCAACTGCGTCGCCTCGAAGAAAGCGCAGGCCTTGTCTGCTGACTTGATCAGCTTCTTGATCTCGAGCGGCGTCTTGGCGGGCAGGCCGAAGCGGACATGGATCGCGTCCTCCAGCCGCGCCTCGAAGGCCTTGTAGCTGACGCCCAGCGCCGCCTTGAACGGCGAGATCATGTCGCCGATCACGTATTCCGACGCGTCGTGCAGCAGGGCCGCCAGTCGCCATTTCGGCTCCAGCCCCGGCCGGATGTGGGCGGCGATCTCCTCGACGACGCAGGAATGCTGGGCGACCGAGAAGGCGTGCTCGCCGATGGTCTGGCCGTTCCAGCGGGCGACGCGGGCCAGGCCGTGGGCGATGTCCTCGATCTCGATGTCGAAGGGCGAGGGATCGAGCAGGTCCAGCCGGCGGCCGGACAGCATCCGTTGCCAGGCGCGCGGCGCGGGCTTGGGGGCGGTGCGGCGGGCGGGCTTGCGGGCGGTCGAGGCGTCCAAGGCGGCTTCCTGTCGGTCGGCGGGTCAGGTGACCCATCCCGCGCTCAGGATCAAGCGCCGCCGATCACTCGCCGACGTTCAGCGTCACCAGATCGCGCGCCGAGTCCAGCACCCCGTCACTGTTGCGATCCTTGGCCTTGACGATGGCGATGACGACAGGGCCGCCGCTCGGACCGCGCGCCTCGAAGCCGACCAGCCGCCAGCCTTCGTCGGCCGGACGGTCGTCGGTCAGGATGTAGGTGGTGCGGATCGCCTCGCCGGGAATGCGGGTGCGGATCTCGGCCGCATCGTCCCGGGCCTGGACGCTGACGGTCTCGTCCTCGGACGACACGTCGACGCTGCCCGAGGCGTCATCGGCCTCGATGGAGAAGCCGCCGATCCGGACGCTGGCCTTGTCCCCTTCCGCATCGACCGTCAGCCCCGGCAGGCGGACGTTGGCGCGGTCGCCTTCGGCGTCGACGGCGACGCCCGGCATGCGCACCCGCGCGCTCTCCGCGGAGGCGTCGGCGGACGCATCGGCCGCCGCTCGAGCCTCGGCCCTCGCGGCGCCGGCTTCCACGCGCGCCGCGTCGGCTTCCGCTCGCGCCTCGGACGCCTCGCGCGACGCGGCCAGGGACGCCGCCGTGTGCGGCATGGAGGCCATCAGATCCTGCTCGAACCGGTCCAGGATGGTCTCGATGGGCTGGTCGTCCAGCCGCACCAGCTTCAGCGACACCTCTGCGCCGCGCGGGCCGGTGTAGACGCAGTGTTCGCCGCCGTCGTGGGCCGAGCCCTTGCGGGTCAGAACGCCGATCGTCTCGGGGCACTGCAGGGTGTCGATGACCTTCAGCACGCCCTTGCCGTCGGTCTGGGTCTCGGTCGCCGAGATGCGCACGGAGTTGTCGCCGTCGCAGGCGCCAAGAACCAGCCCTGGCAGCAGGGCGGCGAGGCAGATCGGTGCGAGCGCGGGCAGACGCATTCAGGCGGTCCTTTCAGCCTTCCCTTCGAACAAAAACAGCCGCTGTTCCAGTGAAATCGCGGTAAGGCGTCTGACGATATCTGTTCGTCGCATGTGCAGAATGCGTCGTTTTTCTAGCCGCCGGGACGCGCGCCTTCCCGTCGATTGAGGAACGCTAGCCGCTCGAACAGATGCACGTCCTGCTCGTTCTTGAGCAGGGCACCATGCAGGGGCGGGATCAACTTGTGCGGGTGGGTCTCGCGCAGCGTCTCGGGCTGGACATCGTCCACCATGAGCAGCTTCAACCAGTCAAGAAGCTCCGATGTCGACGGCTTCTTCTTCAGGCCCGGCGTGTCGCGGATCTCGTAGAAGGTCTTCAGCGCCTCCGAGACCAGGCGCGGCTTGATCCCGGGGAAGTGCACCCCGACGATGGCCTTCATCGTCTCGTCGTCGGGGAAGCGGATGTAGTGGAAGAAGCACCGGCGCAGGAAGGCGTCGGGCAGTTCCTTCTCATTGTTCGAGGTGATGACGACCACGGGACGCACCGCCGCCTTGATGGTCTCGCCGGTCTCCTGGACGAAGAACTCCATGCGATCAAGTTCCTGCAGCAGGTCGTTGGGAAACTCGATATCGGCCTTGTCGATCTCGTCGATCAGCAGCACGGGGCGGACCAGGCTGGTAAAGGCCTCCCACAGCTTGCCGGGCTTCAGATAGTTGCGGACGTCATGAACCCGCTCGTCGCCCAGCTGGCTGTCGCGCAGGCGGCTGACGGCGTCGTATTCGTACAGGCCGTTGTGGGCCTTCGTCGTCGACTTGATGTGCCAGGTGATGAGCGGTGCGTTTAGCGCCTTGGCCAGCTCATAGGCCAGCACCGTCTTGCCGGTGCCCGGTTCGCCCTTGATCAGCAGCGGCCGCTCCAGCGCCACGGCGGCGTTGACCGCAATCTTCAGGTCCTGGGTGGCGATATAGTCCGAGGTGCCCTCGAACCGGTCGGTCGGCCGCGTCATGGATGGCTCCGGTTGCTCGAGCCAGCCCTAGCCGATGACGCGGCCGGTTAACAACGATCAGTTTGCTCCAGGGCCTTGCATTCAGGTGATCCGCTTGGGCGTTGCCGGGTCGCTTGCCGGGAAGGTTTCCTCGATGCCTTCATCGACCAAGGCTTCCTGGCGGTTCTCCGCCTCGGCCTCGTGTTCGGCCAGGTGGTCGTGCTTGTTCTCGCCCAGCGGGGCGACGGGGCGAACGGGCGCGACGTCCGCATCGTGGTCGTCTTTCGCAGAACCGCCTGCAACGGCGTTCAAGGCGTCGATGTGGGTCATTGGTCGTCTCCATTGTCGGCGTAGCCCAGGTCCTCGATGTCGTCGTCCGACAGACGCTTGGATTCCCAGTGGGCCGCGCTGGCCTGGGCACCCTTCACGTCTTCCATCAGCCCGGCGTAGACGAGGTCGACCTCATCCTCGCCGGGCTCGTCGGCACCCAGCTCCTGGTCGCTGACCCGCGCCGAATCCGCTCCGAACAGCGGATCGGCGTCAGGCTCCACGCCTTCAGCGCTCAACTTGTCGTCGAGGTCGAGGTCGTCCTCGTCGAACTCCTCCGCGTCGGCGTCGCCGTCGGCTGAGGTGACATCCAGCACCTCCGGTAGGTCCTCGAACGTCCGGAACTCATTCGTCGGCGCGCCGGCGTCAGCGGGGTCGAAGTTGTCCTCGTCGAAGACCTCGGACTGGTCCTGTTCGTCGAGGCCGGTGTCGGTGTCAGGCATGGTCGCCTCCCTGTGTGGAAGGTCAACGCGGCCGGGCAGGGCGGCGTTCCCTCAGGCGACCTCGGCCTCCAGCGCGGCACGGATTTCGCCGATCGCTCGCGGCCAGCCGTCGAAGCCGCCGGTCGCGAAGGTGCGCACCCGCGGATAGAAGGGATAGCGGTCTGTCCCCAGCAGGTGCCAATCGTCCGGGGCATGAATCAGCCAGGTGCGGGCCCCGGATGCGGCGGCCAGGTTGGTCCCCGCGATGCCCGGTCCGATGACCAGATCGAGCGCGCACGAAATGGCTGCCAGATCGTCGAGATCGTCCTTCAGGTTCATCGGCGGTGTCCAGATGCGCACACCGGCCGCCTCCGCCGCGGCCAGATCGTCGGACACATCCCCGCACTGCAGATTGACCATGACGCAACCCGGCGCTGTCAGCACCGGCTTCCACCGCTCGAAGCTGGAGAAGTAGCGCGCCCGCACCCCGGTCAGAACCAGGCTCTTCCAGTGCAGCCCGACCTTGAAGCCTGGGCCTAGGGCCTCCAGCTCAATTTTCCAACGCGCGAGCTTGGCGGGATCGGGCGTCAGGTAGCCGTCCCGGTCGGGGAAGGCAGACAGCTCGGTGCGATACTGCGCCAGCAGGGCCGCCATCGGTGTCCAGGCGTCGGCCTTGCCTTCGCGCTCGGCGACCTCCTCCATGAAGGGGCAGTAGCGGTGCAGCCGACCCTCGATCCGCACCGCCCGGTGTCCGCCGACGACCGCTGTCGGAAAGCTGCGCTGATAGAGATCGACGAGGCGCGGCTCGACCGCGATGAAGACCTTGCCCTCCGGCCCCACGGCCTCGATCACGTCGGGCAGGCAGGTTCCGAACACCATTTCGTCGGCGATGCCCTGTTCGCCGACGACGAGCAGGCGCTTGCCGCGGATGTCGGTCGTCGCCGGGTCCCAGCGGGGCGCATCGACCACGACCCGCATGGCTTCGGGCATCTCGGGGTCGAGGCGCACCTCGTATTCGTCGAAGCCTTCCTTCAGTCGCCCCATGCCCATCAGCAGCATGGCCCGCGCCATCCGCATCATGGCATTCTCATAGGGGCTCTCGGCCCCGGGAAGCGCCTGATCCAGATCAGCCAGCGCACGCTCGGGCTCGCCCAGCGGCTGGAGCGCATTCGCGCGATTGTAGCGGGCCTTGGCAAAACCTTCGTCCAGCCTCAGCGCCTCGTCGAAGAAGGGCAGGCTCTCCCCCATCCGGCCCTGATCCGACAGAACCGTGCCGATGGTGTTCCATAGCGTCGGGCTCTCCGGCTCGATGGCGATCAGGTCACGCAGCCGGTCGATGGCTTCGTCGTACCGCTTCTGGTCGCGTAGGACGCAGGCCAGGTTGTTGGTGCCCTCGACGTGTCCGGGTTCCATCGACAGAAACTTCAGCAGCAGCTTCTCGGCGATATCCAGGTGTCCCAGCCGTTGCGCCAGCCGCGCCAGATCATGGGCGATGTTGGCGTCTTCCGGCAGGATGCGCAGCGCCGCGTCATAGGCGTCCAGCGCTTCGGACAGCCGCCCGCTCTTTTCCTGGGCGATGGCCAGGACATGCCAGGCGACGCCATTGCGCTCATCCGTCTGCAGAAGCGCCAGCGCCCGCTTCGCCGCCGCTTGATAGTCGCCCATGCGGATCGAGGCGACGGCCGCCTTTAGCTGTTCGACCGTCTTCTTCTGCGCCTTGGCGTTCGGCCCCCGCGTGTCGGCCAGCGCATGCGAAAGCCGCCGGATCGCGGCAGGGGAGGCCGCGTCGCCGGTCGCATCTTGAACCAGGGGCATATGGCCAAGCGCCGGCTCGGCGGTTTGGGCGTCGGCAGGGAAGGCGAGGGGCATGAAGGGACTCGAAAGCGGTGGGGCGAAGCCTGCACCCAGCTTGGCTTTCGGTGTCATAGCACATGGTTAACCACGGCCGTTTAACGTCCTTCAGTCACCGTCCGGCTACTCAGGAGGCCACGACGGGAGAGGGAGGCCCGGCCGATGCCGCTTAAGCTGTCTTTGAAACCCGGCGAGAAGTTCGTCCTGAACGGCGCGGTCGTTCAGAACGGCGACCGGCGCGGCGTGCTGATCCTCCAGAACAAGGCCTCGGTGCTGCGCGAAAAGGACATCATGCAGGTCGAGGAGGTCACCACTCCGGCCAAGCGCATCTATTTCCCGGTCATGATGATGTACCTGGACGAGGCGGCCGTGCCCAAGGTCTACGACGAGTTCGTCACCCGTCTGTCGGAGTTCATGAACGCCACCCGCAATCCGGCGATCATGGCCGAGTGCGTGGCGTGCTCGAAGCACGTGATGGCGCGCGAGTACTACAAGGCGCTCATGAGCGCCCGGAAGATCGTGGACTATGAGGAAAGCCTGACCTGATGCTGTCAGCCTATTCCCAGGCATCGACGCGCACCGAGACCCCGCGCGAGATGGAATACCGCCTTTTTGGCCAGGTGACGCGGGCCCTGATCCACGCCTCCACTGTGGACAAGACCGACATCAAGACCCGCATCGACGCGCTCGATTGGAACCGCCGTCTCTGGTCGGTCTTGGCCACTGATTGCGCCGATCCGTCCAATCAGTTGAACAGTCCGATGCGGGCACAGATCATCTCGCTCAGCCTGTTCGTCGCCCGTCATTCCTCCGCCGTTATGCGGGGCGAGGAAGACTTCGAACCCTTGATCGACATCAACCGCGCGATCATGCAGGGACTGGCGCCTCAGGGCGGCCAGCAGGCGGCGTAGGGCTCCCTCTCCCAGAGCGAGAGGGCTTGAGCGCCCGAAAGCCGTCCGGCGATCGGACTTGCGCGCAAGGGAGAAGGGTTCCGCCCTTACCGGTTTGCGCCTTGCGCCCTCACCCTTTCGGCTGACGGATCGCGGCGCGCTCTCCGAGCCCCAACCCCTCTTTGCTCGGGAGAGGGATTGGGGCGGGTAGGAAAGTTCGGGCCGTAACCGGTGATAAATTGCCGGGCTGTCTACGCCCCTCAAAACTTTCCCAATCCTTTCAATCGGCTGCTTCCGGCCCGCTGCTTGCGTGTGCGCGCGCAGGACCAGAACCGGTTCAACGGCCAGAAGGCCGTCACCCCGACCAGAATGGAAGGATTGTTTCATGGCCAACTCGGTCAACACCAACTACGGCGCGATGATCGCGCTGCAGAACCTGAACGCCACCAACGCCGAACTGGCGATGACCCAGACCCGGATCAACACCGGCAAAAAGGTCTCCAACGCCAAGGACAACGGGGCCATCTGGGCGATCGCCCAGGGTCAACGGGCCGATATCGGCGCCCTGGGGGCGGTCAAATCGTCGCTCGACCGCGGCATATCGGCGGTCGACGTCAGCTTGGCGGCCGGCGAGAGCGTCTCTGACCTCTTGCTGCAACTGAAGGAGAAGGCGCTGGCGGCCACGGATCGGTCGCTGTCTACGGCATCGAGGGCGGCCCTGAACGAGGACTTCAAGGCGATCCGCGACCAGATCACGACCGTGACCAACAACGCCGACTTCAACGGGATCAACCTTCTGAAGACCGGCGCGACGGGTTTCGCGGCCCTGGCCAATGCGGCCGGCACCGCGACCCTGACGGTCCAGGCCGAGGTCCTGGCTCTGGGATCGACCAACGTCACCGTTGCGGCCACCACGACCATCGGCACTGCGACCCTGGCCACCACGGCGCTGGGTCTGGTGAACGCCTCGATCGACAATGTGTCCGGTGCGCTCGCGCGTCTGGGCACCAAGGCGAAGGCCCTGGAGACCCATCGCACCTTCGTCGGGAAACTGACGGACGCGCTGGAAGCCGGGGTGGGCAATCTGGTGGACGCCGATCTGGCGAAGGAAAGCGCCAAGCTCCAGTCGCTGCAGACCAAGCAGCAGCTCGGGGTCCAGGCGCTAGGCATCGCCAACCAGTCGCCGCAGATCCTTCTGTCGCTGTTCAGGAACTAGTGAGCGTAAGGGACGCCGGGGGCTCGCCTCCGGCGTTTCTGTTTGGGCCGACCGACTGCGATCACGAAGTCGGCATCGGGGCTTTGCGCGGCAGCCGAACCACCCCTACCTTCATCATCCCTGTTCAACAGTCGAAAGGAGGTGATCCAGTGATCTCATTGTCCCATACCCGTGCGGTGACCGGTTGCTGGTCCTCTGGCGAGGTCCGGGTCTGATCCTTTCAGACAAGGCTAAGGTCGACCGTCTCGTGGTCAGACAATGAGGGCCGTCGGGGCAACCCGGCGGCCCTTTGTTGTTGGGGGCTACCGCTCGACGCGCGGCGTCTCGCTGCTTGAGCCCGGGTTTGGCGCGCGGTCAGCCGCCGAACAGGCCGGTGACCCACTGCCAGGCCGACTGCCAGTAGCCTGCGGTGGCGAGGAACAGCCGGGAGATCACCTCCCACGCCAGCCAGACGAAGACGCAGAACCCCGCGACCCCGATCCAGGCCACGGCGATGGCCACGCCGTCCTTCTGCATCAGCCCGAACCCGAACAGGGCCACGAACAGTGACGGGAACAGATTGCCTCCGAAGATCGGCAGCATGACGATGATCGTAAGCAGACAGGAAGTCGCGCCGATCAGCACCTCTGCGATCTCGCTGGACATGAAGCTGAGCCGGGGCTTGGACAGGCGCTCGATGGTCTGCAGCGGTTTCCGCACCCGCGCGATCACGCCCCGGAAGTTCTCGCGCGGCAGGCTCGATTTCAGCGCCCACTTCGGCATCCACAACTGGTCCTGCCGCGTCGCCAGCTGCAGGCAGATCAGGAGCAGAGGCGCCCCCAGGATCGTCGTCGACCCCGGGATGGGCGAGGCGATGGCGTTCACCAGGCCGAAGAACACCATCATGGCTCCGAAGCCGCGCTCGCCGAACGCGTTCACCAGCTCGCCGAGGTAGAGCTTTTCATCGTCCTTGGCGGCGATGTCCTCGAGCACCTGTGAGAAGGGTCGGTTGTCGCTCTGATAATCGTAGTCGGGCATCGGCGACGGGCATCTCGAAGGGGTGAGGGTGATCTAGGGCCGAGCTTGCCCGCTGGCCACTTAACATTCCGACAGAACTACAGGACCTGACCAATCCAGTCGGCGCCGGCTTGGAAACCCGCGACCACCAGACGCCAGGCGAAGACCAGGACCGCCGCCGTGATCGCGGTCATCACCCACCCCAGCAGCACGGCCAGCCCGTCCCTCTGCATGACGCCGAGCGAGAAGAAGCCCATGGCGATCGCCGGGAGCAGGTTCCCGCCGAACACCGGAAGCACAAGAATGGCCGACAGCAGCAGGCAGGCGAGGCCGACCAGCCCCTGGCCCAGCCGGCCGGTCAGGAAGTAGAGGCGAGGTCGCGACAGGGCTTCCGAGAAGCGGATGATCTTCATGAGCCGTCCGCTGAGCGTCCTGAAGGTGCTCCTGCTGACCGAGGCCCGCCCCAGCCAGCGCGGCAGCCACAGCGTCTCGCGCCCCCAGGCCAGTTCGGCCGACAGGAACAGCAGCGGCGCCCCTGTCAGGGTCGTCCCTCCGGGCGGCCAGGGCAGCATGTTGACGATGGCGAACAGCAGCATCACCGCCCCGAACGCCCGCTCGCCGAAGGCCTCCACGATCTCGCCGAGACACAACCTCTCGGCGCCGCGCGACCCGAGCCGTTCCAGTGTGTCGGAAAAGCGCAGCGGTCGTCCGGTCGAGGTCGTCGTCAGATCCATTCAGTCAGCCTAGGCGACGACGATGAAGGTTTCGCGCCCCACGCCGCGTTCAGGATTTGGCCGCGTGCTCGGGCTTGCCCTTCCTCTTGGTGTGGGCGAATTCCTCGAGCTGCTTCTCGGACATCGACAGCATCGACCTGGAAGCGCCCTTGAGCTTGGACTTGGGTGTGTCGCCGCGTTTGGCGGACAGGGCGGCTCCGGCGGCTTTCTGCTGGGCGGCGGATTTTGCGGGCATGGCGGGTCTCCTTCCGCCGCAACCAACCCGTTGCGCCTCGCCGCGTTCCTAGAATCCGACGCACGCCGTCTGCTGGATCAGCATGACGGCGTCCTGGTCGAAACGCTCGACGTAGGCGGTCCGGATCGCGTCGAGCGACGCTTGCTCGGTCTCGGCTCCGGTCAACACGACCATGACGGTCTTGGACGGTTCCCGCACGATGACGCCGTCCGGTCCTCGCCATTGTCCGGAAACGTCGGCGACGCTCAGTCCGTCCGGAAAACGGGGAGTGATCTCCGCGTCGACGAAGTCTTGCCATTCGGTGTCTGACACACCCATCGACCCTCCGATGAAGCGGCCGAAGTAGAGATGCGCCACAGGCGTCGGCGACAGGCCCGCGGCGCAGGCGGCCGACCCGCGCGCCTCGACCCGCTCGACATCCACGCTGACACACGCGCCAAGCGCCAGGGAACCCGCCAGTCCGATGACAGCGCGTATCATGTTCACGACCCGAGCAGCTCCCGCCCGATCAGGAACCGCCGGATCTCATTGGTCCCCGCGCCGATGTCATACAGCTTGGCGTCGCGGACCAGCCGTTCGACCGGCCATTCCTTGGTGTAGCCGGCGCCGCCCAGGGCCTGCACGGCCTCCAGCGTCACCTTCACCGCGTTCTCCGACGCCAGCAGGATCGCGCCCGCCGCGTCATAGCGCGTGGTCAGCCCCTGATCGCACGCCTTGGCGACCGCATAGACATAGGCCCGGGCCGAGTTCAGGGCGACGTACATGTCCGCCACCTTGCCCTGCATCAGCTGGAAGCTGCCGATCGCCTTTCCGAACTGCTTGCGGTCGCGGACGTAGGGCAGGACCACATCCAGCGCCGCCTGCATGATGCCGAGCGGCCCCGCCGCCAGAACGGCCCGCTCATAGTCCAGCCCGCTCATCAGCACCGCTGCGCCGCGGCCTTCGCCGCCCATGACGTTCTCTTCCGGGACTTCGCAGTCCTCGAACACCAGCTCGGCGGTGTCCGACCCCCGCATGCCCATCTTGTCGAGTTTCTTGGAGACGCTGAACCCCTTCATGCCCCTCTCGATCAGGAAGGCGGTGACGCCGCCGTTGCCCTCGCCGGTCCGTGCATAGACGACCAGGGTCTCGGCGTGGGGCGCGTTGGTGATCCAGAACTTGGTGCCGTTCAGGATATAGCGGTCGCCCTTCTTCTCGGCGCGGGTCTTCATCGACATCACGTCCGAGCCCGAGCCGGCCTCCGACATGGCCAGCGATCCGACATGCTCGCCGGAGATCAGGCCGGGCAGATAGCGGCGCTTCTGCTCCTCGGTGCCCCAGCGGCGGATCTGGTTGACGCACAGGTTGGAGTGGGCGCCGTAGCTCAGGCCGATCGAGGCCGAGGCGCGCGACACCTCTTCCATCGCCACGCAGTGCTCGAGATAGCCCAGGCCCAGGCCGCCGAACTCCTCTTCCACCGTGATGCCGTGCAGGCCAAGCTCGCCCATCTCTGGCCACAGGTCGCGGGCGAACTCGTTCTTCTCGTCGATCTCGGCGGCGCGCGGCGCCAGCCGATCAGCGGCCCAGCGGGCAGTGGTGTCGCGGATGGCGTCGGCGGTCTCGCCGAGGCCGAATTCCATCGATTGGGGGGCGTTGGGAATGCTCATGCCCCGCGCCCTAGCATGATCCGTTACCGCCTTGGGAGGGGCTTAACGGTCGCTGCCCGCCAGGCCGAACTTGCGATACAGGTTGAAGGACGACACACCCACGCAGGCGACGCCGATCACGGCCAGCACCCAGCCGATGATGCTGGTCTCGTCGCCGCCGCCCTGTTCGGAAGCCAGCCGGAAGGCGGCCATCGACGCGCCGAACGCCGTCAGGCCCACCGCGCCCATGACGATGAAGGCCCCGGTCTCGCTCCAGTCGAAACGCTCTGGAGCCTCGGGTTCAAAGTCGGAGCGTCCCAACGGCTGCCCGCCCTGGGTCAGGGTCAGGTCCTCGCCGAACAGGCTCTCGCCGGATGGCGCGGTCTCGACCTCTGCACGCTCTTCGGCCGTCCAGGCCGGACGCACGGCGAGCGGCGCTGGCGTGTCCTCCGGCGAGGTTAGGATCAGGCCCTCGACCGGTCGGCCGATTACCAGCGGCTCGACGTCGACGTCCGCCGCGGCCCGAGCCGGCTGGGCGTCGGCGGCCGGGGCCAGATAGGGAAGGGGGCCAATGATCGGCTGCCCATAAGGCGCATAGCGCTGGGTGCTGAGCGCTAGCGTCGCGACAGAGCTCTCACCAATCTCGCCGCCCGAGAAGCCTTCTACCGACGGCGCAGGTTCGACAACAGGCGGCTGCGCTTCCGCGGGCTCTACGACAGCCGCGCTCTGCGGTTCGACCTCGGCCTCGACGTCGTTCGCCGGTGCCTGGACGATCGGCGCTTCCGCAACTCCTTCCGCAGCGACGTCGGTCTCGACCGGGAATGCGGCGTTCGAGGGTTCAGGCTCGACTGGGGCTAGGGCGGGTGTCTCGAAGGTGGGCACGATAGGCGCGGCGGCCGGCCCGACGGGTGTTTGGGCTTCGCCCAGCAGGGCTGCAACGGCGGCGACATGTGGCGGGACGGGATCGGGCTCGACCAGCGCTTCGGCGGGCGCGGCCTCGGCGACCACGAGGGCCGCTTCCGGCTCCGGTGCCGGGTGTGGGTCGGTCTGCTCGACCGCCGTAGGCCCGACCGGCTCAACCGGTGTCTCGGTCTGTTCGGCGGCGGTGCCGACTTCCGGCAAAGGCGCGGCCAGCAGGGCGGCCAGAGCCACCGGTCGCGTGGGATCGGCGGTGAACAGGGCGCGCTCGGCGGCCCGACGACGCGCGCCTGCCGACGGGCTGCGGGTCTCGGGCCAGGCCAGCATGGCTTCGGCCGCTGCGCCGTCATCGCCCGACGTCAGGCGCGACAGGACGTCGGAGGTCTCGAAGCGATCCAGACCGACCGAGAAGGCGAAGCTGGCCAGCGCATCGAACTGGTGCTGGTTCAGGTTCTGCGGAGTTGCCTCACCAAGCCGCTTTTCGACGGCCAGCAGGTCATAGCGAAGCAGTAGCTCGGCGTCGGTCTCCGAGACCGTGGCGCCCTCGCGCGCCGACAGCGTGTGGCCATAGCCGATGATCCAGCCGCCCTCCGGCCGAGCCACCGCGCGGGGCCGGAAGCCCTCGAAACTCTTGATGAGGACGATCCCCTCGCGGGAGACCTTCTTCACGGGGTGGACTGCTTCGGACACCGGACTTTTGACCCAAATCGAGACAGGACGGCTTCGCCTCGAACGCGATCCCGCAAGGACCGCGCCGCCGCTCTATCCCTACAACAGGATGATCCCGGCGAGACCAAGGAAGGAGAAGAATCCGATCGTATCGGTGATCCACGTTACGAAAACCGGCGAGGCCACCGCCGGGTCCCGGTCCAGCCGGTCGAGCGCCAGGGGGATCAGCGTCCCCGCCAGCGACGCCGCTAGCAGGTTGATGACGACGGCCAGCCCGATGGTCAGCGACAGCAGGGGTTCGCGGAACCAGACCCACGCCACCCCCGCCAACAGGGTGGCGACGACGACGCCATTGAAAAGACCGACTGTCACCTCACGGCTTAGAATACGCACGGCGTTGGCCGAGGTCAGCTCGCGCGAGGCCAGCGACCGCACCGCCACGGTCAGGGCTTGCGTCCCCGCATTGCCGCCGATGGACGCCACCACCGGCATCAGGATGGCCAGATAGACCAGCGCCTCCAGCTCATTGGCGAACTGGCCGATCACCGAACTGGCGAACAGGGCCGTGCCCAGGTTCACAATCAGCCACGGAATGCGAGACCGCACGACGCCGAACACGCCCGCGCCCCGACTTTCGTCCGAAACACCGGCCAGGCGGAGGATATCTTCGCGGTTCTCTTCCTGGATGATGTTGACGATGTCGTCGACGGTGATCTGGCCGACCAGCCGCCCGCCCGCATCCACCACGGGCGCCGAGATCAGGTGGTACTTCTCGAAGATGTAGGCGACCTCTTCCTGATCGGTGTCGGCAGCGATCTCGTTCACCGGCTCCATCAAGTCTGACAGCTTGACCGACCGCGCTGCCCGCAAGAGGCCGCTGATCGGAATGCCCCCGACCGGCCGGTTCAGCGGATCGACCACATAGATGTCGAAGAACAGCTCGGGCAGGTCCTCGCCTTGCGCCCGTACGTGGTCGATCGTGTCACCCACCGTCCAGAACAGCGGCGCGGCCATGACCTCGCGCTGCATCAGGCGGCCGGCCGAATCCTCGGCGTATTGCAGCGAGTTCTCAATGGCGGCGCGCTCGGGCGCAGGCATTGCCGCCAGCACCTTCTCGCGCTGGTCATCTTCCAGGTCCTCGACCACGGCGGCGGCGTCGTCGGAATCCAGCTCCTGCAGCGCCTCGGCCAGGGTGGCGTTGGGCACCCGCTCCAGCACCTCCTCGCGGATGCCGTCGTCCAGCTCCGGCAGGGTCTCGGCCAGCAGCTCCGGCGGCAGCCACAGCACCACGACCGCGCGATGCTCGGCCGTCAGGAAGCCCATGAGGTCGGCGACATCGGCGGGATGGAGATCTTCCAGCAGGCTGCGCAGGCGCAGTCCGTCACTGTCGTCGGCAGCGTCGACCACCTTCTCCACGAAGCCGGCGGTCAGGACATAGTCCTCGTCCAGCGCCTCGTGATCTTCGATGTCGGCCACAGGGACGGCGGGTGCGGTGGTGCTCACGCGTCAGCCTCCCTGTTTGTCAGCGATCAGCTATCTGCCGATGCGGCCCCGTTCGACGAAGGCTTTAGGCCTTCAGATTGGTCCGGTGCGGGACCAATCCTGCGAAGCCCGTCAGGGCGAAGCAGGATGGTGCGGTCGAGAAGACTCGAACTTCCACGGGTTGCCCCACAGCGACCTCAACGCTGCGCGTCTACCAATTCCGCCACGACCGCTCGCATCGGAGGCGCGCTGATAGCGGAGGTCGCCGGGCTTGGGAAGGGGCGTCGTGCGCGGGCCGCCGCCAATCCGCTTGCCACTCCGAACCGACCGGGCTATGTCCCCGCCTCCCCGAGAGATGGATGCGTAGCTCAGCGGGAGAGCACCTCGTTCACACCGAGGGGGTCACAGGTTCAATCCCTGTCGCATCCACCATTTCCCTCAGCCCTCGATCGCCCCGAACACCCGGCGGAAGCTGGCCTTCAGCGCCGCGTCGGCCTCATCCATCGTCGCGGGCACGCCAAGGTCGACCAGGCTGGTGACGCCGTGCTCGGCGATGCCGCAGGGCACGATGCCGCCGAAGTGGTCCAGCTCCGGCTCCACATTCAGGCTGATGCCGTGGAAGCTGACCCAGCGGCGTACCTTCACCCCGATGGCGGCGATCTTGTCCTCGCGCTGCCAGCCGGGACCCTTCCTTTCGACCCAGACCCCGACGCGTCCTTCGCGCACCCCGGCCTCGACGCCGAACTCGTCCAGCGCGCCGATGATCCAGGCCTCCAGCCCGCGTACGAGCCCGCGCACGTCGCGGCCGCGCTGGTTCAGGTCGAGCATGACATAGGCCACGCGCTGCCCAGGCCCGTGATAGGTGAACTGCCCGCCGCGACCCGTCCGGTGCACCGGGAAGCGCCCGGGCGCCAACAGGTCTTCGTCCTTGGCCGAGACGCCTGCGG
Source organism: Brevundimonas bacteroides DSM 4726 (assembly GCF_000701445.1). Classification (GTDB taxonomy): domain Bacteria; phylum Pseudomonadota; class Alphaproteobacteria; order Caulobacterales; family Caulobacteraceae; genus Brevundimonas; species Brevundimonas bacteroides. The sequence goes on from NZ_JNIX01000007.1 coordinate 376,648, forward strand.
TGTAGAGCGGCGGATGCTCCAGCAGCCACACGCGCTCAGCGGCCTCTCCGGCGGCGATGGCGGCGACCCGCGCCTCCATCTCGGCCACGGCATCTTCATAGGCGACGTAGCCGGGCGACGTGACCCACTCGACGGGGCGGTCGTCGGGACGAATCAGTGCGGAAGCGGCGGCGCTTAACGGCTCGGCAAGCATGATCGGCCCAATGTGACCCCGAGGGCCGCCAATGCAAGATCAGCCGCCAGTACCCTCCAGCGTATCCGGAGTCTCCATGAGCCAGGTCGAGGCCGTCAACGTCGAGCTGTCGGTCGTGCTGGGCCGCTCCGTGCTGCCCATGTCCCAGCTTCTGAAGATGGGCCGCGGCGCCGTCATCCCGCTGGACGCCACGGAGCACGACGAGGTCTGGATCCTGGCCAACAACCACCCCGTCGCGCGCGGCCTGATCGAGATCCGCGAGGACCGCATCGCCATCACCGTGACCCGGCCGGCCGACGTTTACGACTTCATGGCCGGCGCGGCCTAGATTCCCGCGGCCCGGACGCCCTCGGGCGTCTCCGTCTCCGGATCGCCCGGCAGCCAGGCGACGCGGCCGTCATAGATGTCGCGGTTCAGCACGCCTTCTTCGCGCGCCACCAGGACCGGCACCAGCATCTGGCCGGTGACGTTGGTCATGGTGCGGATCATGTCGACGATGCGATCGACCGCCACGATATAGCCGATCCCCTCCAGCGGCAGCCCCGCCGTCGACATGGTCAGCGTCAGCATGACGATGGAGGTGCCCGGCACCCCCGCCGTCCCCAGCGATCCCAGAACCGCTGTCAGCCCGATCAGGACATACTGCGTCAGCGTTAGCTCGATGCCGAAATACTGGGCGATGAAGATCGAGGCGATGGCCGGATAAATCGCCCCGCACCCGTCCATCTTGACGTTGGCTCCCAGAGGCGCGGCAAACGCCGCATAGGCCTGGGGCACGCCCAGCCGCTCGACCGTCTGGCGCAGGGTGATGGGTAGGGTGCCCAGCGACGACTGGGTGGCGAACGCCGTCTGCTGCGCCGCGAAGGCTCCTTTGAAGAACGAAATGACCTTCAGCCCGTGCGCCTTCAGCAGCGCCGGATAGACGACGAAGATGTGGAACAGGCAGGCCGCGTAGATGGCGATCACGAACCTGCCGAGCGGCAGCAGCGCCTCCCAGCCATAGCCGCCGACGACCGCACCGATCAGGCCGAAGACGCCGATGGGCGTCAGCTGGATCACCCAGCGGGTGATGCGGAACACCACCGCCGCGCCTTCGTCGACGAAGCGCCGCGCCGTCTGCGCCCGGTCGCCCAGCGCCACCAGCGCCGCGCCGACCAGGGCCGAGAAGAAGATGATTTGCAGCACCTTGCCTTCGGCCAGCGCCGTGAACGGATTGGTCGGCACGATGCCGATCAGCACCTCCAGCGGTGACGGGATCTCACGCTCGCGCACTTCGCCCAACGGCAGGTTCGCCAGACCCGCGCCCGGATCAATCAGGTGCCCGAAGGCGAGGCCCACGAGGACGGCAAGGAACGACGTCAGGGCAAACCAGACCACGGTCCGGATCGCCAGTCGCACGGCGCCGGTCCCCTCGCCCAGCTTGGCGATGGAGCTGGCGATGGTGAACAGCACCAGCGGAGCCACCACCATGCGGATCAGGTTCAGATAGACGTCGCCGATCGGCTCCAGCCAGATCGTCGCCCGCTCCTGCAGGATCAGCCCTGCGACGATGCCGAGCACGAACCCGGCGGCAGTGCGCTGCCACAGGGGTATGGCGAAGAAGCGGGTGAACATGGGGGAGGGCGCTCTCGGTGGCGGCCTCCGGACATGGATGTTGCAGTGCGATACCGCAACAGGTCCCGTAGCAAAGCGATCAGCCCGCCATCGCCTTCAGCACGTAGTGGTCGACTACCAGCATATCGATCGCTTCTTCGACGTCCTCGAAGGCGTCGATGATGACGTCAGGCTCCAGCTCTTCCATCGGCGTCGGCGTGTAGCCGAAGGTCACACCGATCACCGGCGCGCCCGCGTCCCGGGCCGTGCCGATATCGGGGGCCGCGTCGCCGACCATGATGGCGCGGGCGAGGTCGCCGCCGACCTTCTGAACCGCCTCGACGAGGTGCGCGCCCGACGGCTTCCTCGCGCTGACCCGGTCCGGCCCGACGATGGCCGCGAAATGCCGCGTCAGGTCGATCTTGCCGAGCAATAGCTCCGACAGGTCCGACCGCTTGTTGGTCACGACCACCAGAGTCGCGCCGCGCGCCGCCAGCCGCTCCAGCGTCTCTACTACGCCGTCAAAGGGCCGCGAGTGGTCGGCGATGTGATCGACGTAATCGGCGATGAAGGCGTCGAACAGCGCCGGATCCTGCGCGTCCTCGACCGGCGCTCCGGCCCGCTCGAAGCCGTGGACCAGCAAGGCCCGCGCCCCGCCGCCGATCAGGTCGCGCGCGCCCTCGACCGGGCAGGGCGGCAGGCCCTGGATCGCAAGCATGCGGTTCAGCGTGCCGATCAGGTCCTCGTGGGTCTCCACCAGGGTGCCGTCGAGGTCAAAGCCGATCGTCCAGCCGATCAGGTCCTGTTCGATCATCGCCGTCTCTCCCGTCTCGTCCGCCGATGGGCTAGACCGCCCGGGTGACTAACCGCCGGACCGATTCATGACCAGACGCGCCGCCATCATCCTCGCCGCCGGCCAGGGCACGCGCATGAAGTCGCCTGTCCCGAAGGTGCTGCACCGGGTCGGCCACCGCGCCATGCTGGACCACGCCATCGACGCGGCCGAGGGCCTGGGCTGCGAGCGCATCGTCGTCGTCGTCGGAAGCCACTCGCCCGAGGTCCGCGCCCATGTCGAAGAGCGGCTGGGCGCCGCCGCCCTCGCCGTCCAGGACCCACCGCTGGGCACCGGTCACGCCGTGCGCGCGGCTGAAAGCCTGCTCGCCGACTTCGATGGAGAGGTGGTCGTCACCTATGGCGACGTGCCCCTGCTGCGCGCCGCCGACATCGCCCCGGTGTTCGGCCGCGGCGGCGTGACCGTCATCGGCTTCGAGGCCCGCGACCCCGGTGCCTACGGCCGCCTGGTCATGGAGGGCGACACGCTCGCTGCCATCACCGAGGCCAAGGAGGCCTCGCCCGAGGTCCTGGCGCTCACCACCTGCAACTCCGGCGTGATGGCCGCGCCCGCCCGACTACTGTTCGAGCTCCTGGGCCGCGTCACGAACGCCAATGCCAAGGGCGAATACTACCTGACCGACGTCGTGGCGCTTGCGCGCGCGCAGGGGGCTCCGACCCGCGCGGTCATGGCCAGCGAAGACGCCGTCATGGGCGTCAACGCCCAGGCCGAGCTCGCCCAGGCCGAGGCCCTGTTCCAGAAGGTTCAGCGCGAGGCCTTCCTCGCCGCAGGCGTGACCATGAGCGCGCCTGACACCGTCCATTTCGCCTGGGACACCCAGGTCGGCGCCGGCACGGTGATCGAACCCTTCGTCGTCTTCGGCCCGGGCGCGCGGATCGCCGAGAACGCCCGCATCCGCAGCTTCTCCCACATCGAGGGCGCGACGGTGGCCTCGGGCGCCGAGGTCGGCCCCTACGCCCGCCTGCGCCCCGGCGCGGACCTGGCCGAGGACGTCAAGGTCGGCAACTTCGTCGAGGTGAAGGCCGTCCGCATGGACCGGGGCGCCAAGGCCAACCACCTGGCCTATCTGGGCGACGGCTCGGTCGGGGCGGGCGCAAACGTCGGCGCGGGCACGATCTTCTGCAACTACGACGGCTTCAACAAGGCCCGCACCGAGGTGGGCGAGGGGGCCTTCATCGGCTCGAACAGTTCGCTGGTCGCGCCGGTATCGATCGGTGCGGGGGCGCTGGTGGGATCGGGCTCGGTCATCACCAAGGACGTGCCGGCGGATGCGCTGGCGTTCGGGCGGGCGCGTCAGATCGTGAAGGAAGGCGGAGGGAAGGCGTTCCGCGAAAAGGCTAAGGCGAAGAAGGAGCAGACGTCGTGACCCCTCTCCCGTTGGGAGAGGGCTTGAGCGCCCGAGAGCCCATCGGGCGACCGGTCTTGCGCGAAAGGGTGAGGGTTCGACCTCGCCTCGTTCGCACCACCCGACCCTCACCCTTTCGGCTTGCGGATCGCTTCGCTCTCCGAGCCTCAAGCCTTCTCCCAAGTGGAGAGGGATCGTGAGCGATAACCAGAAACAACTCGCCGGCGAAGCCGCCGCGCTCCGCGTCGAACCGGGCATGGTCGTCGGCCTCGGCACCGGCTCCACTGCCGCATGGTTCGTCAAGGCGCTGGCCGCCCGCGACCTGTCCGATCTCCGCTGCGTCCCGACGTCGGAGAAGACCGCCGACCTGGCCCGCGAGCTGGGCCTCCCGCTCGCCGCGCTCGACGACGTCTCCCGCATCGACCTGACCGTCGACGGGGCCGACGAGGTCGGTCCCGGCCTCGCCCTTATCAAGGGCGGCGGCGCGGCGCTGCTGCGCGAAAAGCTGGTGTGGGAGGCGTCGGATCGCTGCATCGTCATCGCCGACGCCGCCAAGGTCGTGCCGGTGCTCGGCGCCTTCCCCCTGCCCATCGAGGTCGTCGCCTTCGGCCACCGCTCGACGGCCAACCGCATCATGGACGTCCTGACCGACCACGACATCGCCATGCCGGCCCGCCTGCGCCAGGCCGATCGCGGGGTCGTCCGCACCGACGGCGGCAACGTCATCTATGACGCGAAGTGCCAGGCCATCCACGACCCGGTCCGCCTCGCCGACGATCTGAAGCTGATCACCGGCGTGGTCGAGCACGGCCTGTTCCTCGACCTCGCCGACGAGGCCATCATCGGCGATGACGGCGGGGTGAGGACCCTGCTGCCGTAGATGGAGCCCTGATGCCGGCATCGGGCAGGTGGCGGAAGTGGCGGTTCATCACAACGGGCACAGCGAAGGCACAAAGGACACGACGAGACCGAGCGCGCTTCGGCGGCGACGACCGCTCGCCCTGAAGATCGCCTCGAAATTTGACGCTTCGCGTCTCCGGGTAACCGGCGGCGCAGCCGCATCCCAATCATCGATGCATCCAGTGGCCGGTCGACGACCGGGCCGTCCGCTCGGTCCCGTCGTGTCCGTTGTGCCTTCGCTGTGCTCGTTGTGATGAAACTTGTCGTTTGCGACCTCGGCACCCGTTGATCTGGACCCCGGTCTTCACCCTAACGCCAGCTTGGCCGAGGCGATCAGCAGCACCACCGCCAGCGCCTGAAGCAGGCGAGGCCCGCTCAGCCGCTGGATGCCGACGAACGTCCCCACCACGGCCCCGACCGCCACCGCCAGCACGAACCAGGGCAGCTCCGTGGGCAGTCGCCCCACTGTCGTCAAACTGCCCAGCAGGCCGGAGATCGACACGCACAGGATGAAGGCCGACGACACGCCAGACGTTTTCTGCGGCGTCTCCCACCCCATCAGAAGGATCAGCGGGCTCAGGAAGATCCCGCCCCCCGTCCCCGTCAGCCCCGACAGCGTCCCGATCGCGCCACCGGCGACAAGCCTTAGCCCAGTGTGCGGCGGCTTCGGATCGCTCAGCGCCCTCATCGGTCGGGGCCACAGCAGGCGGACCGCCGCCAGCAACAGCACGACCGCCACCACCGGCCGATAGAGCTCCGGCGGCAGCGGAAACCGTCCGGCGATGAAGGCGCAAGGGATGGCGGCGATCACGAACGGCAGCAGCAGCGACAGGTTGAACCGCCCGGCGCGCACGTATCGAACCGTTGCATAGCTGGCGACCAGCACGTTCAGCACCAGCGCGGTCGGCCGCATAACCTCGGGCTCGACGGCGAACAGGGCCATGATCGCCAGATAGGCCGACGCCCCCGCATGCCCGACCGAGGTGTAGAGCGCCGCCCCCAGCCCCATCAGGACCGCGATCATCAGGATGGTCGTCGGTTCCACGCGGGCTCCTGTGTTGGGCTTTGGTCTGTGGGCAGGACCAAACTGCGTCGATTCCCCGCCTCGGTCTTCGCTGCCCAAAAGCCGACGGTTTCGCAGTCGTAAGAGACGCCCCCGCCTTGCCGCCGGACCCCGCTACGCCTACGTCCACGCCCTTGAAGAGGTTCGCCGAAGCGGCGGATTTCAGACGTTCCAGACCATTCAGACGCTGTTTTCGATGACGGCGCGGGGCCCGCGATGACGACCTACGACTACGATCTCTTCGTCATCGGCGCGGGCTCCGGCGGGGTGCGCGCGGCGCGGCTGACGGCCCTGTCCGGCAGGCGGGTTGCGGTGGCGGAAGAACACCGGGTCGGCGGCACCTGCGTGATCCGCGGCTGCGTGCCCAAGAAGTTCATGGTCATGGCCTCGGACTTCGCCCACAGCTTCGACATCGCCGAGGGCTATGGCTGGACCATCGACGCCACCTTCGACTGGCCCAAGTTCATCGAGACCAAGGACGTCGAGATCGCCCGCCTGTCGGGCCTCTACGTCGCCAATCTCGGCAAGGCCGGGGTTGAACTGGTCCACGGTCGCGCCGTGCTGCAGGACGCCCACACCGTCGCCATCGCCGGCAAGGGCGAGGACGGCGGCGACCGGATCGTCACGGCCGAGCGCATCCTGATCGCCACGGGCGGCCGCCCGTGGCTGCCGACCGAGATCCCCGGCATCGAACACGCCATCACCTCGGAAGAGGCCTTCCACCTGCCGGAACTGCCGAAGCGCATCCTGATCGCGGGCGGTGGCTACATCGCGGTCGAGTTCGCCGGGATCTTTGCCGGCCTCGGCGTCGAGACGACGCTTATCTATCGCGGCCCCAACATCCTGCGCGGCTTCGATGACGACGTCCGCGCACATCTCGCCGCCGAGATCGACAAGCGCGGCATCAAGGTCATCCTCGGCTGCCAGCACGCCGAGATCCGCAAGACCGAGATGGGCCTGCTCAACGTGCTCGAGAACGGCATGGAGCTGGAGACCGACGTCGTCATGTTCGCCACCGGCCGCGCGCCACACGTCAAGGGCCTGGGTCTGGAGACGGCGGGTGTCGAACTGAATGACAAGGGCGCGATCAAGGTCGACGAGTTCTCGAAGACGACGGCCGACAACATCTGGGCCATCGGCGACGTGACGGATCGCATGAACCTGACGCCCGTCGCCATCCGCGAGGCCGTGGCCTTCCACGAGACAGTCTATCGCGACAACCCGCAGGCCTTCGACTACGAAGCGGTCGCGACGGCGGTCTTCAGCCAGCCGCCCGTCGGCGTCGTGGGCCTGACGGAGCATGAGGCGCGCAGGGCATGCTCCGGCGAAGTCGACGTCTATGTGACCCGCTTCCGGCCGATGAAGTACGCCTTCACGGGCTCTGACGAGCGCATGTTAATGAAGCTGGTGGTCGACGCGACGTCCGACCGCGTCGTCGGCGTCCACATCGTCGGTCCCGAGGCTCCAGAGATGATCCAGCTGGCCGCCATCGCCGTGAAGGCCGGCCTGACCAAGGCCCAGTGGGACGCCACCTGCGCCGTCCACCCCACCATGGCCGAGGAACTGGTGACGCTGAGGGTCAAGCAGACGTCGGAAACGAACGCGGGGTGACCGCGACGCCGGGTTCATTGTTTCGCAGCCGCGAGAAGCTTATCCTAAGCCCATGAGTACGCGCTGGACGCCCGAGAGCTGGAGAACCAAGACCGCCCTGCACATGCCGGCGGACTATCCGGACCCCCGCGCCCTGACGGCGGTCGAGGACGAACTGCGCGCGCTTCCGCCCCTGGTCTTCGCGGGCGAGGCGCGTCGGCTCAAGGATCGCCTGGCCCAGGTCGAGGCTGGCGAGGCCTTCCTGCTCCAGGGCGGCGACTGCGCCGAGAGCTTCAAGGAATTTTCCACCGACAACATCCGCGACACCTTCCGCCTGTTGCTGCAGATGGCGGTGGTCCTGACCTTCGCGGGACGCAAGCCCGTGGTGAAGGTCGGCCGCATCGCCGGTCAGTTCGCCAAGCCCCGCTCGGCGCCAACCGAGACGATCGATGGCGTCACCCTGCCCAGCTATCGTGGCGATAACATCAACGGCTCGGCCTTCACCCCGGAAGAGCGGTTGCCCGATCCCCAGCGCCTGCTGAAGGCCTACAACCAGTCGGCCTCGACGCTGAACCTGCTGCGCGCCTTCGCCGGGGGTGGATACGCCGACCTCTACAACATCCACCGCTGGACCCAGGGCTTTGCCGACAGCGGGGTAGGGGCCCAGTACCGCGAACTGGCCGACAAGATCGCCGAGGCCCTGGCCTTCATGGAGGCCGTTGGTGTCACGCCGGAAACGCATCCGGACCTCAGCCGCGTCGAGGTCTTCACCTCGCACGAGGCCCTGCTGCTGAACGTCGAAAGCGCTCTGACCCGTCTGGACGGGGCGTCGGGCGAATGGTTCGACACCTCGGCCCACATGATGTGGATCGGCGAACGCACGCGCCAGTTGGACGGCGCCCACGTCGAGTTCATGCGCGGCATCAGGAACCCGATCGGCGTCAAGTGCGGCCCGACGATGGAGCCGGACGACCTCTTGCCCCTGATCGATGCGCTCAATCCCGACAATACGCCGGGCCGTCTGACGCTGATCGGCCGCTTCGGCCATGACAAGGTCCACGACCGCCTGCCGCGCCTGATGAAGGCGGTGAAGGCGCACGGCAAGCGTGTCATCTGGTCGATTGACCCGATGCACGGCAACACCCTGATGGCGCAGAGCGGCTACAAGACCCGCCCGTTCGACCGGATCATCGGCGAGGTGAAGGGCTTCATCGACGTGGCGGAGGCGGAAGGGGTGCACCCCGGCGGCGTCCATCTGGAGATGACGGGCCAGAACGTCACCGAATGCATCGGCGGCGCCCAGGCCGTGACCGAGGACGATCTGTCCAGCCGCTACCACACCCACTGCGACCCGCGTCTGAACGCCGATCAGGCGCTGGAGCTGGCCTTCCTGATCGCCGAGCGGCTCAAGACCGGCCGGCTGGCGCGCGCGGCGGCGGCGTGACCTCCGGCATCGGCCGGCCCGACGGCGACGACCGGGCCGGTCGCACGGCCTTCCAGGGCGCGCCGGGCGCCTTCAGTCATGAGGCCTGCGTCGAGCTGCGTCCCTGGGATGAGCATGTCCCCTTCGAGACCTTCGCCGAAGCCATTCAGGCCGTGAAATCCGGCGCTTGCGACTGCGCCCTCATCCCGGTCGAGAATTCCACCATCGGGGTCGTCGAGCCCGCCGCCACCCTGGTCGCCGAGGCCGGCCTGCCGGTGGTCGCCGAGGTCTGGCGCAAGATCCAGATCGCCCTCATGGCCGTCCCTGGCGCCGAGGTCGGCCATCTGCGCACCGTCCACAGCCACCCTGTGGCGCTTCGCCAGTGCACGGCCAAGATCGCCGCGCTCGGCCTGGACGTCGTTGAGGCCTTCGACACCGCCGGGGCCGCGCGAGAGGTGTCCGAACTCGGCGACCGCACACGCGCCGCCCTGGCTCCCGTCGCAGCAGCCGAGGTCTACGGCCTGTCGATTCTGCGCAACGACCTTCAGGATTCGGACACGAACAGCACGCGGTTTGTCCTCCTGGCGCGACAACCGGGTTGACGGCGCACGATCCTTGCGTGCCATTAGGTGATACGGGCCGCTAATGGCCCGCGAACCGAGCCCGATCATGTCCCCGCGCGCTTGCCTCTCGACCCTTTCGCCCCGTTCGCGCGCGGCCGGCTCGTTTTATCTCGGCTATCGCTTCTACGGCTTTCGATACGCCGGCTGAGGCCAGGCGCGCTTCTCGCACCTGACAGCCTCGCCGGCGACCGCCCTGACCCGGGGCGGCGGCGCACCCACGCACCCCTCACATCGAAACGCACCCGTTGAAAGCTCACCCGCCATGCCAAAATCGAACCTCCAGCAAGTCTGGCCCGACATGAACCCCGAGGAGATGTCGCCCGAGCAGATGGCGCTCGCCGCCCTGCGTCACGAGATCGACCTCATAGACGACGAGATGCTGGCCCTGTTCCAGAAGCGCCTCGCCATCGCCGCCAAGGTGGGCCTCGCCAAGGACGCGCCGCACGGCCCCCACACCAAGCTGCGCCCCGACCGCGAGCAGACCGTCCTGTCCCGCGTCCTGTCCAAGGCTCAGCCCGAGAACGCCACCGCCGTCGAAGGCCTCTGGCGCGAGATCGTCGGCTGGGGCCTGGCCCAGCAGGGGCAACTCCAGGTCCAGGTCTGGGCCCCCGTCGACCCGACCCGCGCCTTCGACGGGGCGCGTCACCGCTTCGGCTCGGCGGCGTCGATCCGGATGGTGCGCGACGCCCAGGCCGCGCTCGCCTTCGCCGCCGAGGGCAAGGGCGTGGCGGTGCTGGCGGTCAATACCGACGACCCTTGGTGGGTCGGCCTGCGCCGAGACTGGTCATCCTTGAGCGTCTTCGACGGCTTCGGCCAGGCGGGCGGACAGCCCAGCTCGCTCGCCGTGGGCAAGATCGACCCCGCCGCCCTGCCGACCGGCCGCAGCGTCATCGTCACGGCGGGCGGGGACGCGGGCGACGGCGGCGGGGCGCGCCGCTGGGGTCTGAACACCCACCACGGCTGGACCCTGGCTCTGACCGACGCCCGGCTCACGCCCGGCGACGCCGAGGGCTGCGTCGGCGCGATCGCCTAGGCGGCAGGCGCGGGCGGCGTTGCGCCAGGCGGCAGGGGCTCCGGAGCCTGCTCGCCCGCGTCGCCGGGCAGCTGGCGGATGTAGCGATAGATCGCCCGCTTGTCGGCCTCCGACATGGCGCGCGCGCTCGGCCACGGCATGGGTGGCAGGCTCGAGCCGGTGGCCAGCAGCTCGACCCACTGGTCCTCGCTCAGTCGCTGCGTCGTCAGCCTCAGGTTCTTGCCATAGGTCGTGCCCCACGGGCCAGTATGGCCTTCGGTCGAGCCCTTCAGCCACTCGGCTTCCGGCGGTTGAGCGCCGTTGGTCGCGGCGTACTGCGGCGTGTGACAATCGTTGCAGCCGCCAACCAGCACCAGATAGCGACCAGCCTCGATATCGCTGGCCGCGAGCACCATCGGCGTCTCGCCGGTCTCCGCCGAGGCGCTGATGGTCCTGGTGACGCTGCCGTCGCACGCCGCCAGCAGCATAGCCGCGCCCGCACAGGCGAGCGCCGTCATCATCGTCTTCATTTCAAAGTCCCCCGTTCTCCCAACGTCAGGGAAGGGGAGTCTAAGCGCTAGGTCAAGCTCGACCGGAATCGCCTATGCTGACGGCGACCTGTCCGGGGCCGGCATGAACACCACCGAGATCTTCCTGATCGCGATGCTGATCATCTTCAGCGTCCCCTATCTAGTGTGGCGGCTGTTCCGCACGGACCATTACGCGCCCCTCGTGGTCGTCCAGATCATCGGCGGCATCCTTCTGGGACCCGGCGTGCTGGGCGCGGTGTTTCCCGACTACTACGCCTTCGTCTTCCGGCCCCAAGTCATCCAGTCCCTGAACGGCGTCGCCTGGTGGGCGGTGATGATCTTCGTCTGGCTGGCGGGCATAGAGCTCGACCTCAAGGCCGCCTGGGCCAACCGCACCGAGACGGGCGTGACGGCGGGGCTCGCCCTCGTCATGCCCCTGCTGTTCGGCTGTGCGGCGGCCGCCGTGTTGCTCCAGTTTCCAGGTTGGGTCGGCGAGCGGGGCCAGACCTGGCAGGTTCTGGCGGGCATGGGCATGGCTTGCGCGGTCACGGCGCTGCCGATCCTTGTCCTGTTCCTCGACAAGCTGGGCGTGCTGAGGAGCGACCTCGGTCAACGGGTGCTGCGCTACGCCAGCCTGGACGACATCGCCATTTGGGGCGTCCTGGCGCTCATCATCCTGGACTGGGACCGGCTGGGGCGGCAGGCGGCCTTTCTGGTCGGCTTCCCCATCGCCTCGATCGCCGTCCGCGCCCTGATGCGGCGCATTCCCCAGACGGACCGCTGGTACGTCGGCCTGATCTGGCTGGCGGCCATGGGCTTCGTCGGCGACTGGGCGGGGCTGCACTACATGGTCGGCGCCTTCCTGGCGGGCGTGGTGCTGGACAAGGACCTGTTCGAGGAGCGCCAGATGGACAGCTTCCGCCACATCGTCCTGATGACCATCATGCCGGTCTTCTTCCTGTCGACGGGCCTGCGCACCCAGTGGGACGTGGGGGGCCTGATGGTCTTCGGCGCGGCGGCTTTGCTGCTGGTCGCGGCGGTGGCGGGTAAGCTGGCGGGCGTTCACCTCGCCGGGCGCGTCCTGAAGTGGCCAAAGGGGGAGGCGGCCGTGATCGGATGGCTGCTGCAGACCAAGGCGCTGATCATGATCATCTTCGCCAACATCCTGCTGGACAAGGCGATCATCACGAATGCGGCCTTCACGGCGCTTTTGCTGATGGCCGTGGGCTCGACCATGCTGACCATTCCGATGGTCAAGCCGAGGTTGGCGCGGCTGACGGCGTCCTAGACCGCCATGTTGTCGATGAGCCGCGTCTTGCCCAGCCAGGCAGCGGCCAGGATGCGGGCGGGCGCATCCACAACGCCGTTGGCGAACGCCGCCAGATCCTCAGCCCGACGCACGGCGACGTAGTCGACCCGCTCGAACCCGATCTTGAGCAGTTCGGCGTAGGCCTCGCGCTCCACCGCCGCCAGCGGCCGCCAGTCCGCCGCCTTGATCGCGGCCTCGGCCAGCACGCCGTTCAGCCGCCGCGCGACGGCCAGCTCGGCCTCGGACAGGTAGGCGTTGCGTGAGGACAGGGCCAAACCATGCCTGTCCCGCTCCGTCGGCGCCCCTACGATCTCGGTCGGAATGTCCAGGTCGCGGGCCATTCGTCGCACGACCAGCAGCTGCTGATAGTCCTTCTCCCCGAAGACGGCGACGTCCGCCTGGACCTGGTTCAACAGCTTGGCCACGACCACCGCCACCCCGCCGAAGAAGTGCGGGCGGAAGTCCGTCTCCAGACCTTGCGATGGCCCGGCGACGTTGACGCTGGTCGAAAAGCCCTCGGGATACATTTCGTCGACGCTGGGCGCGAACAGCAGGTGACACCCCGCGCCCGCCAGCAGCTCGGCGTCCTGCGCTTCCCGCCTCGGATAGGTGCCCAGGTCCTCGTGCGCGGCGAACTGGGTCGGGTTGACGAAGACGCTGGCGACCACGCGATCGGCCCGCTGATCCGCCTCGCGCACCAGCGTCAGGTGCCCCTCATGAAGCGCCCCCATCGTCGGCACGAAGGCCACGCTCAGCCCCTGACGCCGCCATCCGCGCACGGTCTGGCGCAACGCGGCGACGCTTCGCGCGATAGGCAGGGGAGGGTGTTCGCTCATGCTTACCGGATTAACCTTGCCATTTAAGCGTATTCGTTCGCCGGGTCTTGAAAGGTCGTCGGCTAGGGATGGGCTTATGACGCCCAGCAGAATGCTCCGTCCAGTGCTGATCGGCCTTCTTGGCCTCTCGACAGGCTCGTGCGGCTTCGTCGAGAGCGATCCCAACCGGTTCGAGAACCTGGCCCGTTCGATCGCGGAGATTCCGCTCGACGGCGAGGCTCCCGCCACCGCGGCCGAGGCGGGCCTGCGTCCCGCCTTCGTCACGGCCCAGCAGGTGGCCCAGCCCGGCGCGCTTCGCGTCGAGGTGATGGACCCTCACGCGCTGTGGGACGCGCGCGACAACGGTTTGCGTGGGGCCGTGGAAAGCGTTGCTCCGGCTATTGTTGAGGACGCCGCGCCCGCCGTGACGCGTGCGGTGGTCCAGGAGGCTACCCGCGCCACTGAGGAACTCCGACCGCAAACCGTGCTGGAAACGCTCCAACTGGGGGCCTTTTCAAGCCCGGACGCCGCCCGCGCGGCCTGGACCCGCATCGCCGAGGCGGGCGACGCCATCTCGACCCTGACCCCCGCGTTCGAGGCGGTCACCGTCGACGGTCACACCCTGACCCGGCTGAAGGTCGCCGCCCCGGCCGACGCGGCTCGCGCCGTCTGCCGCGCCGCTGATGCCGCCAACCTGGGCTGCCTGCGTCGGGGGTGATCCGCGCTAAAGCAGCGAGGCTCCGCGAGCCAAGCGTTAGCGCCACCCACAGTCTTCGCTTAACCTTTCGTTGACGTCCGGCCCGCGCCCCGCGAGTCTGTCGGGATCAGGCGGCGCGTGCTGAGTCGGCCGCCCTCAACGGAACGGAACATGGCGCAGCCTCGGGTCATCGTCGTCGGCAATGAAAAGGGCGGAGCGGGCAAATCCACGCTCGCCATCCACATCGTCTGCGGCCTGCTGCACGCGGGCCATCGCGTGGCGATCCTGGATCTCGACCTGCGCCAGCGGTCGATGAGCCACTTCTTCGCCCACCGCGCCGCCTGGACGGCGGCGAACGGCGTCGTCCTGCCCATGCCGTCCGAGCCCGACCTTGGCGACGGCAAGGTCCTGGCCCGCGCCGAGGAAGCCGAGCAGATCGCCCGCTTCGATGCGGCGTATGCAGAGGCCACCGCATCGGGCGCCGAGGTCATCCTGATCGACACGCCGGGCGGCGACACGCCGCTGTCGCGCGCCGCCCACGCCCGCGCCGACCAGATCGTCACGCCGATGAACGACAGCTTCGTCGACTTCGACATGCTGGGCTCGGTCGATCCGGTGACGCTGGAGCTGCTCAAGCCCTCGACCTATTCCGAGAGCGTCTGGGAGGCGCGCAAGCACCGCGCCATCAAGGAAGGCCGCCACGCCGCCATCGACTGGGTCGTCGTCACCAACCGCCTCGCCGTCGCCGAGGCCCGGAACCGCAAGCGGCTGGAAGAGCGGATGCTGAAGCTGGCCAAGCGCGTAGGCTTCCGCGTCGGCCCCGGCCTGCGCGACCGGGTCATCTATCGCGAGCTCTTCCCCTTCGGCCTGACGGTGGCGGATCTGTCCAACGAGGTTCGGCCGGTCGCCGTGTCCCTGGCCCATGTCGCCGCGCGTCAGGAGATGCGTAATTTGATGCAAGCCCTCGGGCTGGAGGACGTCAGCCTGCCCGCGCTCGACGCCGCCGCCTGATCGGATGAACGCATGGGCCTGATCTGGCTCGTGCTGGCGGGCATCGTCGTCTGGGCCCTGGTTCGCCTCGGCCGCCAGACCGAGGGCCCGCGCCGGGGCCAGTGGCGCGTCGCCGCCACCCTGATCGCCGCTGCCTTGCTGGGGGGCGGGGCGCTGGCCCTGTCGCGTGGCGCCTGGATCACCGGCGTCGGCCTGTGCGGCGCCGCCCTGTGGCTGACGCTCGCGTCGCGCATCCGCTCTGTCCCGCCGCGCGCCGAGGGCCTGTCCGACGCCGAGGCCCGCTCCATCCTCGGCGTTTCCGCCGACGCGACGGCCCAGGACATCACCGCCGCCTGGCGCCGCCTCATGGCGCGCGCCCATCCGGACCAAGGCGGAACCGAGGGTCTGGCGGCGAAGCTGAACGCGGCGAAGGACCGGTTGCTCAAAAAGTGACCCTCTCCCAGAGGGAGAGGGCTTGAGGCTCGGAGAGCGCAGCGATCCGCCAGCCGAAAGGGTGAGGGGATCAGACCTCACCGGTTCGCACGATAACCCCTCACCCTTTCGCGCAAGGCCGATCGCCTGACGGCTCTCGGGCGCTCAAGCCCTCTCCCTCTGGGAGAGGGTTCCGGAACGCGCAATTCCCCCCTAAACCCACGCCATGCCGAAGCTGACCTCCGCCGTCGATCCCAGTAGCCCCGCGTTCAAGGCGCTCCACGCCCACAACGCCGCCCTCGTCGCCGAACTGCGCGAGAAGGTGGCCAAGGCGGCGCGAGGCGGGTCGGACGCTTCCCGCGACCGCCACGTCGCCCGAGGCAAGCTGCTCCCCCGCGACCGGGTCGAGCGCCTGCTGGACCCCGGCTCGCCGTTTCTCGAGATCGGCCAGCTCGCCGCCAACGGCATGTACGGCGACGAGGCCCCCGGCGCGGGCATGATCTGCGGCATCGGCCGCGTCTCGGGCCGCGAGGTCATGATCGTCGCCAACGACCCGACGGTGAAGGGCGGCGCCTACTTCCCCATGACCGTGAAGAAGCACCTCCGCGCCCAGGAGATCGCCGAGCAGAACAACCTGCCCTGCGTCTATCTGGTCGATTCCGGCGGGGCGAACCTGCCGCACCAGGCCGAGGTCTTTCCCGACCGCGACCACTTCGGCCGCATCTTCTTCAATCAGGCGCGGATGAGCGCGCGGAACATCCCCCAGATCGCCTGCGTCATGGGGTCGTGCACCGCCGGCGGCGCCTATGTCCCGGCCATGTCGGACGAGACGGTGATCGTCCGGAACCAGGGCACCATCTTCCTGGCGGGCCCGCCGCTGGTGAAGGCCGCGACCGGCGAGGTCATCTCGGCCGAGGACCTGGGCGGGGCCGAGACCCATGGCCGCAAGTCCGGCGTCGTCGACTACGTCGCCGAGAACGACGAGCACGCGCTGGAGATCGTCCGCGACATCGTCGGCCACCTGAACAGCGTCAAATCGGTCGAGCTGGACGTGCGCGAGCCGCGCGAACCGATGCTGCCCGCCGAGGAGCTGTACGGCATTATCCCCGACGATGTCCGCGCGCCCTACGATGTACGCGAGGTCATCGCCCGCATCGTCGACGGGTCCGACTTCGAGGAGTTCAAGCCGCTGTATGGCTCAAGCCTGGTGTGCGGCTTCGCCCGCATCTGGGGCTATCCGGTCGCCATCCTGGCCAACAACGGCGTGCTGTTCTCCGAGAGCGCGCTGAAGGGGGCCCACTTCATCGAACTGGCCTGCAGGCGGAAGATCCCGCTGGTCTTCCTGCAGAACATCTCGGGCTTCATGGTCGGCGGCAAGTACGAGGCCGGCGGCATCGCCAAGGACGGCGCCAAGCTGGTCACCGCCGTCGCCTCGGCCAATGTGCCCAAGTTCACCGTCCTAATCGGCGGCAGCTTCGGGGCCGGCAACTACGGCATGTGCGGCCGGGCCTATTCGCCGCGCTTCCTGTTCACCTGGCCGAACAGCCGCATCAGCGTCATGGGCGGGGAGCAGGCGGCGGCGGTGCTGGCCACCGTGCACCGCGACGCCGACAAATGGACGCCGGAGGAGGCCGAAGCCTTCAAGGCCCCCGTCCGCCAGAAGTATGAGGACGAGGGCAACCCCTACTATGCCACCGCCCGCCTGTGGGACGACGGCGTCATCGACCCGGCCCAGACCCGGGATGTGCTGGGCCTGGCGATCAGCGCCTCGCTCAATGCGCCCATAGCCGACACGACCTTTGGCGTGTTCAGGATGTGATTGGAGACTTCCCTATGACCGACCCCAAGACATCCGACCTGAACGCCCTCGACATCACCGATGCCGAGGCGGCCGAGATCAACGCCATCGCCCAGCCCCTGGTCCCCGATCCGGCGCCGGACGCCAACGACGACCTGGTGCAGATCGATTCCACGGCCGACGGCGTGGTCTTCATCACCATCAACCGGCCCCAGAAGAAGAACGCCTTCGACGCCGCCACCATCGCCGCCCTGCATGAGGCGTTCGAGACCCTGCACGGGGCCGACCATGTGCGGGTCGTCTTCCTGCGCGGGGCGGGCGGGACGTTCAGCGCGGGCGCCGACCTGGGCTGGATGCGCGACGCCGTCGACTGGTCCGAGAGCGACAACCGCGACGACGCCATGGGCCTGGCGAAGATGCTGAAGGCGCTGCACGACATTCCGGCGCTTACGGTGGCGCTGGTCGAGGGCGCGGCGATGGGCGGCGGGGCCGGCATCGTCTGCGCCTGCGACATGGCCGTGGCGGTCGAGGGGACGCGCTTCGCCTTCTCCGAGGTCAAGCTGGGCCTCATCCCCGCGACCATCGCCCCCTACGTCGTCGAGGCCGTCGGCGCGCGCCGGGCGCGTCAGCTGTTCCTGACCGCCAACATCTTCGACGCCGACTATGCGGCCCACGCCGGGATCATCGACATGGTCCTGCCCGACGGGTCGATGGACGAGTTCGTCTCCATGCTGACCGACAGCCTGACCCGCAATGCGCCGGGCGCCATGGGCGACGCCAAGCGCCTGGTCCACGACGTCGCGGGCCAGAAGATCGATCGCAGCCTGATGGAGGACACCGCCCGCCGGATCGCCCGCGCCCGTGTCTCCGCCGAGGGCCAGGAGGGCGTCCGCGCCTTCCTCGACAAGCGCGATCCCAGCTGGGCGGGCTAGAGGAGAGACCCATGCAAGCCATTCTCGAACAGCTCGAAGCCCGCCGCGCCGCCGCCCGCCTGGGGGGAGGCGACGCCCGCATCGCCGCCCAGCACGCCAAGGGCAAGCTGACCGCGCGCGAACGCATCGAGGTCCTGCTGGACGAGGGCTCCTTCGAAGAGACCGACATGTTCGTGGAGCATCGGTCGCATCAGTTCGGCATGGAGAAACAGCGCGTCCCCGGCGACGGCGTGGTCACGGGCCGCGGCACCATCGGCGGGCGTCTGGTCTATGTCTTCTCCAAGGATTTCACGGTCTTCGGCGGCTCTCTTTCGGGCGCGCACGCGGCCAAGATCGTCAAGCTGATGGGCATGGCGCTGACGAACGGCGCTCCCATCATCGGCCTGTATGACGCCGGCGGCGCCCGCATTCAGGAGGGGGTCGAGAGCCTTGCCGGCTACGCCGACATCTTCCTCCAGAACACGCTCGCCAGCGGCGTCATCCCCCAGATCAGCGTGATCATGGGCCCCTGCGCGGGCGGCGACGTCTATTCCCCGGCCATCACCGACTTCATCTTCATGGTGAAGGACACCTCCTACATGTACGTGACCGGCCCGGACGTGGTGAAGACGGTCACCAACGAGGTCGTCAGCCACGAGGACCTGGGCGGCGCGCGCGTCCATGCGGGCAAGTCCGGCGTCGCCGACGGGGCCTTCGAGAACGACATCGAGGCCCTGATGGAGGTGCGCCGCCTGATCGGCTTCCTGCCCCTGTCCAACCGCGAAAAGCCCCCGGTCCGCGACAGCTACGACGACCCCGAGCGCGACGAGGACAGCCTGGACACCCTCGTCCCGGCCAATCCGAACCAGCCCTATGACATCAAGGAGCTGATCCTGAAGACGGTCGACGAGGCCGACTTCTTCGAGATCGGCGCCGACTTTGCGAAGAACATCGTCTGCGGCTTCGGCCGCCTGGACGGCCAGCCCGTCGGCGTCGTCGCCAACCAGCCCCAGGTCCTGGCGGGCGTGCTCGACATCGACTCGAGCCGCAAGGCCGCCCGCTTCGTCCGCTTCTGCGACGCCTTCGGCATTCCGCTGGTGACCTTCGTCGACGTGCCCGGCTTCATGCCCGGCACGCGCCAGGAGTACGGCGGCCTGATCAAGCACGGCGCCAAGCTGCTGTTCGCCTATGCCGAGGCCACGGTGCCCAAGCTGACCGTCATCACGCGCAAGGCCTATGGCGGCGCCTACGACGTCATGAGCTCCAAACACCTGCGCGGCGACGTCAACTACGCCTGGCCCAGTGCCGAGATCGCCGTCATGGGCGCCAAGGGCGCGGTCGAGATCATCTTCCGCAAGGATGCCTCAGACCCCGAGGCCCTCGCGGCGCGCGAGGCCGAATACAAGGAACGCTTCGCCAATCCGTTCGTCGCGGCAGGCCTGGGCTACATCGACGACGTGATCATGCCGCACGGCACGCGGCGCCGCCTGATCAAGGCGCTACGGACGCTGAAGGGGAAGGTGCAGACGAACCCGTGGAAGAAGCACGATAATATTCCGCTGTAGATGGCTGGATTGGACGAGACCTACTCGCTTGCCGACCTCAGGCGCATGATCGGCGAAGCTCTGGAGCCGACCATTCAAATGCGTCGGTCCGGGAAGCTTTCGGATGACGATGATGCCGAAGTGCCTTCTGGTCCCGTCACCGAGGCGGAGATCGATGAGTTCATTGAGGTCAACCCGCTTTTCGAGCCGTGGGTTGTGGAAGAGCTCCTTGACCCGGGCTTGATCGGATTCAGGCACAAGCGAGCCACCCTCTCGGAAGAAGGGCTCGATGAGTTCGAGGGTGCTCTGAGCTGGGCTGAAGTTCAGGATTGGTATGCAGGCGATGACTCAATCGGGGGCATCCATGTGATGCTAAACCGAGGCCTATTCGAGTTTTCCGAACCGGACCGGCATTCGATCATCCGACCACCGGCGGGCTATTCGGGCCACTTTTCCGCCTCTCCATCGATGATCGCCTTGGGTAGGCAACTCATCGACAACGGTCATTCCCTTTACAATCTGGAGCCCCGACAGTTCGAAGAGCTAATTGCTGATCTTCTAGATCGCGACGGGTGGAAGGTGATCTTGACGCCTCAATCCCGCGACGGAGGGGTCGATGTGATTGCTGAACGGCGCGATCCGCTTCTGGGTCTCGTGCGAACGATTTGGGAGGCAAAGCGCTATCACCCAAACGATCACAAGGTTGGTGTCTCTAAGATCCGGGAACTAGCGGCGAGCGTCGAAGACAATCGCGGGACTAAGGGGATTTTGGCGACCACGGGGCTCCTGACGAAAGGGGCGCTCGAGTATGTAGAACAGCGGAAGCATCGGCTCAGCGCAGCCGAATTCGCTCAGATGGAAGACTGGCTGTTCGGACGGATCAGTTTGGGCTGATGAACTGACCAACCTCCTCTTCCTTTGCTCCCGCAACCGCCTCCGCTCGCCGACGGCTGAGCAGGTGTTCGCCGACTGGCCGGGGGTGGAGACGGCGTCGGCGGGGCTTTCCCTCTCCCAGAGGGAGAGGGCTTGAGGTTCGGAGAGCGCAGCGATCCGCAAACCGAAAGGGTGAGGGGTTTCCCTCTTGCCGGTTGGCACCCTAACCCCTCACCCTTTCGCGCGAAGTCCGATCGCCTGACGGCTCTCGGGCGCTCAAGCCCTCTCCCTCTGGGAGAGGGAAGGGAACGTTAAATGGCCCGCGATCCGAAAACCCCCTTCGCCCGCGCACTCCGTCGCGCTCAAACACCCGCCGAGGCCAGGCTCTGGCAGGCCCTGCGCAACGGCCGTCTCGACGGGCTGAAGTTTCGTCGCCAGCACTCCATCGGACCCTATTTCGCGGACTTCGCCTGCGACGCCCTGATGCTGGTCATCGAACTGGACGGCGGCGTGCATGACGACGACGACCGCGACCTGAAGGACCAATACCGCCAGCGGGACATCGAGACCCTCGGCTGGTCCGTGATGCGTTTCCCGAACGCGGAGGTGATGGCCCGGCTACCGGACGTGCTGGATGCGATCCGGGCCCAGGTCGAGCGGGCGAGGGGATAGACCCCTCTCCCTTTGGGAGAGGGTGAGACGCATGCTGTTTTTCCCAATCATCCAATGACGCCCGGATTCCGTGAAGAAAAACAGCACCCGTGGCGTTTGAGACGCCGCGAACGCGCCCGCATTGAAAACCCCCTTACAATCGACCCCGGTTCCGTCGCTTGGGAAGGGCGCAAGGCCTTGCGAGCTTGCTGCGGCGGAAGCGGTTGGAGCGGGAGCTCCCGAGGTCCCACGACCGGAGGCCGTGAAGAGCGGTCATCCGGCGTCCGGATCAAGGGGGTGGCGTGGGCAGACTACGCCGTTCAGAACGAGGGTCCCGGGCTCAAGCAGCGAGGGACCGCGTCCCGAGCGGTAGCCCACCAACAAGGCGGCGAGCAGAAGACTCGCCGCGTTCAGGGGATCGGCTTTCGCAAGCACGCCGACCTTCCCGCCGGAGGCGTCAGTAGCGGCAAGGCTCTAACAGGGCCGTTGGTCCCCGGTCAGTCGCGTCCGAACGACGCGGGGCCGTCCGCTTCCGATCAGACCAATCGCGCGGAGCAGTCGTCTTTCGCCGAAACATTGTCATCCCGGACTTGATCCGGGACGGTCACCGGGCGAAGGCCCGGCTGCTCCGCCCGCCCTTCCCACCTCGCCGCGACCCGGCGAGGGCGCCGTCGCATGAGCTTCGCACCACCAAGTGACTGGACGCCGCTTCAAATCCGGCCATCATTCCCTATCTGATCCATCGACTCCCCCGACGGACCGAGAATGGCGACCAGAAGACCAGGCGAACAGGGCGGAGGCGGCATCGGCGCCGCCACCGTCACCGAAACGAAGCCCAAGCTTCAGAAGCCCTCGCTCTATCGGGTGCTGATCCTCAACGACGACTACACCCCCATGGAATTCGTCGTCTATGTGCTGGAGCGGTTCTTCCAGAAGAGCCGCGAGGACGCGACCCGCATCATGCTGCATGTGCACCAGCATGGCGTCGGGGTGTGCGGCGTCTACACCTATGAAGTGGCCGAAACCAAGGTCGCCCAGGTGGTCGAGACGGCGCGGCGCCACCAGCACCCCCTGCAATGCACGATGGAAAAGGACTGAGAGGAACCTCCCAATGCCCTCGTTTTCGCGTCCTCTCGAAGAGACCCTGCACCGCGCCGTGGCCTATGCCAACGAGCGCCGTCATGAGTACGCCACGCTCGAACACCTGCTGCTGGCCCTGGTCGACGACCCGGACGCCTCGGCTGTGATGAAGGCCTGCAACGTCGACCTGACGGCGTTGAAGACGGCCCTGACCCTCTATGTCGACACCGACCTGGCCGCGCTCGCGACCTCGGACGGCGAGGACGCCAAGCCGACCGCCGGCTTCCAGCGCGTGATCCAGCGCGCGGTCATCCACGTTCAAAGCTCCGGCCGGGAAGAGGTCTCGGGCGCAAACGTGCTCGTCGCCATCTTCTCGGAGCGCGAGAGCCACGCCGCCTACTTCCTGCAGGAGCAGGACATGACCCGCTACGACGCGGTCAACTTCATCGCCCACGGCATCGCCAAGAAGGCCGGGCAGGGCGAGACCCGTCCCGCCAAGGCCGCCGGCCAGTCGCCGGAAGAGGCCGAGGACGCCGCCGCCGTCAAGTCAGGCGGCGAGGCGCTGGAGGCCTACTGCGTCGACCTCAACGAGAAGTCGAGGAACGGCAAGGTCGACCCCCTGATCGGCCGCCTGGCCGAGGTCGAGCGCTCGATCCAGATCCTGTGCCGCCGCACCAAGAACAACCCGCTGCTGGTCGGCGAACCCGGGGTCGGCAAGACCGCGATCGCGGAAGGCCTGGCCCGCAAGATCGTCAATGGCGAGGTGCCGGACGTGCTCAAGGGCGCGACCATCTATTCGCTCGACATGGGCGCGCTTCTGGCCGGCACCCGCTACCGCGGCGACTTCGAGGAGCGGCTGAAGCAGGTCGTCAAGGAGCTCGAGAACCACGACGACGCCATCCTTTTCATCGACGAGATCCACACGGTGATCGGGGCCGGCGCCACCTCCGGCGGGGCGATGGATGCGTCCAATTTGCTCAAGCCCGCGCTCGCGTCCGGCAGCCTGCGCTGCATGGGCTCGACGACCTACAAGGAATACCGCCAGCACTTCGAGAAGGACCGGGCGCTCGTCCGTCGCTTCCAGAAGATCGACGTCAACGAGCCGACGGTCGAGGACACGGTCAAGATCCTGCGCGGGCTCAAGAGCTCGTATGAGACCCACCACAAGCTGCGTTACACCGACGCGGCGATCCGCTCGGCGGTCGAGCTGTCGGCGCGCTACATGACCGACCGCAAGCTGCCGGACAAGGCGATCGACGTCATCGACGAGGCGGGCGCCTCGCAGATGCTGCTGGCCGAGTCCAAGAGGAAGAAGGTCATCGGCCAGAAGGAGGTCGAGGCCGTCATCGCCAAGATGGCCCGCATCCCGCCGAAGTCGGTGTCGAAGTCCGACACCGAGAGCCTGAAGGCGCTGAAGGACGACCTGAACCGGGCCGTCTTCGGTCAGGACGCGGCGATCGAGCAGGTCTCCTCGGCCATGAAGCTGGCCCGCGCCGGTCTGCGCGATCCGCAGAAGCCCATCGGCGCCTTCCTGTTCTCCGGCCCCACCGGCGTCGGCAAGACCGAGGTGGCCAAGCAGCTGGCGGCGACGCTCGGCATCGAGATGCTCCGCTTCGACATGTCGGAGTACATGGAGCGGCACACCGTCAGCCGCCTGATCGGCGCCCCTCCGGGCTACGTCGGCCATGACCAGGGTGGCTTGCTGACCGATGCGGTCGATCAGCATCCGCACGCCGTGGTCCTGCTGGACGAGATCGAGAAGGCCCACCCGGACGTCTACAACATCCTGCTCCAGGTCATGGACAACGGGATGCTGACCGACGCCGTCGGCAAGAAGGTTGATTTCAGGAACACCGTCCTGATCATGACCACCAACGCCGGCGCCGCCGACAACGCCCGCGCCTCCATCGGCTTTGGCCGCGGCAAGGTCGAGGGCGAGGACGACAAGGCCATCCAGCGCCTGTTCGCGCCCGAGTTCAGGAACCGTCTGGACGCCATCGTCGCCTTCAAGGCCCTGGATTCCGAGACCATCCGCCAGGTGGTGACCAAGTTCGTGCTGCAGCTGGAAGCCCAACTGGCGGACCGCAACATCACCATCGAACTGACCGACGACGCCACCGACTGGCTGGCCAAGAACGGCTTCGACGAGCTCTACGGCGCCCGGCCCCTGGCCCGGACCATCCAGGAGCACATCAAGAAGCCGCTCGCCGACGACATCCTGTTCGGCAGGCTCACGCGCGGCGGCCACGTCCGGGTGGAGCTGAAGGACGGCAAGATCGCCTTCGACATCACCGCGGCGTCAGGCGCTCCCGCCAAGGAGACGGTCGACGGCGAGGCGGTGTGATCCGCCTGATCACCAAAGCAAAAGGCCCGGGAGCGATTCCGGGCCTTTCGTTCGTTTATAGGGCTTGGGTCAGCGGCGACGGCGGCCCGAACCAGCCAGGATGAAGGCCAGCCCCGCGATGATGCCGGTGGTCAGCAGCGGCTTCCTCCGCGCGAAGTCCAGCCCCGTCCGCACCGGCTCGCGCAGGTCCGCCGGAGCCCGCTCCGACAGCGTCTCCAGCTTGTCGATGGCGCGGCCATAGGCGTCCAGCGCCTTGCCCTTCACCTCGTCGAACTTGCCTTCGAGCTGAAGCTTGGTGTCGCCGGTCAGACGGCCGAAGCCGCTCTTGAGCGTGCCGTTCGCGCCGGTCACGGCGCCTTCGATGCGTTCGTCGGTCATGGGGGTGATCCTTCTAGGAGTGACGCCGGGGAGGCTTGCGGGAGAAAGCGCATGGCAACCGCTACGGTTCCGCCAACAAACGTGGTTGCGGGCGGGTCGCGGCGTGGCGATATCAGGCGAGCCGAAGGTAGCGAAAAGCGGAGCGAAACGACGATGATCCGGTTCATCCTGCAGGCCGTGGTGACGGCGCTCGGCCTTTGGCTGGCGGCCTATGTCGTACCGGGGGTGGCCTTCACCCAGACGGGGTCACTGATCGCCGCGGCCGTTCTGCTCGGCATCGTCAACGCCGTGGTGAGGCCGATCCTGGTGGTTCTGACCTTCCCGCTGACGGTCATCACCTTCGGCCTGTTCCTCCTGGTCGTGAACGCCGCCACCATCGGCTTGGTTGCCAGCTTCCTCGGCGGCTTCGAGGTCGACGGCCTGTGGGCCGGCATCGGCGCGGCCGTCGTGACGGGGCTGGTCAGCTGGGTTGCAGGATCGGCGATCCCGGACGATCGGCAGCCGCGGGACTAGCCCACCTTCACCCGCACCGCCGCCTCGGGGAGGTCCTCGCCGAACGCCCGCTGATAGAACTCCGCGATGGTCGGACGCTCCAGCTCGTCGCACTTGTTCAGGAACGTCAGGCGGAAGCTCAGCCCCAGGTCGCCGCCGAAGATCTGGGCGTTCTGGGCCCAGGTGATCACAGTGCGGGGGCTCATGACCGTCGAGATGTCGCCATTCATGAAGGCGTTGCGGGTCATGTCGGCGACGCGGACCATGGCGGCGATCTTCCTGCGGCCCTCCGCGTCGGCCCACTCCGGCACCTTGGCGGCGACGATCTCGGCCTCCACGTCATGGTCGAGATAGTTGAGCGTCGTCACGATCGACCAGCGGTCCATCTGGCCCTGATTGATCTGCTGGGTGCCGTGATACAGGCCCGAGGTGTCGCCCAGACCGATGGTGTTGGTGGTGGCGAACAGGCGGAACCATTTGTTGGGCCGGATCACCCGGTTCTGGTCCAGCAGGGTCAGACGGCCCTGCGCCTCCAGCACGCGCTGGATGACGAACATCACGTCGGGGCGACCGGCGTCGTATTCATCGAACACCAGGGCGATCGGGCGCTGGATGGCCCAGGGCAGCATCCCCTCGCGGAACTCGGTGACCTGCTTGCCGTCCTTCAGGACGATGGCGTCCTTGCCGACCAGGTCGATCCTGCTGACGTGGCTGTCCAGGTTCACCCGCACCAGCGGCCAGTTCAGTCGCGCCGCCACCTGCTCGATGTGCGTGGACTTGCCGGTGCCGTGATAGCCCTGGACCATCACGCGGCGGTCATGAGCGAAGCCGGCGCAGATGGCCAGCGTCGTCTGCGGATCGAAGCGATAGGCCGGATCGACCTCGGGCACATGGCTGTCGCCCGGATCGAAGCAGGGCAAGGTCATGTCGGAATCGACGCCGAAGGCCTCGCGCACCGAGACCTTGCGGTGGGGTTCGAACGTCAGGAGCGGATCGGGCGAAGCGTCGAGCGGAGAGGGAGCCATGTCGCTCCTCTAGAGGCGCCGCGCGCGCGGCTCAACACGCGCGCGGCCTCTTTGGGTGCGGTTATTCCGCCGACAGGTCGACGTCGACGTTGCCGCGCGTGGCGTTGGAGTAGGGGCAGACCTGATGAGCCTTGGCGATCAGGGCGTCGATGGCGGCCTTGTCCAGGCCGTGGTCGGTGACCTTCAGGTCCACGGAGATATTGTAGCCCTCGCCGCGGTCGTTCTTGCCGAAGCCGATTCCGGAGTGGACCTTGGTGTCCGGCCCGACCGGCGTGCCTGCCTGCTGGCTGACCAGACGCAGCGCCCCGAGGTAGCAGGCGGCGTAGCCCACGGCGAACAGCTGCTCCGGATTGGTGCCCGGGCCGTCGTCGCCGCCCATCGCCTTGGGCACGGACAGAGCGACGTCGATCTTGCCGTCGTCGGTGTGCGACCGCCCGCCCGCGCGGCCTCCGCCCGAGGCGACGGCGTGGGCCTTGTAGAGAACGTCCATGTGTGGCTCCTGTTGGGAAGAGGAGCCTGATGTAGTGTGTCCCTCGCCCAGCGGGAGAGGGATCAGTTGGCCATCCCGGCCTTCTTCAGCGTCTTGTAAGCCTTGATGACGCGCTGCAGCTTGGCCTCCGCGCCCCGGTCGCCCTGGTTCAGGTCGGGGTGGAAGCGTTTCAGCAGCTCATGATAGCGCGCCTTGACCGCCGCCTTGTCGGTTCGGGCGTCCAGATCGAGGTCGGCCAGCGCCTGTCGCTCCAGCTTGCCCAGCCGCAGCCCTTCTTCTTCTGCCGCCGCCTGTTCGCGCACGCGGCGGCCGAACAGGCCGAAGCTGTCGTGCCAGCCCCCGGTGCCTCCGGTATTGGCTGTGCCCATC
Organism: Brevundimonas bacteroides DSM 4726; assembly: GCF_000701445.1. Taxonomy (GTDB): domain Bacteria; phylum Pseudomonadota; class Alphaproteobacteria; order Caulobacterales; family Caulobacteraceae; genus Brevundimonas; species Brevundimonas bacteroides. Next base: position 403,971 of record NZ_JNIX01000007.1, read on the forward strand.
TTGGCCGCGAAGGCCGCGGCCTCGCGGGAAAACTTGCCCGCCTTCATCTCCCAGGTCGGACGGCCGCCGGTCATGGCCTCGCGTTCCTGGGCGGCGCGGATCTGGCCCTCGGTCATGCCGGCGTAGAAGTTCCAGCCCTTGTTGTACTCGCCCGCGTGCGGCTGGCAGAAGTCGTAGAATTCGTTCAGCCGCTCGCGGGACTTGGGCGCCCTGGCGGTCGCGGCGCGGTTGCAGTCGGGCCACTGGCAGGGCTTCTCGCCCGGCTTCAGGCGCAGGACATCGGCCTCCGCTTCCTCCTCCTCGGGGCACGGCGGCTTGATCCGCATGTCCTTGAAGCGGGGTTTGTACTGGAACGAAGCAGGCATCGTCTCCAGTGTAGGGGCGATTTGGTCACCATCAAGGAACACCGCATGGCCGAAGGCCCGATTGCGACGATTATCCGCAAGAAGCTGACGGCGGCGCTCGCTCCGACGCGGCTCGAGATCGAAGACGACAGCGCCCGCCACGCCGGACACCACCACGAAGGCGGCATGGACGCGAAACCGGGCGGTGAGAGCCACTTCAATCTGAACGTCGTGTCCGCCGCGTTCGAAGGGCAAAATCGGGTGGCGCGCCAGCGGACGATCAACGCCCTACTGGCCGAGGAACTGGCCGGTCCTGTGCACGCCTTGTCGATCCGCGCCCTGACGCCGGCTGAGGCCGTGGACTGACGAAAACGTCGTTCACCCCCTCTTAGAAGGTTCGCCCTAGCGTGGCATTCGGGACTGTTTGCACGACGGGGTAGGGATGGTTGGGTCCGAGGAGATCGGCAAGAGCCTCGGCGCCGGGCAAGGCGCTGCGGGCGACGCCGCCCAGGCCCTGACGGCCATCCTGCAGACGCAGTATCTGCGTTATCTCATTATCGCCAGCTGGGCGCTGGGTTTGCTCGCGACCGTCGGCTGGCTTGAAGCGGGGGTCTGGTTCTGCGGCACGGTCGCGGCGGGGGCCGTCCGCGGCGCCTTCGAACGGCGGATGGCGGACAAGGTAGCGGCCGGCTGGGGACTGGTGTTTCCCGCCATCGCGACGGTCACAACGGCCGCCTGGGCGTCCGCCCCGCTGCTGGCCTGGTTCTCCGGCCATGAGTTCGGCCATTCCCTGGCTGTCGCCCTCTTGATCGGCGGCTATGTGCTGGTCTTCTCGCAGCTGAGAAGCTCGCCGAGGCAGGCCATCGTCATCTCCTCGCCCTATTCGCTGGCCGCTGTCGTCATTCTGGCCAGCAGTTGGGGCACGCCGGAGTTCTGGCCGTTCCTGGCCATCATGCCGTTCACGGCAGCCGGCCTGTTTGTGCTGGTCACCATGACCATGCTGCGGGAGGAGCGCATCAAGGCTTTCCAGGAGCATCAGGCCCATCTGATCGAGGAGCTTCAGGCCGCCCGCGACAAGGCCGACGCCGCCAACCAGGCCAAGTCCAGCTTTCTGGGCGTTATCTCGCACGAGCTGCGCACGCCCATGAACGGTGTGCTGGGCGCGGCCCAGCTGCTGAGCGCCACCCGGCTGGAGGCCACCCAGCGCGAGTATCTTTCGATCATCCGCAACTCGGGCGACAACCTGCTAAGCCTGCTGAACGACATTCTCGACATGACCAAGATCGAGGCGGGTAAGATGACCTTCGAGGTCATCGACATCAATATCGAGGACCTGCATCGCCGTGTGACTGGCCCGTTCGTCGCCCAGGCCGAGGCCAAGGGGCTCGAGTTCCGCTCGACGTTCGACGGCGAACCGCCCGCTGTGGTTCGCGGTGATCCCCTGCGCGTCTGTCAGGTGATACAGAACCTGCTGTCGAACGCCGTGAAGTTCACGGAGACTGGTGCCGTCGAATACGTGGTGCGCACGCGCCGCATCAGCGATCGGCGGTGCGTCTTCGAATTCGCCGTAACCGACAGCGGCGCCGGGATCGCGCCCGATGATCTGGAGCGGCTGTTCCAGCCCTTTACCCAGGCCGACGTGTCCTCGACCCGCAAGTTTGGCGGCACGGGGCTGGGCCTGACTATCGCTCGGCGGATGGCCAACATCATGGGTGGGGACATCACCGTGACGTCCACGGTAGGCGTCGGTTCGACATTTACCCTGTCGGTCGAGGCCGAGGTGGTGGAATGGAAGTCCATCCAGGCGATCGAGGCCGTCGATGCCGACGGTGAAGATGGCGAGAGCCTGTCTGTGCTGGTCGTCGAGGACCACCCAGTCAACCGTATGATTTTGGAGGCTTGGCTGACGTCGGCTGGGCACACCACAACCGCGGCCGAGAACGGCCAGATCGCCGTCGATCTGGCCGCCGATCAGGGCTTCGATCTTATCATCATGGACGTGAACATGCCCGTGATGGACGGTCTCAGCGCGACCCGCCTGATTCGTCAGGCCGGGGCCAACCAGAACACGCCGGTTGCCGTTCTGTCAGCGTCCGCCCGGCACGAGGATCACGAAGCGGGTCTGCAGGCCGGGGCCGACGCCTATCTGAACAAACCCATCGATTTCTCCGCCTTGGCCCGACTGATCCAGACGGTCGGATCGGGCCGCGACGCCGTGCGCGAGATGGCGGAATGCGACGAGAACCGGGCGGCGGCCTGAACCGCGCCTGACGTTCCCCGTTCAGACCGGGCTCAAACGCGGGCTCCTAAGGTGAGCGCAGGTCGGTAGTTCCCGACACGCCCCAGGAGTATCCGCCGTGAAGAAACTCATCATCGCCAGCCTGGCCGCCCTCGTCGCGGCAGGCTCAATGGCCACCGCCTCCGCCGCCGACGCACAGTCGCGCTATGACCGCAACGACCGCCAGGAACAGCGCCAGGACCGTCGTGACGATCGTCAGGACCGCCGTGAATGGCGCGAGGACCGTCGTGAATGGCGTCAGGAGCAGCGCGAGGATCGTCGCGACTACCGCCAGCAGGCCCGGGCCTACGAGCGGTGGCAGCGGGCAGAGCGCCGCTACAACGCTGGCCGCTACTATGCTCCGCGCGGCTATCAGTATCGCCAATGGAGCTATGGCCAGCGAATCCCCAGCGCCTATGTGAACGGCTACGTGATCCGTGACTACAACCGCTATGGTCTGCGCCAGCCGCCCCAGGGCTATCACTATGTCCGCAGCGGCAATGACGTGGTCCTCGCTGCCGTCGCCGGTGGCCTGATCACCGCCGTGATCGCGGGCCTGTTCAACTAAGACTCGCGCCCGAAAGCGACGCCCTGGAGGGAGACCTCCGGGGCGTTTTCGCGTTTGGACCTGTCCATGCCTAGATGAGGGCCGATGCGCGCTTTCGCCGAATTGCTGGACCGCCTGGCCCTGACGGGATCGAGGAACGCCAAGCTCGTCCTGCTGCGCGACTACCTGCGGGCGACGCCCGATCCGGACCGGGGCTGGGCGCTGGCGGCCCTGACCGGAGACCTGACCTTCGACTCCGCCAAGCCGGCGATGATCCGCAAGGCCGTGGAGGCCCGGGTCGATGCGGTCCTGTTCGGCTGGTCTTACGACTATGTGGGCGATCTGGCCGAAACGGTGGCCCTGATCTGGCCGGCCGATCCGGAGTACCGACCCAATCGCGAACCCGAGTTGGGCGAGGTGGTCGAGGCGCTCCGCACCGCCAAGCGCTCAGAGGTGCAGAGTCTGATCGAAGGATGGCTGGACGCGCTCCAGCCCAAGGGCCGCTGGGCCTTGCTGAAGCTTGTGACCGGAGCTTTGCGTGTCGGCCTCTCGGCCCGGCTGGCGAAGACCGCGGCCGCCATGATCCGGCCGGAGGTGATCCTGGAGGCGCCGGATCCGGAAGGCGGGGAGGGGGCGACGCCTCTTGTGCCCGTCGACGTTTCGGAGATCGAGGAGGTCTGGCATGCGGTCGATCCGCCCTACGCCGACCTGTTCGCCTGGCTGGAGGGACGGGTGGAGCGGCCCAGCCCCGATAGCCCCGGCCGCTTCCGCCCCGTGATGCTAGCGGTCGCCATCGATGAGGCGGTCGATTTCCAGAAGCTGGACCCCGCCGACTACGCCGCCGAATGGAAGTGGGACGGCATCCGCGTTCAGGCGGTCAATGAGGGCGGGGTGAAGCGGCTCTACTCCCGAACCGGCGACGAGATCGCCGCCGCCTTCCCCGAGGTGGTGTCGGCCCTGACGTTCGAGGGAGCGATCGACGGAGAACTGGTCGTCATGCGCGATGGGCAGATCGCGCCCTTCGGCGACCTGCAGCAGCGACTGAACCGCAAGACCGTCGACGCCAAGGCCATGGCCGCCTTCCCGGCCGCCATCGTGGCTTATGACGCCCTGGCGCTGGACGGCGAGGACATGCGACCCCTGTCCTTGCGGCAGCGTCGGGCGCGGCTGGAGGCCATGGTCGGGGCGCATGGCGGCGAGCGGCTGATCTTGTCGCCGGTCGTCACCTACGCCGACTGGACCGAGCTCGGGCGGCTGCGCGCCGATCCGCCGGTCGGGGCGGCGGCGGAAGGGCTGATGCTGAAGCGATGGGACAGCCCCTACCTGGCGGGGCGGCCGAAGGGGCCGTGGTTCAAGTGGAAGCGCGATCCGCACACGATCGACGCCGTGCTGATGTACGCCCAGCGCGGGCATGGGAAGCGGTCCAGCTTCTATTCCGACTACACCTTCGGCGTCTGGACACCCGAAGGCACGCTGACGCCCGTCGGCAAGGCCTATTTCGGCTTCACCGACGAGGAGCTGAAGCAGCTGGACAAGTTCGTTCGGGATCATACCGTCGACCGGTTCGGCCCGGTGCGGTCGGTCCGAGCCGAGCGAGACTTTGGCCTCGTGCTGGAGGTCGCGTTCGAGGGTCTGCAGCGTTCGCCCCGACACAAGTCGGGCGTCGCCATGCGCTTTCCGCGCGTCAGCCGCATCCGCTGGGACAAGCCTGCGCGCGAAGCCGCCACGATCGACGAGGTCATGGACCTGCTGGACGCCATCGAGGGCGGCGGCGGGCGGATCGCCGTCCCGGTCTGAGCTGCGGAAATTAGCGCAGGAGGGTTCCATTCCGGACTCGCGGCGTTAGACCCACCCGTATGACCGCATCAGAAACCGCCTTGGCCTCGCTCGTCGCGTCCGGGGAGCAGGCTGTCGCCGTCGATACGGCCATGATCGCCAAGCTGACGCAGATCGCGGGCGACTTCGCCGTCAACCTGGCTTTGGCCCTGATCATCTTGGCGGCGACGATCTTCGCTGCGAAGTGGGCGGCCCGCGCCACACGCAAGGGATTGGGCCGTGTCAGGGGCTTTCGCCACGATCCCACGGTCCTGAGCTTCGCCGTCCAGGTCGTGCGGGTCCTTGTCTATCTGATCGGCCTGATTGCTGTGCTGCAGCGCCTGGGCGTACAGACCACGTCCATCATCGCGGTTCTGGGCGCGGCTTCCCTCGCGGTGGGCCTGGCCTTGCAGGGCACATTGTCGAACGTGGCGGCGGGGGTGATGCTGCTGATCCTGCGGCCCTATCGGGTCGGCGACTTGGTGAACATCGGCGGCAATGTCGGCAGGGTGCAGCGTCTGGACCTGTTCTTCACCCAGTTGGCCGATGTAAACAACGTCAAGATCATGTGCCCGAACGGCAAGGTGTTCGGCGACTTCATCCTAAATCTGTCGGGCCAGGGGACCCGCCGCATCGAACTCAAGATCGGCGTGGGCTATGGCTCGGACCTGACGCGGGCGCGAGAGGTGCTGGTGTCGGCCGCAGCGGCCGATCCTCACGTAATCGCCGATCCTGCGCCCTGGGCCGGCGTCACCGGCATGCTGGACAGCGCCATCGAGATCACCCTGACAGCCTGGGTCAGCTCGGATGCCTATTGGCAGACCCGCGCTGACGTCTTCCAGGCGGCTAAGGAAGCCCTGGACGCGGCCGACATTGAAATCCCATTCCCGCACCAGGTGGCCGTTCCCTATGGCGACGACGACCTGGTCATGCCGATCTCTGCTGAGGGCGTGGGCCTTAGGCGCGGTCGCGACGATCCGCGCAGCGCAGGCTTCGGACCTGGACGCGACCCCGACGAGAGTGAGGCCTGACATGCGCTATGACTTCGGTTCCGACAACACCGCCGGCATGGCGCCCGCCGCGCTCAAGGGCCTGATCGACGCCAACGCCGGTTACGCGCGGGCCTATGGCGCTGACGAGATCACGGCCCGCGCCGCCGACCAGATCCGCCAGCGGCTGGATGCGGACGCCGAGATCCGCTTCGTCTTCTCCGGCACGGCGGCCAACGCCATCGCCCTGTCCATGCTGGCCTGGCCGCACGAGGCGGTGTTGGCCCACCACGCCGCCCACGTCTGCACCGATGAGACGGGTGCGCCGGGGTTCTTCGGCCAGGGCGTCGGCCTGATCGGCCTGCCCGGCTTCTCCGGCAAGATCGACCAGAAGGCCCTGCTGGCGGCGCTGGAAGAGCCCGAGGTCGGCCACCGCCAGCCGCCGGCCGCGCTCAGCCTGACCCAGTCGACGGAATACGGCACGGTCTACACCGAGGAGGAGCTACGCCACCTGATAGAGCCGGTGAAGGCCAGGGGATACGGCGTGCACCTGGACGGAGCGCGGCTGGCCAATGCGGCGGCGGCGGGCTTCGACCTGAACCAGATCGCGCGGCTGGGCGTCGACGTCCTGGTGTTTGGCGGTGCAAAGGCGGGCGGCCTTTGCACCGAGGCGATCGTGATGTTCGACAAGTCGCTGGCCCGGCGCATCGACAACCGCCTGAAGCAGGCGGGGCAGCAGGCGTCCAAGGCCCGCTACCTGGCCGCGCCGCTGCTCGGCATGCTGGAAAGCGGCGACTGGGAGGGCGGGGCCGCCCACGCCAATCTGATGGCCCAGCGGCTGGCGGAAGGCGTCGCCATGCGCACGCCCTTCGCCCTGGCCCATCCGATTGAGGCCAACGCCGTCTTCGTCCGCATGCCGGCCAAGGCGCACCAGGCGCTGAACGCGGCGGGCTGGGCCTGCTATCGCTTCGACGACGGCTCGGTACGCTTCGTCTGCTCATGGGCGACCGAGGTATCGGCGGTGGACGAGCTGCTGGACGCGATCTCCGGTCTCAACTGACGCCTTTCGCAGCGGCGCGGCACGGCCCATATGCGAGACATGGCGAGAGGCGAACGGGCGGGCAGGCGAAGCGGTTCGATGGAGGCGAAGGCGCAGGCGGCGGGCGCCGTTGCCGAACCCCCCGTTGATCCCAAGACCCTCCCGGCGCTCATGGACCTGGCGCGACTGGTGGGCCGGTCGCAGGCGCCGCAGCTCAAACTCCGCCTGACGATCGCCGTGCTGCTTACCATCGCGGGCAAGGCGCTGGGCGTGCTGGCGCCGCTGGTGCTGGGCGCCGCGGTCAATCATCTGGCGGCCGACCAGCCGGCGGGCGTCGCAGTCGGGCTGGGCTTTGCGGGGTTTGCGGTCGGCTGGGCGATCGTGCGGTTCCTGTCGACGGCAGCGCCGCAGCTGTCGGACGTCGTCTTCGCGCCGGTGCGTCAGGCCGCGCAACGACGGGCGGCGGCGGAGACCTTCGCCCATGCGCTGAGCTTGTCGCTGGACTTCCACCAGACCAAGCGGTCGGGCGCGCTCTCGCGTACCGTCGACCGGGGATCCCGGGCGGTGGATTTCCTGCTGCGCATCCTTGCCTTCAATCTCGTCCCTACCGGCCTTGAGTTGATCCTGGCCGCTGGCGTGCTGGGCGGGGCCTACGATTGGCGCTTTGCCGCCGTCGCGGTCGTGGTGGTGGTGGTCTACGCCGTCTTCACCTTCGCCATCTCGAACTGGCGGATCGAGCACCGGCGCACGATGAACACCGCCGACACCGAGGCGGCGGGCCAGGCGGTCGACGCCCTTCTGAACTACGAGACCGTCAAGTCCTTCGGCGCTGAAGGTCGCGCCGCCGAAAGCTACGATCGCGCGTTGGGCGTGTACGGCGCGGCGGCGCTCAAGGCCAACAACTCGCTCGCCCTGCTGAACGCGGTGCAGGCTCTGATCATGAACGTCGGCCTGGGCGTGATGGCGGTCATGGCGGGGTTCGAGGCTGCGGCGGGGCGCATGGGGCCCGGCGATGTGACGGCGGCCGTGCTGATCCTGATCTCGCTCTATGCGCCGCTGAACATCCTCGGCTTCGCCTATCGGGAAATCCGCCAGTCCTTCATCGACATGGAGGAGATGCTGAAGGTCACGCGCCAGCAGCCCCTGGTCGCCGATGCGCCGGATGCCCCGCCTCTGCCCCGGTCGCCGGAACGCGGCGGGGCCTCGCTGGCATTCGAGGATGTGTCGTACCGTCATGACGCGCGGTCCAGCGGACTGGAGGACGTCTCCTTTGTCGTCCCGCCGGGCACGACGACGGCGCTGGTCGGTCCTTCGGGCTCGGGCAAGTCGACCATCGTCAAGCTGGCGCTGCGTCTGCTCGACCCTCAGAACGGCCGGGTGCTGATCGAGGGCGTCGACGCCCGCGACGTGACCCAGGCCTCGCTGCGTCAGGCCGTGGCGCTGGTTCCGCAGGACGTGGCCCTGTTCAACGACTCGATCCGGGTCAACATCGCCTTCGCGCGGCCGGACGCGGACGAGGCGGCGGTGTGGGCCGCGGCTGAGGCGGCGGAGCTGGCGGACTTCATCCGGGGCCTGCCTGACGGCATGAACACCAAGGTCGGCGAGCGCGGCCTGAAGCTGTCCGGCGGTGAGCGCCAGAGGGTCGGCATCGCTCGCGCCTTGCTGGCCGATCCGTCCATCCTGATCCTGGACGAGGCCACCAGCGCGCTCGACAGCCGCACCGAGGCCGCCATCCAGAAGACGCTCAGGAAAGCGCGGGCGGGCCGAACCACCCTGGTCGTCGCCCACCGCCTGTCGACCATCGCCGACGCCGACCAGATCCTGGTGCTCAAGGCCGGGCGGATCATCGAGCGCGGCGCCCACTACGAGCTGGTCGCCCGGGTCGGCGGCGAATACGCCGCCCTGTGGCGTAAGCAGACGCGTGGCGCCCGCGCGGCGGAACCGGGTCGGCCGGAGGCTTCGCCGGCCGCGGCCTGAGGCGGATGCGGGGGCCAATCCGCAATTCCTGACAATCCAGCCGCAAGGGCGCGAAAGACGCACCGTCCGGAACGTCCTCTCCTGAGCGCGTCGACAATCGAGGTCGTCGCCTTTGCAACGGCTCGCGTCCGCGAGCGACAGGGGAGCAAAAACACCATGTGCATCAAACGGGAACCACAACGACCGCTGCGATCGGTCGTGGCCCTTCTGTCGGTTCTGGCCGGGGGTCTGGCCGCATCGGCGGCCTCGGCTCAGGTCGTCAACCGCGGAGAGGAGGCCCCGCCCTTCCACGAGGCTCGGCCGGCCCCGGATTCGATCCGCCCAGATCACCAGATCGTCGTCGCCCAGCCCTCGCCGTCGGAGGTCAATCCGTCCTTCCTGGGGCCGGTTCATCTCCTGCGCTCCGCCCGGGTCGATCTGCAGGCCGGCACGGTTACCATGCCGCTGTTCCGCGGAAACCTGGCGTCGGGCGAGACGGTCTGGTCCATCCTGACCGATGTCTCCGACGAGAACCTGGCTGCACTGCACGGTGTGAACTACTCGGCCAAGATGGCCTACGGCATAACTGGCAACGGCGCCCGCCGCGGGAACTTCCGCAACGACGGCAGCTTCCTGTTCCAGTCCGGCCGGGTGGACTTCTCGCCGGATCACGCTGTGACCCCAGGCCAGGCCCCCAACTTCTTCCCGCCTCGCTCGGCCCAGCCAGGCGCTGTCGGCGACGCCTACTATTCCCCGTTCGTCCAGCTGGATAACGCCAAGAGCGCGGTGTTCAACATGCCGATGATGGCCTTCAACGTCAGCGAAGAGCGCCTCAACGCCATGTGCGACGGCGACGTGGACTATAACCTGGTCCACGACAAGGTGGTCAGCATCTGCCCCCGGACCAACACGGTCGTAATCCGTCTGACGCTGGGCTACACCTTCGGTCGGCCGATCTTCTATCTGTCGACGGACGCCAACGATCCGCTAATCGCCACGCTGGAGGGGGCTATCCATGCGCCGGCCCTCAGTGATTTGCCTTTCGCTCTGGAAGACGCGTCTCCGGGCGAATCCGCAGAGCGGATCTACGCCTTCGCCAACGGTCCAACAGGGCTCGACCATCCGTTCCGCCAAGGCGTGAACAGCGCATTGTCGGACGGACGCGGGCCGCTGAACGTCCTGGGAGGCGTGCCGACCATCAATCTGGACTACAGCCCGATGTGGCGGCTCTTCCCGGTGCGCTGGACCGACGAGGCCATCGCCCGCGGCTACCGGACTCGACTGACTGACGCCATCCATATCGAGGATACGGCCGCCAAGGGCTGGATCACCTCTCTGGACGGTGGCCCGGTTCGCGCTGTCGGTTTCCTGATCAACTGCCCCGTCGTCTACCGGGTGAACTGAACGTCAGACCCACTCCTCCCCCCGAGGGCTGACGTTCCGGGCGATCCGCCTCCTTCCCGCACGGGAGCGCGGGTCGCCCCTCTTTATCTGAGCCGCGCAGCCCGCCAGACGCCTGGCGGGCTGCCCGTCTGTCTGCGGAAGACGGTGGTGAAGTGGGCCTGATCCGCGAAACCGCAGGCGTAGGCCACGTCGGCGATGCGCGAGTGGGGCTGGAGCAGGAGCCGCATGGACCGCTCAACGCGGCGGCGCTGAACGAAGCGAAGGGGGGAGACACCGTGCCGGGCCCGGAAAGCGCGGGTGAAATGGAACGGCGACAGGCAGGCCACTGCCGCAAGATCGGTCAGAGTGATCTCCTGATGCAGATGGGCCTCGATGAAGTCGATGACCCGAGTAAAGCGCAGGTCCGTCGGAGGGGCGGGCGCAGGTCCTTCGGAGCGGTGGGCGTCGGCCGCCGACAACAGAGCCGACAGCAGGGCCAGGGCCACACTGTCGACGAACAGGCCGTCGGCCCGCTCAGCCTCCGTCCAGGCGCGGCCCGCCAGCAGCGGGAACATCGGATCCTCGAACGGGCGTTCGTAGACCGGAGCCAGCCGCTCCACCAGCGCAGGGCTCTCGACGGCCGTGGCCAGTCGCTGGGCGGGCGCAGCGACGATGATGAGCTCGCTCGGGCCATCGATCTGGTAGTCGATGTCGGTCAGAGGCGGGGCCGCCACGGTGTGCGGGCGGTCGGTCGGGATGTCGATCCAGCCGTCGCCGAGGTTGTAGCGCGCCGGCGCGCGGGCCACCCGGCGGCGGATGCCGATCAAGAGGTCAGGCGTGGCGCGGTCGGTCAGTCCGTGGCCGTCCTGGCGCACATTCAGCAACTGGACGCCGAGCGAGCCGGCAGACCGCGCCTCGTGCTGGAAACCGGAATAGCCGGATCGGCGGTAGAAGTCGGTGTACGATGGGTGCTCGGCGCGGGCGCGACCCCACCGCTTCGGCATTCCGGTTGTATTGCCGTCATACAGCAAGCGTCGATCCCCCGTTCGGGAGACGCTTCGCGAACTGCCGAGGTTACAATCGGCTCCGAACCCGGAAAAGGATCAGGTCGATCGGCCGATGGCGTAGAACCGCTCGGACCGCTGCGCCCTCAGCTCGGCGGGCGAAAGCGGCAGCAGGGCCTGCAGCTCTTCCCACACCGCGTCGCCGACAGCCGCGATGGCGGCGTCGCGGTCGGCGTGGGCGCCTCCGACGGGCTCAGGGACGACCCGGTCGACGATCTTCATGGCCATGAGGTCGGGCCCGGTGATCTTCATGGCCATGGCGGCGTCCTTCGCCCGCGCGCCGTCGCGCCACAGGATGCCAGCCGCGCCCTCGGGCGAGATGACCGAATAGATGGAGTGCTCCAGCATCAGCACGCGGTTTGCGGCGGCGAGCGCGATCGCGCCGCCCGATCCGCCTTCGCCCGTCACCGTGGCGATCATCGGCGTGCCCAGCACCAGGCCACGCTCGGTCGAGCGGGCGATGGCTTCGGCCTGTCCGCGCTCCTCGGCGCCCAGGCCCGGATAGGCGCCGGCGGTGTCGACGAAGGTCAGGACCGGCAGGCCGAAGCGGTCGGCCATGTGCATCAGGCGCACCGCCTTGCGATAGCCCTCGGGCCGGGCCATGCCGAAGTTGTGGGTCAGGCGGGTCGCGGTGTCGTGGCCTTTCTCGTGGCCCATGACCACGACGGCCTGGCCCCGGAACCGGGCGAGGCCACCGAGAATCGCCTGGTCGTCCCCGAACTGGCGGTCGCCGCGCAGCTCGGTGAAGTCGGTGAACAGGCCGTCCAGATAGTCGACGAAGTGCGGGCGCTGCGGGTGACGAGCGACCTGGGTCTTCTTCCACGGGTCGAGCTCGGCGTAGGTCTTCTTGCGGAGCTGGTCGGCCTTCTTCTTCAGACCGTCGATCTCGGCCTCGAACGAGCCGGAGGTGGCCGACAGCAGGCCCAGCTCCTCGATCTTGGCTTCCAGATCGGCGATCGGCTTTTCGAAGTCGAGGTAATGGGTGGCCATGAGGCGTCCGGATGGGGCGGGCGAAGCGGCCCGGTCACAAGGCGGCGGAACCTAGTCGCGGGGGCGGCGGGGAGCAAGCGCCCTGCTAGACGGCCTTCGGCGCGCTCATCTTCGACACCCGGGGCGCGAACGTCACCGCGCCGGTCGCCGAGACGGTGAAACGGTAGGCCTCGTTGACGCCTGCCTTGCCCGAGTGGGTGAAGGCCAGAACGCGCTCGCCATCCGTGCGGACATGGACGATGCCGAAGTTGGTGCGCTCGAAGGCGAAGAAGGTGCGGCCACCCTGGGTGGCGTTCCCGCGCGCCTTGAAGAAGGCGACCAGCTCCGTGCAGAAGATCACCGACGGCGACGACCGCGACGCCTTGCCGAGCGCCGCCATCAGCGTCGCGCGAGGGTGGATGTGCTCCTTGGTCTCGTTTTCGTCGCCGGACGAGATCATCGACACCACCGGCCCGACTTCGTGGAGGAAGGCCAGGTCGAAATCGTGCGAGCCGTGATGCGGCGTCTTGAAGATCTCGGCGCGCAAGGAGGCGTTGGGCAGGGCCTCGCGCAGCATCTGCATCGACTCCTGGTTCAGGTCGCCGGTGAACAGGAAGCGGACGTGGCCGTAACGCAGGCGGAACGCGATCGAATGGCCGTTGATGGTGTGGGACACCGACATGGAGGTTGATGGCGGCCGGTCAGGCTCTCCCAGCTCGATGTTGGCGTCGTTCGGCGGGGAGCCGAGGCCGAGCAGGGCGGGCTGGCCGCCCACGTTCCTGGTGATCGGCCCGAGGACTTCGACGTCGAGATTGGGTTCGGCCAGGAAGTCGAAGGCGGTCGTCGTGTGCTGGTCTACGCGGGTCATCTGGATGGACGCGCCCGGCTGGACGGCGGCGAGCCGAGCATTCCAGGCCTCGAGGGTGCGTTTCCAGCGCAGGAAGGGCGCGTTCATCTGGCCGTCGGGCACGGCCAGCAGATCGTCGTGCAGATCGACGCACCAAGTTCGTCCGTTGGCCTTGACGGTGGGGCCAAGGCGATCCTTCTCCGGCGCCGACGACCCGCGCTTGACCAAGCCGTTGTGGAGGACGCGGCGGGTGGTGGCGAACAGGCGCTTTCGGGTCTCGGAATGGGTCTCGGACTTGAGAATCTCGTTCAGGCCGTCGAAGTGGTCGGCGTCGCCGTGGGTGACCAGGATGGCGTCGAAGATCAGCGGCTGGGCCGGGCTGGAGCCCCGGAAGCGGGCGGCGACGTGGCGGGCGAACAGCTGGTTGTCGCCGCCGTCGATCAGGACCCGCTTGCCGGCCGGCGTTTCCAGCACCAGGCCGTCGCCCTGCTGCACATCGACCATCGACAGGCGCAGGATCGGCGTGTCGCGCAGTTTCGCCTCGCCCTTGATGCGGCCTTCGGCGGGCGCGCCGTTCCGGGTGAAGCGGATCTTTCGCGTCGTTCCGCCCGCGGGCTCCAGCGGCTCCACCGCGTCGCCCCAGTAGAGCTGGAAGGGTTTGGTCTCGCCATTGATGCGGACATCGATGATGTCGTCGTCGAGGAAGTGGGTCATGCGGCGGCTCCGTGGACGGGTCCGGGAACGCTGAACTTCGGCGACCTTGGGCCTTGTCGGCGACACTCTCGTGTCAGTCGTCCTTCGCCAGGGGGTGATGGGCGGCGACCACCTGACTGAGGCGGTCAGTGGCGACGTGGGTGTAGATTTGGGTCGTGGCGATATCGGCGTGGCCGAGCAGGGTTTGGACGACGCGCAGATCGGCCCCGCCCTCCAGCAGGTGGGTCGCGAAGGCGTGGCGTAGGACGTGCGGACTGACGCGCGACGGGTCGATGTCGGCGTCGATCGCCGCCTGATCCAGCAACTGGGCGAAGCGGCGGGGCGTCAGGTGGCCAGAGGCGCCGCTGGACGGGAATAGCCAGGGGCTGTCGGGCGCCTTTTCAGGCCGCGCGGCGTCGCGGGCAGTCAGCCAGCCCTTGATCGCCTCCCGCGCCGAGGCGTTCAGGGGCGCCAGCCGTTCCTTCCCGCCCTTGCCGCGCACGATGAGATAGGCAGGATCGCGCCGTACCGCCTCGACGCGGAGCGCCAGAAGCTCGGACACGCGAAGGCCCGAGGCGTAGGCCAGCTCGACCAACGCGATGAGGCGCAGGCCAGCCGCTCCGTCCCGCGCGGCGGCGGCCGTCAGCAGGCGCTCAACCTCGTCGCGTGTCAGGGTCTTTGGCAGGGGGCGACCTTGCTTGGGCGCGTCAAGCCGGCGGGAGGGATCATCTAACCGCCATCCCTCGCCGAGGCAGAAGCGATAGAACTGCCGAACGGCGGAGCGACGCCGCGCGGCTGTGGCGGCCGACAGGCCTCGGGTCGAAAGTCCCGCGAACCAGGCCTCCACCGCTTCCTCGTCTGCGGCCATCAGACCTTGAGACAATCCCGCCTCGGCGTCGGCGAGATCGCGGGCATAGGCCGACAGCGTATGGGGCGAGGCGTCGCGCTCGACCGCCATCATCTCCAGAAAGGCTTCGACCTGGGGTGTGGTCATGCCGGGCATGGTCCTCGGCGCTGGCCTGAAGCGACGCTTGGTGTAGAGACTGAAGCCGACATGTCGCCCGTTCTTTCCTCTCCGCGAGGCCGCCGATGAGCGGCCAGGCCGCACAGTCGACCGCGCCCGCGATTCCCCGGCCGCCCCGCACCATAGCGCTCGTGGGCCTGATGGGCGTGGGGAAATCGACGGTAGGGCGGCGGCTGGCCCAGCGTGTCGATCTTCCCTTCATTGACGGCGACGAGGCGATCGAGACCGCGGCGCGGATGACCGTGTCGGATATCTTCGGCCAACTGGGCGAGGCGGAGTTCCGAGCCGGCGAAGCGCGGGTCATGCGCCGCCTGCTGGACGGTCCGCCGATCGTGCTGGCGACCGGCGGCGGCGCGGTGCTGAACCCCGGCACGCGCGCCCTGATGAAGGAGCGGGCGACGACCGTGTGGCTGAGGGCGGAACTGCCGGTCGTCGCCGCGAGGGTGCAGCGACGCGACACCCGTCCCCTGCTGCGCGGCAAGGACCCGCTGGAGGCGCTCAGCGCCATGGCTGAGGTTCGCTACCCCCTTTACGCCGATGCTGCTGATGTCACCGTCGACGTGGGATCGGGCGCGCACGCCCATGCGGTCGAGGCCATCTTGAAGGCCCTTTTGGCGCACTGGTCAGGCGAGGGCTCGGCATGACGGTCATTCCGGTCTTGGGCGGCAGGTTTGCGCCCTACGACGTCGTGGTCGGTCGAGGCTTGCTGGCGGAGGCCGGCGGGCGGATCGCGCCCTTCGCCCGGAGCCGGACGGTCATTGTCACCGACGAGACCGTGGCGGGGCTGCACGGGGCCGCTCTGCGGGCGTCGCTGGAGGCGACGGGGGTGCGCGTCGAGATCATCGCCGTGCCGCCCGGCGAGGCGTCCAAGTCCTTTACCGAGCTGGAGCGGCTGATGGACCGGCTGCTGGGGCTGGGTCTCGACCGCAAGGACGTCATCGTCGCCTTGGGCGGCGGCGTGGTGGGCGATCTCGCCGGTTTGGCGGCTGCGCTCTACATGCGCGGCATCGACTTCGTGCAGGTTCCGACGACGCTGCTGGCGCAGGTAGACTCCTCTGTTGGCGGCAAGACGGCGATCGACACGCCGCGCGGCAAGAACCTGGTCGGGGCTTTTCACCAGCCGAGGCTCGTGCTTGCCGACATCGACGTTCTGGCGACTTTGCCGGAGCGGCAGGTGCGATCGGGTTGGGCCGAGGTGCTGAAGCACGGGCTGATCTGCGATGAGGCCTTCTTCGACTGGTTGGCCGGGGAGGGCGCGAGCGGTGCGGGCGGGGATCCCGTCGCCCTCCAGCGGGCCGTGGTGCGCTCGGTCCAGATCAAGTCCGCCATCGTCGGGGAGGACGAGAAGGAGGCGGGGCGGCGGGCGCTCTTGAACCTCGGCCACACCTTCGGCCACGCCATCGAGGCGGAGCTGGGGTTCGAAGAGGCGGCGCTGGCTCACGGTGAGGCGGTGGCGCTCGGTTGCTGCATGGCCTTCCGCTACTCGGCGCGGCAGCGGCTGTGCCCCATTGAAGACTCACGGCGCGTGGAATCGGTCTTCGGCGCCGCCGGGCTGCCGACGCGGCTGGGACAGGCCGGGGCTTTCTCGGCCGAGGCAATGCTCGCGCGGATGGCGGGAGACAAGAAGGCCGAGGGCGGCGGCCTGACGCTGATCCTCGCGCGCGGCGTGGGTCAGGCCTTCGTATCGAAAACGGAGACGCCCGAAAACGCTCTCGCCTTCCTGAAAGAGGAGGGCGCGGCGTGAGGATCGAGGCGGTCGTGCTGGAGAATGACTGGGTGCGGCTCGAGCCCGGCGACACGGTCAATCCCGAGGAGGTCCGCGACGCCCTGAATGTCGATCCGGACGCTTGGGCGATCATGGTCAGCACGGCCTACGGCCCCGCCTTCGACCAATGGTGGTCGAAACGACTGGCCCACATGCAGAGCGGCGGCGGCCCCTGCTACGCCGTGCGGCGTCGTTCGGACGGCCGCGTCGTCGGAACCAGCAGTCTGCACGACCTTGTGCCGGAGCATCGGCGCGTGGAACTGGGCTCGACCTTCATCCACCCGGATGCACGGGGCGGCGTCGTGAACCCGGCCAGCAAGCGGCTGTTGCTGGAGCATGCCTTCGCATCCGGCGTCGTTCGTGTGGAGGTCATCACCGACGGCGTCAACGCCCGAAGTCAGGCCGCTATCGCCAAGCTGGGCGCTGTACGGGAGGGTGTGCTGCGGCGGCACAAGACCACGCACACGGGCCGCGTCCGCAATACGGTGATGTTCGCCATCACCGACGCGGATTGGCCCCGCGTCCGCGAGGGCCTGGACCAACGATTGGCGAGGAGCGGGACATGGGTTTCATGATGGGACGGCGCAGCGTGCTCGTTGGCCTCGCGGCGACGCCGCTTGTGGCAGCGTCCGGCGCTGCGGCGCAGGACGAACCTTTGACCGCCGCCGAGATCGTGCGTCGGGCTCATGCGGCGGCGGGTGGCCCGGACTGGATGCGGCCCCGAAGCCTGACCCTGACGGGCCGAGGGACGTTCTGGCCGCAGGGAACCGAGGCGGGCCGTATCGACGTTCCCGACTACTGCATGTGGCGGGTCTATCCGGCCGTCAGCACCGAGGCCCACGCAGCGAACGGCTGGGTCCGTATCGATGCGAAGCTGGCCGACGGCTCGACCTACTTCCAGGCCGCCTACGACGGCGAGACCTCCTACAACCAGAACGGCCCGATCCCGGGCGCACAGGCCTCGCGCGAATGGTCGGAGAACTTCGGCTTCGGCATCATCCGTTTCGCACTGGACGATGGCTTCACGCTAGACCGACTGCCTGACGACGCCGCCGACGGGCGGCCCATGCATGTGGTGCGGGTCAACGACCCTGGGGGCGGAAGGACCCTCTTCGGCATCGCCACGGACGACTACGCCATCCTGTGGCTCGGGTTCGAGACCCCGCGCGGTTGGCACGAGCGGCGCTATTCGGACTTCTATCGCAATCCGGGTGCTAGCTTCACCCAGCCGGGACGGGTCCGGCTGTACTACGACGGTGTCAAGCAGAATGAGATTTTTTGGACAGCCTATGCGCTTAACGAGGACCTGCCGAGGTCGCTGTTCCAGATCGCGGGCTAGTCGACGCGCGTCCAACCCAAGGGACGGAGCACTTCCATCGGCCTGAACTGAGCCTTGTAGTCCATCTTCGGCGAGCCCTCGACCCAATAGCCCAGGTAGACGTAGGGCAGGCGCACAGCCTGAGCCTGGCGCACATGGTCCAGAATGGCGAAGACGCCCAGCGAGCGCCGCTCGACGTCCGGATCGAAGAAGGAATAGACCATCGACAGCCCATCCGACAGAAGGTCGGTCAGGGTCACCGCCACCAGGTCGCCGGGGCCCCCGTCCAGCGACGGAAGGCGGTACTCAATCAGATGGGTCCGGACCGCCGTGTCCTCAACCATGGCGATGTAGTCAAGCCAGGTCATGTCGGTCATGCCGCCGCCCGGATGTCGCGCGGACAGATAGCGTTTCAGCAGGGCGAACTGCTCCTGCGTGGCTTCGGCCTCGACCAAGTCGCGCGACAGGTCGGCGTTTCTCGCCAGCATCTTCTTCTGTGTGCGGGACAGCCGCACGTCCTCGACCGGCAGCCGTACCGAAACGCAGGCATCACAGCCCTCGCAGGCCGGGCGATAGGCGATGTTCTGGCTGCGGCGGAAACCGGCGTGAGTCAGCTCGTCGTTGACGTGAGCCCCGTTGGAAAAGGGCAGGTTGGCGAACACCTTCCGCTCGGTCATGCCGGACAGATAGGGGCAGGGGGCGACCGCCGTCATGAAGAAGCGAAGCTGGCGTGTCGGTACATGTTGCGTCACGTCAGAACGTCCGCATCCGATCTCGTCGCCAGTATGGCCGTCGGGTTCCCATGCGCCGATTTGGCGTCAATCCGCGTTGCGCTGCAAGACTGTGGTCGCCGCGCATCATCCTCACAGGCTCGTATCCGTTGGCAGGACCGGGGCCTCGCGCAGCAGGACGATGGCGATCCGGCGATTGCCCGCCAACGACGGATCGTCCGGATAGAGAGGGTCAGAGCCCGCCTTGCCTGCGACGGAGTAGACCCGGTCAGGATCGACACCTGCCCCTTGCAGGATCTGGCGCGAGGCATCTGCGCGCTGGGCCGACAGGGGCCAGTCGCCAGGGCTGGAGGCCCGGCCCGATCCCGGCACGGCCGAGGTGTGGCCGGTGATCGAGATGCGGTTGGGCAGCCGGTTGATCACGGTCGAGATGGCGCGCAGCAGGACCTGAGCGCGGGCATTGGGCCGAGCCGAGTTCTGCTCGAACATCGAGCGGCCTTCCTGGTCGACCAGCTGGATGCGCAGGCCCTCGGGCGTCTGATCGACAATCAGCTGGCGAGACAGCTCGGCCAGTTCGGGCATCCTCTGCATGGCCTGACGCAACGACTCGGCTGCCGATGCGAACTCGGCTGCTTCGCGCGCGGCGATCTCCTCGCGCAGTTCTTCTTCGGATGCGGCCGCGAGGTTGGCGTTGGTGCCAGCCTCTTCCGGTGCGTCTTGTGGCGCCTCGGGGGCCTGCTGCTCAAGGACGGACATGGAACCCGAGCTCTTGGATCCGTCTTCGCCGAGGGACGTTCCGCCCAGGATGCCGCCCGAGCCCGACGTGGTCTGGCTGACGCTGGCGGGGGCGAAGTATTCGGCGATGCCGCGCTTCTGTTCCGGGTCGGTGGTGTTGATCAGCCACATGAGCAGGAAGAAGGCCATCATGGCCGTGACGAAGTCGGCGTAGGCCACCTTCCATGCGCCGCCGTGATGGCCGCCGCCGACCACCTTCTTGACCTTCTTGATGAGGATCGGACGATCGCTCAGCGACGACATGGACGGCACCCCGGACGCGGACGCCTGACCTTTGCGTCAACAGGGTTAAGGCGACCTTTCAGCCGGGCCAGTTGCGACCTGCCGCGCCAACCCCTAAACCCGCCGCCGATGCGGGCGTGGCGAAACTGGTAGACGCACCAGATTTAGGTTCTGGCGCCGAGAGGTGTGGAGGTTCGAGTCCTCTCGCCCGCACCAAAATAAAAAGGCCCGGGATCGCTCCCGGGCCTTGCCGATTTGGGAGTGATCCGAAGATCAATCCTTCTGATTGTCGACGCCCCGGCCCATGGCTTCGGCCGGCGAGGAGATCGTGGTCTCCTCAGTGATGTCGATGCCCTTGGCCAACTTGGAGTTCCAGAAGCCGTAAGCGGCATAAAGAACCGCACCTATGGCGGCGTAACCGCCCAGCAGCATGAGAGGCAGCGGGTTGTCCTCGGCCGCGTGCTGGAACATCGGAACCAAGTTGTTGTAGGCGAGGAACAGGCACGCTGCGATACCCGCGACGGCCGTAGGGATGCCGCCCGGAACGCGGAACGGACGCGGCATTTCCGGATGACGGATGCGCAGCACGATCACGCTGAGGCAGACGATCGAGAAGGCCGTGGCCGTGCCCAGCGAAACGAGATCGCCCAGGATCGAGATCGGCAGGAAGGCCGCCGCGATGGCGATCAGGATGCCGAGCAGGATCGTGCCGATCCAGGGCGTGCGGTACTTCGGATGGATCACCGCGAACGCCTTGGGCAGCAGGCCGTCGCGCGCCATGGTGTAGAACACCCGCGTCTGGCCATAGCACAGGACCAGCATGACCGAGGACAGGCCGGTGATGGCGCCGATCTTGATCAGGAAGCTGATCAGGTTCATCGGGCTGCCGTCTGCCAGGGTGATCGGCAGGTCCGCCCATTCCAGACCCATGCGGTCGATGGCCACGGCGATCGGGGCCGGTGATGCCAATTCCAGGTAGGGCACCACGCCGGTCATCACGGCGGCGACTGCCATGTAGATCAGGGTACAGACGAACAGGGCCCCCAGGATGCCAATCGGCACATCCTTGGACGGGTTCTTCGCCTCGGCCGCGGCGGTCGAGACCGCCTCGAAGCCGACGTAGGCGAAGAAGATGATCGCCGCGCCGCGGAAGATGCCTTCCACGCCGAACTGGCCGGGGCCCTGGTTCTCCGGAATGAACGGCTGCCAGTTGGCGGGGTTCACATAAGCCACCCCGACGGCGATGAACGTCAGCAGCACGATGATCTTGATGACCACGATCGCGTTGTTGATGTTCGCCGATTCCGACACGCCAAGGACCAGAAGGCCGCAGACCGCCGCGATGCCGATGGCGGCGACCAGATTGAAGGTGCCGGTCATCGGGAAGCTGGTCGCGCCGGCTTCCTGGACAAGTTGAACCAGAGGTGTGGCCCACTGCGGACCCTCACCACCGGCGTACTGTATGGCCGGGAATATCTGCTGACTTATGCCGAAGTCCGACAGGATCGAGACAACGTAGCCGGACCAGCCGACTGCGACGGTCGAGGCGGCGACCCCGTATTCCAGCACTAGCAGCCAGCCCATGATCCAGGCGAACACTTCACCCAGAGTACCGTAAGCATAGGTATAGGCCGAACCCGACACCGGCATTGTCGAGGCCAGTTCGGCATAGCAGAGGCCAGCCAGCGCACATGCGATACTCGCCACCACGAACGACAGCATGATCGCCGGACCGGCGTTGGCCGAGGCCACCTGACCCGTCAGAACGAAGATGCCGGCGCCGATGATGGCGCCGATGCCCAGGCTCATCAGGTTGATGGGGCCCAGCGTCCGCTTCAGCTCGCTCTTGGCGGCTTCCTTCTGGATCTGGGCTACGGATTTCCGGAGGAACAGTCTGTTCCCCTTGGGCCTAAGGCCATCTGCGGACATGAAGCGTCTCGCCCCCTACTAAACGGCGCATCCTCCCCGGATGGCCTTCCGGCGCGGACGCTAGCGAGACACGCTCCCACTGGCAACGCGGTTTCCGATCCGTGAACACCCCACGACGCTTTCGTGAATGCGTCCGTTGCGGCTAGAGCGCAGCTATGCTGCCCATCCACGCCGTGCTGGACGATCTTAAGGCCGCCGTCGCCGACCATCCGGCGGTGGTGCTGGCTGCGCCGCCCGGAGCCGGAAAGACGACAGTCGTCCCGTTGGCACTGCTGGACGCCGACTGGCGCGGCGACGGCCGCATCGTGGTGCTTGAGCCTCGGCGGCTCGCGGCGCGCGCGGCGGCCGAGCGCATGGCGGCGACGCTGGGTCAGGTTCCCGGCGAGACGGTGGGCTATCGGACCCGGCTGCAGAGCTGCATCGGGCCGAGGACGCGCGTCGAGGTCATCACGGAGGGCGTCTTCACCCGAATGATCCTGGACGATGCTGCGCTGGATGGTGTCGCTGCCGTTCTGTTCGACGAGTTTCACGAGCGCAGTCTGGATGCCGACCTCGGACTTGCGCTCGCGCGAGACAGTCAGGCGGTGCTGAGGGAGGACCTGAGGCTAGTCGTCATGTCGGCGACGCTCGACATAGCGGACGTGTCGCGCCTTTTGGGCGGTGCCCCGGCGATAGAGGCGCAAGGCCGGGTTCATCCGGTCGAGACGCTTTATCTCGGCCGTGATCCATCCGAGCGCATTGAGGACGCCACGGCCCGCGCTTGCCTGATGGCGCTCGGCGAACAGTCGGGCTCGATCCTCGCCTTCCTGCCGGGCCAAGGCGAAATTCACCGCGTGGCGGGTCTGGTGCGCGATCGGCTGAGGCTGCCGGATGTCGACGTGGTCCCCCTTTATGGCGCGCTGGACAAGGCGGAACAGGACCGCGCGATCCAGCCCTCGTCGCCCGGACGCCGCAAGCTTGTGCTGGCGACCTCGGTCGCGGAAACCAGTCTGACCATCGAGGGCGTGCGGGTAGTGATCGATTCCGGACTATCGCGCGTGCCCCGGTTTGAGCCGTCCAGCGGCCTGACCCGGTTGGCCACTGTCCGCGTCAGCCGGTCGTCGGCCGAGCAGCGACGCGGTCGCGCGGGCCGGACGGAGCCGGGCGTCTGCTATCGGCTGTGGGACGAGGAGACCACGCGAGGCCTGGTGGCGCATCAGCGCCCGGAGATTCTGGAGGCCGACCTTACCGGACTGGCGCTGGACCTTGCCCGCTGGGGCGCGCGGTCGGCCGACGGTCTGGCCTTGCTCGACCCGCCACCTGCCGGGGCTTTCGCCGAGGCGCGCGCAGTCTTGACCCGCCTGGGCGCGCTGGACGGCGAGGGGACGCTGACGACGCACGGTCGCCGCCTTTCCGGTCTGCCGCTCGCGCCACGGCTGGCTCATCTTCTGGCGAAAGCGGCTGATGCAGGCGACCCCGGCCTGGGCGCGCGGATTGCCGCGATACTAAGCGAGCCGGGGCTGGGTGGTCGCGATGTCGATTTGCGCGATCGACTGCGAGCGTTCGACTGTGATCGCTCGCCTCGCGCGAACGACGTGCGCAAGCTTGCCGAGCGTTGGGCGCGCACGGCCGGTGGTCGCCATGACCTCGATGCCCAGGTCGATCCGGGTGCGCTGATCGCTGCTGCGTTTCCGGAACGGGTGGCCAAGGCCAGAGGTAAGCCGGGCGAGGTGCAACTGGCATCCGGGCGAGGCGCCTTTCTTGACCCGCATGAGCTCTTGGCCGGTGAGGCCTGGCTGGCGGTCGCCGATCTTGGCGGCGGAGAGACGAGGGACCGCATCCGTCTGGCGGCCCCTCTCGATCCGACAAGTCTGGAGGATCGGTTGGTGTGCGAGGATCGACTCGTCCGGCAGCCTTCCGGGCGGATGGCGATCCGGCGCATTCGACGTCTGGGAGCCATAGTGGTCGACGAGCGGACCGTGGGTGCCCCCGACCGCCCCGCAATCACGGCCGCCCTGCGAGCGGAGATCGAACGCGACGGCCTTGCCGCCTTGCGCTGGGGCGATCGGTCGGCAGCTTTGCGAGCCCGGCTCGGCTTTCTTCACAGGCTGGATCCCGACTGGCCCGATGTGTCCGATACGGCGCTGGCAACAAACGCAGAGGCTTGGCTATGGCCGCTGCTCGATACGGTCCAGTCGCTGGACGCCGTGTCAGATACGGCGCTGGAGACCGGCCTGAAGTCGCTCATCCCTTGGGATCGCCAGCGGGATCTCGACGACCTGGCCCCCGCCCGGCTGACGACCCCGCTCGGGTCGGCGGCGATCGACTATGCGGCCGAGGGCGGACCTCGCGTCGAAATCCGCGTCCAGGAACTGTTCGGCGTGACCAAACATCCGACCGTTGGCGGTGGACGCACGCCCCTGACGCTGGCGCTGCTATCGCCGGCGCGACGGCCAATCCAGGTCACCGCAGACCTCCCGGGCTTCTGGAAGGGTTCGTGGGCCGCCGTCCGCTCCGAGATGCGCGGCCGCTATCCCCGCCACCCCTGGCCGGAAAATCCCGCCGAAGCCGAGCCCACCAGTCGGGCCAAGCCGCGCGGAACCTAGAGACTGTCCGTCACCGCATAGGCCATGATGCCTGTGGCGACCGCCAGGTTCAGGCTGTCGGCGCGACCTCGCATGGGGATCTTCACGGCGACGTCGCAAGCCTGAGCGAGCTGATCCGTCAGACCCGCCTGCTCATTGCCCATGAGGATGAGGCTGGGGTTGGCATAGGCGGCCTCGCGATAGCCGACCGTCGCGTCCAGGCGGGTTCCCACGACCGAGCCGGGCCAGCCTTCGCGCCAGGCGAGGAATGTGTCCGGCGTTGTCCGCGTGACTGATACGGCGAAAACCGACCCCATCGTCGCCCGCACGGCCTCGACCGAGAAGGGATCGACGCAGTCGCCAATCAGGATCACGCCGCCGCAGCCCGCGCTGTCAGCCGTACGGATGATGGTGCCAAGGTTGCCGGGATCGCGCACCTGCTCCAGGGCGATCCAGCAAGGAGCGGCCTCGGGCTTCAGGCTGTCTAGCGGCGCAAAGGTCTGCTCGAACACGCCCAGAACCGTCTGCGGGTTCTCCTTGCGGCTGATCTTCTCCAGGATCGGGTGGGTGACCGTGAGGACCTCACCGCCCGCGCGGACTGTCTCCGCCTTCGCCCGCTCCAGCAGAGGGTGAGCGCGCGCCTCCAGACCGACCAGCAGCATCTTTGGGGCCCGACCCTGATCCAGCGCCTCGCCGATGAACTTCAGCCCCTCGGCCAGAAACTGGCCGGTCGCCTCGCGCTCCTTGCGCATGTGTAGCGCGCGCACGGCCTTGACCGTGTCGTTGGTCAGGGAGGTGATCAGCCGGGGCTCACTCATGCCGTCCAGCGCGCGAAGAAGCTGAGCCCGATGGCTCGGGCGTCGGGGCCGTCCTCCGACAAGGCCAGTTCGCCCCAGTCGATGCGGCCGGCGCGGTTCTGCGTCGCCTCGGCCATCAGATGGGCCAGCGAAAGCCCAGAGATACGGGCAGCGTATGCGTTCAGTAGCAGGAAGTCGGCATCCTCGGCGAGCAACGCGGCGCAGTCCTTGAGCAGACCGGGTAGGTCCTCGAACAGTCGCCAGACCTCGCCCGTCGGACCCCGGCCATATTTGGGCGGATCGAGGATGATCCCCTGATACTTCGACCCACGCCGGACCTCGCGCGCGACGTACTTGCGCGCGTCCTCGACGATCCAGCGGATGGGGTGGTCGGACAGGCCAGACAGTTCGGCGTTCTCGCGCGCCCAGGCCACCGACTTCTTTGACGCATCGACATGGGTCACTTCGGCTCCGGCGGCGGCGCAGGCCAGCGACGCCACGCCGGTGTAGCCGAACAGGTTCAGAATCTTCGGCCGGCTCAGGCGCCGGATGCGTCCGCCCAGCCAGTCCCAGTTGGCCGCCTGCTCCGGGAAGAACGCCAGATGCCGGAACGGCGTGAACCGCCCGGTGAACCGTACGTCGCGCCAGGCCAGAGGGAAGGTCTCCAGCGCGCGGCCAGCGAACCTCCAGCGTCCAGCCTCGTCCTCGTCGTCCGGATCGAAGACCGCGTCGGCTGCCTCGAAGGCTTCCGCATCGTGCGGCACCCACCAGCACTGCGGCTCAGGGCGGACGACCGTGTGGCGTCCGTAGCGTTCCAGCTTGCGCCCGCCACCGCTGTCCAGAAGCGCATAGTCCGGCCACGCTCGGGTCAGCAGCGTCTCGGGCACTTTGGACAGGATGGGCGGCATCGGCGAGCCCATAGGCCGTCAGGCGGCCTCCCGTCCAGCCGCCGCCTCATTCCGCGACGCCGGCTCTGCGAAATGGGCGGTCTTGTCCCAGGCGAAGGGCTCGCTGATCAGCCGCCAGACCGCGTGGACGAAGGCCAGGCTAAGCAACGACCAATACGCCGGGGCGGAGATCATATCGCTCAGGGTGTAGCTCATACCGGCCCGTCGGCACCCGATCGCAGCGTTGACCCACGCTGCCAAGGTGCCGATGGCGAGCACGCCCATCGCAAATGTCGGCGTTTCGGGTGGCAGATCCGCCGCCATGGCGATCAGCACCGTGGCCAGCAGCCAGGCCAGCGACAGGGCATGGACTGCTGCCGATGCGATGGCGGCTCCTAGCGTCATGGTCAATGCGATCCCGCCGCGCCAACCCAGGCCCCGAACGTCACGCGTATGCACGCCCCATGTCTGCATGAAGCCTTTCAGCCACCGTGTGCGCTGGGGCAGCCAATGCTCGAGATCGCCCGGCGGCGGCTCGTATGTCGGCCGGCTCAGAACATCGAGGCGCCCACCGCCGCGCCAGATGCGAAAGCCGATGTCGGCGTCCTCGGTGACATTGTGGCTGTCCCACCCGCCGATGGCGCGTAGCGCCGCGACCCGAAAATGATTGCTGGTGCCCCCAAGCGGAAATGGAAGTCCGAGGCGAGCGAGGCCAGGCAGTGTCACCTCGAAAAGCGAGGCGTATTCGATGGCGAACTGGCGATCGAGGAAAGCGCTACCTGTAACCCGTGGAGCTCGGATGCGCAGCGGTGCCTGCAGCGCCCAGAGATCCGCCGACCCTTCGGCCGCGAAGGCGGCCGCCGCCTCACGGAGCTGCAGTGGGTCGGGATCGTCTTCGGCGTCATAAACGGTCACGAGCTCGCCTGTCGCTGCGGCTAGTCCGAGGTTCAGGGCTCGAGGCTTGGTTCGAGGCACCCCATCGGGCGCGACGGTCACGCTGAGCCAAGGGGGGAGCTGGAGAGCGT
Source organism: Brevundimonas bacteroides DSM 4726 (assembly GCF_000701445.1). Taxonomy (GTDB): domain Bacteria; phylum Pseudomonadota; class Alphaproteobacteria; order Caulobacterales; family Caulobacteraceae; genus Brevundimonas; species Brevundimonas bacteroides. The sequence goes on from NZ_JNIX01000007.1 coordinate 430,952, forward strand.
CGATCTGAGCGCGGGTCTCATGGTCATCGGCTTCAAGCAGCAGAAAGCCTTCGAGTTGGTCCCGAGGATAGTCGATCCTCGAAAGTCGCTCGACCAGTTGGCCCGCGACTTCCGCTTCCTGGAAGAGGGCGACCAGGATCGTGTAGCGCGGCAGCGCGTCAGACGGCTTGTGAAGTGGCGAGGGTGGCAGGCTTGAGACCAGCAGCAGGGCGCGCCAGCCCGCAGCGGCCAGAAAGCCGGCCTGGACCGCCACGATCAACAGAATGAGCGTGAGTTCCCCATCCGCAAGGACAGCGCTGCCCAGCGCGAGCGCGAGAACCGAGATCAGAAGAGCCTGAGCCCACGACGGGGTCTGCCGCGCGGCGTATTCCCCAAACACCACGGGTGCGCTCGGTTGCGCTTGATCTTGCCCCTCCACCGCGCTTGGCTAACGCCCTCTTGTCCGCCCGGCAAGAGCGTGGCTTCGGAGGTTCAAGGGCGCTATGCACCGCTTTCCAGGCGCTTCTGCGCTTATTCTTACAAGGGCGACGGCTTGTCCGAGATTTCGAGCGTTCGTGACCTGTCGATGCGATCCGCGCGCAAGCCCAAGGGCGAGGGCCATGCCCGGCGGGCTGAAATCCTTGCCGCGGCAGAACGCATCTTCGTGGAGGTCGGGTACGAGGGCGCGACGATCCGCAAGATCGCCGACGAGGTGGGCCTCTCTTCGACCGCCCTCTACATGCACTTCTCCGAGAAGAGCGAAATCCTCCACGAGATCTGCCGCGGAGCCTTTCAGAAGCTCAAGGACGCAAACGCCGCAGTGATCGCGGCTGACGCCGCGCCGGAAGTGAGGCTCAGGCGTCTGCTGGAAGCCTACGTCGACTTCGGCTTCGCCAATCCGAACGCCTACCGCCTGATCTACCTCACTCGTCCGGTGGAGGCCCGTGAAGGGGCCGAGACGGCGGCCCAGTCCCTAGGAGCGGAGCTCTACCGCTCCTTCGAAGCGATCGTCGCTTCGGTCGATGCCCAAGGACGCCTCAACGGAGAGGTTCGCGCCGTTTCACAGGCCCTGTGGGCGGCTGCTCACGGCATGGTGTCGCTGATGATCACCAAACCCTACTTCGATTGGGTCGATCGCGAACGCCTGGTCCGCACGCAGTTCGATGCCCTGTTCGCCGGCCTGCTCAGGCCCTGAGCACCGTTCAGGGAGCGTACGGCCGCGGGCCGTTGTACCCGCGAGCGATGTCCTGGGAGGTCGTCAGGGGCGCGGAGCCGCCGTTCAGGCGGGCCTTGTAGACCGCCATGTTTTCCATGACCCGCATCATGTAGTTGCGTGTCTCGGTGAAGGGCGCGCACTCGATGAAGTCGACAGGATCGACCCCGCCGCCGGCGACACCGCCGCGCGGGTCGCCACACCGCGCCGTCCATTGAGGCGGACGTGCCGGGCCTGCGTTGTAGCCAACGGTGGTCAGGAGCATCGAGCCCGAGAACTGATTCATCAGTTCGCCCAGATGATAGCTGCCCAGAGTCATGTTGTAGTCCGGGTCCCACAGTCGCTCGGCCGAATAGGGCATGCTCAGACGACGAGCCACACCCGAGGCCGTCGATGTCAGGAACTGCATCATGCCGCGCGCGTCGGCTGACGATCGGGCGCGGGGATCGAAGCTGGACTCCTGGCGGGTGATGGCCAGGGTGAAGGGCAGGGGTGCCGCACCCGGCACCTCCGGCGGGATGCGGATCGGGTACTGACGCTCGGGCATCAGGAAGCCGCGCTGGCTGGCGGCGCGTCCGACCATCATGGCCGCGAAGCCGTCGCCATACCCTCGCGTCATGTCCATCAGCAGCGCGAGATCGGTTGCGCCCGGCAGGACGTCGTCGGCCTGATAGGCGAAGACGCGATACAGGCTCATCTCACCCGTCTCGCCGAGGATACGGGCCGCGCGGACCAACTCGTTAGCCTCGAAGCGGACCCGATCGGCGTCGGTGATCACCGGGTCGGCCGGGAGCGTCAGGGTGGTGATCCCGGCCTTCTCCGCGGCGAGCTGGCCGTAGAAGGTCTGTATGTGGCGGCCGCCCGCCGAATAGTAGCTCTGGGACGAGGCACGATCGCCCTGTGCCTCGGCGGCGCGGCCGAGCCAGTAGAGGGCGCGCCCCTGGGTGATCGGGGTCTGGGAGGACTGGCGCAGCGTCTCAAAGTGCTGGGCGGCGCGGGCGGGGTCGTTCAGCTTGGTCAGGGCAACCCAGCCGGCGAAGAACTCGGCGTCGACCTTGCGTTCGCCGCCGGGGAAGCCGTGGCCGGCCATGGCATCGTAGGCGGCGCGCCACTCGCGACGTTCCAGGGCGTCGAGGAAGTAGTTGCGGCGCTCCGACCACAGGCTGTCCTGGCCTTCCTGATGCGAGGGGGCGGCAGGAAGGTTTGCCAGGACGGCGAAGCCCTCTGACTGGCGATCGGCGGCCCGCAGGATGCGGGCGCGTTCAAACGCGATGACGGGGTCGGCCGCCTGGGACGGCGAGAGATTGGCGATCACGCCTTCGGTGCTGTACGCGGTCCGCAACGACATCGCGGCGTTAGCGATGGCCTGTCGCTCGGGCGAGGCATAGGCGAGCATTGCGCGCGTGGCGGGGCCGTGGGGCCCCAGTAGCAGCATGTTCAGCCGGGCGTCGTGATCGGCCTGCGTCAGCCAGGCGCCCCAGCGGCCGAGGATGCGGGTCTGGGCGGCGGCGTCGAAGCTGCGGGTGCGCCACCACTCGCCGATCAGGGCGCGGGCCTCGGCGGAGCGGCCCCGCTGCTCGAAGGCGTCTGCGAGCGCGATGGCGCCCTCGACTGTCGCGGGCCGGCGTTCGCCGAAGAAGGCGAGGGCCGCGTCCGGACCTACGGCAGCGCGGTCCAGCGCTCTTTCACCGGCGGACAGGCGAGCCTCCTCGCGCGGCCAGCCGGACATGGTGCGGATATCCTCGGACAGCTCGGCGTAGGAGAGCTGCTCCGCCGATGTATCGATCAGGGCCCATTCAACGAGCTTGCGCGCCGTCGGGTCGCCGATGGAGGCGACGGCGTTCCTCGTGCCGACAACGTCGCGGGCGCGGGCGGCGGCCAGACCTTCGCGGAACAGGGCGGTGTCGGCGTCATTCAGGACGCGGGGCTGGTAGCCGGCCGTCGGGGCCACCGTCGCGGACTGCTGATACGGCATGCCCTGACGGTTCAGGTCCGCCGTCGTTTGGGGAAACGGCGAGAGCGCGGCAATCAGGGCCGCAAGGCTGGTGGCTAGCATGAAGTGTCCGATCCCCATTCGTGACGGTTGCGGGTTCGACCCCGGCAACCTACCCTCTCGCGCTCTTCAAGCGGCGACTGCCGCCCATCCCCCACGCAAGGCCTGACTGTTCCAATGACCGCCCCCTTGTTCAAGGGCGTGATCACCGCCCTGATCACACCTCTTCGTGACGGAAACGTGGACGAGGCCGCGTTCGAAGCCTTGCTGGAACGCCAGATCGCGGCCGGGGTTCACGGCGTCGTGCCCATGGGGACGACCGGAGAGAGCGCTTCCCTGACGCCCGACGAGCATCGCCGCGTGGTCGAACTGTGCGTCCGTGTCGCAGCAGGTCGGGTGCGGGTCATCGCGGGCTGCGGCGCTTCGGCCACCGACAAGGCCATCGATCTGGTGCGCCATGCCAAGACCGTCGGGGCCGATGGGGCGCTGGTGGTGACGCCCTACTACAACCGGCCTTCGCAGGCGGGGCTGAAGGCGCATTTCGAGGCGATCGCCGAGGCCGTGCAGCTGCCCGTCCTGCTCTACAACGTGCCGGGGCGGACGGGCGTCGATCTGGCCGATCAAACCGTGGCCGAGCTGGCGGCCCATCCAAATGTCGTGGGCATCAAGGACGCGACGGGCGACCTCGCCCGCGTCAGCTGGATGCGGGCCAACATCAGCGGTCAGTTCGACCTGATCTCGGGCGATGACGCGAGCTTCCTGGGCTATGTCGCCCACGGTGGCGTCGGCGTGATCTCGGTGACGTCCAACGTCGCCCCCGAGGCGATGGTGGCCCTGTGGAACGCCATGCAGGCGGGTGACCTGGCCTTGGCCCGGTCGTGGCAGGATCGCTTGATCGGGCTGCACCGCGGGCTGTTCGCGGATTCGTCGCCGTCGCCGGCCAAGTATGCTCTGTCGAAGCTGGGCCTGTGCGGGGAGGAGGTCCGCCTGCCGCTCGTTCCAACCCGCGATGAGGTCAAGCCCTTGATTGATGCGGCGATGGCGGCGGCGGGGCTGTAATGGCGCCGCAGAAGGAAAAGGCCCCCATCACCACGGCCAAGGTGATCGCCGAGAACCGGCGCGCGCGCTTCGACTACTTCCTGGAGGACAACCTCGAGGCCGGGATCCAGTTGCTGGGCACCGAGATCAAGGCCCTGCGCGACGGCCGGGCCAACATCGCCGAGAGCTATGCGGCGGTGGAGGGACGCGAGATCGTCCTGATCAACGCCGACATCCCGCCCTACAAACAGGCCAACCGTTTCAACCACGAGCCTCGCCGGCCGCGGAAGCTGCTGCTGCACAGGAAGCAGATCGACCGGCTGATCGGCGCGGTCCAGAAGGACGGCCAGACCATCATCCCGGTGAAGCTGTACCTGAACGCCGACGGCAAGGCGAAACTGGAGATCGCGCTCGCCAAGGGCAAGAAGCTGCATGACAAGCGCGAGGCAACCGCCGAACGCGACTGGCAGAGGGACAAGGCTCGGCTGATGCGCGACAAGGGCTGAGCCGCGGCGGACGAAAAATAGAGTCCGTTGAGTCCGCTGGCTCCACATCGCGCAGTGGACGGGTTCGATTGTCAAAGACCGCTACGACCGCACCTTACACCGCCCATGCGTCGAATCTGGACGCAGCCTCACGCAGGTCGCGAATTTTGATGGAGGAGAGTTCGATGGTTCGGTCAGAGGAACGCTCCCCAAAAACAAGAACAAAGCAAGAACTTTCTCTTGCGATCCGTCTCACGGCCGCGTTTCCTGCGGGCGGAGAACCGGCATGCGTGACATTCGAACCGACTTTTATGTGCCCCGCGACATTCGCCAGCCTCGCCATGGCGCGCGGTTGGTCGTCGCCTGTCTGGCGCGCGACTGCGAGCGCGCCGTGTTGCTGGACCCCCACCCGCTGTTCGGGGAGCGGCGGAACTGGCCGGTGGCGGGACGGTCGGAACGGTTTCGTTGCCAATGCGGCTCGCGGGAGACGCGGCTGAGCTACACCGTGAATACTTCGCAGGCGGACGGTCCGGTGTCGCTGGACGCCATCCGGCTGGGGCTCTGATGACCCGCCCAGGGCACGATGCCGGGAGGCCGGTCGGCAACGCTTGAACCTGTCATTCGAGAGGCCACATACTCCCTCGAACGCCGTCGGAATCGACGGGCCGGTCGAGGGCAGCGCCGCATTTCGCGGGGCGTTCCGGCCGGCGGGCCGGAGATCGTCAAAGGCCCAGGAGCCGCATCAATGTCCGAGAGTAGAGTCCTCCCCGTCCTGCCGCTGCGGGACATCGTCGTGTTTCCCCACATGGTCGTGCCGCTCTTCGTGGGGCGCGAGAAGTCTGTGCGGGCGCTCGACGAGATCATGAAGGGTGAAAAGCAGATCCTGCTGGCCACGCAGAAGAACAGCGTCGATGACGACCCGACGCCCGACGCCATCTATCCCATCGGCGTCATCGCCACCGTGCTTCAGCTGCTGAAACTGCCCGACGGGACGGTCAAGGTGCTGGTCGAAGGCAAGGGCCGCGCCCGCCTGACCCGCTTCACCGACCGCGAGGAGTATTTTGAGGCCGAGGCCGTCGAGATCGAGGACGACCTGGGCGAGCCGTCGCAGGCCGAAGCCATGCTGCGCGCTGTCGTCGAGCAGTTCGAGAACTATGTGAAGCTGAACAAGAAGGTGCCGCCCGAGGCCCTCAGCTCCATCCCCCAGATCACCGACGCGTCGAAGCTGGCCGACAGCGTCGCCGCCCATCTTTCGGTCAAGATCGCCGACAAGCAGGCCCTGCTGGAAACCATCGCCGTGCCCCAACGGCTGGAGAAGGTCTATGGCCTGATGGAGGGCGAAATCAGCGTCCTTCAGGTCGAGAAGAAGATCCGCTCGCGCGTCAAGCGCCAGATGGAGAAGACCCAGCGGGAATATTATCTGAACGAGCAAATGAAGGCGATCCAGCGCGAGCTGGGCGAGACCGACGATGCGCGTGACGAGATCATGGAGCTGGAAAAGCGCATCCGGAAGACCAAGCTGTCCAAGGAAGCGCGCGCCAAGGCCGACGCCGAGGTCAAGAAGCTGCGCAACATGAGCCCGATGTCGGCGGAATCCACCGTCGTGCGGAACTATCTCGACTGGCTGCTGTCAATTCCGTGGGGCAAGGCCAAGACCAAGCCCATCGACCTGGCCAAGGCCGAGGACATCCTCGAGGAGGACCACTACGGCTTGGAGAAGGTCAAGGAGCGGATCATCGAGTATCTGGCCGTCCAGGCCCGCACCAACTCGCTGAAGGGCCCGATCCTGTGCCTGGTCGGCCCTCCGGGCGTCGGCAAGACGTCGCTGGCCAAGTCGATCGCCAAGGCGACGGGGCGTGAGTACGTCCGCATGTCGCTGGGCGGGGTGCGTGACGAGGCCGAGATCCGCGGCCACCGCCGGACCTATATCGGCTCCATGCCGGGCAAGATCATCCAGTCGATGAAGAAGGCGAAGACGACCAACGCCTTCATCCTGCTGGACGAGATCGACAAGCTGGGCGCCGACTGGCGCGGCGACCCGTCCTCGGCCCTGCTCGAGGTGCTGGACCCGGCCCAGAACAACACCTTCGGCGACCACTATCTTGAGGTCGACTACGACCTGTCGAACGTGATGTTCGTGACCACGGCCAACAGCCTGGACATGCCCCAGCCCCTGATGGACCGCATGGAGATCATCCGCGTCTCCGGCTACACCGAGGACGAAAAGGTCGAGATCGCCAAGCGTCACGTCCTGCCCAAGGTCACGACCGACAATGGCCTGAAGCCCGCCGAGTTCGTGGTGCCCGATGAGTCGATCCGCGAGCTGATCCGCTATTACACCCGCGAGGCCGGGGTGCGTTCGCTGGAGCGTGCCCTGGGTGGACTGGCGCGCAAGGCCGTGCGCGAGATGGCCAAGGAGAAGACGCTGTCGATCACGGTCGATAGCGCCAAGCTGGCCGACTACGCCGGCGTCCGGAAGTTCCGCTACGGCGAGACCGAGGAGAACGACCAGGTCGGCATCGTCACCGGCCTGGCCTGGACCCAGTTCGGCGGCGACATCCTGACCATCGAGGCGATCAAGATGCCGGGCCGCGGCCGCATGACCGTGACGGGCAACCTGAAGGACGTGATGAAGGAATCGATCTCGGCGGCGGCGTCCTACGTCCGCGCCCGGTCGCTGGCCTTTGGCGTCAAGCCGCCGGTCTTCGAGAAGACCGACATCCACGTTCACGTGCCGGACGGCGCCACGCCCAAGGACGGCCCGTCCGCCGGCGTCGCCATGACGGTGGCCATGGTCTCGGTCCTGACCGGCATCCCGATCCGCAAGGACATCGCCATGACCGGCGAGATCACCCTGCGCGGCCGGGTCACGGCCATCGGCGGGTTGAAGGAGAAGCTGCTGGCCGCATTGCGGTCCGGCGTAAAGACCGTCCTGATCCCGCAGGAGAACGAGAAGGACCTCGCCGACGTGCCCGACAATGTGAAGGGCGCGCTGGAGATCGTCCCGATCTCAACGGCCGACGAGGCGCTAAAGTGGGCCCTGACGGGCGCGCTCACGCCCGTGGAGTGGGACGAGGCGGCCGAGCCGCTGAACCCCACCCCGCCGCCGCTGGCCGGCGACGGCACGACGGTGGTCAGCCACTAAATGCGAAAGCCTCCCCGGTCCGCCGGGGAGGCTTTTTCTTGATCCGGAACGAAGGGCGCGGCAGATACCGTGCGTGGATGGGCGGCTAGCTCAGCTGGTCAGAGCATCTCGTTTACACCGAGAGGGTCGGCGGTTCGAACCCGTCGCCGCCTACCACCCTCAGCCCCTGCGCAGCGCCCGACGCGACCAGCCTGAATAGGTGAGGGCCGGGTCCGACGGCATGCGAGCATAGGCGTGGGTCTCAAGGCCCGACGTGCTGCGCATCGTCAGGCGGATGGGCTTGTCCTCGGCGGCCTGCGCGCGGGAGAGGCGAAAGCTCCAGCCCAACGGCGGCGCGGGAGAGGCGGGGAAGGTAGCCTGTATGTCGGGTCGGTCGCCGGTCGGGGTCGCGCTGAGAACCGGCTCGCCGTCGACATGGACAAGCATGTCCAGAGACGCTCCCGGCGTCCGCTCGATCGCCCAACCCGAGAACTCCACCGAGCCGTCGGTCAGGAGCGTGGCCCGCTCGAAGCCGCCCATCGGCGGACTGGCGACCGTTAGGCCGGACAGGTCGCGGTCGGCTCCGCCGACGACGTAGAGGGCCTGGTTCTCGTAGAGGCCCTTGTGGAAAACGCGCCAGGACAGCGGCCGGTCCGGGGCGATGCGGGCGATCGCATCGGCGACGAAAGCCTCGGTGACATAGGTCATGCCGTAGATCGCCGGGTCCAGGCTGCCGCTTTCGCTCCACGGGAAGAAGCGGATCCCGCTTCCGTCCATGCTCTGGTCGGACGGGAGGATGCTTTCGTCGTGGACGCTGAAGGCTAGGACGCCCTCAGGGGTCAGCAGGCCGTGCAGACGCCGCAGCCAGGCCCGGAAAAGATCGGCGGGCAGGTGGGAAAACAGCGAACCTACGAAGATCACGTCATGCTTGCGGTCGTGCGCCAGGGCGGCTGGATCGGGCACGGAGGCGAAGCCGTTGACGCCGAACGTCCGGACCTGCCAGTCGATGGCCTCGGCATAGATGTCCGAGACCCAGATGCGCTCGGCGGGCAGGCGCTGGAGCAGGGCGCGGGTCAGGCGGCCATAGCCCGAGGCGAAATCCAGCAGGCTGGACACTCCGTCGAAGCCGCCGAACGCCTGCTGCACGATCTGATCCAGCGCCTGGTAGTGGCGAACCGTCGCCTCGACGAACTTGAAGGCGCCAATGCCGCGGTCGCCCTTGAAGTTTGGCAGCAGCGCCTTGAAGAACATTTCGTCTTCGGCCGGCTGGGGCGCGGCGAGGAAGGCGGCCGGGTCGAATCCGGACATCCGAAGATAGTCCTCGGCCCAGCCGCGATAGATCGGATCGATCCGGCCGAAATCCAGCGGTTCGGTCATGCTCAGCTGCCGAGCAGGCGCGCGGCCTGGGGCGCGAAATAGGTGAGCACGCCCGCGCAGCCCGCGCGCTTGAAGCCGTGCAGCGTCTCCAGGATCGCCCGGTCCTCGTCCAGCCAGCCGTTGGCGATGGAGGCCTTCATCATCGCGTACTCGCCGCTGACCTGATAGGCGAACGTCGGAACGCGGAAGGTCTCCGACACGCGGCGCACGATATCGAGATACGGCATGCCGGGCTTGACCATGACCATGTCGGCGCCCTCGGCGATATCCATGGCGACTTCGCGCAGGGCCTCGTCGGTGTTGGCGTAGTCCATCTGATAGGTCTTCTTGTCGCCCGTCAGCTGCTTCGCCGACCCTACGGCGTCGCGGTAGGGGCCATAGAAGGCCGAGGCGTACTTGGCCGCATAGGACAGGATCAGCGTTTCGGGGAATCCATTGGCCTCCAGCGCCTCGCGGATCGCCTGGACCCGGCCGTCCATCATGTCGGAGGGGGCCACGACGTCGGCGCCGGCATGGGCATGGATGAAGGCCTGCTCTGCCAACCGCTCCAGCGTCGGATCGTTGACGATCCGGCCGTCCTCCAGCACGCCGTCGTGGCCGTGGTCGGTGTAGCAATCCAGCGCGACGTCGGTCATGACGCCGATGTCGGGCGCGGCGTCCTTGATCGCGCGGATGCAGGCGGGGACCAGGCCGTCGGGATCGGTCGCTGCGGCGCCGACGGTGTCCTTGATTGACGGATCGACATTGGGGAACAGACCGACCATCGGAATGCCGAGGCTTTGCGCTTCCTTGGCGGCCTCGGCGGCGGCCCTGGGCGACAGGCGGAAGACGCCCGGCATCGACGGCACCGGCACCCGGTCCTCGGCTCCGTCATGCACGATCAGCGGCCAGATCAGGTCGGACGGCGTCAGCGTAGTCTCGGCCACCATGCGCCGGACCCAGGGACTGGATCTCAGGCGGCGCGGGCGGGCGAAGGGGTAGGAGGCAGGGGCGAAGGGCGCGATCATGACGCGGGTTTAGCGTTCTTCTCTGCGACTGGGGAAGCGGATAGAAGGCCCCAAACCTTTCGGGAGACCCCATGGATTTCGCCCTCACCGACGACCAGCGCGCCATTCAGGACGCCGCGCGCGCCTTCGCCGAGGCCGAGCTGGCCCCCCATTCGGCCGAATGGGACGAGACCAAGCACTTCCCGGTCGATGTCATGCGCCGGGCGGCCGAGATGGGCTTCGCCGCCATCTATGCGGGCGAGGAACATGGCGGCATGGCGTTGGGTCGGGTCGAGGCGGCGGTGATCTTCGAGGAGCTGTCGCGCGGCGACGTGTCGACGGCGGCCTTCATCTCGATCCACAATATGGCGACCTGGATGATCGACAGCTTCGGCTCGGACGACCTGCGGGGGCGGTATGTGCCACGCCTGGCCACGATGGAGCTGATCGCGAGCTACTGCCTGACCGAGCCTGGCTCGGGGTCGGACGCAGCGGCCATGCGGACCACGGCGACGCGGGACGGCGACCACTTCGTCCTGAATGGCTCCAAGGCCTTCATCTCGGGCGCGGGGACCAGCGACGTCTACGTCGTCATGGCCCGGACGGGGGAGGCGGGGCCGAAGGGCATCTCGACCTTCGTGGTGGAGAAGGACACGCCGGGCCTGAGCTTCGGAGCTCAGGAAAAGAAGATGGGCTGGAACAGCCAGCCCACGGCGGTCGTGTCGTTCGACGACTGCCGCGTGCCGGTCGGCAACCTGCTGGGCAAAGAAAGCGACGGCTTCCGTTACGCCATGATGGGGCTGGACGGGGGTCGGCTGAACATCGCGGCCTGTTCGCTGGGCGGCGCGCGGCTGGCGCTGGAGACGGCGCAGGCCTACGTCGCCACGCGAAAGCAGTTCGGCAAGCCACTGAACGAGTTTCAGAACGTCCAGTTCAAGCTGGCCGACATGGCGACCCAGCTGGAGGCGGCGCGGCTGATGGTGCTGCGCGGCGCCTGGGCCATCGACACGAGCCACCCGGAAAAGACCAAGTGGTGCGCCATGGCCAAAAGGCTGGCCACCGACGCCTGCTTCCAGATCGCCGACGAGGCGCTGCAGCTGCACGGCGGCTACGGCTATCTGAAGGACTATCCGCTGGAGCGGATCGTGCGCGACCTGCGTGTGCACCGCATCCTCGAGGGCACCAATGAGATCATGCGGGTGATCACGGCGCGGGAGATGATGCGTCAGTAGGCGCCGCAGCCCTCGACGCCGGGGGCCAAAGCCCTGTAAGTCCGCCCCAGTTCAGCCGACCCGAGACCGCCCATGCTCGCCCGCATCTATCGCCCGGCCAAGACCGCCATGCAGTCCGGAAAAGCCAAGACCAAGGACTGGCGCCTGGAATTCGAGCCGGCCTCGGCGCGCACGATCGATCCCCTGATGGGCTGGACCAGCTCTACCGACATGAACGGCCAGGTCCGTCTGTCGTTCGAGACGAAGGAGGAGGCTATCGCCTACGCCGAGCGCCACGGCATCCCCTTCCGCCTGCACGAGCCGCAGGAACCGCCGGTGATTCTCAAGGCCTACGCTGACAACTTCGCCACGGGCAGAAAGCAGCCCTGGACGCACTAATTGGTGCGGCTAACGCTCGCCGCGCGGCGGCTCGCTCCTTGAGCCGCAGGTTTCTGCGGCTAACGCTCGGCTCGCGGAGCCGCGTGGCTTGAGCCGCGTGCTGTTTTGGGGCTAACCCCACGGTCCCATCGGCGCCCTTAGCTCAGCTGGATAGAGCACCCGCCTTCTAAGCGGACGGTCGCAGGTTCGAATCCTGCAGGGCGCGCCAATCCTTCGAGGACGACATCATGGTCGAAATCCGAAATCAGGTTCTCGAGGGTCGGCAGGAACTCGACGGAAACACCTGCTACGCCTGCGAATTCCGTGACGCCATGCTTGTCTTCAGGGGCGTCCAGCAGCCCGGCTTCTCGAACTGTCGCTTCACGCGCAGCCGCTTCGCCTTCGAGGGTCCGGCGGCCAACACCGTCCACTTCTTGCGTGGCATGCTGGGGCGTCAGTCCGGCATGCGCGGCTTCGTCACCGGCATGATGCCGGAAATTGAGGGTTAGCCGCGCAAGGCGACGAATGCCTGCTCAAGGTCGGCGATCAGGTCGGCGGGGTCCTCGAGCCCGATGTGTAGGCGCAGCAGCGGCCCCTCCAGCTTCTGCGGGACATCGCGAAACGCGAGCTGGGGCGTCTCATGGGTCGCCAGGCTTTCGAACCCGCCCCAGGAATAGCCGAGGCCGAACAGGGTCAGGACTTCGAGGAAGGCCTCGGCGGCGCGCGCATCGCCGCTGTTAAGAACCACACCGAGGATCGAGGCCGCACCAGTGAAATCGCGGCGCCAGATCGAATGGCCCGGATCGCCGGGCAGGGCGGGGTGGAGAACGCGGGCGACCTCCGGGCGGGCGGACAACCACTCGGCGACCCTCAACGCCGATCGAGCCTGCTCGGCATAGCGGACGGGCAGGGTCCGCAGGCCCCGCAGCGCCAGCCAGGCGTCGTCGGGCGAAACGCACAGGCCGAGGTCCTCGACTGTGTTCGCGACGGCCTTCACCACGGCCGGTTCTCTGGCGCAGATGGAACCCAGCAGCACGTCGGAATGGCCTGCGGCGTATTTGGTCAGGGCCTGGACGCTGACGTCCACGCCGTGGGCGAGCGGCTTGAACGCCAGTCCGACCGCCCAGGTGTTGTCCATGACGGTCAGGACGCCCCGGTCGCGCGCGGCGGCGGCCAGCGCCGGCACGTCCATCATCTCGAAGGTCAGGGAGGCGGGCGACTCGATCAGGATCAGACGCGTCCGCTCACCGGCCGTCGCCATGATCTGCTCGACCGACGCCTCCGGCGTGTGGAACCGGGTCGTCACGCCTCGCGAGGCCAGGTGCCGGGTCAGGAACCGCCGCACGGGGCCGTATATGGCGTCGGTGGCGATCACCTCGTCGCCCGGCCGGGTCAGGGCGAGGATCGGCACGGTGACAGCCGACAGGCCCGACGGGGTCAGCCAGCAGTGCTCCGCTCCCTCCAAATCGGCGACGGCGGCGCGCAACGCCGCCTGCGGGGCGGTGCCCTCGATGCCGTAGACCGGACCCAGGCTGGCGTCGCGCATGTCGGCGACCCGGTCGGACAGCAGCGTCGAGGCCCGCTCGATCGGAGGGCTGACAGGCCGACGCCCGCCGCCCCGCCGCGTGGCGGAGGCGATCAGGCGGGTCCGGTCGGAAAGGCGGTCCATTCGGCGCTCCATGGGTTGCGATCCGTCGTCCAAAGGCCTCTATAGCGGCCGGGGCGCGAGCCGACGACGCGAGTCGTCGCCAACCGTGACGCGGGACGGATCATGGGTGTGAGTGCAGGTCGGGTTTCGCTGTGGGCCGCGTCGCTGGCCGCCGTCCTGACGCTGGCCGCCTGCGGGCGCGACGCCGAACCGGACGCTCCCGCCGAACCGACAGGTTCAAGCCCGACGACGACGTCGACCGCTGCCGTCGAAAGTCTGACTCTTCAGGCCATCCAGCGGCGCGGGCGACTGAACTGCGGTGTGCATGAGGGGCTCGTGGGTTTCGCCTACACTGACAACCGCGGGCAGTGGCGCGGCTTCGACGCCGACTTCTGCCGGGGTCTGGCGGCCGCCATCTTCGGCGATCCGGAGGCTGTGCGCTTCGTGCCCCTGACGGCGGAGAACCGTTTCCAGGCCTTGCAGGACGGTCGCATCGACGTTCTGTGGCGGAACACCTCGTGGACGATGGAGCGCGACACGGGCGGTCAGCTGAGCTTCGCCGGGATCAACTACTACGACGGCCAGGGCTTCCTGGTGCGCCGGTCGCTGGACCTGGCCAGCGCGGCGGAGCTCAACGGTGCGCGCGTCTGCGTCCAGTCGGGCTCGACCAGCGCGCTCAACGCCGAGGACTATTTCCGCAGTCGGGGCATCGAATACGAAGCCGTCGTCCTGCCGAGCGAGGAGGCCGCCCGTCAGGCCTATGGCCGAGAGGACTGCGACGCCTTCTCCGCCGACATCTCCGCCCTGGCGGCGGCGCGCACGACCCTTTCCGATCCGGCCCGGCACGTCCTGCTGCCCGAGGTCATCTCCAAGGAACCACTCGGCCCGGTCACGCGGCGCGGCGACGAGCAATGGACGGCCGTCGTCCGCTGGACCCTGAACGCCCTGATCCTGGCCGAGGAATACGGCGTCACCCGCGCCAACGTCGACGAACAGGCCGAAGGGGCCCGCGACCCGCGTGTTCGCCGCCTGCTGGGTGTCGAAGGCGAGTTCGGACGGCGGCTGGGCCTGCCCGCCACCTGGGCGGCCGATGCGGTGGGTGCCGTCGGGAACTACGGCGAGATCTTCGAGCGAAATCTGGGGGCGCAATCGCCTCTCGACCTCGCGCGCGGTCTGAATGCACAATGGAACGCTCGACCGGGCGGCCTGATCTATGGCCTGCCGGTCCGCTGACCACAACGAGCCGACCCGCCAGTCGCGGGTGGCGCCTTCGGGGGACGAATGGATACGACGACACGCGGCGGGATCCCGCTTCACTGGCTGATGCTGCTGGGCTTCGTGGTCGGGCTGGGGGCGGGGCTCTACGTCAACCAGTTCGTCGGGCCGGAGACGGCCTGGGTCCAGTGGCTGACCGAAAACGTGACGGGACCGGCGGGACAGATCTTCCTGCGGCTGCTGTTCATGCTGGTCATCCCGCTGCTGTTTTCCGCGCTGGTCGTCGGCGTGGCCGAGATGGGCGATCTCAAGTCGCTGGGCCGCGCCGGCTTCAAGACCCTGGCCCTGACCGTCGTCGTGTCGGCGATCGCGGTTGTCATCGGCCTGGGGCTGGTGAACTATTTCCGCCCCGGGGACGGGGTCGATCCGGCGCTGGCCCAGCGCCTGCTGGCGGAGGGCGCAGAGGGCGCGGCGGGCATCGTCGAGAATGCGCCCGAGAGCGTGCAGTTCGGCCAGTTCTTCCTCGACCTGATCCCCTCCAACGTCTTCACGGCGGCGGCCGAGAACCAGATCCTGCCGATCATGATCTTCGCCCTGCTGTTCGGCATCGGCCTGGTTATGGCCAAGGGGCCGAACGTCGATCAGCTGAAGGTGACCATCGAGGGCATCCTCGAGGTGACGATGAAGCTGATCAACATGGTCATCAAGCTGGCCCCCCTCGCCATCGCCTGCCTGATGTTCAACCTCGCGGCCCTGTTCGGCTGGGATCTGCTGGTGCGGCTCGCGGCCTTCGTCGGCGTGGCCGTGGGGGCCATGGCGATCCACATGTTCCTGGTCTATCCGCTGGTCGTGCTGATCGGCGCGGGCAAGAACCCGCTGTGGTTCTTCAAGGGCGTGCAGCGGCCCATGCTCGTCGCCTTCACCACCGCCTCGTCCAACGCGACCCTGCCGGTGTCACTGAAAGCGGCCGAGGAGGAGCTGAAGCTTCCCCGCAAGATCTCCCGCTTCGTCCTGACGGTCGGCGCGACCGCCAACCAGAACGGCACGGCCTTGTTCGAGGGGGTGACGGTCCTGTTCCTCGCCCAATTCTTCGGCATCGAGCTGTCGATCACCCAGCAGGTCGTGGTGATGCTGGTCTGCATCCTGGGCGGCGTCGGCACGGCCGGCGTGCCGGCGGGCTCGCTGCCCGTCATCGCCATGATCCTGGTCATGGTGGGCATTCCGCCGGAGGGGATCGGCCTGATCCTCGGCGTCGACCGGTTCCTGGACATGTGCCGCACGGTGTTGAACGTCACGGGTGACCTGGTGCTGGCCACCGTCGTCTCGCGCGGAGAGAAGGACGAGCCAGTTCCTCCGGCCGCGCCTCAGCCGACCGTGGCGACCGTCGCCTGATCCTTCAGGGGCCGGTGACGACGGGGGTGTCCGCGCGGCTGCCCCACTCGGCCCAGGCGCCGTCGTAGAGGGCGCTGTCCTGACCCAGCTCGGCGAGGGCCAGCGTCAGGACGGCCGCCGTCACGCCCGAGCCGCAGCTGGTGACGATGGGCCGGTCGAAGGTCACGCCGGCCTGGCTGAAGCGATCGCGCAGAGCGTCAGCGGGCAGCAGGCGGCCATCGTCGTCCAGCACCGACTTGAACGGAACGTTCAGGGCTCCCGGCATGTGTCCCGAGCGCAGACCCGGACGGGGCTCGGCGGCCTCTCCGGAGAAGCGTGCAGCGGGACGGGCGTCGAGGATCTGGGCGTCGCCGGTCAGGGCGGCGAGCACGGTCGGCATATCGGCCACCGCGCCGCGACGCCGGCCGGGCGTGAAGACGGCGGGCGTCGGCGGCTCTGCCGGCCCCGAGGCCAGCGGCCGCCCTTCGGCGCGCCATTTCGGCAGGCCGCCGTTCAGCACGCGGACGTCCTCGGCCCCCATCAGACGGAAGGTCCACCAGACCCGGGCAGCGGAGAACAGGCCCTGACTGTCGTAGACGACGATCCGGTCGCTCGCGGCGATGCCCAGCGCGCCTGCGGCCTGCGCGAAGGCTGCGGCGTCCGGCAGCATGTGCGGCAGGTCTGTCGTGTGGTCAGAGACAGCGTCGAGATCGAAGAAGACCGCGCCCGGGATCCGCGCCTGCTCGAACTCGACGCGGGCGTCGCGCCCGTCGAGGTGCCAGCTGGCGTCGACGATCTTCAGGTTCGGCGCGTTCAGTTGGGCCGCCAGGTCGTCGGTCGAGATCAGAAAGGATGCCATGCCCCAGCCTAGCACGACCGGCGGCACGCTGAGACTGGTTCTGGGCGACCAGCTTTCCGACAGCCTGTCCGCGCTCGACGATCTGGACCCGGCGCGCGACGTGGTCCTGATGGCCGAGGTGCGCGACGAGGCGACCTATGTCCGCCACCACAAGCAGAAGATCGCCCTGATTTTCGCCGCCATGCGCAGCTTCGCCTTGCGGCTGGAGGGGCGCGGCGTGACCGTGCGCTACGTCCGCATCGACGATCCGGCCAATACCCATTCCATCGTGGGCGAGCTGCACCGCGCCCTGGACGACCAGCCGTTCGCGGCCGTGGCGATCACCGAGTGCGGCGAGTGGCGGCTGGCCGAGGCTCTGGCCGCCTTCGCCGGGGTGGCTGGCGTTCCGGTCGATATCCGGCAGGACACGCGCTTCATCTGTTCGCACGACCGCTTCCGGCGTTGGGCCTCGGGCAAGAGCCAGCTGCGGATGGAGTTCTTCTATCGCGAGATGCGCAAGGACACCGGCATCCTGTTGGACGACGGCCAGCCGGTCGGGGGTCAGTGGAACTACGACGCCGAGAACCGCAAGAAGCTGGCGAAGGGCACGCGGCCGCCGGGTCGTCTGCGCATCACGCCCGACGCGGTCGCGCAGGACGCCATCTCCGACGTGGCGCGGCTGTTTCCCGACCACTTCGGCGATCTGGACGGGTTCGGTTGGCCCACTACGGCGGAGCAGGCGGAAGAGGTGCTGGCGGATTTCCTGGCCAACGTCCTGCCGGGCTTCGGCGACTGGCAGGACGCCATGGCGAACGGCGAGCCGTGGATGTGGCACAGCCTGATCTCGACCTCGATCAACCTGGGCCTGCTCGACCCATTGGACGTCTGTCGCCGGGCCGAGGCCGAATACCGCGCCGGGCGCGCGCCGCTGAACGCGGTCGAGGGCTTCATCCGCCAGATCCTAGGTTGGCGAGAGTTCGTGCGAGGCATCTACTGGCTCAAGATGCCGGAGTATCGGGAGCGCAACTTCCTCGACGCCGACCGGACCCTGCCGTGGTTCTTCTGGTCCGGCAAGACCGACATGGCCTGCGTCGCCGACACGGTCGCCACGACGAAGCGCAACGCCTACGCCCACCACATCCAGCGGCTGATGGTGACCGGCAACCTCGCCATGCTGTTGGGCGTGCATCCCGACGAGGTCGATGACTGGTATCTGGTCGTCTACGCCGACGCCTATGAGTGGGTGGAGATGCCCAACACCCGGGGCATGGCGACCTTCGCCGACGGCGGCATCGTGGGCTCCAAGCCCTATGCGGCGTCAGGCGCCTACATCGACCGGATGAGCGACTACTGCGCCGGCTGTCGCTACGACGTAAAGGCCAAGGCGGGGGAGGGGGCCTGTCCCTTCAATCGCCTCTACTGGGGCTTTCTGGAGCGGAACCGCGCGCGGCTACGGGACAATGTCCGGCTGGCCATGCCCTATCGAACGCTGGAGAACTTCGGGCCGGAGAAGCGCAAGGCTCTGCTGGCCGAGGCGGATGCGACGCGCGAAGCGCTGGGCGCCGTCAGGCGATGATATCGGGCAGGATGCGGCTTTCGAGCTTCACGATCTCGTCGCGCAGGTTCAGCTTCTTCCGCTTGAGCCGCGCGATCAGCAGTTGATCCGGGATCGGCATGTGCGACAGGGCCTCGATCGAGGCGTCCAGGTCGGCGTGCTCCTGGCGCAGCAGCTTGACCTGCGCGCGCAGTTCCAGCTCTTCCTCGGTCAGAAAAGGCGTGTCGTCGTTCATTGTGGGCCCTGCGAAGGCGGGCTTATACTCCAGCCGCTCTCACGCCGGAAGGCGTTCGGCGAGGGCGGCCAGGGAGGGGCGCGGCACGACGCGGGTCCAGACGCGGGCGACGGCCACGAGGGCGTCCAGTGTCGCCGTCGGCGGGCCACCGCTCTCAGGAACCAGCGCCTCCAGATGAGCCATCAGAGCGCGTTCGGCGGCCAGTTCGACGGCCTTGATCTGATCTCGCAGAGCCTCCCGGCCCGCGTCTCCGATGTCCGGAATCGGACCCTTCAAGGTGCGCCGAATGGCTCTCAAAGGCCCCACCACCGCGCCGTCCCAGGCCCGCGCCGCGTCGCAGGCGGCTTCAATGGCTTCCTCGTCCAGCGCCCGCCCCGTCGCCGCCGTCCACGCCGCCCATAGCAGCAGCGGCACGTTCTGGCCGTGGGTATCCTGTAGCGTCAGACAGGCCTCTGACACGCCCGGCCGGCGATAGGCGGCCAGCGCCCAGTCCCAGAAGCCGCTCATTCCGCGACCGCCGGACCCTTCAGCCCCTCCCAACGCCGCACGGAGCGCCAATCCAGTCCGAACAGGTCCAGCGCCCGCCCGACCGACTGGTCCACCATCTCCGCGATCGACCCCGGCCGCGCGTAGAAGGCCGGCAGGGGCGGGGCGATGGTCGCGCCCATCTCGGCCAGAGCCGTCATGGTGCGCAGGTGTCCCAGGTGGAACGGCGTCTCGCGCACCATCAGCACCAGAGGTCGGCGCTCCTTCAGCACGACGTCGGCGGCGCGGGTCAGCAGGGTGGAGGTCACGCCGGTGGCGATCTCGCTCATGGTCCGCACGGAGCAGGGGGCCACGATCATCCCCAGCGTCCGGAACGAACCCGAGGCGATCGTCGCCCCGACGTCATTGAGCCGGTGAACCACGCTGGCCTTTGCCGTGAGATCATCCGGAGAGAGTTCAGTCTCCTGCGACAAAGTGAGCAGCGCGGCACGAGTGATGACTAGGTGGCTCTCGACCCCCAGTTCGTTCAGCGCATCCAGCACGCGAGCACCGTAAACCACGCCCGACGCGCCGGAAATGCCGACGACAAGGCGTCGCGGGGACGGTGCGGCTCCGTTCACAACTTGGTCCATTTTCGAGGGGAGGCTGCTGATGAGGAAAGTCTGGGTCCGGATGTTTGGATAACAACGTCTTGCGTCACCGAAACGTGATTCCCCAAGTCGTCAATCCGGGCGCTCACTACCCTCGTCCCTTAGACATGGAGGCGCAAGCCATGACCATAGAAGCTCGTATCCGCGAATTGGGAAACCGTCACCGCATGCTGGATGAGACCATTCAGCGCGAGTTCGGCCGACCCTCCGTGGATGAGTTGCAGGTCAGGGAGCTGAAGCGACAAAAGCTCCGGCTCAAGGAGGAGATCACCAGTCTGGAGGCGCGGGCCGGATAGGTCTTCGCTTCCGAAAAGCACACCTACGGCCCCGGAGCGATCCGGGGCCGTTTTTCGTGGGCGTCAGTGATGGCTGCGCGGCATGGGCTGCGCCGCATGCGACAGCGCCAGCAGCCGACACGCCGAGGCCAGAGACCGCCGCCCCCGCGTCTCGTCGATCCAGGCCAGCAGACCCGCCTGGCTGAGACCGCGCTCGGCCGCCACCCGGTCCAGCACCGCCCAGAACTCGGGCTCGAGCGCGACCGAGGTGGCGTGGCCGGCCAGGACGACAGAGCGCTTCTTGAGCAAGATCGAACTCCGATGACCGCTTGGCGTGGACGTGGGTTGCGATAGACTATCGGCCTCTCAGCCGGATGTAACCGATGACGATGGACGCCGCCGTCTATCCCGACGATTTCCAGCCGATCGCGCCCCAGCGGCTGCGGCCGCTCACGGCGCTGAAGGCCTTCAACCGCCTGATCCGCGACAAGGAAGACACCGCCCAGGTGTTCGAGATCATGCGCGCCCTGACGGGAGACTCCGGCGCGCGAGGCTACAACCGCATGCTCCGCACCGTCGAGGGCGGACGTCAGGCCTTTCTGCGCCAGGAGCTGGCGCAACGGCTGGACGACCACGCCTGGCTCTCCCGGTTCGAGCCGGGCACCGTTGGCGGCGAGTACCGGGCGTTCCGCGAGGCGCGAGGCTTCACCGCTGACGGCCTGGCCGAGACCGCGCGCGAGGTGGCGCCCGAGATCGACGCGCCCCACCCGGTTGTTTGGTACTCCCGCCGCCTGCGCGACATCCACGACATCTGGCACGTCCTGACCGGCTACGGCACCGATGCCCTCGGCGAGGCCTGCGTGGTCAGCTTCTCCTATGGCCAGACGCGCAATCTCGGCTTCGCCTTCATCGGCTGGGGCGCGGCCCGCGAGATCCGGCGCGAGAACCGCTCCATCCCCGCGCGGCGCGCGGTCTGGCAGGCGTGGCAGAATGGCCGCGCCGCCCAATGGCTGCCGGCGCTCGATTACGAGGCCCTGTTCGCCGAACCGTTGGAGACGGCGCGGGCGCGGCTGGGAATCCGGCCGCCGACGATCTACGCCGCCGTGCCCGAGGCGGATAAGGCGGCTCTGAAACTCCGCGCCTGATTTTTGTCGGCAACCAGGGTTGGCGCGATTGCAACGTGCCAAGGATCGGCGCAAGCGGGGTCGTCTGTTCTCCTCCCCGTGGTCGTTCCGTGTCGCTTCCGTCATTCGTAAGACCGTCCGCAGGGACGCTCGCCGTCGCGGGCGTGATCGTCTGCGCCGTCATCTGGGGCACGACCTGGTACGCCATCACCTGGCAACTGGGCAGCGTCGATCCCGCCGCATCCCTGACCTGGCGGTTCGGCCTCGCGGCGCTTCTGATCTTCGCCGGATGCGCCGTAACGAGCCGGTCCTTGGCCCTGACCCGCGCTCAACACCTCGCGGCGGTGGGGCAGGGGGCGTTTGTCTTCGCGGTCAGCTACTCCTTCACCTACGCGGCGGAGGAGAACGTCACCTCGGCCATCGTCGCCGTCGTTTTCGCCAGCCTGGCCTTTCTGAACCTGGTGCTGTTTCGCCTCGTCGTCGGCCAGAAGGCGCATCGCGCGGCCTGGATCGGGGCGACGCTCGGCATCGTCGGTGTCGCCGTTCTCTCGGGCGGAGAAGCCCTGGGCGACGGGCTGGATCGGCAGGCCCTGATCGGTATCGGCCTGGCGCTGCTCGCGGTGCTCAGCTCCGCCGTCGGCAACTATTTCTCCTGGCGCGGCCAGCAGGCGGGCTCGGCCATCCTGCCCCAGACCGCCTGGGCCATGGCCTACGGCACGGCCATGCTGGCCCTGTTCGGCCTGGCCACCGGCGCGCACTTCACCATCGACCCCAGCCCCGGCTATGTCATCTCGCTGCTGTATCTGGCGGTGTTCGGCTCGGTCATCGCCTTCGTCACCTATTTCGCCGTGGCCAAGGCGCGGGGCTATGCTCTGGCCAGCTACATCTCGGCCCTCACTCCGCCCATCGCCATGCTGGTCTCGGCCGTGTTCGAGGACGCCCGCTTTGGCTGGGCGGCGGCGGTCGGCCTGGCGCTCGTGCTGGCAGGGCAGGTGCTCCTGACGCGCGCCCCTCGGGCGGACTAGCCGAACCAGCTTTTCTTCTTCGGCTTCGGCTCGGACCCGGTCTTCGCGGCCTCGCGCTGCTCGCGCTCCCGGATGGCCTTGGCGCGCCGCAGGGCGATCAGGGCGATCAGGCTGTGGCGGCGCGGATCGGACGAGCCGGCCATGTCAGTCCTCGCGCTTGGACTGGTCCAGCAGCTGCTGGATGCGCGCGCGCTCTGCGTCGGCGGCCGTTTTTTCGCCCTTGGTACGCCCGTGGGCGGCGCGGTTGGCGGCGGCTGTCGCCCTGGCCTCGGCTTTGTCACGAGCCTTGCGCGCGCGGTTCAGGTTGATGATCTCGCCCATCTCGACCTCGCAACCGCCGGTCGGTCCCGGCGTTTCCCTGTCTCCCCGAACGCACAGGAGACGCCTCATGGTAGACCCCACCCTCATCCAGGAACACCAGGAAGTCATCGGCTCGGACGGACATCATGTCGGCCGCGTCGATCATGTGCTCGGCGACCAGATCGAACTGGCCAAGCTCGATCTCGCCGCCGGCTTCAAGCACCACATGATCCCGGTCAGCTGGGTCGACTATGTCGATGACGACAAGGTGCGCCTGACCCTGACCGCCGACGAGGCCAAGTCGCGCTGGACCGAGAAGCACTAGCCATCGGCTTACTGCGAATTCACGGAAAGCCCCGCTGCGAACGGCGGGGCTTTCTCTTATCTTGAGACGGTCGGCGTTCGGCCGACGGGGAGACGAAAGCCTTGATCCGCCTGATCCTCAACATCCTGTGGTTCATCTTCGGCGGCTGGATCAGTGGCCTGCTGTGGCTTCTGGGTGGCGCGATCCTGGCCATCACCATCGTCGGCCTGCCCTGGACCAAAGCCGCATGGCGGATCGCCAGCTACTCCTTCTGGCCGTTCGGTCGCGAGGTCGTGTGGGCCGGCGAGGCCGAGGGGCAGGGGATCGGCTGTTTCGGCATCGGTCTGAACGTCATCTGGTTCGTCTTCGCCGGCTGGTACATCGCCCTGTCGCACCTGCTGATCGCGGTGGCGGAGTTCATCTCCATCATCGGCATCCCCTTCGCCCTGAAGGACCTGGAGCTCGCCAAGTTGGCGCTCGCCCCCGTCGGCGCAACGATCCGCGACAAGCCCTGACGTCTCTCGGCGGCTGTCACTGAAGCGTGGCGCGGCGCTGGTAGTCTGTCTTTTCCGCCGCGCGATGGTTCCGATCCTCGGCACCGGGCGTCACAGCGGAGCAGGAGGCGGCCATGCCCTATGCGACCCTGAGAGACGGCACCCAGATGTTCTACCGCGACTGGGGCTCCGGCCAGCCAGTCGTGTTCCACCACGGCTGGCCCCTGAGCGGCGACGACTGGGACGCCCAGATGCTGTTCTTCCTGGCCCAGGGCTATCGCGTCATCGCCCATGACCGTCGCGGCCACGGCCGGTCGGGCGAGACCTTCGACGGCAATGAGATGGACACCTACGCCGCCGACGTCGCCGATCTGGCGGCCCGGCTCGACCTGCGCGACGCTATCCATGTCGGCCATTCAACCGGCGGCGGCGAGGTCACCCGCTATGTCGCCCGCCACGGGGCCGGCCGGGTCGCCAAGGCCGTGATCATCGGCGCCGTGCCTCCGATCATGCTCAGGACCGAGGCCTATCCGAACGGCCTGCCGCTCGAGGTGTTCGACGGGTTTCGCACGGCTCTGGCCGCCAACCGCGCGGCGTTCTATCGCGAGGTGGCCTCGGGTCCGTTCTACGGCTTCAACCGTCCGGGCGCGACGGTCATCCAGGCGACGATCGACAACTGGTGGCGTCAGGGCATGGCCGGGTCGGCCAAGTCCCACTACGACTGCATCAAGGCGTTCTCGGAGACGGACTTCACCGAGGACCTGAAGGCGATCGATGTGCCGATCCTGATTCTGCACGGCGAGGACGACCAGATCGTCCCCATCGACAACTCCGCCCGCCTGGCGATCGGCCTGGTCAAGCATGGAACGCTGAAGACCTATCCCGGCCTGCCCCACGGCATGTGCACGACCCATGCGGAGGTCATCCACGCCGACCTGCTGGCCTTCTTCCGGTCCTGATCCGTCACCCCGGGGAGATCATCTTCTCCGGGCGCACCGCCTCGTCGAATTCCGCGTCGGTCAGATAGCCGCCGCCGACGGCTTCCTGGCGCAGGGTCGTGCCGTTCTTGTGCGCCGTCTTGGCGATCTTGGCGCAGGCGTCGTAGCCCAGCTTGCCGTTCAACGCGGTCACCAGCATCAGGGAGTTGTTCAGGCCGCGCTGGATGTTGTCGATCCGCGGCTCGATGCCCACGACGCAGTTGTCGGTGAAGCTGACCGCCGCGTCGGCCATCAGGCGCACCGACTGCAGGAAGTTGTAGGCCATCACCGGGTTGAAGACGTTCAGCTCGAAATGCCCCTGCGATCCGGCGAAGGTGATCGCCGCGTGGTTGCCGAACACCTGGACGCAGACCTGGGTCAAGGCCTCGCACTGGGTCGGATTGACCTTGCCCGGCATGATCGACGACCCGGGCTCGTTCTCCGGCAGGGCCAGCTCGCCCAGGCCCGAGCGGGGCCCCGAGCCCAGGAAACGGATGTCGTTGGCGATCTTGAACAGCGACGCGGCCACCGTGTTGATCGCCCCGTGGCTCATGACCATGGCGTCGTGGGCGGCCAGCGCCTCGAACTTGTTCGGCGCCGTGGTGAAGTTCAGGCCGGTGATCTGGGCGATCTTCTCGGCCACGCCCTCGGCGAAGCCGATCGGCGCGTTCAGGCCCGTCCCGACCGCGGTTCCGCCCTGGGCCAGCTGCATCAGGTCGGGCAGGGTTTGTTCAATACGTTCAATGCCCTTGGTCACCTGCTGAACGTAGCCGGAGAACTCCTGGCCCAGCGTCAGGGGCGTGGCGTCCTGGGTGTGGGTGCGGCCGATCTTGATGATGCCCTTCCACGCCTCGGCCTTGTCGTTCAGCGCGTTCCGAAGCTTGGCCAGCGCCGGCAGCAGGCGGTGCACGACTTCCTCGGCGCAGGCCACGTGCATGGCGGTCGGATAGGTGTCGTTGGACGACTGGCTCATGTTGACGTGGTCGTTGGGGTGGACCGGCTGCTTCGATCCCATCTCGCCGCCCAGCAGCTCGATCGCCCGGTTCGAGATCACCTCATTGGCGTTCATGTTCGACTGGGTGCCCGAGCCCGTCTGCCAGACGACCAAGGGGAAGTGGTCGTTCAGCTTGCCTTCGATGACCTCATCGGCCGCCTGGACGATGGCCTTGCCGATGGCGGGGTCCAGCCGGCCCAGCGCCATGTTGGTCTCGGCCGCCGCGCGTTTGACGATGCCCAGCGCCCGCACGATCGGCAGGGGCTGCTTCTCCCAGCCGATCTTGAAGTTGCCCAGTGAGCGCTGCGCCTGTGCGCCCCAGTAGCGGTCGGCGGCGACCTCGATGGGGCCGAAGGTGTCGGTCTCGGTGCGGACGTCGGTCATGGTCGTCAGGACTCGCGAAGGCGTGGCGGGAAGATGCGCAGGCGTGTAGCACGGAGCCATGACCGGGCAAGGCGGACGCGCGTGACCTCAGACTGGATCGTCTCCGGCAAGGTCCGCGCGCGGGAGGAGGGGGCCTCCGTCGTCGTCATGATCGACGGCCTGACGACGCAGGCGAAATACTACAAGCCGCTGATCTACGAATTCTTCCGCAAGGAGTGGCGCGGGGCGCGGCCGTCCTATGGCGACTTCGTGGTCGAGATCGTCATGGAGCATGTCGGCGAGCCGCCCTGGATGGACCTCGACAACCTGGCCAAGGCCCTGCTGGACGCCATCAAGGGCTATCTGTTTCACGACGACGCCCAGGTGGCGCGGCTTCTCGTCGAGCGGCGCGAGGGCGAGCGCGAACGCATCACCATCCGCGCCTTCCCGCGTCAGGGCGCCTCGGACGGACCCGGATAGCGTTCGAACGCCGGCAAACGATCCAGATGACCCATCCAGCCGATGCGTTCCGCCGTCTGGATCTGGCCCTGCAGAGGTATGGCGTCGGGACTGTCCAGAGTGGCGCTCTGCACGTCGATCTGGCCCGGGAAGATGACCTCGTTGGTGTAGAACAGCCCCGTCCCGCAAACCCCGCAGAACCCCCGCCGCCCATGCTCGGACGAGGCGTACCAGACCGGCTCGCCTGTGATCCTGACCTGATCAGCGGGAGCCAAAGCCCAGGCGACGGCGGGCGCTCCGGCGGCCTTTCGGCAATCAATGCAGTGACACAGGGCGTGATGGATCGCCTCATCGGCGGTTTCATAGCGGATCGCGCCGCAGTGGCAGGCTCCGGTCAGCATCGTGCTCTCCTTGTCGATGGGCGTCGATGATGGCGCGAGGCTGCTGCCACCTTGGTGTCAGGATGACGGGCGGCTGAACTGTAGCGTCGGCACCAGCAGTTGCATGTTGGCCCCGATGAAAACCTGCGGCTCCGACGCCGGGCTCAACCCCTCCGCCTCCTCCCGATCCTTGACGCAGGACCGCACGGCGTTGCCCAGCGCGATGAAGTCCGTCGCCGTGGGCAACGCCTCGATCACGCAGCCGTCGAAATAGGGATAGACCGCATCCTCGCTGCACCCGAATGACGCGCGATCATGCCGCGCCGCCGTCAGGATCATCCGGTTGGGACCCGCCAGCCCGTCGATGAAGGAGCCCGAGAAACAGGCCGATAGCACCAGCACTGTCGGTCTCTCGCCGCACCAGTTCCTCAGAAGGCCAGCCAGGGTCGGTGGCGTCAGCCGGACGTCGGGGCCGAAGACGATCTCCCGCGGCACGCCGTGCGAGGTGATGTAGATCAGGCATCCGCTCGGCGCCCGCGCCGTCGCCTCGGCGATCCGGTAGATGGCCTCCTGGGCGGTTGTGACCGGCTGCGCGTCGGGCCTCAGCGTCACATCGACCATGTCCGCGCGGCTGAACCCCGCGGCCAGGAACCCGGACGTCAGGTCACGTCGCGCGTTGTCGAAAGCCTGGATCGGTTCGCCCGCGCTGGTGCGCCAGTCCGCGGCGATGATGGCCGAGGCCCAGCCGTCGAAACGGCTCTGGGCGTGCGCGGACCCTGCCGCCAACCAGACGAGAACGATGACGAGGGCTCTGACCACGGGCGTCTCCGAAACCGGTGACCGGAGGTTAGCGCGCCCTGTGTGGCCGTGAAGCCTACTTCTTGCGGAACTGGTCCAGTGAGACGACCTTGGGGCCCTCTTCGCCCGACGGCGCGGGCTCGGTCCGCTTCGGCGGCGCGGGCAGTTCCGCCACGGTCTGGGGCGCGATCTCGGGGGCCTCAAACTGCAGCAGGAACTGCACGCTCGGATCGTAGAACCGCGTGACGGCGACGTAGGGCACGGTCAGCACCTTGGGCATGCCGCCGAACTTAAGCATCACCGAAAACAGGTCGTGCTCGACCGCCAGGTCCCAGTACTGGTGCTGGAGGACGACTGTCATCTCGTCGGGATACTTGGCCACCACGTCGGGCGGCACCGATACGCCAGGGGCCCGGGTCTTGAAGGTGATATAGAAATGGTGGGCACCCGGAATGCCTTGCGGGCTGGCGGCGCGTTCGAGCGCGGCGCGGATCACTCCGCGCAGGGCGTCCTGCGCGAGCTTCTCGTACTGCATCTCGTCGATCGGCTGGGCGTCGTCGGCCATGGAACCCTCACTGGAGGCGACTGATAGCGGCCACGCGCGGCGGGCGAAAGATGGGAATGAGGGAAAGTGCCGGCTTCTGTTGCCAGGCGCCGGCGGGCCCCGCCTGGGGATCTGAACCCCCAGGGCTTAAGTGTTCGAAATCAACCGAACCGCATTACGCGGCGAGGCGGACTTCTTCAGCGAAGTTATCGTTCGCAGGTAGTTTAAAGGCCCGATACGGTGGGCCAGGACGGGCGAAAGCAACCTCTTTACACGTCCGTCGATGCTAGTCGGCCCCGCAGAGTTCCGCCGATAACGCGGAAGAGATTGGTGGAGCCGCCGGGAATCGCACCCGGGTCCGGTCCGCTTATTACAAGCGCGTTTATCGCCATAGCCGGGACCGAAGCCCCGGCGGGACCAATATAGGTGCCAAGGCTCTTGCTTCCAAGTTACGAAACGACGTCTCCTTGCACGCAGGGGGATCCACGATGGGCGCGGACGCACGGCTTCAGATCGCGGCGGGGTTCGCCACGGCGCAGGGGCCGCGGGCGGACAATCAGGATTTCGGCGCTGTCCACATCGGCCCGCCGTCCGAACAGGCGCTGCACGGCATGGTGGCCCTGGTCGCCGACGGGGTCAGCGGGTCCAAGGCCGGGCGCATCGCCTCGGAGCTCGCGTGTCGGACTTTCATCGACGCCTACGTCGACCAGAATCCGCTGAAGGGCGTGGCTGCGGCGGGCGTCGCGGCCCTGTCCGGCTACAATCGCTGGCTCCATGCCAAGGGTCGGTCCGATCCGAACATGGCGGGGGCGGCGACCACCTTCACCGCGCTGGTCCTGCGCGGACGAGAAGCGACGGTGCTTCACGTCGGCGACAGCCGCGCCTGGCACTTCCGCGACGGGGTGCTGACGTCGCTGACCGAGGACCACGTCCTGGCCCAGCCCGGCCTCAGCCACGTCCTGTATCGCGCGGTTGGCATCGAACCGGACCTGAGGCTCGACACCCGCGCGGTGACGCTGAAGGCGCACGACCGGCTGCTTCTGACCACCGACGGCGTCCACGGCGTCGTGCCCGAAGCCGAGCTGAGCCGCCTGCTCGCTCGCCGCGCCTCGCCCGAGGCCGACGCCCAGGCCATCGTCGCGGCGGCGGGGGAGGCGGAGACCCGCGACAACGCCACCGCCATCGTCATCGACGTCATCCGGCCGGGCGCGGTCGATCAGGACGCCATCTGGGCCGAGGCCGCCGGCCTGCCGATCCTGCCGGTCCCGAGCGTCGGCGACCGCATCGACGGATTCGTGCTGGAACGCCTGCTGTCCGACGGCAGATACACCCGCGTCTTCGCCGCCCGGGACGGGGAGGGCGGCGACCGCCTCGTGCTCAAGTTCCCCAAGCCCGCTCTGACGTCCGAGCGCGGCGCGCGCGGGGCTTTTCTGCGCGAGAGCTTCATCGGCCGCCGTATCGACAGCCCCTTCGTCGGCAAGACCCTGAGCCTCGAACCCGGCCGCCAGAGCGGCCTCTACATCGCCCAGCCGCTCTACGTCGGCCGCACGCTTCATGCGAAGATCGCTGATGAACCGTTTGATATCGCGCCGGGTCTCGACATCGCGATCCGCCTGTCAAAGGGCGTGGCGGCGTTGCATCGCCTCGGCGTCGCCCACCGCGACATCAAGCCGGACAACGTCATCCTGGAAGCGGACGGCGGCCTGAAACTGATCGATCTCGGCGTCGCCCGCCTGCCGCGCGTGGAGGAGTTCGCCGAAGCCGAGGCCCCCGGCACGCCCGGCTACAAGGCGCCGGAGATGTTCGCGGGCAACCTCGGCGACGCCCTGACCGACCAGTACGCCCTGGGCGTCACCCTCTACCGCCTCTTCACCGGCGACTATCCCTCCGGCCAGGAGACGGAGTTCAGCCGCATCCGTTTCGACCGCCCGACCCGCCCGACCCAGCACCGCCCCGACATGCCCGCCTGGCTGGAGGCCGCGATCCTGCGCGCCCTGTCGGTCGACCCCGCCGACCGCTTCGACAGCGTCGAGGAACTGATCCACGTCCTCGAAGCCGGCAGCGCCGCCGCCGTCCCACCCCGCCGCGACCTGTCCCTGATGGAGCGCGAGCCGGTGCGTTTCTGGCAGGCGGTCAGCGCGGGATTGTTCGTGCTCCTGCTGCTGAGCTGGATGCTGCGCTAGCGATCACCGATCAGAACCGGGCCGCCGGACGGGGATCGGTCGTCCCGCGGCAGATGCTGTCGTTGCTGCCGGACACCTCGGGACTGTCGAAATGGTTCAGGCTCATCTGGGCCTGCCCGGTCCGGCGGTCGATCCGCCCCTGCAGCCGGTACAGACCCGGACTGTAGTCATGGGTGAACTCGTCTGCCGTCAGCGTGCATCGGGCCCCACCGTCACAGCCGTTGGTCTCCAGCATGCGCGTCGACGGATCGTAGCGCCGCATCAAGCCTTCACCGATCTGCCAGACGCCCTCGAAGGCACCCGTGAAGCGGCCAGTCGCCGAAGCCGGAACACGCTCGCACTGTATCCAGATGGCTGCGTTCTGAGCCTGAGCGGCCCCAGCCAGAGCAACACAGCCGATTACCGCCTGGATAGAAATCAGAGCTCTGGTCGTCAGGGTTCGCATGATGATGCCGCCGTCAGAACTGGTTCGATGGCCGGGGATCGGCAACGCCTCGGCACACCGTCACAAGAGGCCCGCGCCGGACACCTTGCCAGATGTCATATGAGGAGGCTCGTCCCGTTCGTCGATCTATGCGGTCTTCGTAGACCTGGCCGGCCAAGTTGGGGTGTACGACGCGGCGCACCATCACGAACTCGTCCTCGGATAAACGACACTCCGAAATCACGACGTCGGTGGAAACGCAGTAGTCTTCACGCAGCGATACCGTTGATGGGTCGAGCTGTCTGAAAGTATTGTCGCCGATCCGAAAGGTGCCTGCGAGGTGAGGCCCCTGATATTGCTCGCCGGCCGGAACGGCGCACGAGACCCAGATGGCTTCGTCCTGAGCCTGAGCGGCCTCTGCCGACGCCGCAGTGACGATGCCGCCCGCCAAGATCGCGCTCATGAGCCTCATTGGACGCACCCTAAATCGCTGAAAGCGCGGAAAGGCTTGCATGCCTCTGATATTCGAACAAGGTTGCATTCGCCGACAAGGACGCGGTTTGTCAGGAACTCTGGGCGATTGATCATGAGGCGATCGAAAATGCGATACGGCCTTGTGGCTCTGTGCCTGATCGCTGCAGGCCCTTTGGACGCCGCTCCCGTCCCTCCGCCCGGCTTGGCCCAGACGCCGGACCAGCTCTACTGCATCCTCCAGGACCTGACGAACAACCGGGTGTTTCACTCGGCGGTGTTCGGCGGCGACTATGAGCGCTCGATGGACTACCAGCTGGCGTTCCGGGCCCATGTGACCGCCCGGTGGGGTCCCACCGGCTCCAGCCCCGGTGCCCTGTGCTGGTCCGAGCCCGACCGCACCCAGGCGACCAACGCCCAGAACCGCCTCGCCACCGAACATCAGAACCGCCGCTACGACGTCATCTGGACGCGCTGGTCGGGGTAACGACTCACCAGGATCGTTGCCAATGCCAGCCAGGTCTCAGCTGCGAGGCCAATCCCCGCACTGGTTCCTGAACCACGTCAGCTGCCGCTTGGCATAGTTCCGCGTGGCCTGCTTCATCGCCGCCGTGGCGTCCGCCAGGGTCGTCTCGCCCGCCAGGTAGGCCGCCAGCTCGCGCACCCCAACGGCCTTCATGGCGGGAAGGGCAGGGTCCAGCCCTCGCGCCATCAGAGCCCGCACCTCCTCCAGCGCGCCCGCTACGATCATGGCGTCCACCCGCGCGTCGCAGGCGGCATAGAGCGCGGCCCGCTCCGGCTCGATCACCAGCCGGTCATAGCTTCCCGGCGCCAGCAGAGGCCGGGTCGCGGCGCGCCAGTCCGACAGGGATCGTCCCGTCGCCCGCGCCACGGCATAGGCGCGGGTCAGGCGCTGGCGGTCGCCGCTCTCAATGGCGGCCTCGGCGGGCGGGTCGAAGGTCGCCAGACGCAGCCGGAAGGCCGTCTCCCCCTCGGTGTCGTAGAGCGCCAGCGCCTCCTCGCGCGCCTCGGGCGGCACCTCCGGAATGTCTGCCAACCCCTTTGTCAGAGCTGAGAAATACAGCCCCGTCCCGCCGACCAACAACGCCGGTCGCCCCATCGCCTTCAGCTCGGCCAGCAGCGGCATCACCGCCCGCGTCCAGCGCCCGACCGACCAGGCCTCGGCCGCGTCGGCGACGCCATACAGGTGATGTGGAACCCGTGCCTCGTCCTCCGCCGACGGCCGCGCCGACAGGATGCGCAGGTCGGCATAAAGCTGCTGGCTGTCGGCATTGAGGATGGCCGCGCCCGTCGCCTCGGCCATCTCCAGCGCGCGCCGCGACTTGCCCGAGGCGGTCGGTCCGGCGATCAGGGTGATGGGGGCGGTGCGGGGCACGGAACGCTCGCTTGCGGCTGGGTCTGCGGATAGAACGCGCGTCCCGAACCCGCAACCACGCCTCGCAACCCCGCCGGAGCCCACCTTGATCGACCGCGCCGCCGTCGAAGCCGTCCTGAACGCCATCCCCGATCCCGCCACGGGCCAGGGGCTGATCGAGGCCGGTGTCGCCAAGGGCCTGACAGTGGCCACCGACCGCGCGGGTTTCGTCATTGAGGTTCCCGCCGCCGCCGTCTCCGCCTACGCCCCCGTCCGCGACGCCGCCGAGGCCGCGCTGAAGGCCATGCCGGGCATGGAGCGCGTGTCCGTCATCCTGACCGCCGAGGCAGCCCCCCCCGCCCGCAAGGCGTCTCTGACCAAGGAGGCCGTCGACCAGACCCGCCCCCGCGCCCCGGTCCCGACCGATCGCCCCGCCCACGTCCGCCGCGTGCTGGCCGTGGCCAGCGGCAAGGGCGGGGTGGGCAAGTCCACGGTGTCGGTCAACCTCGCCGCCGCCTTCGCCCGCGCGGGCCTCTCCACCGGCATCCTCGACGCCGACGTCCACGGCCCCAGCCTGCCGACCATGCTGGGCCTGTCCGGCAAGCCCGACTACCGCGACGGCCTGATGGAGCCGCACACCGCCCACGGCCTGAAGGCCATGTCGGTGGGCCTCCTGACCAGGGCCGAGGACGCCATGGTCTGGCGCGGCCCCATGGCGTCCCAGGCCCTGACCCAGATGTTGACCCAGACCCGATGGGGTACGGCCGAGTTGCCGCTCGACATTCTCGTCGTCGACCTCCCGCCCGGCACAGGCGACGTGCAGCTGACCCTGATCCAGAAGACGCCGCTGGACGGCGCGGTCATCGTCTCGACGCCGCAGGAGGTGGCGCTGGCCGACGCCCGTCGCGCCCACACCCTGTTCCAGCGTGTGAATGTCCCCACGCTTGGCCTGATCGAGAACATGTCGGGCGATGTCTTCGGCCGGGGAGGGGCGAAGGCCGAGGCTGGCCGTCTCGGCGTCCCCCATCTGGGCGACCTTCCGCTTGATGCCTCGGTTCGCCAAGCCGCCGATGCCGGCGCGCCGATCGCGGAGGGCGACATCTCGGCCCGCTTTGACGGCTTCGCCGCCGCGATCGCCGCCCGGCTCGACCTTTGGTCGCAGACCTGACGCTCGCCAGCGCCCGGGAAGCGACCTAGTCTGACTCCATGACCGTCGCGGGCGTCCTGGTTTCCACGCTTTGGCTCAGCCTCATCATCGGGGCGCGTTATCTGCTGATCGCGGGGGCCGTCTGGTGGGCCGTCTGGGGCAGGGCGTCCGGCGTCGGCACCCGGCTGAACCGCGAGCGGCCGTCGCGTCGGCTGATGCTGCACGAGATCAGGTTTTCGCTGCTGTCGACGCCGATCTACGCCTTCCCCACGGCCATCGCCCTGGAGGCGTGGAAGGCGGGCGGCACGATGATCTACGTCGATCCGACGGCGTGGCCCCTGTGGTGGCTGCCGGTCAGCTTCTTTGCGCTGCTGATCATCCAGGACACCCACTACTACTGGACGCACCGCCTGCTGCATGACCGGCGGCTATTCAGCTGGGCCCACGCCGCCCATCACCGCGCCCGCGACCCCAGCCCCTTCGCCAGTTTCGCCTTCGACCCGGCCGAGGCGGCTCTCACGGCCTGGCTCCTGCCGCTTCTGGCCTTTGTGATCCCGCTGAACATCTGGATGCTGGCGGTGCTGCTGGCCGTCATGACCGCCACCGCCGTCATGAACCACTGCGGCTGGGAGATGTGGCCCCAGCGTTGGGTGCGCGGCCGCATCGGGTCACAGCTGATCACCGCGACCCACCACAGCCGCCATCACACACATATGAAGACGAACTTCGGGCTCTACTTCCGCTTCTGGGACCGGCTGTGCGGCACCGATGCGATGCCTCCCGAGACGATGCCTCAGGCCCCTTCGACCACCACAGCGGTTCCGTAGGCCAGCACTTCGGTGACGCCAGGCATGATCTCATTGGACTCGTAGCGGATCGCCAGCACTGCGTTGCCCCCGGCCGCCCGAGCGTGCTCGAGCAGCAGATCGAACGCCTCCTGCCGGCCCACTTCGGCCAATTTTACATAGGCCCCCACGCGTCCGCCCAGCATCGACTGGACCCCGCCGATGGCGTCGGACACGACGTTGCGCGACCGCACGGTCACGCCTCGGACAACACCGATATGGCGCACGACGCGATGGCCGGTGATGTCATTGGTGGTGGAGGTCAGCATGGGGGAGGGCTCCTGCTCTCAGCGGCGGTCCAGAATGCGGAAGACGAAGGCGTGCTCATCCTTCTCGCCCGCATCATGTCGTTCGTTGGCCGTCTCGACAAACAGGCTTTCGTCGAAGGCCGGAAACCAGGCGTCGCCCTCCGGCTCCGCCTCGACCTCGGTGAGGTAGAGCCGTTTGGCGCGCGGCAGGGCCAGCTCGAACAGGGCCACGCCCCCGATGACGCAGACCTCATCCGCGCCATCCTCGACCGCCTGCTCGCGCGCGATCTCAATGGCTTCATCGAACCGGGTGACCGGCACTGCCCCCTTCGGCTCGAACGACTCGTCCCTG
This sequence comes from Brevundimonas bacteroides DSM 4726, assembly GCF_000701445.1. Lineage (GTDB taxonomy): Bacteria > Pseudomonadota > Alphaproteobacteria > Caulobacterales > Caulobacteraceae > Brevundimonas > Brevundimonas bacteroides. The sequence goes on from NZ_JNIX01000007.1 coordinate 465,816, forward strand.
GACAGCACCAGGTTCAGCCGGCCGGGCAGGGGCTTGAGCGGCAGGCTCTCCCAGGTCTTTCGCCCCATGATGCAGGGCTTGCCCAGAGTGATCGCCTTGAACCGCTGTAGGTCTGAGCGCAGCCGCCACGGCAGATCGCCGTCCCGGCCGATCACGCCATTCTTCCCCCGCGCGACGACGATGGCGATGTGGGGGAGGGTCATCAGCGATGCGTCTCCACCCAGGCTTCCATGCTTCGCATGAGACTCGAAAGCGGCAGATCGTCGATGTTCCGCCGCGAGAAGCCGCGTGCCAACAGCGCCTCGTCGTTGTCGGCCATGAAGTCCGTGAACTGGTCCCACAAACGCGCGGGGCCGTCGGCGTTCAGTCGAGCCTCCTGTTCGAGCCAATCCCGGACAGCCGTGAACGCCTCCAGCGGGTCGTCGCCGTGGGCCGCGATGTCAGAGTTGGACAGGTCCGAGAGCGCGGCCTGATAGCGGTATCGCTCCGTTTCAAGGATGAGGCACTTTTTGGCGCGCCAAGGTCCAGCGTCATCGCCCTTGAATCGCTTGCAACCGATGTCGAGCCCCAGTTCCAGCGGCATGTTGAGGCGAAAGAGCTCGCCCGCTTTCCGAGCCTTGATTCGTGAGAGGTCGTGGATGGCGTACTTCGACCCCTCAATCAGTTCGATGATTTTCTCGATGCGAGGCTCGCCTCCATCCAGTCGCTCCGAGGCGATCCGCGGTTGAAAGCCCAGCCGGTAGACGCAGAAGACGATGGGACGAAGCAGCGAAAGGTAGTCCCGGTCAAAGGGACAGTTGATGAATACGTTAGTCTCGAAGGCCAAGGCCGATCGGCCTCAGCCCTTCGGCGGGAACGGGTCGCTGCGATAGCTGTCACGCTCGCGGATCGTCCCGTCCTTCCGGTGAACGTAGAACTCGACGCCTTCCTTGCGCGCCGCGCTGCGCCCGAACTTGATGGCCTCCGCCTGCGTATCGAACACGCGCGTCGCCTTGGCCGCCCCACTGTTACGGACGGCCCACTCGCCGTGGGGACGAGGAACAACATGCTTGCCTGCGGCCATGGCGTTCTCCCTAGATCGAGACGACTGCTTTTATATGGGGCCATGCCTGATACCCGTCCAGCACGAAGTCCTCGCGCTCGAAGGCGAACAGATCGGTGCGCGGCGCGATCGTCATGGTCGGCAGCGGCAGGGGCTGGCGGGTCAGCTGGAGTTCCGCCTGCTCGACATGGTTCAGATACAGGTGGGCGTCGCCGAAGGTGTGGATGAACTCTCCCGGCTCATACCCCGTCACCTCGGCCACCATGTGCGTCAGTAGCGCATACGACGCGATGTTGAACGGCACGCCCAGGAAAACGTCCGCCGATCGCTGATACAGCTGGCAGCTCAGCTTGCCGTCCGCGACGAAGAACTGGAACAGGCAATGACAAGGCGGCAGCGCCATGTCCTCGATGTCGGCCGGGTTCCAGGCCGAGACGATGTGGCGGCGGCTGTTCGGATTGGTCTTCAGCCCCTCGATCAGGCGCTCGATCTGATCGATCGACTGGCCGTTCGGCGCGGCCCATGACCGCCACTGCTTGCCGTAGACCGGCCCCAGCTCGCCCTCGACGTCGGCCCATTCGTCCCAGATGCTGACGCCGTTCTCCTTGAGCCAGCGGATGTTGGTCTCGCCGCGCAGGAACCACAGCAGCTCCACGATGATGGAGCGCAGATGCAGCTTTTTGGTCGTCAGCAGCGGAAAGCCCTTGGACAGGTCGAACCGCATCTGGCGACCGAACACGCCCAGCGTCCCCGTGCCGGTCCGGTCGTCCCGCCTTGCGCCGGTCTCCAGGATGTCGCGCAGCAGGTTCAGATACTGCCACTCGGGATGATCGGCGGGCGCGCCGGCTTGCGCTCCGGTGCGGTCCTTAAGATCGGCGAGGGCGGCCATGGCGTTCATTCCGTCAGTGTGCCGGTGATTCGCGACAATGGCAGCGGCGTGATTCGGTTGCCCACAGAAAGGCTCAGCCGCCGAACCCGCCGCTATCCAGGAAAGCCTGCTCCTCGACCGTCGTCTCTCGCCCCAGCGGCGCATTCCGATGCGGGAACCGCCCGAACCGCACGATGATGTCCCTGTGGATGTGGGCGAATTTCAGCGTCTCAGGCATGTCGGCGACCAGGGGCAGCAGGGCGTCCTGATCGGCCAGGCGTTCGGAGTGCATCAACGGCATCAGCAGGAACTGCCGCAGCTCGGGCTCGAACGCCGCCGGATAACCGGCCGCGATCCCGCCCTTGCAGAAGAGCAGCGCCAGTGGATCTGTCGCGAACTGGTGGGCCGAGCCCCGGAAGATGTTCCTCGGAACCTGATCCAGCAGGATCAGCAGGGCCAGCGCCCCCTCCGCCGTCGCCATCCAGCCGTCCAGCTCGCGCCGGGCCGCAGCGAAATGCGCCTCGCCCAACGCCTCGCGCACCTCGGCGTCGAAGGCGTCCGACTTTTTGTACCAGCGGTTGGGCCCGGCCCCTTTCCAGAAGCCGACGACGTCCGATGGCGCTAGAAGGGCGGTCATGAGCCAGACCCTAACGCCCGCCCCCCTGCCTGTCTTCAAGGAGAAGGACTGCGACCTGTCGATCATTCGGGGCAGGCGCGTCGCCGTCATCGGTTACGGCAGCCAGGGCCGCACCCATGCCCTGAACCTGCGGGATTCCGGCGTGACGGACATCGTCGTCGGCCTGAAGCCCGGCTCGCCGACCCGCGCGAAGGCCCAGGCCGACGGCTTCGTCGCCCTGACCGCCGGCGAGGCGACAGCGCAGGCCGACGTGGTCGCCGTCATGGTCTCGGACGAGGCCCACCGTGACCTCTGGACCCGCGAGATCGAGCCGAAGATCCGGCCGGGTGCTGCGCTGATCTTCGCCCACGGCCTGTCGGTCCGCTTCGGCCTGGTCCAGCCCCGCCCCGACCTCGACGTCATCCTCGCCTCGCCCAAGGGGATCGGCCCCCGCATCCGCGACCTGTATGAGGCCGGGGAGGGGGTCTTCTGCCTGTTCGGCGTGCATCAGGACGCGACCGGCGCCGCCCATGCGCTGGGCCTGTCCTACGCCGCCGCGCTCGGCTGCGGCCGCAAGGGCATCCTGGAAACCACCTTCGCCGCCGAGTGCGAGAGCGACCTGTTCGGCGAGCAGGTGGTCCTGTGCGGCGGCGTGGCGGAGCTGATCGACGCGGCCTTCATGAAGCTGGTCGAGGCCGGCTATCCGCCCGAGGTCGCCTGGTTCGAATGCTTCTACGAGGTCAAGCTGGTCACCGACCTGATGTTCGAGCGCGGCGTCGCCGGAGCCTTCGCCAAGATCTCGAACACCGCCGAATACGGCGCCTACCTGACCGGCCCGCGCGTGATCGGCGAGGCCTCGCGTGACGCGATGGACGATGTGCTGGGCGAGGTGCGCGATGGGTCTTTCGTCCGCCGCCTGATGGCCGACTACGACGTGGGTTCGCCCGAGCTGCTGGCCCGTCGGCGGCTGCTCGGCGACCGCCTGATCGAGCAGGTCGGAGCGCGACTGGGGCGCATCGCCGCGGAACATTGATCGCTGCCCATCGCAACGCTACCGTCGAGGGTATTGCTTTGGAGGAGTTGATGTTCGCTCGTTTTGCCGCTGCGATCGCGCTGGGCGCAATCGCTCTTGCCGGCCCCGCGCTGGCCCAATCCAGTACCAACACGACAACGACCACGACGGTGGAGCGGGAAGGCAACAGGACCACGACCACAACCCGGTCGCGCAGTTCCTCGATGAGCTTCGACGCCAACGCCGCCGTTGGCGCGCTGGCGGGTGCCATCGCCAACGCCTCCCGTCCCGCGCCGTCGGCCGAAGCTATCGCGCTTGCGAACCGCGCCAACCCCGTCCGCGAGACGGCCGAGGTCTTCGGGGAGTGGCAGCTGGACGACGGCAGCCAGGACGCGTCCGACTGCGTCCTCACCCTGCGCGACAGGGGCGGGATTTTCGGTATGCGGGGCGTGGCGCGCACCAATTGTCCGCGCCGGTTCGACACCATCCGCTACTACGGTAACGACCAGGGCGACATCGTTCTCTACGACAACGGCAGCCAGCCGCTGGCGCGACTGCTCTACATCGAAGGACGGCTTTTGGGCGGCGGTCTGACGCTTCACCGGCTCGATGACGACCGCAATGGCCCGTGGGTCGAACAGCTTGAGGATCGCTACCGCCCCGGTCTCTATGACTGAGGCGGGGTCCGCTTTTCGATCTCGGGAAAGATGGTCGGAGTGGCAGGATTCGAACCTGCGACCCCTGCGTCCCGAACGCAGTGCTCTACCAGACTGAGCCACACTCCGACTTGGAGGCGGGCTTATAGCGACGGGGTTCCGGGGCCGCAAGCGCCGTTCTGGCGGCGGCGGAAATTGTCCCGAAAGCGGGTGTTGCATCGCTACGGGGCATGGCGTATCTGACCGCCCTCCCGGCCCGACAGGTCCGGGCTACGCCGGTCCTGCTGGGGAATGGTGTAATGGTAACACTCCGGTTTTTGGTACCGTCATTCTAGGTTCGAGTCCTAGTTCCCCAGCCACCGCCTCACTCCCCGACATCGATGAGCACGGGCCGCGAGGGGGCTCCGCAGTCGGCTCAGTGCGGTTTGTCGCTGCGGATCGGCAGACGGATGCGAACGCCGACACCCGACCCCGGCGCGGTCTCGACGCTCATCGCGCCTCCCAGATGGTCGACCAACCCCTCGACCAGCGCCAGTCCATCCCCCTTGGCCAGGTCCGCCGCGCCGACGCCGGAATCGCGAACGACCAGGCTGACGCCGTCGCTGGCCCGCGAATAGGCCACCGCGATCGACCCGCGCCGCCCGTCCGGAAAACCGTGACGCACGGCGTTGGACATCAGCTCGTGCAGGATGATGGCCAGCGGCAGGGCATGGCCTTCGGGCAGGTCGGCGGCTCCCGCCCGAATGTCGATCCGGATCGCCCGGTCCTCGCAGGCCCGGCGCCAGAACCCTGCGGCATCATCCAGATAGGCCGAGAAATCTACCGGCCCGCCCGCGGTCGACCGTCGCGTCATCAGCCCCATGGCGGCGACCACATCGCTCAGCCAGGTCAGATGGCGGCGGCTCTCCGGGTCCGCGACGCTTCGCAGCCGGATGCCGACGAGCGCCTGCAACAGCTCATAGCCACCGATCAGGCGACGTTCGAGTTCGGCGATGCGCAAGTCCGCGTCCGCGGTCATTCGGCCCCCACGCCGCTAGATGACAGGCTTTTCACTTACGGCGCGCGAACCAAATCACCAAGCGCGCGTTGCCTGTGTTCGGTAACCGACACAGTAACGTTGATCGGGCCGGGGGATGCGCTTTGTTGGTTCAGGAACTGTCCGATCTTCGTGTGATGATCGTCGAGGATCAGGCCATTCTGGCGATGGAGCTCGAGCTCGTCCTGAACGACCTCGGCTGCGACGTGGTAGGCAGCGCCATGGACCGGGCCGGGGCCTTCGCCGTGGCTGAGCGCGAGCGTCCCGCCCTGGCTCTCGTCGACGTCAATCTGCTGGACGGGATGACAGGGCCCCAGATCGCCCAGCGCTTGGTCGCTGACCATGGAACGGCGGTGGTCTTCCTGACCGCCAATCCGGAGCAGATTCCGGAAGGTTTCGCCGGCGCGCTTGGCGCGGTGTGCAAGCCCTTCGACGCCCAGACCATCAAGGCCGTCGTCGCCTTCGCCCAGCAGTTCATCCTGCACCGGACGGTGGGTCAGCCTCCCCGCCGTTTCCGCCTGGCCCCGTGGCTCACCACGCCGCCTGCCGACATTGCCCCGCACTGAACCTCAGGCCAGTCCGCCGCCCAGCTGAAGACCCGGCGACGCCGGCGGCCCGCCGGCCGGATCGAGGTCGAGCTGCATCAGATGGACGTCCAGCCAGCGATCGAACTTCCAGCCGACCTGGGCATAGCGTCCGGCCGCCTTGAAACCCATCCTCTCATGCAGGGCGATCGACGCGGCGCTCGTCGCACTGTCGCTGATCGCCGCGATCAGGTGGCGCAGACCCATCGTGCGAACCCGCTCGATCAGCGCCGTCAGCAAGGCGCGTGCGACCCCTTGGCCCCGCGCCGCCTCCTCGACATAGATCGAGACCTCCACGCCATAGCGATAGGCCGGACGCGGTCGAAACGGCGAGGCGTAGGCATAGCCCGCGAATGCGCCGTCGAGGTCCGCCACCAGCCACGGCAGGCCCTTGGCGGCCACCGCCTCGAACCGCGCCGTCATCTCCGCTGGCGACGGGGGGTCCAGTTCGAACGTGGCCGTCCCACCCAGCACCTCGCGCCCATACAGCGCCGTGATGGCGGGCAGATCGGAAGCAGCGGCGTCGCGGATCACTCCCGTTCCCAGCCCCGTTCTATGGCCCAGACCGCGAAGGCGTAGTCGTGTGCGACTTCCTTCAGGTAGTCGAACCGGCCGGACGCGCCGCCATGGCCCGCCTCCATGTTGATCTTGAGCAGAACCGGATTGCCCGAGGTCGTGGCGGGCCTCAGCTTGGCCACCCACTTCTGCGGCTCCCAGTAGGTCACGCGCGGATCGGACAGCCCCCCGGTCGCCAGGATCGCCGGATAGGCCTTGGCCGAGACCTGATCATAGGGGCTGTAGCTCATCATGTAGTCGTAGGCCTCGGGGTCCTCGAGCGGATTGCCCCACTCGGGCCACTCGGGCGGCGTCAGGGGCAGGGAGACGTCCGACATGGTGTTGATCACGTCCACGAACGGCACCTGGCCGATCACTCCGGCCCAGAGCTCCGGCCGCATGTTGGTCACCGCCCCCATCAGCAGGCCCCCTGCCGACCCCCCTTGCGCCACGATGTTCCCGGCACGGGCGTAGTCGCGCGCGATCAGGTGATCGGCGGCGGCCGTGAAGTCGGTGAAGGTGTTCTTCTTCTTGAACTTCCTCCCGTCCAGGAACCAGCCCCAGCCCTTGTCCGACCCGCCCCGGATATGGGCGATGGCGTAGATCCAGCCCCGATCCACCAGCGACAGCCGCCCGGTCGAGAAGCTGGCCGCCATCGGGATGCCGTAGGAGCCGTAGCCATAGAGCAGCAGCGGCGCCGATCCGTCGACCGGCGTGGTCCGTCGACGGAGCACTGTCACCGGCACCAGCTGACCGTCCTCGGCCGGGGCGTTCAGCCGCTCCACCACATAGTCGGCCGGATCATGCCCCGAAGGCACCTCCTGCACCTTTCTTAGCACCCGCTCGCGCGTCGCCAGATCGTAGTCGTAGGTCGAGGTCGGCGTGGACGGCGAATTGTAGCCATAGCGCATGGTCGTCGTCTCGAACTCCGACGCCCCCGCCAGTGACAGGGCATATGCGGGCTCGTCGACCGCGATCTCGTGCTCGGCGCCGGCGCGGTCGCGGATGACGATCTTCGTATTGGCGTCGGCGCGCTCCTGACGGGCGAGGAAGTCCTTCACCAGGGCCACGCCCTCGATGAAGCGGCCCGGCGTGTGCGGCACCAGGTCGGTCCAGCCGTCGCGTCCCGGCGAGGCGGTCGGGGCCTCCACGATCTTGAAGTCGATGGCGTCGTCGGCGTTCGTTCGGATCACCCAGCGGTCGCCCCAGTGATCCGCGTCATAGCGCTGGGCCACGATCCGTTCGGCCAGCACGCGCGGCTCCGAGGTCGGGGCGTCGCCGGGGATGTAGCGGACCTCCGACGTCTCCTGGTTCTGGATTCCGATCAGGATGAACCGGTCGTCCGAGCTGCGCTCGATGCCGAGGAACATGCCCTCGTCTTCTTCCTCGTAGACGAGGGTGGTCTCGCCGCCGCGCGACGGCCGGCGGAAGATCTTGTCCGGCCGGCCGTTCTCGTTCCTGTTGGTCCAGAAGATCCAATGGCTGTCCGGCGAAAAGGCGAAGTTGCCGTTCGCCGACTGGATCGGATCGGGCAGCAGTTCGCCGGTGCGCAAATCGCGGACGTAGATCTGATGGACTTCCGACCCCTGGGCGTCCTCGGCATAGGCGAACAGGGTGTGATCCGGGCTGTGCTCGGCGGCCGAGACCTCGGAATAGGCCTTGCCCTCGGCCAGGACGTTGGCGTCCAGAAGCAGCTGCGGCGTCGGGGCGGCGATGAAATTCTTCGTCACGGTCTCGCCGTCGACGACGAACGTTCCCTGCCGCTCGACCCGCATGTAGCGCGGATGCTGATCACCGGTCCGGTACTCGACGAAATACTCCCACGGCCCATCGGCTCTGGGCACGGAGCTGTCGTCTTCCTTGATCCGGCCCCGCATCTCCTGGAACATCTGCTCCTGCAGCGGCAGGGTCGCGGCCATCATGGCCTCGCGATAGGCGTTCTCGGCCTCCAGGTGCTCCTTGACGTCCGCCTTGATCAAGGTCGGGTCGCGCAGGACGGCCTGCCAGTTGTCGTCCTTCATCCACTGATAGTCGTCGGTCCGGGTGCGCCCCAGCTGCTCGAGGGTGACCGGGATCTTCTTGGCGACGGGCGGGACAGGCGACATCTGGGCTCCAGGGCGGGCGAGGGCGGGGGAGGCGGCGGCCGCGCACGCCGAGGCGGCGGTGGAAGCGACGAATTCGCGGCGGTTCATGCCAAGCATCCCTCTAGGCTGAATGGGCAAGGTGTGCGACCGGATAGGGGTCGTCAAACGCTTCGTCTGCCCGAGCTCGCATGATCCAGGTTCCGCCCGCCGACGCCCCGCCTCCGGTCCCGCCTCCGGTCTGGGACCTGACCGTCGGCCTGATCGAGGCGACGGTGCAGCTCGACCAGCCGTCCGGTCCCGACACCCGCACAGTTGGCACCGGCTTCCTGATCCAGGCCGAGCGCCCAGACGGCAGCCCGCGCATCGTGCTGGTCACCGCCGCTCACGTCCTGGAGCGCATGGAGGACCCGGAGGCCCGCATTGGCTGGCGCACGGCGCTGCCGGACGGAAGCTGGCGCTTCGACCCCGAGCCCCTGACCATCCGCGACGACGCCGGCGAGCCGCTGTGGACGCGCCATCCCGACCGTGACGTGGCCGTCATGGAAATCCAGGCTCCGGAAGCCTTCGCCCGCGCCGCGATCCCGCTAGGCTGGCTGGCGGACGAGAACGCCTTCTATGCCTGGCAGGTCGGGCCGGGCGACGAGTTGCTGTCGCTCGGCTTTCCACGCGGCCTGTCGGCGAACCGGGCTGGGTTTCCCATCCTGCGCGTCGGCCGGATCGCCAGCTATCCCCTGTCGCCGGTCGAGGCCTTCCCGACCTTCCTGCTCGACTTCACCGTCTTTCCCGGCAACTCCGGCGGCCCGGTGTTCTGGACGCCTAGCGCAAGGAAGCGCCCCGGCACGACCGAGCCCGACACCGCCTTCATCGCCGGCCTGCTCAGCCAGGAGGTGCGCATCGGGGAGGATCAGCTCGACATCGGCGTAGTGACGCACGCGGCGTTCATCCGGGAGGCGATTCAAAGCCTTGACCCTCTCCCATAGGGAGAGGGCTTGAGGCTCGGAGAGCGCAGCGATCCGCAAGCCGAAAGGGTGAGGGGATCAGCCCTCACCGGCTGGCACCCTAACCCCTCACCCTTTCGCGCAAGGCCGATCGCCTGACGGCTCTCGGGCGCTCAAGCCCTCTCCCTCTGGGAGAGGGAAAGCTCACGCCGCCCCCAGCGCTTCCTTCGTCATTCGTTGCAGCAGCGCCCCACCCTGGCCCACGGCCGCCAGCCGGCTCGAGGCGTGACCCAGCACGTTCGCCGCATAGACCTCGTACAGCGCGATCTTGCCTTCCAGCCACGCCGGGTCACCATCCCCCGCCGCCAGCTTCGCCTTGGCCGCCAGCGCCCCCTTGGCCAGCATCCAGCCGCCGATCACATCGCCCATCAGCCGCAGATAGGGGTCCGCCGCCGCAAGCACGTCGGCCGCCGCGTCCGCATCGGCCTTCCGGTCCAGCAGCCACAGCGTCGCGTCCTGCGCCGCCTCGATCGCGGCGGAGAACCGCTCCACCGGCTTGCCGGAATACAGCGCCGTCAGCTCCTTCAGCGTCGCCGCCATCTCGGCGATGATGGCCCGCGCCGACGCCCCGCCGTCCTGGCTCAGCTTGCGCCCCACCAGGTCCATCGCCTGGATGCCATTGGTGCCCTCGTAGATCGGGGCGATGCGGGCGTCGCGATAGAACTGGGCCGCGCCGGTCTCCTCAACGAAGCCCATGCCGCCGTGAATCTGCACGCCCTGCGAGGCCACCTCGACGCCGATGTCGGTCGACCAGGCCTTGGCGATGGGGGTCAGCAGGTCCTCGCGCCCCTTCCACAGCCGGCGCTCCTCCTCGGTCCCGGCATGCTTCGCCAGATCCGCCGCGACGCCGCAGGACAGGCAGATGGCCCGCGCCGCCTCGATCTTCGCCTTCATGACCGACAGGGTCCGGCGCACGTCCGGATGGTCGAAGATCGGCGCGCCCGCCTCGCCGGTCCACACCGAGCGCCCCTGACGCCGCTCCAGCGCATAGGCCAGGGCGTGCTGATAGGCCCGCTCGGCGATGCCCACGCCTTCGACGCCAACGGCCAGTCTCGCCGCGTTCATCATCACGAACATGTGCGACAGGCCTTCGTTCGGCCGCCCGACCAGCTCGGCCCGGGCCCCCTCATAGGCCATGACGCAGGTCGGAGAGGCGTGGATGCCCAGCTTGTGCTCGATGCCGACGGGCCGGAAGCTGTTGCGGTCGCCCAGCGAGCCGTCCGCCTTCACCTCATACTTGTTGGCCAGGAACAGGCTGATGCCCTTGGGCCCCGGCGGGGCGTCGGGCAGCCGGGCCAGCACCATGTGGACGATGTTGTCCGTGGCGTCGTGATCGCCCCAGGTGATGTAGATCTTCTGCCCCGTCAGGCTGTAGGTCCCGTCGCCGTTCGGCACGGCGATGGCCGTCAGCGCGCCGAGGTCCGATCCGGCCTGCGGCTCGGTCAGGCACATGGCTCCGGTCCATTCGCCCGACACCAGACGTGGCAGATAGGCGGCCTTCTGATGCTCCGTCCCGTGCGCCTCCAGCGCCTCGATGGCCGCCAGCGAAAGCATGGGACACAGGCCGAACGCCATGTTCGCCGAATGCACCGTCTCGTATGCCGCCAGTTCCAGCGCCTTGGGCAGGCCCTGACCGCCTGAGTGCGCCGGCGCCGCCAGCCCCGTCCAGCCGCCCTCGGCGAACTGGCGATAGGCGTCGGCGAATCCCGGCGCGGCCGTCACCGCGCCGTTGGCATAGGTCGCGCCGGCCAGATCGCCCGGCCGGTTCAGCGGCGCCAGCACCTCTTCGGAAAACGACCCGGCAGCCTCCAGCACCGCGCCCATGACGTCGGCGTCGTAGTCGGGGAAGGCCCCGGTGGCGACGAGCGCGTCGATCCCGGCGACGGCGGTGAGGGAGAAGGCGATGTCACGGACGGGCGCGCGATAGGTCATGGACGGTCCTTGGGTGTCGTTGCCCCTTTCTGCCGCCATGCCGTGACGGCAGGCAAGGCTTGGCCCGGCACGGCTTCTGGGCCAAGCTGTCGCGGTCGCTTTCGACACGGGGTGCATCATGGCCGAACCGCGCAACCGCTATTCCACGGTCTCGCTCCTGTTCCACTGGGGCATCGCGGCGGCCGTGCTGGCCCAGGTCCTTCTGATCACGGCGCACGAGGCCAATGAGGGCACTCGCACCTTCATCAGCGCGCACAAGGCGCTCGGCCTGACGATCCTGGTCGTGACCCTGGCCCGAATCGGCTGGCGTCTGATGAACCCGGCGCTTCCGCTGCCGCCGGGCACGCCGGGCTGGCAGAGGATCGGCGCGCGGGCGACCCACGTCGGCTTCTACGTCCTTCTGATCGGCCTGCCGCTGGGCGGCTGGGCGGCGTCCAGCGCGGCCGGGCGCGACATCGACTTTTTCGGCCTGTTTAACTGGCCGCTGCTGCCCCTGCCGCAGAGCCGCGAGCTGGCCGGCCAGTTCATGGACGCGCACGAGGCGGGGGTGAAGGTGCTCTACGTCCTCCTGGCGCTGCATGTGCTCGGCGCGCTCAAGCATCATTTCGTCGACCGGGACAATGTGCTGCACCGGATGATCCCGCTGATCCCCCGGCGTCCGTGATGTTCCGGGCCGTCGCAGCGATCCTGATCGGCGTCGGCCTGACGCTCGGGCTCGCGGCGCGAGCGGACGTCCAGCCCTGGGCCGTCGTGCCGTCCGAATCCTCTATCGCCATGCGCGTCGGCTCGCCGCTGGGTCAGCGGTCCGGGCGTTTCGAGCGCTGGACCGGCGACATCCGCTTCGACCCGCAAGCGCCGGAAGAGACAGAGGTCTCCATCGCGGTCGAGGCCGCATCCCTGCGCATGGACGACGGGGCCCTGACCCGCACCGCGCTGGGCCCGTCCTTCCTCGACACTGCCCGCCATCCGCGGATCGTGTTTCGGCTCCGATCGCTGGAGCCAACTGGCGCCCAGCGGTTCCAGGCCCAGGCCGACATCACCATGAAGGGCGTGACCCGACCCGTCAGCTTCCCCGTGACCTTGCGCAGCGACGGGCGGACGGCGCAGATGACGGGCGGCTTCTCGCTGGATCGGGCGGCCTTTGGCATCGGGACGCGCGGACCTTGGAACGGCATACTGGCACGGCAGGTGAGGGTGGACGTCGTCCTGGCGACCCGTCCGGCGAGCTGAGCGCCGCCGTTGCCGCCCTGCGTTCGGGCGACCTGCTGATCCTTCCGACCGAGACCGTCTATGGCCTCGCCGCCGACGCCGCCAATGCCCAGGCCGTGGCCAGGATCTTCGAGGCCAAGGGCAGACCCCGCTTCAACCCCCTGATTGCCCACGTCGAGGACGCCGTCGCCGCCGAGCGCATCGCGGTGTTCGACGACGCCGCCCGACGCCTGGCCGAGGCCTTCTGGCCCGGCCCCCTGACGATCGTCGCGCCCCATCGCGCGGGCGTGTCGGACCTCGCCCGCGCGGGTCTGGACAGCGTCGCCGTCCGCGTGCCCGGCCACGCCCGCGCCCGCGCGGTGCTCGCGGCCTTCGGCGGCCCCGTCGTCGCCCCCTCCGCCAATCGCTCAGGCCGCCCCAGCCCGACGACATACGCGGACGCGATGGAGGAGACCGGAACCTTCGCCTCCGCCAGCCTGGATGGCGGCCCCTGCGCCGTGGGGCTGGAGAGCACCGTCGTCTCGGTGCTGGGCGGCGGGGTCTCCCTGCTCCGCCCCGGCTCGGTCACCCGCGCCGAGATCGAGGCCGTCGTCGGCCCCCTGACCGAGAGCCTTGAGGGCCACCGCTCCCCCGGCCGCCTGACCCGCCACTACGCCCCCCGCGCCCCCCTGCGCCTGAACGCCGAGACCGCCCGAGACGGCGAAATCCTGCTGGGCTTCGGGCCAGGTGTGGGTGAGACGCGCTGGAGCCTCAGCCCGACCGGCGATCTGCGCGAGGCGGCGGCGAATCTGTTCCGCATGCTGCGCGAGGCGGATCGGGAGGAGCCGGTCGGGATCGTGGTCGCGGCGGTGCCGGAAGAGGGGCTGGGCGAGGCGATCAATGACCGGCTGAGGCGCGCGGCGGGGTTTGTGGGGTAGTCACGGCGTCTGGCGCTTGCGAACGTGGACAGTCGCTGGAACGGAAGGCTCGGATTATGGCTTCGCTCACTTGGACGGCAGGGTATTCAGCGGCCGAGCTCGAACGAGCTCAATCCCGCTTCGAGTTGTCGTTTCCGCCCGACCTGATCGAACTGCTGCTTGATCGCCGTCCGGTCGGCGGCACCGACTGGAATGACGACCAGATGGTTCGTGCCCAGTTGGCTTGGCCGTTCGAAGGTCTGCTGTTCGACGTAGAGCAGAATGGGCTCTGGTGGTCAGAGTGGGGAGATCGACCGAATGGAGCCGTAGAACGAGCCGAAGTCCTAAAAGGCGTCGTTCACCGGGCGCCGACGCTGATCCCCATTCTTGGCCACCGATACATTCCCGCAAGCCCTAGTGAGGCCGGAAATCCGGTCTTCTCGGTCTACCAGTCGGACATCATCCACTACGGCGCGGATCTTCTCGACTACTTCAATCGGGAAGAGAGGGGTTGGGCCGCGGAGCGTTGGCCACTGAACATTCGCGAAATCGAGTTCTGGTCCGAAATGGTCCGGCGCAACAACAGCTAACTTGGCGTCCGACCCACGGTCTCCATAGCTCCCCCAAGCAATTGTCGAGGCAGCCAGAGCGGCGGACATCAATCGATCTGCACCTCACCGGTCTTGCCGTCGTAGGTGAGCCGGTGCTGCCGCAGGAAGCTGCGCCCGAGGATGATCGAGTGCCAGGACTCGGCCTCCAGCAACTTGACCCCGGTGAAGGGCTGGAACAGCAGCCGCCCCAGGTCGGGAACCCAGAGGCGCGCCGTGTAGATGTAGGCGCGATGCTTCCCGCCCACTCCGCTGATCTCGCCCTCGTCGGTGATGGGCAGCCCGAGCTTGCGGGCCAGCTCGTCATCGATGCATTCGCCGCCAGCCCCCGTATCGATCAGGGCCCGCAGCTTCTTGTGCGGCAAGTCGGGCGCGGCTCCGGGTGCCCCCTTCGATTTGAGTCCGATCTCGACCAGAAAAGTGGGCCCCAGCCTGACCAAAAGGTCCGCTGCTGTCTCTCCATTTGTGCCGCGCTTGAAGCCGGCCTTAGCCGAGATAGTGAGCCGGGGTGAAGATCATCCCGCCCGGCAGGGAAACCTGTTCCGCGCCGACCTGCCGGATCAAGTATGGCCCGTCGTCGAACGTCTCGATCGCCATCGTCGCCGCGTCTTCGAAGGCGGTGAACACGCCCGCCAAAACGCCGTCATGGAAGACGACCCACTCGTTGGCGTGCTTCTCCTCCAGGTCAGCCCGCATCCGCTCAAAGGCGGAGATATCCTTCTTCAGAACGGCCATGCGTGATTCCTCAGACGGCAAGGGGAACATGCAAAGTCAGAACGCCCAAACGGTTACTGAGGCTGGGCCGAGTCGCGCTGTGGAAAGTTAACGGGGCCGATCGCCGCGACCTCACCCAAATCGCGCCTGCAAATCCACGCTCGACGTCCGACCGACGCTGTCCGCGCAGCTCCCCAGCCACTCGTCCGCCGCTGCCCGCCCGCGCGCCTTCAGGTCGTTCAGGAAGGTCCATTCGGTGTTGAACTTGGACCCCAGCGACAGGTCGCCCAGCCAGCCGTCGGCCTCGATGGCGTGCATCAGGATGTTGCGGTAGCGGTCGCGCTCTGACGGCATCAGCCGGCCCTCCTGGATCAGCTCCTGCACGAAGGCGACGGCGCGCAGCTCGGCCACCAGCGGCGCGTTGAAGACCACCTCGTTCAGCCGGTCGACGATGTCGCCCGCCGCCCGGGGCGCCTCGGCCCGTTCGAAGGCGTTGAGCGTGATCAGCAGGATGTCGTCGGGCGTATCCTCGTAGAACAGCGGCCACAGCGGCGGATTGGCCAGATAGCCGCCGTCCCAATAGGGTTCGCCCTCGATCTCCACCGCCTGGAACAGGTGCGGCAGGCAGGCCGAGGCGAGCAGCACCTGATCGGTGATTTCCTCGGACCGGAACACTCGCGACTTGGCGTGGCGAACCGCCGTCGCCGCCACGAACAGCTTGATCTCGGAGGTCCGCACCGCCTCGAAATCGATCGCGGCGTCCAGAACGCGCTTGAGAGGATTGAGGTTGAACGGATTGAATTCATACGGCGACATCGACAGCGCCAGCGTCTCACCGGCCCGCCAGAACGCCGTGTCCTTCAGCCAGCCGGGCGTCAGCGCATTGGACCAGATCGATGAGTCGCCGAACACGTTCTTGCCGCCCGACTGATTGGTCTCGCGCCACAGCTTGTCCAGCGCCGCCCGGCCGCCTTCCGGCCCACCCTTGGCCAGCCCCGACACCAGCGCCGCCCCGTTCATCGCCCCCGCCGACGACGCCGTCACCGCCCGGATGTCGAGCGCATCGGCCTCCAGCAGCCGATCCAGCACCCCCCACTGAAACGCCCCATGCGCCCCGCCGCCTTGCAGCGCCAGGCAGATGGGTCTGCGTCCGGTCGGCGTCTCCGGAGCCGCCCCGGCCTCTGCTCTCGGCTTTCGCTTGAACAGCGCCATGGCGGCTCGCCTTCGTCGCTACTGCGCGGTCCAGCCGCCGTCGATGGAGAAGCTGGCCCCGTTGGCCGAGGCCCCCAGGTCCGACACCAGATAGAGGAAGATCCCCGCCAGCTGGTCCGTGGTCACGAATTGCTTCGTCGGCTGGGCCTCCAGGATCACGTCGGTGATGACCTTTTCCTTGGAGATGCCGCGCGCCTTGGCCTGGTCGGCGATCTGGGCCTGAACGAGCGGCGTCTCGACATAGCCGGGGCAGATGGCGTTGCAGGTGATGCCGTCGCGCGCGACCTCCAGAGCGACCGTCTTGGTGAAGCCGATTACCCCATGCTTGGCCGCGACATAGGCCGACTTGAACGGGCTGGCGACCAGGCCGTGCGCCGAGGCGATGTTGACGATCCGGCCGCGCCCCTGCGCCTTCATGATCGGGATCGCCGCTCGCGTGGCGTAGAAGGTCGAGGACAGGTTGATGGCGATGATCTGCTCCCACTTCTCGGACGGGAACCGCTCAACCGCCTCGACGTGCTGGACGCCGGCGTTGTTCACTAGGATGTCCAGCCGCCCCAGCTGGTGCTTGGCGTAGGCGACCATGTCGGCCACTTCGTCGCCCTTCAGCATGTTCGCTGCATGATAGCGCACCCTTACGCCGCAACTGGCCTCCAGCTCCGCGCGGGTCCGCTCGATCTCCGAGGGATCGCCCAGACCGTTCAGCACCACGTCGCCGCCCCGCGCCGCCACCGCCCGCGCCAAAGCGAGGCCGATGCCTGACGTCGAGCCCGAGATGACCGCCACCTGGCCCTTCAGGTCATTGGGATCACGATAGACGGGCCGCTCGGTCTCGCCGCCGTCCTTCTTGCCGGGCCACTGGAACATGGGTCTGTCGTCCGCTTCGTTTCTTGCCGACGCCAAACAAAGCGCCGGGGTCAGGGTTCATGCGACCCTAGCCGTTCGAGGTTGCGAAGGCGACAGGCGCTCAGGAATTTCCCGACCGGATGAATATCCAGTCCGTCTCGGTCGACGCCGCCTTGTCGAAGCCATAGCCGTCGCGATCGAACGCCTTCAGGTCCTCGGCCCGGTCGATCCGTTGCTTGATCACGAAGCGGGCCATCGTACCTCGCGCCTTCTTGGCGAAGAACGAAATGATCCGGCTCTCGCCGTCCTTCGCCTCGCGGAAGTGGCAGGTGACCACGGGGATCTTCAGCGCCCTGGCATCGACCGCGCCGAAGTATTCCTGGCTGGCCAGGTTCACCAGCGTCGGATCGGCATGTCCCTCGGCGTCGGCGTTCAGCTGCTTGGACAGCCGGTCGCCCCAGAAGTCATAGAGGCTCGATCCCCGCCGCGTCTTCAGCCGCGTTCCCATCTCCAGCCGATAGGGCTGGATGCGATCCAGCGGCCGCAGCACGCCATACAGCCCCGACAGGATTCGCACCCGGTCCTGCGCGAACTTCAGCGCATCCGCATCCAGCGTCCGCGCATCCAGCCCCTGATAGACATCGCCCGCGAAGGCGAAGGCGGCGGGCGTCCCGTCGGTCGCCTCCGGATCGAAGGCCTGAAACCGCTCCCGATTCAGCCGCGCCAGATCGTCCGAGATGCCCATCAGGCGGCGCAGATCGGCCTTGGTCTGGCGCTTGGCCGTCTTCGCCAGACTGGCCGTGTCATCGGTCAGGCGGGGCAGGGTGGCCTCGACCGCGACCGGCGGCTCGGAAAAGTCCAGCCGCTTGGCCGGAGACAGGACGATCAGCAAGGCGGGAGGCTCCTTCGCGTTCCGGAGCGTCCTCTAGGCCGCTTCGACGACGGTTTGAACCCGGGCGCGACGATCTAGAACAGCACCGCCGGGTTCATGATCCGCTTCGGATCGATCGCCCCCCGGATCGCCCGCATCGTCTCGATCTCCAGCGCAGACTTGTAGCGTCGCGCCTCCTCGGTCTTCAGCCGACCCAGCCCGTGTTCGGCCGAGATCGACCCATCGTACTTCGCCACGATGTCGTGTACGACCTGCGATCCCGCCTCCCAGCGACCCAGGAACGCCTTCAGGTCCCCACTCGGCGGGCACAGGATGTCGTAGTGCATATTGCCGTCGCCGACGTGGCCGAAGGCGCTGACCCGCGCGCCGGGCTCGAACCGTTCCACCGCCGCCGTGGCCTCATCCAGGAAGTCGGCGATGCGACTGACGGGCACCGACACGTCGTGCTTCCAGCCGCCGCCCTCGGGCTTCTGCGCCGCCGACTGCTCCTCGCGCAGCTTCCAGAAATCCCGCGCCTGCGTCTCGTTCTGGGCGATGGCGGCGTCCGTGATCAGCCCGTCCTCGAACGCCGAGGCCAGGATGCGCTCCATCCCGGCCTCCGCCGCGCCGGGCTCGCCTGACGTCAGCTCGATCAGGACATACCAGGGCTGCGCCGTCTCCAGCGGCTCGCGCACGCCCGGCACATGGCGGATGGCGAACTCCACGCCGATCCGCTTCATCAACTCGAACGCCTCGACGCCTCCGCCGGTCTCGG
The DNA here is from genome assembly GCF_000701445.1 of Brevundimonas bacteroides DSM 4726. Classification (GTDB taxonomy): domain Bacteria; phylum Pseudomonadota; class Alphaproteobacteria; order Caulobacterales; family Caulobacteraceae; genus Brevundimonas; species Brevundimonas bacteroides. Next base: position 484,330 of record NZ_JNIX01000007.1, read on the forward strand.
CCTTGGCGTTGGCCAGCAGCTGGATCGCGGCGTGAGCCGTCTCCAGCCCCACGACCGCCGTCGCCCGGCTTCGCATGATCGGGAACAGCTTTAACGTCGCCGCCGTGACGACGCCCAGCGTCCCCTCCGCCCCGATGAGCAGCTGCTTCAGGTCATAGCCGGTGTTGTCCTTCCTCAGCCGCTTGAGGCCGTTGAACACCTGTCCGTCTGGCATGACCGCCTCGATGCCCAAAACGAGGTCGCGCATCATGCCATAGCGCAGCACCGCCGTGCCGCCTGCGTTGGTCGAGATCACGCCTCCGATCGTCGCCGTCCCCTCGGCCGCCAGGCTGAGCGGAAAGAACCGTCCCGCCGCCGCCGCCGCCTGCTGCGCCTCCAGCAAGGTCACGCCCGCCTCGACCGTCATGGCGTCGTCCAGCGGCGTCACGTCCCGCACGACGCGCAGCCGCCGCGTCGAAAGCAGCACCTCGCCATAGGGAATCTGCCCCCCGACCAGCCCGGTGTCCCCACCTTGAGGCACGATGGCGACGCCATGCCGGGCGCAGATCGACACGGCCTGCGCCACCTCGGCCGTCGAGCCCGGCTTCAGCATCAGCGGCGTATGCCCCTGCCATTTGTTGCGCCATTCCGTCAGCCACGGCGCGATCTCGACCGGGTCTTCGGTCCAGCCGAAGGGACCGAGCGCGGCTTGCAGTTCTGCGATGGCGGAGGGGGGAGGGGAGGCCATCACCGTTTTTCTCAAAGCCTCGCCATCCGCGCCAGTCCAAAGCGACTAGTCTGCATGCAATGAGCGAATCGCTGCCCGCGCCTGTTCCTGCTGTAGGCGTCGTCTGTCTTCGGGCAGACGAGGTACTGCTGATCCGCCGGGCTGCCCCGCCGCGCCTTGGGGAATGGAGCCTGCCCGGCGGACGTGTCGAGCCCGGCGAGACTGTGCGTGCCGCCGCCATCAGGGAGCTACGCGAGGAGACGGGCGTCGAGGCACGCCTGCTCGGCCTGATCGATGTGGTCGATGGCATCTTTCCTGACGCGGGACGTCACTACGTCCTGATCGATTTCGTCGCCGAATGGGTGAGTGGGGAGCCGATCGCTGGCGATGATGCTGCCGAAGCCGCGTTCGTTCCGGCCGACGAGGCCCTCAGGCGGGTGCGGTGGTCCGAGACCCGCCGCGTCATCCAGCGCGCGGTCAGCTTTGGTCAGCTTGGAGACCGGCCGAATCTGGCCTAACGACGCACGCTTGCCCACCGCAATCCTGCATCGGGCATGGGGGAAAGACCTTGATTAAACAGTTCATTACTGCATCCGTTCTCGGCATGGCCATGCTGGCGTCGTCGGCCGGAGCCCAGACCGATCCGATCAACTTCACGCTGACGAACGACACCGAGTACACGCTCACTCACCTCTACATCTCCCTGCCGTCGACGGATGAGTGGGAAGAAGACATCTTCGGCGACGACGTTCTGGCCCCGGGCGAGACGTTCAACATCTCGATCGACGATGGTCTGGACGAATGCGTCTATGACATCCGTGCCGATTTTGAGGATGGCGACTCCATCCAGATCGCCGAGGTGGACTTCTGCGAACTCGACGGTTCGGACCTCGTCGTCAGCGAGTAGTCTGCGACTGACTGACGCGGTCCCTGGGCCCGACGGCCGTCCCGACCCGGGACGGCCGTTTTCGTTTCGAGGATCGGCTGCCCGTGTCCGGTTTCTGTGGCGCGGACCCCCCGCTCCCGCTACCGTTGTCAGGCAGGAGGAATTCCATGACCTATTTCGTGCTCGCGCTGGTGATCTTCGCCATCGTGTTCCTGTTCAGCCTGGTCAAGATCGTGCCCCAGGGCAAAGAGATGACCGTCGAACGGTTCGGCAAGTACACCCGCACGCTCAAGCCCGGCATCAGCCTGCTGACGCCCTTCGTCGAGCGCATCGGCCGACGCATGAACATGATGGAGCAGGTCCTCGATGTGCCTCAGCAAGAGGTCATCACCAAGGACAACGCCATGGTGAAGGTCGACGCCATCGTCTTCATCCAGGTGATGGACGCCGCCAACGCCGCCTACCGGGTCGAGAACCTGGAATACGCCATCACCCAGCTGTGCTCGACCAATCTGCGCACCGTGGTCGGCTCTATGGATCTGGACGAGGTGCTGTTCCAGCGCGACGCCATCAACTCGCGGCTGCTCAACACCATCGACGCGGCCACCGAGCCGTGGGGTGTCAAGGTCAACCGCATCGAGATCAAGGACCTGACGCCGCCGGCCGACATCACCAACGCCATGGCCCGTCAGATGAAGGCCGAGCGCGAGCGTCGCGCCGTCATCACCGAGGCCGACGGCGAGAAGCAGGCCGCCATCGCCCGCGCCGAGGGGGCCAAGCAGGCCGCCATCCTTGAGGCCGAAGGCCGCCGCGAGGCCGCTTTCCGCGACGCCGAGGCCCGCGAGCGCGAAGCCGAGGCCGAGGCCAAGGCCACCGCCATGGTCTCCGAAGCCATCGCCCGCGGCGACGTCAACGCCATCAACTACTTCGTGGCCCAGCGCTACGTGGACGCCTTCGCCGAACTGGCCCGCAACCCCACCCAGAAGACCGTGATCGTGCCTGCCGAGATGGGCGGCCTGGTCGGCACCATCGCCGGCATCGGCGAACTGGTCGGTCTGGCCAGGGACCAGCAGTCGCCGCCCTCGCGGCCTGCTCCACCGCCGCCCGCGCCGCGTCCGCGCGGCAGCGCGGTCCCCACGACCTGAGGAGGACGGACGATGGACGCGGTTCTCGACATCTACGCCAGCCAGCCCTTCTGGATCTGGCTCGCTATCGGGGTGCTGCTGCTGGCGGTAGAGGCGGCCCTGTCCACCGAGTGGCTCTTGTGGCCGGCGGTTGCGGCCGGCGTCGTCGCTGTCCTAACGGCGCTCGGCCTCGATCTGGGCTTCGCTGGCGAGGTGGGGCTGTTCGCCATCCTGACGGTCGTGGCGACCCTGTTTTCGCGCCGCCTGATCCAGCGCGTGAACCCTGACGACAAGCCCGACGTCAACGATCGCGAGGCTCGGCTGATCGGTCAGCGTGCGCGCGTTGTCGAGACCTTCGTGGATGGGCGGGGTCGCGTGTTCGTCTCGGGCGCGGAATGGGCCGCCGAGATGGACGGCGTTGCCGCAGAGGCTGGAGACAGCGTGATCGTCGAGAGCCTGAACGGGCCGTCGCTCCGGGTGAAGCGCGCGACCTGATCGTCGTCGTCAGATGCCGGCCGTCGCCGAGACATGGTCCCGGCAGGCGGCAGCTGCAGCGTTCAGGGCGTCGGCCTCCTCGTTGGACAGGCGTTCCAGGTCCGCCCGGATTTCCGGCGTCAGCGCCTCCGCCTCCATGGCGTCAACCTGGCGGTTCGCGATTTCCGTTCGTTTCTCGGTCGCGACATAGGCGAGGTCGCTGACCTCGTCGGGGAAGATCATCGTCATCTGCAGGTACTGGCGATAGATCGCCGTCGACAGGACCGCGCCAGCTTCCCAGCGGGTGTTCAGCTCTTCCCAGGCCGCGTCGTCCAGCTGACCTTCGATAAGCCCGGATGTCTTCGCCCCTTCATCCGCAGCCTGAGCGGTCAGTTCGCTGAACTGCATACAGACCGCGAGCTGGCTCTCGAAGATCTTCTGGCGCGCGGCGGTTCGAGAGACGTCGAGGGCCTGCACCGCCGTGAACATGGAGGCCGCGGCCACGATCAGGGCCGAGATCGCTGACAGCGAAGCGAGGGTTCCCTCGATGGAGACCCGCTGGGTCTTGCCCTCTGTTTCAGGCGGCGGAGGGGGAACAGCGTTGCCATCAATCACCGTTCGACCAGACCTCATGCCGGACGGGTTGGCAATCCCTCCGCCCGTCACTCAATCGCTCGCCAGCACCTCATCGACCCCCAGGTTGGCCAGGGCATCGGCTCGCTCGTTCAGTTCATGGCCGGCGTGACCCTTGACCCAGTGCCACTTGACGTCATGCCGCGCCCGGGCGGCGTCGAGCCGCTTCCACAGGTCGTCGTTCTTGACCGGCTTCTTGTCCGCCGTCTTCCAGCCCCGCGCCTTCCAGCCGTGAATCCAGCCGGTGATGCCGTCCATCACATATTTGCTGTCGGTGTGCAGATCGACGCGGCAGGGCCGGTTCAGCGCCTCCAGCGCCATGATCGCCGCCGTCAGCTCCATGCGGTTGTTCGTCGTCAGCCGCTCGCCGCCATGCAGTTCCTTGGCCTTGCCGCCCGACTGCAGGATCGCCCCCCAGCCTCCGGGCCCCGGATTGCCGCGACAGGCGCCGTCGGTGTGGATGATGACGTGACTCATTTGCGCGGGCTTACAGCTTCCCTTGGCGCGTCGCCATCCGGTGGACTATAGGGTCGTCAGGTTTGATGCGGGCCGATCCGGCCTGTTCGAGGAGAGTTCGCCGTGGGCGCAATGAGCATCTGGCACTGGGCCATCGTCATCGTCGTGGTGGCGTTGCTGTTCGGCGGGCGGGGCAAGCTGTCCGGCCTGATGGGCGACGCCGCCAAGGGCATCCGCGCCTTCCGCGACGGCCTCAAGGACGACGGCAAGGACGGCCCGGCCGAGGGCGTCTCCAGCCTGCCCCGCACCGAGGCGGAAAAGGACGAGCTGAAGCGCTGAGCCCCAGGGCGGAAAGAGCCTGACGCATGGGCGGCCTCGGCCCCGGGATCGGGGGTCTCGAATACCTCATCATCGCCGTCGTCGCCCTGATCGTCGTCGGCCCCGAACGCCTGCCCGCCATGCTGCGCCAGCTGGGCAAATGGGTCGCGCAGATGCGGCGCATGGCCAATGAATTCCGCTCCAGCTTCGACGAAATGGCCCGCCAGTCCGAGCTCGACGAACTGAGGAAAGAGGTCGAGGCGCTCCGCAGCGGCCAGACTGTCGCCGGCCAGGGCCTGGTCCGTCTCGGCGCTGAGGCGGACGCCGCCTTCAAGGACATCAAGTCCGAGCTCGACAAGCCCGCGATCGCGCCGCCGCCGCCCGTGACGCTGAACAGCCCCGAGTTCCCCGAGTCCGCCATGACGCCGCTGCCCGCCGACTACGCCGCGCCGGTCGCGGCGATGCCGTCGGCGGCCGCGACGGAGGCGACGCCCGCCGCAGCCGCACCCAAGCCCCGGAAGCCCCGCACGGCGAAGGCTGAGTCCACGCCTCCCGCCGCAAAGACCTCCGCCAAGGTCGCGACCAAGTCGCCTGCGGGAAGCAGAGCCACGGCCAAGGCTGAACCCGTCGCCGCGCCACGTCCCCGCGCGCCCCGCAAGCCCAGGGCCGTCTCGTGACGATCGACCGCGACGAGGCCGAGATCGAGGCGTCGCGCGCGCCTCTGATGGATCACCTGATCGAGCTGCGCGGCCGACTGATCTGGTGCGTGGCGGCGTTCGCCGTCGCCTTTATCGTCTGCTTCTTCTTCGCCGGGCCGATCTACGTCTTCCTGGTCAAGCCGTTCGTGGCGGCCAATGCGCTCCACGCCGCCGGTGATGGCCACAACGTCTCGCCCATTCTGCTGATCCAGGCGACGGCGGGCCTTGTCCCCACGCCCGCGGTGACGGGTGAGGGGGCCCAGCTGATCTATACGGCGCCGCTGGAAATCCTCTTCACCAAGATGAAGCTCGCCGGGCTCGGCGCCGTCTTTCTGGCCTTCCCCGTGCTGGCGTTCCAGCTCTGGCGCTTCGTGGCGCCCGGCCTCTATCGCAACGAGAAGGGGGCCTTCCTGCCCTTCCTGATCGCCTCGCCCCTGTTGTTCGTGCTGGGGGCGGCGCTCGTCTACTACGTCATGCTGCCGTTCGTGATGTTCTTCTCCCTGAGCCAGCAGATCAGCTCCGAGAGCGTCGCCGTCGCCCTCCTGCCCAAGGTGTCGGAGTATCTGAACCTGGTCACCGCCCTGGTCCTCGCCTTCGGCCTCTGCTTCCAGCTGCCGGTGGTCATGACCCTGTTGGGCATGGCCGGTCTTATCTCCTCCAAGCTGATGAGCGAGGGCCGCCGCTACGCCATCGTCGCCGTCGTGGTGCTTGCCGCCATCGTGACGCCGCCCGACCCCATCAGCCAGCTGATGCTCGCCGTGCCCCTGGTGATCCTCTACGAGATCTCCATCTGGTGCGTCCGCCTCATCGAATTGCGCCGCAAGCGCGAGGACGAGGCCGAGGGCCTGCCCGCCTAATCGCGCCGCAGCAGCAGCACGATCTGCTCGGTCTGCAAGGCCTCACGATCGTAAGCGGTCAGCAGCTCCGCCGGCGGCTCCCGATCCGTCCGATCGATCTGGCGGCGCAGCACGCTGTATCCCGCCGCCGTCAGCCGCCGCTCGAAATCCGGCGCCGTGAACCGGTTCAGCCGCAGGAACAGCTTCCAGTGCAGTTCCCGCTGCCGCGCGTTCAGCGCCGAGGCGTCCAGATCCTCGCGCACCTCGCTCAGCTCTCGGGTCAGGTGCTGCCAGTCCGTGTACCCCAGCGCCCAGAAATGCGACCCCTCCGGGCTGAAGAACAGCGGCGACACCTGCATGAACAGCAAGCCGCCCGGCTTCAGCCGCGTCTTCAGCCGCGCCATCACCGCGTCGAACTGGTTTCTCTGAATGTGCTCGAACACCGACCAGCTGACGATCAGGTCAAACCCGTCCTCGTCCCCGACCTCGCCCAGCGCCACCTCGCGGAACGACAGGTTCGGCGGCGGCGCCAGCCCGACCCGCTCCAGAACGCCCGGCAGCCCCGACGGCTGATCCGTGACCTCGACCCCGATCACCCGTGCCGACGGCTCGGCGAACGCCAGCCCCGCCGCCAGTTCCCCCAGCCCGCAGCCGAAATCCATGATCTTGCGCCCGGCCAGACCGCCGTGTGGTCTCACCCACTCGGCGATGATCCCCGGCAGGGTCACCAGCTTCTGACGCAGGTCGGCCGGCGCGGTCTCGGCCAGGGATCGGAAACGGTCGGCGTCCATCCGCCTTAGCTGCCGGAGCCCTGCCCAAAAGGAAAGGGCCGGGCGTCGCCGCCCGGCCCCTCCATCGCGATCCGTCGCCGGATCAGCAGCTGTAGTACATGTCGAACTCGACCGGGTGCGGGTGCAGCTGCAGGCGCATTACCTCTTCCATCTTCAGCTCGATGTAGCTGTCGATGAAGTCGTCATCCATGACGCCGCCCTTCTTGAGGAAGGCGCGGTCCTTGTCCAGGGCCTCCAGCGCCTCCTTCAGGCTGCCGCAGACCTCGGGGATGTTGCCGCGCTCTTCGGGCGGCAGGTCGTACAGGTTCTTGTCGGCCGGAGCGCCCGGATCGATGCGGTTCTCGATGCCGTCCAGACCCGCCATCAGCAGGGCCACGAACGTCAGATAGGGGTTGCCCATCGGATCGGGGAAGCGCGCCTCGATGCGCTTGGCCTTGGGCGACGACACCCACGGAATCCGGATCGAGGCCGAGCGGTTGCGCGACGAATAGGCCAGCTTCACCGGCGCCTCATAGCCCGGCACCAGACGCTTGTAGGAGTTGGTGGTAGAGTTGGCGAAGGCGTTGATGGCCTTGGCGTGCTTGATGATCCCGCCGATGTACCACAGGCAATAGTCCGACAGGCCCGCGTACTTGTCGCCCGCGAACAGGGGCTTGCCGTCGCGCCAGATCGACTGGTGGACGTGCATGCCCGAGCCGTTGTCGGCGAACATCGGCTTGGCCATGAAGGTCGCTGTCTTGCCGTAGGCCGCCGCCACATTGTGGATGACGTACTTATAGAGCTGCAGCCGGTCGGCCATGGTCAGCAGGTCCGAGAACTTCAGCCCCAGCTCGTGCTGCGCCGGCGCCACCTCGTGGTGGTGCTTTTCGGGCTGCAGGCCCAGGTCGCGCATGACGCCCAGCATCTCGCCGCGCAGGTCCTGACCCGAGTCGACCGGGTTGACCGGGAAATAGCCGCCCTTGGGCCCCGGGCGGTGGCCCATGTTGCCCTCGGTGTATTCCGCGCCCGTGTTGGCCGGCAGCTCGGTCGAGTCATAGGAATAGCCGGTGTCGTGCGGGGCGGTGTTCCAGCGCACGTCGTCGAAGATGAAGAACTCCGCTTCCGGCCCGAAATAGACCGCGTCGCCCACGCCCGAGGACTGGACATAGGCCAGCGCCTTCTTGGCCATCGACCGGCTGTCGCGGTTGTAGGGCTCGCCCGTGTCCGGGTTCATCACGTCGCAGAACAGGAACAGCGTCGTCTGCTGATAGAAGGGGTCGATGTAGGCCGTGGTCAGGTCCGGCTTCAGCAACATGTCGGACTCATTGATCGCCTTCCAGCCGGCGATGGACGAGCCGTCGAACATGGTGCCTTCTTCCAGGAAGTCCTCGTCGACCAGGTCCACGTCGAAGGTGACGTGCTGCAGCTTGCCCCGCGTGTCGGTGAACCGGACGTCGACGTATTTCACGTCCTTGTCCTTGATCTCCTGCAGGATTTTCTTGGCGCTCATGAGTGATGATCCTTTTCGCGTTTCTTCTGGGGAGGAAGGCTGACTGAACTCGGTTACACCGCCTGCGCGCCGGTCTCGCCGGTGCGGATGCGGATGACATCGTCGACGGTCGAGACGAAGATCTTTCCGTCGCCGATCTTGCCGGTGCGGGCGGCGGTCTGGATGGCCTCGACCACGGCGGGGGCCAGGTCGTCGGCGACCACCACCTCGATCTTGATCTTGGGCAGGAAGTCGATGACGTATTCCGCGCCGCGATACAGCTCGGAATGGCCCTTCTGGCGGCCGTATCCCTTGGCCTCAAGCACCGTCATGCCCTGCACGCCGATGTCCTGGAGCGCCTCTTTGACGTCGTCCAGCTTGAACGGCTTGATGACGGCTTCGATCTTCTTCATGGGCGCCCCGAGGCCGCGCGGGTCCGGCCCATCGCCGGTGCGCACGCTCGGGAAAGCAAAGGACACCGCATCGCACAATATGGCAAGGGGCGGATCACGATTTCAGACGTTCCGGGCGCGGAGGACCTGATGGCCGAGACCAACGACCCGTCCCTGTGGCGCGATCGCCTGCCGTGGCCGGACGCGGCCAGCCACAAGCATTCGCGCGGACGTCTGGGCGTGGTGTCGGGCGGCCCGCTGAACACCGGCGCGGCCCGGCTGGCGGCGCGCGCGGGTCTGCGGGTCGGGGCGGGGCTGGTCAAGGTGCTGTGCCCGCCCGCCGCCGCTTCGATCGTCGCCGGGGCGATGGAGGCCGTCATGGTTGAGGTCTTCACCTCGCCGGAGAGCCTGGAAGGCTTGGCCGAGGCGATGGACGCCGTCGTCATCGGCCCGGCGGCCGGTTTGAACGAGGCGACGGTGCAGAACCTCGCCGCGCTCGCGCGCACTGGCGCGGCGCTGGTCGTGGACGCCGACGCCCTGACGATTTTCAAGGGGAGGGGCGTCGACCTGTTCGCCAGCCTCGACCGCGACGACGTGCTCACGCCGCACGAGGGCGAGTTCGAGCGCGTCTTCCCCGGTCTACTGGCGAAGGGACGGGAGGCCGCCGCCGCCACGGCCGCCCGTCTGGCCGGCGCCCACATCGTGCTCAAGGGCGCCGAGACGATCATCGCAGCCCCGGACGGCCGCACCCGGATCAACCCGAACGGCTCGCCCTGGCTGGCGACGGCGGGCAGCGGTGATGTGCTTGCGGGCCTTATCGGCGGTCTCGCCGCCCAGGGCATGCCGACCTTCGAGGCCGCCAGCGCCGCCGTCTGGATGCATGCAGACGCCGCCGAGCGGTTCGGGCCAGGTCTGATCGCGGAGGATCTGCCGGGGATCATCCCGGCGGTGCTGAAGGCGCTTCGCGACGGCTGACCCGGCGGACGGCCTGTCCGCCGGGTCGCTCCGGTCAGCGCGCCATCATGTTCGACATCGGAATGTCGAGCACCGGCCGGACTTCGATGCGTGCGGTGGAGGCCGCCGGCACGTGCGCGGCCCAGGCCTCGGCCTCGGCGCGGTCGGCCACGTCGATGACGAACCATCCGCTCAGCGCCTCCGCGCCACCCTCGACGGCGGCCGAAATCGTGCGCCCATCACGCACCGACACGGTGCTGCCCAGCGCCGGTTCGCCCAGCGGACCGCCGCCCCGCACGATGCCCGCCGCGCGCATCTCTTCGCCCAGGGCGGCGAACCCGCCCCAATAGGCCTCGGCCTTCGCCGGATCATTGCGGGCGGCGAAGTCGGCGGGCGTCTCATAGACGAACAGGGCGAACTGTTCGGCCGACGCCGGCGTGGCCGTGCCCAGCAGGGCGACGACGAAGGCGACGGGGGCGGACAGCAGGGTTAGGCGGGTCATGGCGGTCTCCGAGGTTCGAGCAACGCGGAAGGTCGCGTTGCCAGAGAGACGCGCGGGCAGGGGCGGGATCGACAGGGCCATGGGAATTCCCTCTCCCAGAGGGAGAGGGCTTGAGCGCACGGCGGCGAAGCCGTCGTCCTTGCGCGAAAGGGTGAGGGGTTATGCCCTCACCGGCTCGCGCAGTAGCCCCTCACCCTTTCGGTTGGCGGATCGCTGCGCTCTCCGAACCTCAAGCCCTCTCCCTCTGGGAGAGGGAGACACGCGGTTTTTCTCAATCATCCAACGACGCCCGGATTTCGCTAGCAAAAACAACGTCGCTTGCGTTTGAGACGCTCTGAACGCGCCCGCATATCCGGGTGTGTTACCCTCCCCCTCGGTTCCGTCGCTTGGGAAGGGCGCAAGGCCTTGCGAGCTTGCTGCGGCGGGAGCGGTTGGAGCGGGAGCTCCCGAGGTCCAACGACCGGAGGCCGTGAAGAGCGGTCATTCGGCGTCCGGATCAAGGGGGTGGCGTGGGTTCACTGTCAGGAGCGAGGGTCTCGGGCTCAAGTAGCCTGGAACCGCGTTCCAGGCGGTAGCCCACCAAAAAGGCGGCGAGCAGAAGACTCGCCGCGTTCAGGGGATCGGCTTTCGCAAGCACGCCGACCTTCCCGCCGGAGGCGTCAGTAGCGGCAAGGCTCTAACAGGGCCGTTGGTCCCCGGGCAGTCGCGCGGGAACGACGCGGGGCCGTCCGCTTCCGATCAGACCAATCGCGCGGAGCAGTCGTCTTTC